>NZ_JAJBQV010000016.1 GCF_020539865.1 Megasphaera elsdenii | reverse complement strand
CCAGTGAATCGGCTATCGTCGCCATCACCCTCGGCATCCCGACCGTCGTCGGCGCAGCTCATGCCGTAGACACCCTGGAAAACGGCGAAATTGTCACGGTAGATGCTAGCCGCGGTACCATTTTCCGCGGTGAAGCCAACGCGCGGTAGGTGCAGGGACTTATGGATTTGACTCTGTTAGGGACGGGGAACGCTACAGTGACCCATTGCTACGATACATGTTTCGTCCTTCGGGAAGGCAGTCAGTACCTGCTCGTCGATGGCGGCGGCGGGAACGGCCTTTTACGCCAACTCGAAAAGGCCCGTCTGCGCTGGCAGGATATGCGGACGGTCTTCGTCACCCATAAGCATGTGGATCATTTCTTGGGCATCCTCTGGCTCATGCGCATGATGTGCCAATCCTGGCGGCGCGGTACCTATGATGGCGAAGCCGTCATTTACGGCCATGAAGAAGTTATTTCCCTGCTGCGCACGATGGGTAAGGCCCTGTTGTCCTCGAAAGACGGTGCTTTCCTCGATGACCGCCTGCATCTCATTACGGTAGCCGACGGGGAGACGCGTCAACTCATCGGTCACGATGTGACCTTTTTCGATATCCGCTCGACGAAGGCCAAACAATTCGGCTTTTCTTTGGAACTCGCCGATGGCAGACTGACCTGCTGCGGCGATGAACCGTACCAGCCCTGGGAAGAAGCCTATGTCCGGGATAGCAAATGGCTCCTTCACGAAGCTTTCTGCCTCGATGCTGAAGCGGCTATCTTCCATCCCTATGAGAAACACCATTCTACCGTCAAAGATGCCTGCCAAACGGCGGCCCGCCTGGGCGTGCAGAACCTGATCCTCTATCATACGGAAGATAAGGACCTGGCCCATCGCCGCCAGCGTTACCATGCCGAAGGATGCCGGTATTATCAGGGAAAACTGTATATCCCAGATGATTTAGACGTCATCGCTTTATAGTATTTTCATTGTACAACCTTATGCGATTCTGTTAAAATAAACGTAAGGCCATAGAACAGGAAGAATCTTACACTTTTCAAGCAAGTTGCTTGGATTTAGACGATATTCCTGTCTATAATCCTGAATAGCCATATACTGGCACGTTCAGCGGGAAGCGTATCCACCGTGGCTTGTACCAGTTCGCCGATGGCAGGATGGCCAACGCGGATGTGAATGGAGCATACAACATACTCCGTAAAAGTAAGCAGAATTTTGATTTATCAAACTTCTCAAGAATCTCCCGTTTCTATAAGCGGGAGAGGTTCAATCCAGCCTTTTGGCAGCTTGGGAAAACATTGCAGCAAAAATTAGCAGAAGTTGAAGAAGATTAAGGGATACAGTAAGGAGATAGGGTAAAATGATACGTTTTAACAATGACTATAATCATGGCGCGCATGGCAGTATTTTGCAGGCTTTGGCCCAGACGAACGATACGCAGTACGGCGGTTATGGTGTTGATGACTGGTGTGATAAGGCAGAGAAACTGATTTTGGAATTGTCCCAGTGTCCCCAAGGGCAGGTATTCTTTTTCCCAGGGGCGACGCAGGCCAATTTCGTTACCATTTCGGCCCTCCTTGGGTCCTGTGACAGCATACTCTGTGCCGATACGGGCCATATCAACTGTCACGAATGTGCGTCCATCGAAAATGCCGGCCATAAAATCGTCGCCTTGCCCCATCATGACGGCAAGATTACGGCTGAACAGATTGAAGGGGAAGTGCAGGCCTATTATAATTCTGGCGAAGCCGAATACCTGACACGGCCGTCATTGGTCTATCTTTCTTTTACGACGGAATACGGTACGCTCTATACGAAAGCTGAATTGACGGCTATTTCCGCAGTCTGCCGCAAGTATCACATGTATCTCTTCGTCGATGGTGCCCGTATGGGCTATGGTTTGGGTGCGGCCGAAAATGACCTGACCCTGGCTGATTTTGGACGCCTGGCCGATGCCTTCTATATCGGTGGTACGAAGTGCGGCGCTTTCTTCGGCGAAGCCGTCGTCCTGACCCAGCCTGGTATGGGCCGCCGCTTCAAGGCTCACATGAAACAGTTCGGTGCCGTCCTGGCCAAAGGCTGGCTTTTAGGGCTCCAGTTCTATACGCTGCTCCATGACGGGACGTATTTTGCCATTACGAAGCAAGCCGACGAATATGCTATGGAAATCCGCGACGCCTTCCGCCAGAAGGGCATAGAAGAACTCATCGTCAGTCCGACGAATCAGCAGTTCGTCATCCTCAGCCAGGAACAAGCCCGGAAGCTGGGCCAGAAATACGTTTTCGAAGCCGAAGGTCCTATCGACGACGACCATGTCTGCGTCCGCTTCTGTACTTCGTGGAGTACGAAACAAGAAGAAGTAGACCAGCTCGTAGCCGACATCCTGGCCCTGTAAGGGCTTGCACGTGGCAAGCCCGTCCCAGCATAGGAGCTATTTTCCAGCTTGGAGAGAACGTCTCAAATACCCAAGCGGGTTGCCTACGTGGCGATTCCTACAGTAAAAACGAATCACTGGCCACTAATAGCTAGTGATTCGTTTTTACTTATACTTCATAGCCTGGGATTTGGCCAGTTGGTCACAGCGTTCGTTGAGTTCGACGCCGACGTGGCCTTTGACCCAGTGGAAGGTGACGTCGTGAGCGTGGTAGAGTTTGTCCAGTTCGACCCAGTAGGACTGATTGAGGACGGGCTGGCCGTCGGCTTTTTTCCAGCCCCGGCGCTTCCAGGCAGCGATCCACTTAGTGATGCCGTTCTTTAGGTACTGGCTGTCCGTGTACAAGGCGACTTTCGTCCCTTCCGGTGCGAAGCGCAAGGCCATGATGGCCGCCAGGAGTTCCATACGGTTGTTCGTCGTCGACGAGTTGCCGTCGGCCAGTTCCGTTACTTCGCCCGTAGCGACGTTGCGGGCAACGACGGCCCAGCCGCCGGGCCCATCGGGATTGCACAGGCACGAGCCATCGGTATAGATGACGAAATCCTGGTCCTCGTCGGGACGAAGCGGGGCCGTCGGTGTGGCCGCTTTGGCCGATGGCCGGGATTTTTTTGGGGCCCTTGCTTTCTTTGGTGCCGCTATTTCTTCGCCATTGAGCCATTTCCAAGCCTCAGTAGCGTCGGTAAAACTCTTGAAGCGGGCGCCAGGGAAGCCGGTCACTTGTTTCTGGCAGTCTGCCCAGGACAGGAACAGACCCGTCGTACGGCCATGCCGCACGGCATATATTTTCTTTTGCATAAGACACCTCATTTTTTGTAAAAATTTGTCAAAATCATACTGTATTCTAACACAAAAGAGGAAGGCACATCAAACAGCAAACTTCTACAAAAGTAAACAGGGGACTTCACAGGAGCATAAAAAAACTTTGTGAGACAGTCCTTTTTGGGTATATAATAAAGGCAAGGAATACTGTATCGGGTTTTGTGTAACTGAGGTGATTGTTTATGAACATCCAACACGTGTATGCTGTTTATTTCAGCCCTACAGGCAATACGAAGCGCCTCGTCTGTCAGGCCGCTTCCGAAGCGGCGCGGTTGTTCCAGGTATCGTGCCGGGCTATTTCTCTGGACTTGCCGGAAGACCGCGAAGCGGTCCGTACTTTTTCGGCAGGCGACTTGGTCATCGTCGGCGGTCCGACATATGCCGGAAAATTGCCCAATAAGATTTTGCCGACATATCAGGAAAAACTCATCGGCAAAGGGGCTTTGACCATGGCTGTCGTGACTTATGGCAATCGGTCTTTCGACAATGCCCTGGCCGAACTCTGTGCGACTCTCGATGACAACGGCTTTCGTGTTGTCGCAGCCGGTGCCTTTGTAGGAACTCATGCATTTTCCGACGTCTTGGCGCCTCATCGGCCTGATGAAAAGGACCTGGCCCTCATGATCCGCCTGACAGACCTGGCTGTATCGAAAATCCGCCAGACCGACGGCATGGTGCCGCATCTCGTCGTCGACGGCGATGCCAAGGCACCGTATTACGTTCCCCGAGGCGTCGATGGCCAGCCGGCTAAATTCCTCAAGGCCAAGCCCAAGACGGACTTGGAAAAATGTGTATCCTGTGGCCTTTGTGCCCGCCAGTGCCCGATGGGGTCCATCGACCGGGACCAGCCGTCCGTCGTTACCGGCATCTGCATCAAGTGCCAGCGCTGCGTTCGCAACTGTCCGAAAGGGGCCAAGTATTTCGATGACCCAGCTTTTTTATCCCATGTCAAGATGTTAGAGATGACCTACAGCGGCCGTGCTGACAATAAAATTTTCATTTAGGAAGTGATTCTCATGGATTTACAGGAAGTAAGGAACAAAGCTCGTGAAAAAATGAAAGGCTGCCATGTCTGTCCTCAGTGCAATGGCAAAGCCTGTGTCGGCATGATCCCCGGGTTCGGCGGCTTGCGTACGGGCCGGTCTTTCATGCGTAACGTCGAAGCCCTCCAGGAATACGGCCTGGTCATGCGCAGCATGTCCGGCGTCGACGACCCGGATACGGGCGTGACGATTCTCGGCAAACGGCTGAGTATGCCTGTCCTCTTGGCTCCTGTCGGCGGCATCGTCCTCAATGCCCAAGTCGACGGCGACCCGGCGGAAGTGGAACAGGCATACGACGAAGCCGTCACCCAGGCGGCCTTGGAAGCAGGGACCCTGTGCTTTACTGGTGACAGCGGTGCGCCTTACATGTATGCTTCGGGGATTGCGTCTTGTCAGAAACGGCCGGGCATCGTCATTCCGACTATCAAGCCCCGCAGCAACGACCAAATCATCGAGAAGGCTCATCAGGCCGAAGAAGCCGGCGCTTTTGCCGTTGCCAGCGACATCGATGCGGCGACGTTGATCAACATGCGCATCTTTGGCCAGCCCGTAGGCCCGAAGAGCGCCAGTGACATTGCTGAGATCGTACAGGCTATTCAGTTGCCCTTCATCGTCAAAGGCGTCATGTCGGCCGAAGAAGCCGTTGCCTGTGCCGAAGCCGGTGCTAAGGGCATCGTCGTCAGCAACCACGGTGGCCGCGTCCTCGACGGTATGGCTGGTACGGCCGATGCCCTGCCCGATATCACCGCTGCTGTCAAAGGGCGGATTACGATTTTCGTAGACGGCGGCATCCGTCACGGCGAGGACATCCTCAAGATGCTGGCCCTCGGCGCCGACGCCGTCCTCATCGGTCGGCCCGCTGCCGTCGCTGCCGTTGGCGGCGGGGCAGAAGGTGTCAAACTCCTCTTGGATACGCTCAAACGCCAGCTCATGGACGCCATGATGATCACGGGTACCCGCGACCTGGCCCACGTCCCGGCCCATATCGTGCGGAAATTATAGCGATTAGCCACGAGCCACGAACTCCACATTGACAGCCTGCTTGCCTTGCCCGTATAATAGTACTATTAGCTTTGTACTTGATAGGAGGAATTCCATGCACAGCATTTCCTATTTCTGGCACTTATCACGCCTCATATACGGTCCCCGGAATTTCCAGGAGAACAAGCGGGCTGTCGTTTTTTTTGCTCGTGCCGTGTCCAATCGGGCTTTATTTGAAGAACTTTACGATTTCTTTGACCACTACGATCCGATGAAAGGCTTCTTTGACCAGCACGACCCAGATTTCCAGGAAGTCATGACCCGCGTCTTCTTGTTCAAGAATTCGACCATGCGCCAGCGCCTGGATGCCTTGAAATATCATTTCGCCATCTTGCGGGCCTTCTTTTCCGACGACGTCATCCACGAACTTTACTGGGGAAAGGGCTATACCCTATGGACTTCGCCTGATGAATCGCTGCCTTTGGAAGCACGGCTCATCTTTGATACGGGCCAGCGCAAGGAAGGCTTCCTGTCGCTGTACCTCTATCACGAAGGCCAGATGATCTATCACTTCAACTTCCGCTTCGACTATAATACCGACGGGACGCCGTCCATGTACATCGGTACTATCCAGGGCTCGAAGCACGGCCTGGAAACGACGAAAGTCCTGACCAAGAAGCTCTTTGGCTACCGGCCGAAGAACTTTATCCTCTATTTGATGCGTATCTTCGTCCAGACATTAGGCATCCACGATATGTACGTCATTACCGACGAAGGTTTCTATACCAACAGCCACATGCTGCGCGGCAACCGCTCGAAGAAGACGAATTTCAACGACTTCTGGCTCGGTGAAGGCGCCGTGCCCGATGCGAAGGAAAAATGGTATTTCCGCCTGCCTATTGAAGAGAAGCGGCGCAAATATGGCGAAATCAAGTCGCAGAAGCGCAACCTCTTCCGCAAGCGCTATCTCCTCATGGATACCATTGTCCCGCCATATATCGCAGCTATCCGGAACCTCTTCCGCCAGGGCTTCAATCCGGCCCCATCGGCCATCGACGAAGCCGCCATTACGGACAAACCGGCTGACTACGACCCCATCGAAGCGCCGGCGAAGTAGTGACTCGTAAGGGCCGTCCTGATAAGGCGGTCCGCTTGATTCTTTAAAAAGAACCCCTCAGACGCCTGCGGCGCCAGCTCCCCTTTGCAGGGGAGCCAAAAGCCTCTCCTGCAAAGGGGAGGGGGACCGCATCTTGGTGGAGGGGTTCTTTTTTTTGCGATGAACGATTTACGACGAACGACCTACGATTCTGTTTCTCCGATGACGACGCGGCGTCCGCCGCGGGCTTCGTAGAGGCGATGGGAGATGGAGAGGACCGTCCGGTCCTGGGCCGCGGCCTGCAGGGCCTGGAGGACCTGGGTTTCCGTGAGGGAATCGAGGTTGGCCGTGATTTCGTCGAACAAGAGGATTTGCGGGTCCATGACGATGGCCCGGGCAATGGACAGGAGCTGGCTCTGGCCCCGGGAAAAGAGTTCCGGCCGGAACGGCGTGTCCAGGCCTTGGGGCAGGGCGCAGCATGTCTCCCACAGTCCGACGAGGCGCAGGGCCTTTTCCATGGCGTCCTTCGTGACCCGTTCGTCTTCGAGGCTGATTTGATCGGCGATAGTGCCGCTAATGGCGTGGAATTGCTGTTCGACGTAGCCGAAAACTTGGCGCCGCAAGGGTGCTGCCAGCTGGGACGGGTCGCAGCCGAAGACGCGGACCTGGCCCTGCCGGGGTTGGTAGAGGCCGAGGATGAGCTTGAAGAGGGTGCTCTTTCCGGCGCCTGTTCGGCCTGTGATGGTGACCATTTCTCCGGTTTTGACAGTGAGCGAGACGTGGTGGAAAATGGCTTTTTCCCGGTCATAACCGAACGTGACATCGCTGATAACCAGTGGGGGAGCGGTCTTGTCGAGGACGGTGCAGCGTCCTTTCGCTTGGACCGGTTCAGCGAAAAAGTCTTTCAGGCGGCCGATGCCGGCAATCGCCGATTGAATGTTCTGGATTTCCATGCCGATGCTCTCTAAGGGCGAGAAGATGCGGCGTACGTAAGCGATAAGGGCGACGACGCTGCCGACGGTCATGCCGAAGAGCTCCTGCAGGGACGGACTGCTGACCGACAGGGCCATCATGATACAGATGATCAAGGTACAGCTGGTGATGATGATAGGTGAATAGATGGAATCGCAGAAATTACTCCGTTCCATGGCGTCGAAGCTGGCCCGGATGGTCTGACCGTAGCGCTGGCGCAGATAATTTTCCTGCTGGCACGTGTGAATCGTGCGGATATTGCGGACTGTTTCCGGGATGAGCTCATTCGTCCGGCCGACGGCAATGCGGTTGTCCCGCTGAGCTTGGAGCATGCGTTTTTGGAAATAGCGGGTCAGGAGAAAGAGCAAGGGCAGGCTGATACAGAGAAGGACTCCTAGGCCCGTGCTCAAGTGGAAGACGACGGCAAGGATGCTGAAAATCGTGAAGGCATCGGCAATCATGCTGACGACGCCGGAATCGAAGAGGTTTTCTAAGGTATCGACGTCATTGACGAAGAGCGATGTGACGGCACCGGCTTCGTGGCCGACGAAATAGGCTGCTGGCAAATCGCCGAGGCGCTGGCACATGGCTGAACGCAGACCATGGGTAATCTTCTGGCCAAAGACGGTGATTAACGTTTCTTTCAAGGCGTTGACGAGGCCGCTGCCGGCGTTGAGGGCGAAATAGAGGATGCCTGCTGTCAGTAAGGGATAAGGACTGAAGGAACCGCTGACCAGGCTGTCGACGATGTATTGCAAGATGAGAGGCGGTGTGACGCTCACGGCGATGGAGGCGGCAATGGCCAGTATTAGGATCAGCAAGAGGAGACCATTTTGCCGCAAGGTCTGCCAGAAGACGTTATTCATGGACAGCACCTCCTCGGGCGTGCTGCAGGTCGTAAAGGTCCCGGTAGGCCGGACACGATGCGTAGAGCCTTTCGTGGGTGCTGACGACAGCCGTCCCGTCGCCGTTGAGCCAGATGACCTGGTCCAGTTTAGGGAAGAGGGACAGGCGGTGCGACAAGAGGAAGATGATGCAGTCCTTGCCGCGTCGGCGCAGATTGTCGAAAATCGTCCGTTCCGTCGCCATGTCGACGGCGGCGAAAGGATCGTCGAGAATGAGGAGCGGCCGCAGATGGAACAAGGTCCGGGCCAAGGCGATGCGGGCCTGCTGGCCGCCGGACAAGCGCTGGCCGCCTTCACCGATAGGCGTCTGAGTACCGGCCGGGAAGGCAGCGCAATCCTGGTCCATGCAGACCGTTTCCAAGACGGTGCTGATGTCGCCAGGCAGGCCGAGGCGGATGTTCTCTTCGACTGTAGCTGCAAAGAGCTCGGCGTCATGGCCGCAGTAGCCGACGATGCCGTCCGGTGCGGTATGGCCGTTGCCGAGTTCCTTGGCGCCGAAGAAAATCTGGCCGCCGTGGGGATTTTCACAGAGGAAGGCCTGGCCCAACGTCGATTTGCCACAGGCCACAGGCCCAGTGACGCCAATCATGGTGCCGGGGGTGGCTGAAAAGGACAGATCACGGAAAATGGGGGCATGGCTGCCAGGATAGGTGAAGGACAAGTGACGGACCGTCAATTCCGCCGGAGCTGCTGGCGGCACAGGCTGGCGAAGTTCGGTTGCCGCCTGGAGATGGGGCTGGATGCGTTGCCATGATACTTGGGCCTTTTGGATGGCATTGAACAACTTCGCCGCATGGGACGACTTCGTCGCCAGCTTGACGAAGCAGGCCAGGTACGTCGAGAAGGCGGCAATATCCCAGCTTTCCCAGCCCGTCCCTTGAACGTTATGGCCGCCGAACCAGATGACCAGCATCGTGCCGATCATGGCGATGACTTTGTAAATGGGCTGGAGCGTATTTTCCCAGAGATTGGCCAGAATCATCTTCTTTTCGTAGTCGGCCAGGTACCTTTCATAGCACCGGTCCTGGATGGCTTCTTCGCCGTAGACGCGGTATGTCAGGGCGTTGCTGATGCGATCCAAGGTCATGCCCGACAAGGCACCGCTGCTTTCCTTGCTGCGGGCTGCCGTCATGGCGACTAGGCGGCGCAGGCTGTTGGCCAGGGCATAGGCAATGGGTGGAAAGACGAGGATGCATAAGGTCAGGCGCCAATCATAGCAGAGAAGCATGACGATATAGGCCATCATGACGACGCCTGTATCGAAGATTTCCGTCGTGAACTTTCGCATCCCTTCGACGCAGGTATCGATGTCGGAAATGACCTTGGTCATCAGGGCTCCCGTATCGGCTTGCTCCATCTCCTGTTTTGGTGTCTGGACCAAGTGCTGGTAAATCCGGTCCTTCATGGCCAGGCTGATGTTATTGGCGAATTTTCGGACATACAGGCGCTTGACGTAGCGGGATCCCTGGACGCCGACGATGACCAGAGCGTAGCAGAGACAGAGGGCATACATATTGGCTGCCGTCCGGGTACCGCCGAAAATATCGTAAAGATATTGGGCCAGCTGCCCGTCGAACCAGGGACTGGCAATCATGCCGATATTGTATAAGATACCGCTCAGCGTGACGATGAGCAGGAATTTCTTTTCGTGATGAAAATAGTAACTGACCGAGCCAGGTCCGGATTGTTTCAAACGGAACACCTCACAGTTAATAGTCTATTTATAATACACTATTCTACGCCTTCGTACAACCAGGAGTGCAAGGCATTCCTCATAAAGGTCTATAGCGTGCACGTGGCACGCCCGTTTCTCCTGATGTGGGAAGGTTCTTTGCCTGCATGATGGGAAATGAGAGCAGAGCTCTTGCGTAAAGTCAAAAAGACGAATATAATAGAGCTGTATGAAAGTCAAAAAGGAAAATGTTTTTTGAGGGGTGATTTACGATGAGTGTGTTGGCCGATAAGATTGAACAATTCATATTACATAAATTACTAGAAGAAGATAATTCTGATATTGTATTGCGCCGTAATGAACTGGCCGACGAATTGCAATGCGCACCGTCGCAGATCAGCTATGTCCTGAGTACGCGCTTTTCCAACGACAAGGGCTATCTGGTCGAATCGCGGCGCGGGTCTGGCGGCTTCGTCCGCATTATCAAATTGACGCCGAAGAAGCAGGACCGCACACCGGTCCTCTTGCATGAACGGCTGCCGGCCGTCAGCATTTCCATGGAAGACCTGGATGCCTTGCTGTACCAGCTCCTCAAACGGCGCAGCCTGACCAACAACGAAGCGGTCATCCTCCATTTGACCTTTGAATCCCTGTACCGCCGTATCGACGACGAAGGAACGCGGTTGCTGGTCATCAGCGATATTTTGAAGAATCTCAATCTCCATTGAATGATAGAAAGGACGTGAGGGCTATGTTATGTGATGCCTGTAAGAAAAGAGAGGCTGTTGTCCATATCGTCAAAATCGAGAACGGGCGGCGCACGGATTTGCACCTGTGTGCAGCTTGTGCCAAGAAACAGACTAATTTTTCTAATTTCAGAGATTTGAATATTATCGATAACGACTTTTTCCGCAAGATGGCTTATCCCGATTATCAGGGACGCAGCGGCGACGAACCACGTTGTGCCAGCTGCGGCATGACCTACAGCGAATTCAACCGCTTAGGGAAATTCGGCTGCCCTGACTGTTACGAAGCGTTCCAGGAAGAAATTCCGCCGCTCCTGCGCCGTATCCACGGCCACAGTAAGCACGTCGGCAAAGTGCCCAACCGCGGTACTGGCGTCTTCCGGACGGCGACGCATGTCAAACGCCTGCGCCAGCATCTGCAGAAGCTGGTCCAAGAAGAACGCTATGAAGAAGCAGCCAAAGTCCGCGACGAAATCCGCGCCCTCCAGCGTCAATTGCCGGACGGCGGAAAGGGGGAATAAGCCATGGTACATGATATGCTTCAGCAGCCGCTCTGTCCCTGGCAGGATGGGACGGGCAACTTCAATGACATCGTCATCGACAGCCGCGTCCGTCTGGATCGGAACCTGAAGAAATACGTCTTTCCTGACAAGGCGTCGGACACGGAACTGGCAGCCGTCCTAGAAGAAGGAAAACGCCAGATCGGTCCCCTCGATACACTGGGACACGGCCGCTATACCTTTATCGGCCTGGAAGAGTTATCGCCGATGGAACGGGAAATGATGGTAGTGAAACATTTTTCGTCGGCCAGCCATATCGAACATCCGAAGCACCGCGGCGTCTTGCTCCGTGACGACGGGGCCGTCTCCATCATGCTCAACGAAGACGACCACTTCGTCATTCAGACGGCAGCGCCAGGCTTCGACCTCCAGCGCGTCTGGGACCAGGCTGCCCAAGTCGACGATACCTTGGAAAGCCACTTGGATTTCGCCTTCCGCGATGATTTCGGCTATCTTACGGCCAGCCCGTCCTTGACTGGTACGGGCTTGACGGCAGGCGTGACCATCCACGTTCCGGCCCTGGTCATGATGAAGCGTTTCAATCGCATCGTCCAGGGCATCACCAAATTCGGCTTCACCGTATCTGGGATGTACGGTGAACGCAACGAATGCATTGGCAATATCTTCCAAATCACGAACCAGATCACACTGGGCGTGACCGAAACGGATATCTTCGACCAATTGAGCAAAATCGTCACTCAGATCGTCCAGGAAGAACAGAATTGCCGGAGTCTCGTTTGGGACCATAATGAAAATACTTTAAAAGATAAATGGCTGCGCACGTATGGGACGCTCAGTCAGGCCTGGCTCTTGTCGGACCAGGAATCGCTGGCCCTGGCCAGCGACCTGCGCTTCGGCATCGATATGGGCGTCATCCCGGAACAGCCCTTGGCTTATGAAGCCATTATGAACGTCGTCGAACCGGCTTATTTACAGCTCAAAGCCGGGACGGAATTAAACGATGAAGAGCTTCAGCACCAGCGGGCCCAGGCCGTCCAGTCCGTACTCGCAGCTTACCAGAGGAAGTGAATTTCCCATGATGAACAATCGTCTCACCAATGATGCCAAAGCTGTCCTGCAGTATGCGCAGGACGCGGCACAAAGATTCCACCATGATTACGTCGGGACCGAACATATCCTGCTCGGTCTCGTTCTCAATACAGACGGCATTGCCGGCCTGCTCCTCAATCAGTTGGGACTGACGCCGGAAAATGTTACCCGTGCCATCGAACAGCACGTCGGCTGGGGCCAGGATACGCCGTCGAAACTGCGCTTGACACCGCGGACGAAGCGGGCGATGGAACTGGCTGTCCGCGAAGCGAACCGGCTGGAACAGAATTATGTCGGCACAGAACACATGCTGGCAGGTATCCTTGAAGAAGGGAGCGGTATGGCCGTCCAGATCTTGGAAGACATGGATATCGACCCGGACCTCGTCTCCCAGCGCTTGAGCGAACTCATGAACGACCCGGACGTCGAAGGCAACGACGCTGTAGCCAACAAAAACGGCAACGACTTGTCCCAGTTCGGCCGCGACCTCAATGAATGGGCTAAGAAGGGAAAAATCGATCCGGTCATCGGCCGGGAAAAGGAAATCAGTCGGGTCATCCAGATCCTTAGCCGCCGGACTAAGAACAATCCGGTCCTCATCGGCGCGCCTGGCGTCGGCAAGACGGCTATCGCTGAAGGACTGGCTCAGCGCATCATCACGGGCAACGTGCCTGACAGCCTGCTGGACAAGCATATTTTCTCCCTCGACCTAGCCAGCATCGTCGCCGGTACCAAGTACCGCGGTGAATTTGAAGAACGAATCAAGCGCATCCTCGACATCATCGAACAGGACGATTCTATCATCCTCTTCATCGACGAAATCCACCAGCTCATCGGGGCCGGCGCCGTCGAAGGGGCCATGGATGCGGCGAACATCCTCAAACCGGCTCTGGCCCGGGGCGACTTGCAGTGCATCGGCGCTACGACGCTCGATGAATACAAGAAGCACTTTGAAAAAGATGCCGCCTTGGCCCGCCGCTTCCAGCCCGTCTTGGTCGGCGAACCAACGGAAGACGACGCCATGGCTATTCTCTTTGGCTTGCGTGACCGTTACGAAGCCTTCCACAAGGCCCGCATCACGGACGATGCCGTAAGAGCTGCCGTCAAGTTGTCGGCACGGTACATTTCCGACCGCTACCTGCCGGACAAAGCCATCGACGTCATGGATGAAGCCGCGGCCCGCGTCCGCATGAAGGTCTACGCGCCATCTCATGAACTCCAGGACTTGGAACAGAAACTGGCCGACATCAATAAGGAAAAAGAAGCGGCCCTGGCTGGGGAAGACTTTGAAAAATGCGCGTCCCTCCGCGATGCCGGCAAGAAGGTATCATCGGAAATCTCGGCTCTTCAAAAAGAAAAGAAACAGCACGACGATGAAAAACTCGTCGTCACAGAAAACGACATTGCCGACGTCGTATCTATGTGGACAGGCGTCCCGGTCCAGCAAATTACAGAAACGGAATCGCAGCGCCTCCTTCACTTAGAAGAAGAACTGCATAAACGGGTCATCAGCCAGGACGACGCCGTCACGGCCGTAGCTAAAGCCGTCCGCCGGGCCCGAGCTGGCCTCAAGGATGCCAACCGGCCTATCGGTTCCTTCCTCTTCCTCGGCTCGTCCGGTGTCGGCAAGACCGAACTGGCCCGGACTCTGGCTACTCAGCTCTTCGGCAGTGCCGACAACATGATTCGCATCGATATGAGCGAATTTATGGAAAAATACAGTGTCTCCCGCTTGGTCGGCGCCCCTCCGGGCTATGTCGGCTATGAAGAAGGGGGCGAATTGACCGACGCAGTCCGGGAAAAACCGTACAGTGTCATCCTCTTCGACGAAGTGGAAAAGGCCAGCAGTGACTTCTTCAACTTGCTCCTGCAGGTCCTCGACGAAGGCCGCTTGACCGACTCCAAAGGTCGGACTGTCGACTTCCGCAATACGGTCATCATCATGACTAGCAACCTCGGCGCGGTGCACCTCAAACCGTCAGGGCCGGTCATGGGCTTCTCCACAGGCAGTGACAATGATAAAGACCGCAAAGCGTCTTTCGAAATAGCTGAAAAGGAAATCATGGCCGATGTGAAACGCTTCTTCCGGCCGGAATTCCTCAACCGTATCGACGAAATCATCGTCTTCAAACCGTTGGAACAGAAAGACTTACGCCAGATTGTCGACATCCTGCTCAAGGACCTGACGAAACGCCTCGGCGAAAAAGGTGTCGCCATGGATTGGACGACAGCTGCCGACGACGTCCTGGTCCAGGAAGGCACGGATTTTGCCTATGGTGCCCGGCCGTTGAAACGGGCTATCCAGAAGCTCGTCGAAGACCCGATTTCGGAAATGCTCCTCAGCGGCGACGTCAAGGACGGCAATACGATCCATATCGACAGTTTGGACAAGAAGAAGCTCGTCTTCACGACGGAGTAAGGAGCAGTCATGGTAAAGAAAAAGACCCGTTACGTCTGCACCAACTGTGGCAGCGTGTCCAGCCGCTGGCTCGGCCGTTGCCCGCAGTGCGGTGAATGGAATACCATGGTTGAAGAAACGGTCGAGCCAGAAGCGCCTAAGGCGGCCCAGAGCATGGCCCGCAGCGGCCCGGCTTCCAAGGCGGCATCCCTGACGGATATTGCCATGGAAGACATGGCCCGCATGGAAACGGGCATCGGCGAACTGGACCGCGTCCTCGGCGGCGGCATCGTCCCGGGCGCCCTGATCCTCCTCAGCGGCGACCCGGGCATCGGCAAGTCGACGCTGGTTCTGCAGCTGGCGGCGGCAGTCTGCGAAAAGAACGGCAGCGTCCTCTACGGTTCCGGTGAAGAATCGGCAGGCCAGATCAAGATGCGTGCCCAGCGCCTTGGCATTTCCACGCCGCAGCTGATTATCCAGGCCGACACGTCCTTGGACAACATCCTCGACGAAGCGAAGCGGCGCCGCCCGGCCCTGCTCGTCGTCGACTCCATTCAGACCATGTACAGCCGCGACATCGAAGGCACGCCGGGCAGCTTGGCCCAGATCCGCGAAGGCACGAGCCGCCTCATGACCTTTGCCAAAAGCGAAGGCATCCCGGTCGTCGTCATCGGCCACGTCACCAAGGACGGTGCCATTGCCGGCCCGCGCATGATGGAACACATGGTAGACGTGGTTCTCTATTTCGAAGGCGAACGGAACTATCAGTTCCGCATCCTGCGGGGCATCAAGAACCGCTTTGGCTCGACGAACGAATCGGGCCTCTTCACCATGACCAGCGGCGGTCTTTCGGAACTGGAAAATCCGTCGCAGCTACTCTTGGCCGAACGGGCAGCGGACCAGGCAGGCTCTGCCGTCGCCGCCGTCCTCGACGGCATGCGCCCCATGCTCGGTGAAATCCAGGCCCTGACGGCTCATTCCGTCTTCGCCGTACCGCGCCGCACGGCGTCGGGCATGGACTACAACCGCCTGATCATCCTCCTGGCGGTCCTGGAAAAACGCCTCGGCGTCCCCCTGGGCAGCCAGGACGTCTACATCAACGTCGTCGGCGGCCTGCGCCTCAATGAAACGGCAGCGGACCTGCCCGTGGCCCTGGCCGTTTACTCCAGCCTGCGGGATATCTCCATGGACAGCCGGACCGTCGTCATGGGCGAAGTCGGCCTCACAGGCGACATACGCCGCGTCCCTCAGGCCTTGCGCCGCGTCAAAGAAGCAGCTAAGATGGGCTTCAACACCTTCATCCTGCCCAAAGGCAACCTGGAAGACATTGAAAAAGATAAATTCCCGGACTGCCATTTCCTGGGCGTAGCTACCCTGCGCGAAGCCATCGAAAAGGCCTTTCGGAGATAACCCTCCACGACCAACTACAAATTGCAAACTCAAAAGGCGCTGTCGCATAAAGACAGCGCCTTTTCGCTTGCCTTTTTCAGGCAAACCTGTTACGCTAATTTTAGCAGTTAGCAGTTAGCAGTTAGCAGTTAGCAGTTAGCAGTTCGTAGGGGCCGTCTCAAAGGGCGGCCTGCCTGACCCGTAGGGGCGCCCACGTGGGGCGCCCGTCCTGAACTAGGGGAGGTAAACCATAAGCTGCAAATGGTCGGCTAATCGGAAAAGAGTGTATCATCATGCGAAAATGGATTTATGTAGCCTTAGTGACTCTCTGTTTATTCTGTATCAGCGGGGCCGTCCTGGCCGCTTCGGCTGTGACGCCAGACGGCTATTTCAATGGTATCCGCTTGGCCGGCAAAGTCCGCGTCGTCCATTCCTTTCCGGATATACGCGTCCAAGTCGTCAGCGCATTTCCAGACCTGCGCGTCCAGACCGTCAACTATTTTCCCGATAACATCGGCCAATGGCAGTTCGTCGATTACGGCGAAGACTTCACGATTCAATTTGTCGATTCCTTCCCGGACATCCGCATCCAATTCGTCAATAGTTTCCCTGGAGTTCCTTAACGTAGTGAGGAGGTTGTTTCTATGAAAATCCGCACCTTGTTATTTTTCCTGTTCTTTGCTGTGGCCTCGGTAATGCCGGGCCTTGCCGAATTTACGGAGTGGCAGGATACGGACTATGAGTTCAGTAAGGTAAAGACCGTCTATTTATCTGGTATGGATACGAGTGAAGCTGGCGTGGCCGAATCGGTACGCGACCAGAAATATAAAGACGATTATCGTAAGAAAGCGGGTAAAATCAAAGTGGTCAAAGTCGTCATGGCACCGCGGGAACAGCCTCGGGCCTTGCTGCCTGGTGAAACGATTCCCAGTGAAACGGCAGCTCCTGCTGTGACCAAGGGCGCCGATGTCGTCACCATTCCCCAAGGGGCCGTTGACGCCAAGGCCGACATCTATATCCTAGCCAAGATGACGCAGTGTGACGTCGATTCCTACTTGGTCCCGGCCCATACGGAATGGAAGAGCCGGCAAGTAGAAGAAAACTATGTCGACAAAGACGGCAAGCTTCACAGCTTCTATCGTACGGAAAACTATCCCGAATACGTTCCCGACCACGATGTGCCGTATGTCACTGTAGGCGTCCAATTCCAATGGTTCGATACGAAAACGGGCAAACTCGTCGCCTCCAGTGAAGACGTGCGCCGCCGCAATAGCGAAAGCAACCCGTCGTCTGTCTACAACCGCATCATCGACCGCTTCTATAAGAACATGAAAGACACCTTAGAAAAATAAGGGGAGCACTTGATTGAAAAAATACACGGCCAATGGCCGTTGTGTAGGGTCTTCCACGTGGGAAGCCTGCTGTAATATTCTATGAGGTACGTAACGTGAAAGGGGAACCATTTAGATGAAATACGATTTTACGACGATTATTGACCGAGCTGGTAAGGATGCTACGGCTTTCGATGGCATTGGCAAGACCGTTTGGGGCTTTGAACCGGATAAGGCCAAGCCCGGTTTCGATGAAATCCCCATGTGGGTAGCGGACATGAATTTCGCGACTTGCCCGGCTGTCGTCCAGGCCATGGAACAACGGTTGAAGCACCCGCTTTTTGGTTATTTCCTGCCATCTGATGCCTATTACCAGCGCATCATTGAATGGCAGACGACCCGTCATGACTGGCCGGAACTGACACGCGACATGATCGGCTATGAAAATGGCGTCCACGGCGGCATTACTAGCACTATCCAGGTTCTGACCGAACCGGGAGACGCCGTCTTAGTCCACAGCCCGACGTATCCTGGCTTTATCGGTGACTTGAGCAACACGGGACGGCACGTCGTCTTCAGCCCCCTTCGCAAAGAGAAGGGCATTTGGCGCATGGATTTCGCTGATATGGAAGAAAAAATCAAGAAGCATCATGTCCACCTGGCCATTTTCTGCTCACCTCAGAACCCGACAGGCCGCGTGTGGGAACGCTGGGAAATTGAACAGGCCATGGCCCTTTTCAAAAAATACGATGTCTTAGTCATTAGTGATGAAATCTGGTCGGATATCATTTTCCAAGGCCACTGCCATATCCCGACGGCAGCCGTCTCCGAAGACGCCCGCCAGCGTACGGTTGCTTTCTATGCTCCGTCCAAAACCTTCAACCTGGCTGGCCTGATCGGCAGTTACCACATCATCGCCAATCCGCTCTTGCGAGAAAAGATTACACAGCACGGACAACGGACCTGTTATAACGAAATGAACGTCCTTTCCATGCACGCCCTGATTGGCGCCTATAGCCAGGACGGACACGAATGGACCGACGAACTGAACCAGGTCCTGGAAAGCAACTGCCGTTATGCTGTCCAGTACATCCAGGACCATTTCCCAGGTTGCCAGGTCAGCTTGCCGCAAGGGACTTACATGCTCTTCGTCGAATGTGGGGAATACTTGAAAGTGAACCAGATGACCTTGCCGGAACTCCTGAAAAAAGCCTGGGACGTCGGCGTCGCCTGGCAAGATGGTCGGAAATTTGCTTGGAAAGACGCCATGCGCCTGAACCTGGCCTTGCCCCGGACCCGCCTGGAAGAAGCTATGAGACGCTTGTCGGAATACGTTTTTTAGAAGGTGCAGAAAATAATGCAGAAAAGAGGAATTTTGGATGAAGCATTTAGAAGTAGTAGCTGCGATTTTGGAATACGATGGAAAAATTCTTTGTATGGAACGAGGTCAGGGGAAATTTGACTATGTCAGTTTCAAGTACGAGTTTCCTGGTGGCAAGATTAAACCGGGCGAAGCCAAGCACACGGCCATCGAACGGGAACTGCGGGAAGAAATGGATGTCCACGTGTCTGTCAAGGAATCGGATTTGTATATGACAGTCCATCATGACTATCCCGATTTTTCCATGACCATGTACGCTTTCTATTGCCATTTGGATAAACCAGACTTCGTCCGCAAAGAACACGTCGATGCGAAATGGATGGCCCCCGAAGACATGCCGACGCTGGACTGGGCTCCGGCCGATGTGCCCATTATGAAAAAACTTGCTGGAAAGTAGGCGACTGCCATGGTTGAATATGGGGCTTTGGAGCAGTGTTTGCGTGAAGGTTTCATTGATTATACGGTAGAAGCGGACCAGCGGTATGTTCCCAAGATTCTGACTAATAATAAAGATAAAAAACGCAAGGTTCTCGATACGATTTTGTCGCAACTGTACGTCTGCGATTCTTTCTTGTTTTCCGTGGCTTTTTTGACGAAAAGCGGCATTGCCTGTCTGAAAGATGCGCTTATTCAAAATCGGACGGCGACGGGAAAAATTTTAGCCTCTCAGTATTTAAATTTCACGGAACCCGGTGCGTTGCGGGAATTGTTGAAGTTTCCCAATGTCGAATTGCGCATGGTAACAGAAGAACGGGCTTTTCATGCTAAGGGCTATCTCTTTCATCGTCCTCAGGCAGGGCCGGAAAATTATACCATGGTCATTGGCAGCAGTAACATGACGGCCAACGCTTTGACGCACAATCAGGAATGGAATGTTTTCTTTACTTCGGCAGAAAATGGCTCTCTTATCCGGCAGACGAAAGAAGAATTTGATGCCTTGTGGGATACGGCGGAAGTCGTGGACGAAGCGTGGATTCAGGCTTATGAGTCTGTGTACACGCATAATAAGCCGAAACGGCAGGCCGTGTATGTGCCTTTTCATAAAATTCAACCTAACGCCATGCAAAAAGCGGCTTTAGCTGGGATTCAAAAGCTGCGCGACGACGGGCAGGATCGAGGATTGCTCATTTCAGCTACAGGGACTGGGAAAACCTATTTGTCGGCGTTTGATGTCTTAAAAATGCAGCCTCGGCGGTTCCTTTTTGTCGTTCATCGGGAGCTTATCGTTAAAAGTGCACGGGACAGTTACGTCCGAATTGGTATTAATCCAGCTGATATGGGGCTGCTGACAGGGCACGATAAAGATATGGATAAACCTTATATTTTTGCGACCATTCAGACTTTGTCCCAAGACGAAATCCTCCATACCTTTGCGCCCGACACTTTTGATTATATTGTCATTGACGAAGTGCATCACGGGGGAGCTGCGACGTATCAAAAAGTCATTCGCTATTTTCAGCCCAAATTTCTGTTAGGCATGACGGCGACGCCAGAACGGTCGGATGATTTCGATATTTATGCGTTGTTCCATCATCATATTGCTTATGAAATCCGTTTGCACGATGCGCTGGAAGAAAATATGCTCGTTCCTTTTCACTATCACGGTATCAGTGAAATCACTGTCGATGGCAAGGTGTTAGATGACATGAGTGATTTTGCTTTACTGACTTGTGAAGAACGTGTAAAACATATATTATATTATGCTGGTTTGTATGGGAGTGACGCTGACCGCATCAAAGGCCTCGTCTTTTGCCGCAATGTAGACGAAGCGAAGGCCTTGGCTGAAACTTTCCGCCAGCATGGGAAACGGGCCGTCGCCTTGACGGGTACGTCGAGTGAAAGCGAACGAAGCGAAGCTATTGGTCATTTGGAGGCGAAGGCGGCAGAAGACTCGCAGTATCTCGACTATATTTTTACTTGTGATATTTTCAATGAAGGCGTCGACATTCCTCAGGTCAATCAGGTCATCATGCTGCGTCCGACGACGTCGGCGATCGTCTTTGTCCAGCAGTTAGGACGAGGACTGCGAAAATATCCACATAAGCGCTATTTGGAAGTGCTCGATTTCATCGGCAATTATGAAAATAATTTCTTGCTCCCCATTGCCCTATTTGGCGACCGGACATACGACAAAGACGCTGTTCGCCGTCTCATGCAGGTCAATTTTTTGCCGGGGCCGACGTCGGTTCATTTTGACGATATCGCCAAAGAACGGATTTATGCGGCCATTGATGCCAAAAGTGCTTTGGCAGATCTGCGGGATTTGAAAGAATCATACCGTAATATGGCTTATCGCTTAGGCCGTCAGCCCATGATGATGGACTTTGTCCGCTTTGGCGATAAGGATCCAGCTCTGTTCGTGGCTAAAAAAGAATCTTTCTTTGAATTTGTTCAATATATGGAACCTTATGCCTCGACCTTGACCGAAGCCCATCGGGCGGTATTGAAGATGTTGAGTTTAGAACTGGCTAATGGCAAACGCATAGAGGAATTGTTGGTTTTGCGCCATTTATTGATGGAATCATCTTGGTCTACGGCGGCGCTGGCTAGGGAAATGAGCGAAACATACCATTTTCTGCCATCTACGGAAACAATGGAAAGCGTGGCCCGCCTATTGGATTTGCAATTTTTCACGAAAACGGCCAGAAAAAAGTACGGCAATCAGCCACTTATTTCCTTTGAGAATCATGCATATGTGGCCACATCCTATTGGAATGACTTGAAAGCAAATGAAGAATTTCAACGTTATGTTCAGGATATCCTCGACTATGGAAGGTATCGCTTTGAAAATCTCTATGTTCATGACGAACCGGAAATTGTCCAGGGCTTTGTCCGCTACGGCCGTTATTCCCGAAAAGATGTGTCTCGTATCCTCAATTATGAAACGAACCGCGAAGGAACCCTCAATGGCTATCAGATTGTCGGCGCTACGTGTCCCATTTTCGTCACCTACGAGAAGCGGGAAGACATTTCAGCCAATACGAAGTACGAAGACCAGTTCCTTTCACCACAGCAGTTCAGCTGGATGACGCGGGCCCGGATTCGCCTGACGTCGTCGCAGATTCCAGCGATTTGCGATGAACACACGCGAAAATTATTGTTCGTGAAAAAGAGCGATGCCGAAGGGGCCGATTTCTATTATATCGGTGATTTAATCGTTCTAGGGAAACCTGTCGAAACGACCATTGCTAATGACAAAGGGCAGCAGCTGCCCATTGTCAATTTCCAATTTCTCTTGGATAAGCCGGTAGAAGATAAACTCTATCGGTATTTGTGTGAGTGAGCTTTTATTTAGTAAATCGTAATTTACTAAATTACGATTTACTAGTTCAAAATGTTATAGACGAAGCTTCGCAAAAACTTTACACGCCACCTGTGGTACATTGACGGGAAATGTGGTAAACTAGTATAGTTATAGAAGTATATACAAAGGGGAGGTGTTTTTTTACTCTATGGAAGATAAATATGAATCGGGCCATGAGGAACCGAAATCGAAGAAATTCAATGGCCGCAATGTGGCCGATAACATCATGAAAGGTGTCATCGTCCTGATTATGGCTGTCATTTTCGTCATGATTGCCGACCAGGTCATTACGACGCCCTTCATCAGTGCCGAAATAGAAGGGGAATTTTTCCACGGCAGTATTTTTGGAACGACTATCATCACTATCGTAGCCTATATCGTCGGCATCATTGTCGGTGCCTTGGTGGGATATGGGATTTCGCCGTTCGTGCTGCGCCTCATCTGGGCAGCGATTCACCGTATCGAATCGGGTCTGAATGATTTCGAGAGCCAGGACATCATCGTCGGGACGCTGGGGTTGCTTTTTGGACTTATCATTGCGAATTTAATTGGACTAGCGTTTGCCCGCCTGCCGATTATCGGGGCCTACGGGCCTATCGTGTTCAGCATCGTCTTCGGCTATGCCGGCATGAGCATCGCCATCCGCAAGAAGAGCGAGATCATCGCCTTGGCAGGCAATCTGCGGTTAGGCAAGTCTGGCAAGGAACACGGCAGCAAGCATAGGGATATGGAATTTTCCGGCAAACTCCTCGATACGAGCGCCATCATCGACGGCCGCATCGCCGAAATTTGCAGTACCGGTTTCCTGGAAGGGCCGCTGCTGGTGCCAGTCTTTGTCCTGGAAGAATTGCAGCTCATTGCCGATTCGTCGGATCTGTTGAAGCGCAATAAAGGCCGCCGCGGCCTGGATATCCTGAAGCAGATGCAGGAAGATAATTACGTCGAAGTCCGCATCATCAATGACAATTTCGACGATGTCCAAGGTGTCGATTCCAAGCTCGTCCGCTTGGGCCGCAAAATCAATGCCAAAGTCGTCACCAATGACTATAACCTGAATAAAGTTGCCGCCCTCCAGGGCGTGGCCGTCCTCAACATCAATGACCTGGCCAACGCGCTGAAACCGGCCCGTATCCCTGGGGAACACATGAATGTCCTCATCGTCAAGGCCGGCAAGGAAGAGAACCAGGGCGTGGCCTATCTCGATGACGGCACGATGATTGTCGTCGAAGGTGGTCAGAAATACATCGGTTCTACCGTGCCCGTGACGGTCACGTCTGTCCTGCAGACGTCGGCTGGGCGCATGATATTCGTCAAGATTGCAAATGAGTAGGTGAAATGTGTGAAAGTATCTGTCATCGTCGTAGCGGCCGGCACAGGGAGCCGCTTCGGCTACGAGCGGAACAAGCTCTTCTATCCCTTGTGCGGCGAGCCCGTCTTGACGCATACCCTGCGCCACATCTTTGCGGCTCGGTCGGTCAGTGAAGTGGTCATCGTCCATTCCCGCATCGATGAGAAGGAAATCCGCCGTCTTGTCGATGATCTCCATCCTATCCAGCCCGTACGCTATGCCCTTGGCGGAGCCGAACGGGAAGATTCGGTCTACAACGGCCTCATGGCTGTCAGCCGTGATATGGATGTGGTCATGGTCCACGACGGCGCCCGGCCTTTTGCCGGTCCCGATTGGTATGACCAGGGCGCGGCCATGATGGAAACGGCTAAGGCTGCCATTTACGGCATCCCTCTCAAGGATACGGTCAAGGTCCGCGGCGACGACGGCCGGCTCCATACGCTGAACCGCAGCCGCTTGGTCGCTGCCCAGACGCCGCAGATCTTTCACCGTGACCTGCTCGTAGAAGCCCATGAGCATGCCCGGGCTGAAGGCATTCAGGCTACCGATGATGCATCCCTCGTCGAAGCCATGGGCGTGCCTGTCGTCATCCTTGAAGGGAGCGAGAAGAACCGCAAGGTGACGACGCGCGACGACATTCCCATTCTGTCCCTGTACATGAAAGGACGGGAAGTCCAGCGTATCGGCACTGGCTATGACGTCCACCGCCTGAAAGAAGGGCGGCGCCTGGTTTTGGGCGGCGTCGAGATTCCTTTTGAAAGGGGACTCGATGGTCATTCAGATGCCGATGTCGTCATCCACGCCATCATGGACGCCCTGCTGGGAGCCGCCGGGCTCCGCGATATCGGGACGTATTTTCCCGATACGGATCAGGCTTTCAAGGACATTTCCAGCCTGGTCCTCTTAGAAAAGGTCCGCCATCTGTTGCGGGAGAAATGTTGCCGCATCGTCAATCTTGACGTGACCTTATTGGCACAACGGCCTAAGATCAAGCCCTATGTGCCGCAGATGATTGCGAATATTGCCGAGGCCCTGCGTATCCCTAAGGCTGCTGTCTCCGTCAAGGCGACGACGACAGAGAAATTGGGGTTCGTCGGCCGGGAAGAAGGCATGGCGGCCCAGGCGGCGGCCATGGTCCTCAGTTACCAATAGCTATCTACTAATAATACATTAATATAGAGAGAACTTTTTAGGAGGAGGTCATAAGTAACTGATTATATAGATGAATATGTACATTTATAATATAATATGGTCATAGAAGAGAAATAAACTTATGACATATCATATTATGAATTGAAGGGGATGAAGCGATTGTTAAAGGCTTTTAAGACAGAGATTGCTCCGACAAAGGAGCAGGCATGTAAAATCGTTTGCTCCATGGGAATCTGCCGTTTCCTCTATAATCAGTA
Organism: Megasphaera elsdenii; assembly: GCF_020539865.1. Lineage (GTDB taxonomy): Bacteria > Bacillota > Negativicutes > Veillonellales > Megasphaeraceae > Megasphaera > Megasphaera elsdenii_A. Next base: position 29,620 of record NZ_JAJBQV010000016.1, on the reverse strand, counting down.
CATCGCCTATAATAAAAAGCTTTACCAGATGTATCAGCGTGGTTTGCTTGACAGTCACCAGAAACCTTTTGTTTCTGCCAACGACTTCGATAAATATGTCAATCATACGCTGAAACAGGAACTGCCATGGATCAATGAATGCGGTTCCAAAGCCCGCAAGAAAACGCTTGTCAATGCGGAGGTAGCCTTCAAAAGGTTCTTTGATGGGCTGGCAGGTTTTCCTTGTTTCAAGAAAAAATCGCGGTATGATGTGAAGCTGTATTTTCCGAGAAACAACAAAAGTGACTGGAAGATATGGCGTCACAAGCTGATGATACCGACTTTAAAGCATGTAAGGCTCAAGGAATACGGCTATCTGCCTGTAGGTCTTGCAGTCATTAGCGGTACAGTTTCCTATGAAGCCGGCCGATTCTACGTCTCCGTCGTCGTGGATATTGATGAGAAATCCAAGTACAACAACGATTTGGAAGCCATCTATCAGCCGACGGGCGAAGGCGTAGGCATTGATTTAGGTATCAAGGATTTGGCCATTGTCAGTGATGGCCGGACCTTTAAAAATATCAATAAGAGTTCAAAGGTCAGAAGACTGGAGAAACGATTGAGACGAATGCAGAGGCAGCTCAGTCGGAAATATGAATTTAAGAAAAAGAAAGGTGGTATAACTGCTACCGCCTCTGCAAACATAGATAAGCAAAAACTCAAGGTGCAGAAACTTTATCAGCGGCTTAATCATATCCGCGAAGACCATGAAAACAAGGCCATCCACGAAATCGTGAAGCAAAAGCCACGCTTCATCACCGTGGAAGACTTGAACATCAAGGGCATGATGAAGAACAGACATCTCGCAAAAGCAGTCGCGGCAGAACGGTTCTATTCCTTCCTGTCGAAACTGAAGCGCAAAGCAGAAATCATCGGCATCGAAATGCGGGTCGCGGATAGGTTCTATCCCAGTTCCAAGACTTGCCATGCCTGCGGATATGTTCATAAAGGCCTGAAATTGAAAGACCGGGTCTATATCTGTCCGCAATGCGGCTATACCGCCGACCGTGACTTCAACGCTTCGCTCAATTTGCGGGACGCCAAAGAATATCGAATTGCTTAATTACAAAAGCTTCGGTATATGTACCGATGGCTAGTCGGGAACAGGCATTTCCTCCTTGCTGCGCAAGGAATATCATTGCCAACGCCTTTGGAGTGCAGAATCCCTCAAGTAGCTGCTGGTCTTACTCAGGGCAAAAGAGTGTACGATGAAGAAGGAACTGCAAACCGTGAGGTTGCAGCAATACATCTTGATATAGGCATATTTGTCTATGTTTTAAGTAGCAGGAATCTTTTATGTCACAGGAAGTACGCGTTCGTTTTGCTCCGAGCCCGACAGGCCCGTTCCACATTGGCGGTGCCCGTTCGGCCCTCTTCAACTACCTCGTTGCCAAGCACAACCACGGTAAGTTCGTCGTCCGCATCGAAGATACGGACCGCAAGCGTTCGACGTCGGAATCAGAAGAAAATATCAAGGAAGCCCTGAAATGGCTGGGCATTACCTGGGATGAAGGCATCGACATCGGCGGTCCCGATGGCCCGTACCGCCAGACTGAACGCTTGGGCATTTATCAGAAATATACGGAAAAGCTCTTAGCTGAAGGCAAGGCTTATTACTGTTTCTGTACGCCAGAAGAACTGGAAGCAGAAAAACAGGCTCAGCTGGCCAAAGGCGAAACGCCGGTCTACTCCGGCAAATGTGCCGACCTGCCGAAGGAAACGGTCGAACAGTACCTCAAGGAAGGCCGTCCCCATGTCATCCGTATCAAGACGCCGAAGAACGAAACGATTGAACTGGACGACCTCGTCCGCGGCCACGTATCCTTCGACTCCAACAATGTCGGCGACTTCGTCATCGTCAAATCCGACGGCATCCCGGTCTATAACTACTGCGTCGTCCTTGACGATGCCCTCATGCACATCACCCACGTCATCCGCGCGGAAGAACACTTGTCCAACACGCCGCGCCAGCTGGTCATCTACAAGGCCCTGGGCTTTGAAGCTCCGAAATTCGCCCACGTATCGCTCATCCTCGGCGCTGACAAGAAGAAGATGAGCAAGCGCCATGGTGCTACGTCGGTCCAGCAGTACCGCGACATGGGCTATTTGCCTGATGCCCTGGTCAACTTCCTGGCTCTCCTCGGCTGGACGCCCGATGGCGATCAGGAAATCTTCAGCCGCGACGAACTCATCGAACAGTTCACCCTCGACCGCGTCGCCAAGAACCCAGCCGTATTCGACATCGAAAAATTGAACTGGATCAACTTCCATTATATGAAGCAGCTCGATGAAGACCAGCTTTATGCCGTCTGCCTGCCGCACCTGCAGAAGGCCGGCTATGCTAGCGAAACGCCGGATGAAAAGGAAGCCGCTTGGCTGAAATCCGTCTGCGCCGCTATGCGCGAACACGTCCAGTATGGCGCTCAGATCGTCGATGCTGCCAAGGTCTTCTTCACCGACGACTACGCACCGGAAAATGAAGAAACGGCAGCTGTCCTCAAAGAAGAAACGGCTCCGTCCGTCCTCAAGATGTTCCGCGATGAACTGGCTGCCCTCGACGACGTCACGCCCGATACGGTACAGCCTTTGTTCAAGAAAATCCAGAAGGGCCTCAAGGTTAAAGGCAAGTTCGTCTACATGCCTATCCGCGTCGCCGTTACTGGTGTCATGCACGGCCCGGATTTGAACGTCATTGTCGCTCTGATGGGCCGCGATAAAGTCCTGGCCCGCCTGGATGAAACGTTGGCATAAATGGCTTGACATGAGCCCGATTATTGGGTACTATATACATACATATTAATTAATAATATGTATCAAATAAGAATCTGCGATGATCAAAATGAGTTGCAGTGGCATCCGACAGAGAGGAAAGGTCACGGCTGAAAGCCTTTCCAGGTCATAAAACTGCAATGCTGCCTTTGTGAGCAGGCCGGGTGAAAGGAGTAATCCGGTCCGGGTGCGCCCGTTACTGCGCAGCAAAGATTACGGCACTGCCGTAAAAACAGAGTGGAACCACGGGCCACCGTCTCTGTCATCGGGGATGGTGGCCTTTTTATTCAAATTTCAGGGAGGTTACCGTATGAGAGAACTGAAAGTATATAATACATTAACTCGCAAGAAAGAAACCTTCGTGCCTGTTACGCCGGGCCAGGTCAAGATGTATGTCTGCGGCATTACACCGTATAACCATTCCCACATGGGCAATGCCCGTCCCTTCGTCACATGGGACGTCATCAAGCGTTATCTGGAACACTTGGGCTATGAAGTCACGCACATTCAGAACTTCACCGACGTCGACGACAAGATCATCAACGCTGCCAACGGCGAAGGCGTCACGTGGGATACTATTTCCAACCGCTATATTGCGTCGTACTTCGACGTCATGGACAAGCTCCACATCCGCCGGGCTGATAAGTATCCCCGCGTTTCGGAACACATGGATGAAATCATCCACATGGTTCAGACTCTTATCGACAAGGGCTATGCCTACGTCATCGACCACGACGTCTATTACAGCGTCGAAAAGTTCGCCGACTATGGCGAATTGAGCGGCCGCAGCCTCGACGACATGATGGCCGGCGCCCGCATCGAAGTCGACGACCGCAAACACAATCCCATGGACTTCGCTCTCTGGAAAGGGGCTAAACCTGGCGAACCGTCGTGGGATAGCCCTTGGGGTAAAGGCCGTCCGGGCTGGCACATCGAATGCTCGGCTATGAGCAATAAGTACCTCGGCGATACTTTCGACTTCCACGGCGGTGGCAGCGACCTCATCTTCCCGCACCATGAAAACGAAATCGCTCAGTCCGAAGCGTTCACCGGCAAGAAGCCCATGGTCAAATACTGGCTCCACAACGGCTTCATCACTATCAATTCGGAAAAGATGAGCAAGTCCCTGAACAATTTCTTCCTGGTCAAGGACGTTCTGGAACACTACAGCCCCGATGCCTTGCGCTTCTTCCTCATTTCCAACCACTACCGCAGTCCTTTAGACTTCAGCGACGAACGGCTGGAAGAAATGACGCGCAGCCTCGAACGCCTGGGCACGGCCATTGACAACGTCCTGGAACTCTTGGCTATGCCGGCCGGTGCTAAGTCGCCGGAAGCCCAGCAGCTCCTGGAAACGGCTCACAAAGACGAAGAAGCCTTTGAAAACGCCATGTGCGACGATTTCAATACGGCCCTGGCCAGCGCAGCTATGTTCGACCTGGCTAAGAACGTCAACATCTTCAAGAATGCCGTCGTCAATAACGGCGTCCCCGTCGATTCGGCAGCCCTGTCAGAAGTCAAACGCGTTTTCAAGACCTTCACGGACATCCTAGGTATTCTCGAAGACCGTTGGACGGGCAAGAAGGAAGATGCCAGCAGCAAGGATTACGACGACCTCATGCAGGCCATCCTCGACATCCGTCAAGAATGCCGTGCCCAGAAACAGTACGCCCTGGCCGACGCTATCCGCGATAAACTGGCTGCCCTTGGCATCACTATTGAAGATTCGCCGCAGGGAGCACGCTGGAAAAAGTGAAATTCAAACAATTGCAAGCACTGAAGAAACGGGCCTACCAGGCCTTTGCCAACGGTAAAAGACTGGACGTGCCCGACCAGGATGCGGCCCATCTCGATTCAATCAACTTGGCTTTCGTCGGCGATGCCTACTACGCCCTGACCTTGCGCAGGCGTTTGGTAGAAACGGGCATTCCCCATGTCCAGGTCCTGCATACGCTGGCAGCGGAATTTGTATCCGCCAAGGCCCAGGCTTATGTCTACCGCCGTATCCACGACGGCCTGACGGACGACGAAAAAGCTATCTGTCAGCGGGCCCGCAATGCCTATACCCTGGCGCCGAAGAGCGCGACCGTCGCCGAGTACCACGACAGCACGGCCTTGGAAGCCTTGGTGGGCTACCTGGTCATGGCTGGCCGGAGAGAGCGTCTGGACGCCGTTATGGCCCAGGTCTATGAAGAAACGAAAGCTTATTGTAACGAAAAACATGGAGGAATGGAATGAGTGAGGCAAATATCATCATCGGCCGCAACAGCGTCACCGAAGCCTTGAAGGCCGGCCGGTCCATCACCAAGCTATACGTCGCTGCTGGCAACGAGTCGCAGCCGCTGCAGCGCATCCGCGACTTGGCAGACCGGAAGGAAATCCTTGTCGAAGACGTACCCTTGAAGGTCCTCAACCACTTGGCACCGGGCAACCGTCATCAAGGCGTCATCGCCTTTGCTAAGCCCGTGGAATACGCCGATTTGACCGATGTCCTTATCGCTGCCGATGAAAAGGGGAAGGTGCCGTTCCTGGTGCTCCTCGACGGCATCGAAGACGTCCACAACATGGGGGCTATCATCCGCACGGCTGAATGTGCCGGCGTCGATGCGGTCCTCCTGCCCAAACGGCGGACGGCGCCTATCAACGAGACTGTTGGCAAGACGTCAGCTGGCGCCGTCGAATACATGCCCCTCGTACAGATCGGCAACATCACCCAGACCTTGAAGCAGCTCAAAAAGCGCGGTTTCTGGGTCATCGGTGCCGACATGGACGGCGAGACGGATTATTTCCACAGCTCCCTGACGGACCCGGTCGTCCTGGTCATCGGCAGTGAAGGGCGGGGCATTTCGCACTTGGTCAAGAAAACGTGTGACGTCCTGGTCCAGATTCCCATGTTCGGCCACGTCAATTCCCTCAACGCCTCCGTCGCAGCGGCCCTGCTCATGTATGAAGTCGTGCGGCAGCGGCAGGCAGGCGAATAAATTAAATAAGCGAGGTAACGATTATGCAGGCAGCGTCCAATGCAGAAGAAAACCATGACCGCTTTGCAGGCGTGACTGATGAAGAAATCGTACGCATTGCCCAGAAAGAACACGATGGCAAAGCGGCCGATTATATCGTCAACAAGTATCGCAACTTCGTCAAATCCAAAGCCCGCGCCTACTTTTTGGTCGGTGCCGACCGGGATGACATCATCCAGGAAGGCATGATCGGCCTCTACAAGGCGACGCGGGATTTCCGCGGCGACAAGCTGTCGTCGTTCCGGGCTTTTGCCGAATTATGCATTACCCGACAGATCATTACGGCCATCAAGACGGCGACGCGGCAGAAACACATACCTCTTAATTCGTATGTGTCCCTCAACAAACCCGTTTATGAAGACGAATCGGACCGGACCTTGCAGGACATCTTGTCCGGCATCCGCGTCAGCGATCCCGAAGAGCTGGTCATCAGCCGCGAAGAATTCAACGATATTGAACTGAAGATGAATGAGATCCTCAGCGATTTGGAATGGCAGGTCCTGACAGCCTATCTCGACGGCAAATCCTACAATGAGATGTCCTGCCAGCTGCACCGGCACGTCAAGTCCATCGATAATGCCCTGCAACGGGTCAAACGCAAGCTGGAACATTATCTGGAAACGCGCAATGCCGAAAAAGAAGCGGAACCCGATGAGAAAGCCAAAGAACCTATTGATAGAAACGCTAAATGAGTGTACAATAGTACTGTTAGCGTCATTGTGTGAGGAGGATTAACGTGATCATAGCATTAGAAATCATCGTTGTCATTTTGGCACTGCTCATCATCGGTGTCGTCGTGGCACAGAAGAGCAAGACCCAGGGCATGGGCGCCGGTTTCGGCGGCGGTGCGGAAGACTTGTTCGGGAGCCGGGCCCGCGGTATGGATGCCCTGCTTTCCAAACTGACTATCGTCTTGTCGATAGCATTTGCCATTTGTACATTGCTGTTAGGCAGACTGATGCATACTTTTTAATGAATTCTTAGGGGCTGTCGCATATGCGGCGGCTCCTTTTTTACTCTTTCGGAAACGGCGATTTGAGGAGGGGAACTATGGATTTACAGCTGGCTCATGATATAATAAGTATATGTAATGAAGACAGCGGCGGCGCAACAGTCGAAGACTGTGCGGAACAGCTCGGCATCACAGGCGCCCGTCTGGCTGACGTATTTGACACATTTGAAGAATTAGTGAGGAGTGAGAAGCTCATGAGAATCGCAGGAGACCGGTATATCTCGGCGAAACAGCCTCAGGAAATCACCGGTATTTATAAAGGCTATACGCCGACTTTCGGGTTCGTCCTCAGTGAAGACCTAACGGAAGACGTATACATTGCCGAACAGAATCGCCATACGGCCATGAATAACGATAAAGTCACGGTCCGCATCCTGCACAGCGGCGATGGCCGGCATAAACAGGAAGGGGAAATCGTATCCATCGTCGAACGGGCTAACAAGACCCTAGTCGGTACGTTCCAGCTGGAAAAACACAGCGCCTTCGTCACGCCTGACGACGAACGAATCCGCGAAGATATATACATCCCCCTCGATAAGACAGGCGGCGCCCGCAGCAGTGCCCGCGTCCTGGTCAAGATTACCAAGTGGCCTGAAGAAGGACGCAAAGCCGAAGGGGAAGTGACGGAAGTCCTCGGCTATGACGGCGACAAGGACTTGGATATCAAGGTCATCATGGCCCGCCACGGCCTGCCTTTCGACTTTCCGGACGACGTCAAGAAGGAAGCTGCCAACATCGATATGACGGTCACCTTGGAAGAAGGGCGCCGCGATTACCGCGACCGCCAGCTCATCACCATTGATAGTGAAGATGCCAAGGACTTGGACGATGCCATCGACGTCGTCCGCCTGCCGAATGGCCATTTCCGCTTGGGTGTCTACATCGCGGACGTCAGTTACTACGTCCGCCCTGGCTCGGCCATCGACCAGGAAGCGTATAACCGCGGCACCAGCGTCTACCTCGTCGACCGGGTCATTCCCATGCTGCCGACGGTCTTGTCGAACGGTATCTGCAGCCTCAATGCCAACGAAGACCGTTACTCCATGACTTGCGTCATGGAAATCGATGAAGAAGGCAAGGTCCTCAAGGCCGACATCGGCCCGGCTGTCATCCGCGTCAAACGGCGCTGTAACTACGTCGAAATTCGCAAAGCTCTCCTTGACGGCATCGTGCCCGATGACTTGCAGCCCTTTATGCCTATGCTCCACGAACTGCGGGCTTTGTCGACAATCCTCAAGAACATGCGCCTCCGCCGCGGGGCTATCGACTTCGATTTCCCGGAATATAAAGTCATCCTCGACCCGGAAGGCGTGCCGCTGCGTTTGGAAAAACGGGAACGGACCATTGCTGAACAGATCGTCGAAGAAAGCATGCTCATTGCCAATGAAACCGTCGCCTGCTATCTTCGGGACAGCGAGAACCCGTCGGTCTACCGTATCCACGAACTTCCCGAACCGGAACGGCTGGACATGATGCGCACTGTCCTGTCGAGCTTCAACCTGCTCATGCCCGATACGGAATCGGTCAAGCCGGCAGACTTCCAGAAGCTTTTGGAAATGACCAAGGGCACTGATGAAGCCGCTGTCGTCCAGACCATCGCCTTGCGCTCTATGCAGCAGGCCCGCTATTCGACGACTAACGCCGGTCATTTCGGCCTGGCTTCGGAATGTTATACTCATTTCACGTCGCCTATCCGCCGTTACCCGGACCTCATGGTCCACCGCCTAATCCGCCAGTACCAGCGCCGGGGCAAGCTGACGGAGAAAGAATCGCAGCAGTCCCTGTCGTACCATACCATCGCTGCCGACCAGGCCAGCTCGCGTGAACGTATTGCCGTCGAAGCCGAACGGGAAACGGATGATCTCAAGAAGTGTCAGTACATGCTGCCCTTCATCGGCCAGCCTTTTGAAGCGCACATTACAGGCATTACGTCTTTCGGTCTTTTCGTAGGCCTGGAAAACGGCATCGAAGGCCTGGTCCATATTTCATTGCTCACCGACGATGACTACGAATTCGACGAAGCGTCGTACATCCTGCGCGGCCAGCACGGTGGCAAGGTCTACCGCTTAGGCGATGCCATGGAAGTCACCCTGGCCCAGGTCAATGTGGAAAAATGCGAAATTGACTTCGTCCCAGGCCGGTATGAATCGCTGGAAGATGTCCAACAGCTTATGGCAGCCAGTGTCGAACGGCGTCATAAACGGAAACACAGCGACAAAAAGGATACCGATACCAAGCGCAACTGGTTCGCCGGGGCCATCGGCAAGAAGGGCAAGAAAAACAAAAAGGACAAGAAAGGCCGCAAAGAAAAGAAATCCAGCCGCAAAGCCGCGCGCAAGGGCAAAGGCCGGAAGAGCCGCGGCAAAAAGAAGAAGAAATAGGAGGAATTCGTTTTGGCAACGTCACCGACAAAAGGTGTGAAATATATTTCGGACAACCGTAAGGCCCGTCACGATTATTTTATCCATGAAACGTATGAAGCTGGCATTGCCTTGACGGGGACAGAAGTCAAGTCCCTACGCCAGGGCAAGGTCAACTTGAAGGACAGCTTCTGCCGTATCGAGAATGGTGAAGTCTTCCTCTTGGGCATGCACATCAGCCCTTATGACCAGGGAAACCGCTTCAACCACGATCCCTTGCGGACGCGTAAGCTCTTGCTCCATAAATATGAAATCATTAAGCTCCTGGGCAAGATCCAGGAAAAAGGCTATACCCTCATCCCGCTCAACCTCTATTTCAAGAAGGGGAAGGTCAAAGTGACCGTCGCCCTGGTGACCGGGAAGAAGCTCTACGACAAGCGGCAGGCCTTGGCGGAAAAAGAAGCCAAACGCGACATCGAACGCCGCATGAAGAGCCGAAACTATTAACAGGAGGAGAATCGTCTATGAATTCAGAAGATCCCAAAATTCTTTCCGATCACGAACGGGACAGTTTCCGCGGCCAGACCATCGACGAAGATGGGACGGTCCACGACCAGAAGTCCCTTTATGAAGAACGGCTGCGCCAGGAACAGGAAGCGCGCCGTCAGCACAGCGGCATCCATATCGTCACGTCCGGTCTTTCATGGCGTGTCAAACTGGCCCTGGGCTTCATCGTCTTCTGCATCGTCGCCGTCATCATCGGCGCCTTAGGCTTCATCATCATGGCTATGCCCTACCTCTTAGGTATCTTCGTCATTTATTGCATCTACAGCATCGTCAGCTCCCTGCTGCATCGATGAAGGGATAGGGAGGTTCTATGAAAGAAAATATCGTCATCATCGATGGCAGCAGTCTGCTCTATCGGGCCTTTTATGCTATTCCGCATTTGACCGACGCCCAAGGGCATCCGACCAATGCCGTCTATGGTTTTTTGAATATGTTATTGAAATTATACGGCGAACTGGATCCGCAGTACGTCGCCGTCGCCTTCGACAAGAGCAAGCATACCTTCCGCAACGACTTGTTTGACGGCTACAAGGCTACTCGCAAGCCGGCCCCAGATGACTTGCGGCCCCAGTTCGCCTTGATCCGTGAAGTCCTGGCCTGCCTGGGTATTTGCGTCCTCGAACAGGAAGGCTATGAAGGGGACGACATCATCGGTACCTTGGCCCGCCGCACGGCAGCTGATGGCTATGCCGTCGCCGTCGTCACGGGCGACCGCGACGCCCTGCAGCTGGTCACAGACGACGTGACGGTCTATTTGACCAAGAAAGGGATCACCAACATGCTGGCTGTTACGCCAGCTGTCATGGAAGCCGAATACGGCTATACGCCGGCCCAGGTCATCGATATGAAGGCCCTCATGGGCGATACGGCCGATAACATCCCTGGCGTCCCCGGCGTCGGCGAAAAGACGGCGCTCAAGCTCATCAGCCAGTTCGGCAGCGTCCACGGCGTCTACGAGCACTTGGACGAAGTGAAGGGCAAGAAATTGCAGGAAAAACTGGCCGATAATAAGGACAAGGCCGTCTTATCCAAGGACTTGGCCACTATCCGCTGCGATGTGTCCCTCGATTACACCATGGACATGTTCCAGCCTCAGCCACGTCAGGAAGATGTGGCTCAGCTCTTCCGCAGCCTAGGTTTCCGTAATCTATTGGAACGATTTGCTGCCTTCGACCGCTTCTCCCCTTTGGCGGATACAGCGGAACCGGCAGCAGCCGTCCAGGTCATGGAGGCACCGGGTGCGGAAAGCCTGAAAGGGAAGGCCGTCGCCGTTGCCGCCTGCTATGACGGCAGTCAGCCCATTCCGGCTGTGACGGTTTTGGCCATGGCCGTCGATGACGGCGCCTTCGTCGTTCCGGAAAGCGATTATGACGCTTATCTCGCCGTCCTGCCTGAAGCGGCAGCCGTCGTCACCGATGACGGTAAGAACCTGACCAAGGCCGTATCCCGCGTGGCAGTGGGGCGCCTGCCCTTGAAGGACATCATCTTGGCGGCATACCTCCTCGACCCGACGCGGACGTCTTACGGCTTGACGTATATTTCGGAAACTTTCGACGTTAGCCTGGACGAAAGCCGGGAAGACGACGGACAGAAGCTGGCCTGCGATGCCGCCTTTGCCTTGGCTGTATGGCCTAAAGCGGCTGCTGAGCTGGACAAGGCCACTCTCATGAAGCTTTACGACACTATCGAAGAACCACTCATCCACACTTTGGCCGTCATGGAAATGAACGGCTTCACGGTTGATACGGACCGCCTCATGGCTATGAAAAGCGAATTGTCCTGCCAGGCCGATGCCCTGGAAGAAGCCATTTATGACGACGCCGGCGAAACGTTCAATATCAATTCGCCGAAACAGCTCGGCGTCATCCTTTTCGAGAAATTACAGCTTCCTGTCATCAAGAAGACCAAGACCGGTTATTCGACGGATGGTGCCGTCCTCGACGCCTTGCGCGACAAGCATCCCATGATCGATAAGATTTTACGCTTCCGGGCTTTGAAGAAGCTCATTTCGACTTATCTCGACGGCTTGGAACCGCTCATCGTGCCGGAAACGGGCCGCATTTATACCCATTTCAATCAGATGGTCACGTCGACAGGACGCCTGAGCAGTTCCGACCCCAATCTGCAGAATATCCCTATCCGGACCGAACAGGGCCGCAAGATACGCGCTCTCTTCGTGCCAGGCGAAGGCTATGACTACATCGTCTCTGGTGACTATTCACAGATCGAGTTGCGCCTCTTGGCTCATTTATCCCAGGACCCGACCATGATCGACGGTTTTAAGAAGGGCCAGGACATCCACCGCCGGACGGCGTCGGAAGTCTTCGGCATCCCCTTGGACGAAGTCACGCCGGAAGAACGATCCCATGCCAAGGCCGTCAATTTCGGCATCATCTATGGCATCAGTGACTTCGGCCTGGCCCGGAACATTTCTATTTCCCGCCAGAAAGCTAAGGAATATATCGACTCTTATTTTGCCCGTTATAGCACGGTTCATGAATACATGAACGGCCTCATCGCGTCGGCGAAGGAATCGGGCATGGCCGTGACCATGTTCGGCCGCCGCCGGGCTTTGCCGGAAATCAACAGCAAGAACTTTACGCGCCGGTCCTTTGCCGAACGGACAGCCATGAATACGCCTATCCAGGGCAGTGCGGCTGACATCATCAAGCTGGCCATGAATGCCGTTCAGGACGAACTGGAAAAGCGCCACTTGAAGAGCCAGCTCCTAGTCCAAGTCCACGACGAACTGGTTCTGGAAGTCCCGGCTGAGGAAAAGGACGAAGTGGAACGGCTCCTCAAGGATACGATGGAACACATCGTCGATTTGTCCGTGCCCCTCGTCGTCGACATCCACAGCGGCGTCAACTGGGAAGAAGCGAAGTAGGTGAACTCATGCCAGAATTACCAGAAGTAGAAACGATACGGGCTTTCGTCGACAAGCATGTTCGGGGCAAGACCATTACGGCCATTGATATGGACTTACCCAGGCTTATCAAGAATACGACGGCTGCCCGCTTTGAAGTGGCCCTGATCGGCCAGACCTTGGAAGGCGTAAGCCGCCGTGGCAAATATCTCTTCGTCCACTGCAGCGGCCCGTGGTCTTTCCTGGCCCATCTGCGTATGACCGGCAGCCTGCTCTACGAAGACAAGCCCGGCCAATATGAAGGCCGGGCTATCCATATTACTTTTGTGCTTAGCGAAGGGCGCCTCCTGTACCGCGATATCCGCACGTTGGGCTGCTTGTGGCTTGTACCGTCCGATGGGCCGACAGGCGTCAAAGGCTACGATACGCTAGGACCGGACGCCATCAGTCCGGACTTCACGACGAACCGGCTCTATGCGCTCCTCAAGGGTTGCCACCGGCCAGTGAAGACGCTCCTCTTGGACCAGACGAAAGTGGCCGGCCTGGGCAATATCTACGTCGATGAAGCCCTGTTTCGTGCAGGTATCCGGCCTATGCGCCACAGCGACAATGTGACGAAAAAAGAAGCGGTCCGCCTCCATGAAGCCATCGTCGCTGTCCTCCAGGAAGGACTGGAACACGGCGGCACGACGATCCGTAACTTTATCAGCGGTAACGGCAAAGAAGGCCAGAACCAGGACAACCTCCGCGTCTACGGCCGCGAAGGTACGCCGTGTACGGTCTGCGGTACGACCATCGAATACACTAAATTGAACGGCCGCGGTACCCACTACTGCCCGAAGTGCCAATCGTAGGACCTGAATCGGGTATCCAACAGCCATTGCAATAAAAATCTCCTCCAGAAATTATCATACGACGCTATTTTCTGGAGGAGATTTTTTTCTATTTTTACTAAATATTCTAGTTTTTCTTGACTTTTCTTATCGGCTATGTCACCCTAAAAAATCGGTATGTATATTTTTTGTTGATATTGGGGGAAGATTATGATTTTGAATGGATTGATGGCGCTCTCCGATGCTTTGTGGGGGACGCCGATGATTGTCGTGCTGGTCAGCATGGGCTTGTATTTGAGCATCCGTTTTCATTTTTACTATAATTTCCGGCACATTGGCTTTCATTTCCGCAATACCTTTGGCAAGATGTTCCAGCGCCATGGCAGCGGCCAAGAATCGGTATCGGGGTTTGCCACAGCTTGTACGGCCATGGCCAATACGATTGGCGTCGGCAATATCGGCGGCGTAGCGACGGCCATCGTTTCCGGTGGCCCTGGTGCCGTCTTTTGGATGTGGGTCTCAGGCTGTCTCGGCATGTCGATGAAGGCCTGCGAAATCATCTTGGGCCAGCGCTTCCGCGTCAAGTATTCTGAATCCATGGACGAATACATGTGCGACCGATCCTTTGTCATGCGCAACGCCCTGGGCTGGTGGAAAGGGGCTTTCCTGCTGGCCATTGCCTGTTTCACCTTGGGCCCTGGACGTGCAGTGTCCAGACGGAATCTGTCGTCGGCGCTCTGCGGGAAGCCTTCGGCATCGACCCGCTCTGGTCAGCCGCTTTTCTGGGACTCACCTGTTTCGTCACCATCTTCGGCGGCTTGCGGCGCATTTCGGCCGTTATGGAACGGGCCGTGCCCATTATGGCCCTGCTCTATATCCTCGGCGGCCTGGCCATCCTCGTCCAGCATCTGCCGCAGGTGCCGGCGACGTTGGAGTTGATCGTCCGCAGTGCCTTTACGCCCATGGCCGGTGTCGGCGGTTTCGCCGGGGCTACTGTCAAGGACGCCAAGCGCTATGGTATTGCCCGCGGCCTCTATTCCAATGACGCCGGTACGGGCTATGGCATCATTGCCCATGCGACGGCCCGGACGGACCATCCTGTCCGCCAAGCTTCCTGGGGCTGGGGGGAAGTGTTCCTCGATACAATCGTTGTCTGTTCAGTCACGGCTTTGTCGCTGCTCCTGACGAATTCCTACATCGATTATCCTGGTGTCGACAGTGCCAGATTGACGACAGTGGCCTTTCGCATTTCCTTTGGCGCCTGGGGTGCCTGGTTCATGGCCATCGCTATTACAGTCTTTGCCTGGACGACGATTATCGGCATGTATTACAGCTGCGAAAAATCCGTCAACTACGCTTTCGGCGATACCCGGCGCAACCGCCGGGCGACCAAGGTCTACATGATCTATTACATGATTCCCTGTGTCGTCCTCTATAATGCCAAAGCCGATGCCCTGTGGGCCATGACCGATATTTTGTCGGCTATTTACGTCATGATCACGATTTTATTCATCGTTACACAGCGGAAAGAAATCTTCCGCTTGTTCAATGATTTCTGGTTCCGTTTCCTGCCGGCGCAGGAACGAGGGAAAAATCCGCCTGTCGTCGCTTATGGGACGGGTCGGTGAAAGGGGCAAGAAAATGAAAAGTACACTGAAACAGATTTTAGACCGTCAAGGAATCTTGGTTCTCGACGGTTCTATGGGGACGGCCCTGGAAAATCTCGGGGCCGATTTAAACAACAAACTGTGGACGGCCCGCGTCCTGGCCGCTTTGTCTGGCCAGTGCTGGCACATACGGGGCTTATTTGGCCGATGGGTCCGAATATAAGGGCCATTACGGCGTCAGTGCCAATACGCTGCGGGACTTCCATCGCCGCCGGGCAGAACTCCTATGGCAGGCTGGTGCCGACGTCTTGCTTTTTGAAACGGAGCCGTCCCTGATGGAAGCGGAAGTGGAAGCGCAGATCGCCGAAGAACTGGGCGCACCCTATTGGATCAGCTTTTCTTGCTGCGACGGCCGCCACAACTGTGAAGGCCAGCTCCTGGCCGATTGTGCCCGCCAGCTGGCAAGCCAATACCCGCACCTGCAGGCTATCGGCGTCAACTGCACGAAGCCGGAATACATCACCAGCCTCATTGGGAAATTGAAAGGGGCATCAGACCTGCCAATCATCGTCTATCCGAACAGCGGCGAAGAATATGACCCGCAAACCAAGACCTGGCATGGTGTCGGGACGGACCGCCGTTTTGGCGATTATGCCCTGGACTACATGAAAGCTGGTGCCGTCGCTGTCGGCGGCTGCTGCACGACCGTAGCCGATCACATTCGTCAAGTCGTCGCTGCCCGCAAGACTTATACGGGAAAATAATAGTTTATCGTACGGAGTTTGTAGTTTACAGAAAAATGGCTTGCCGCATTTTGCGACAAGCCATTTTTTCGTCTATCTATTTTTTTCTTTTGTGCTCTCGCCGACGATGTACGGCGGGCGGCCTTTGCTTTCGTTATAGATGCGGCCGACGTATTCACCGAGGATGCCCATGAAGGTGAACTGGACGCCGCCGATAAAGAGGATAAGGGAGATGAGGGACGGATAGCCCGGTACGTCTTCGCCGAAGAACAACGTGCGTAGGACGATGAAGACGAGGTAGATGGCGGCGACGAAAGCCAGGATGCAGCCGGTGAAGGCGGCGATGCGCAAGGGCGACGTCGTGAAGCTGGTAATGCCGTCGATGGCCAGGTTGAAGAGTTTCCAGTAGTTCCACTTGGTCTTTCCTGCAGCCCTGGGTGGTCTGTCAAAGAGAATTTCTTTCTTCTCGAAACCAATCCAACAGAAAAGTCCTTTTGTGTAGCGCTGACATTCGCGCAGGCTGCACAAGGCTTTGACGCAGCGTTTGTCCAGGAGCCGGAAGTCGCCGACGTCTTCCTGGACCGGGACAGGGGATAATTTCTTGAGCAAGCGGTAATAGACGTGACTGGACCACTTCTTGAAGAACGTTTCGCCTTGGCGGTGGCGCCGGCGGGCCGAAACGTCGCGGTAGCCTTTTTCCCACCAGGCAATCATGTCCGGCAGGAGTTCCGGCGGGTCCTGGAGGTCGGCGTCCATGATGACCAGGGCGTCGCCTTCGGCGTAGTCCATGCCGGCCAGCATAGCCGCTTCCTTGCCGAAGTTGCGCGACAAGGACACGTAGGCGACGCGTCTGTCTTTTTCGTGGAGCTGGCGCAGGATGGACAGGGTCTGGTCGCGGCTGCCATCGTTGACGAAAATGAAGGTGAAGGCGTAGTCCTGCAGGCCGTCGATGACGGCACACGTCTTTTCGTAGAACTTGGGCAGGACGGCTTCTTCGTTATAACAGGGGACGAGAATGTCAATTTGTTTCATCACGATTACCTCCTGCGGCAGCTTGATTCAAGAGAACTGTATAGTCTTCCACATCGAAGCGCTGGGCCGGTGCCGAACCCAGGATGCGCAGGGCTTCGTCGCGGTATTTCGGCTGGACGACGACTATCGTCGGCTTAGGGCTGTTCCAGCGGTCATACAGGTCCTGGCTGCTGTAGTACATGTTCGTCCGGTCTGTATGATGGATGCCGAATTCCAGCTCGCCCATGAAGTTGCCGGCGGCGATGGGCCGGTCCAGGTAGTAGACCAGGCCGGGCATGAACGAGCCGTACATGATGATGGGCGTGCTGTCTGGGATGTTCAAGGCCCGAATATCCTGGCTGACCGTGTAGGCCGTCTGGTGATCGTGAATCTGGCCTTGTACCTGATGGGCGCCGAGGCCGAAGCCGTAGGCCATGACGCTGAGGATGACCAGGACGGAGAAGAAATCCCGTTTGCGGTGCCAGACCCAGGCTGCCGCTACGGTGCCGACGAAGAGCGAGGCGATGAGCAGGCCACCGTGGGTCAAAAAGTCGGCGACCGTCAGGAAGTCCGTGTACATGAGATAGGTGATACCCGCTGCTGTAAAGAGCAGGCAGAGGATAGCATTGATGACGAAACTGTGGCCGAGCCAGCGGCCTTCTTGACGGCACCGTTCGAGGGAAGCGGCTAGGAGAACCGACAAGGGCAGCCAGCAGGGCAGGATGTACGTCGGCAATTTCGAGTCGGAAATACTGTAAAAGACGTAAATCAGGCTGGCCCAGAGGGTGAGCAGCAGCAGGTCCTGCTTATGCCGCAGGGAACGGGGCTTGCGGAAAATCCCGCCTTTACTGAAAAAGGTTGCCAGAAAACCCGTCCAGGGCATGAGGCCGGCAATGAGGACGGGAACGAAGTAGTACCAGGGATGGAAGCGTTCATGCATCTTAGTGGCGAAGCGCAGGAAGTGTTCGCGGATGAAGAAGAAATAAAAGAAGTCTGGATTTTTCTGGCAGACCAGGTAGTACCAAGGCACGGAGATGACCAGGAAAAGGACGATGCCCGGCACATAGAAGAGCTTCAGGAAGAAGCGCGGCTGCTTGCTGAGCAAGGCGTACCAGAAGAGGATGCCAAAGGGGAAGACGATGGCAATGAGGCCTTTTGTGAGCATGCCCAAGGCCATGGCGCCATAGAAGCCGAGCAGGTATTTCTTGTTTCCTGTCCGTTCAAAGGCGTAGGACGAGACCAGGCAGGTGTCGATGAAAAAGGTCAGGGCCATGTCCATGACGCCGATAGAAGCGACGATGAGCTGCAGCGCCGATGTAGCTATGATGACGGCGGCCAGGAGTCCTGTACGCCTGTCGTACATTGTCTTAGCCAGCCAGAAGGCCAGGAAGACATTGCCCAGGCCGGTCAGAGCTGGCAGGATACGCCCTGTGAATTCTTTGAAGCCGAAGAGCTCCATCGACAAGGCTGTAATCCAGTATTGGAAGATGGGCTTCTCGAAGTAAGGCATGTAATCGAAGTGAGGCGTAAGGTAGTCGCCAGACAGGACCATTTCCATGGCGACCCGGTGATAGCGCCCTTCGTCGAGCTCGATGAGATGATACGACCCGATATGGGCTAGATATAAGAATGCTGCGGCAACGATGAAGAAGCCGAGTAAGAAACGCCGGTGGCGTCGAAGTTCGTCAGTCATAAGGTACCTCCATATATTATATACTTTAGTATATAGTATACAGGAAATTCATAAATAAATCATAAAGGGAATGATGAATTTGCGCCCTTTTGGGGATTTGTTGATTTTCTGTGCGATAAATCAAGGTGCTAAGTGCGGCCGCCGAGGTTTGACGATGAGCAAGACGCCGCCCAGGACCAGGAGGATACCCAGGGTCGTATGCCACGTGAAGGCTTCGCCTAGGACGATGATACCGCTGATGACGCCGACAACAGGGACGACTAAGATGGCGACGCCGGCCTTGCCGGCTTCCATGTGGGCGAGGAGATAATTCCATAAGAAGAAACCGACAGCGGCAGCCAAGATGCCGTTATAGAGCAGACAGGCTGCGGCTGTTGTCGTCCAGTGGATTGGCGGCTGCGGGACGATCAGGGAGATCACGAAGAGCAGGAGCGAGCCGACAACCATCTGCCAGGCCGAGTATGGCAGGGGCGGCGTGTCCTGGAGGTGCCTCTTCAAGATGATGCCAGATGCGGCCCAGGCTGCGGCCCCGGCCAGGACGATGAAGACGGCAGTCATATTGCCCAAGTCATGGATGTCCATGAGGACGAAAAGGCCGACGATGCAAATGGCGATGCCCGTCATCTTCCGGAAAGTTAGCTTTTCCTTGAGGAAGAGCTGGGCTAACATGGCCATCCACACGGGCATGGTATAGTTCAATACGGAGACGACGCCGGCTGTCAGTGAATACATGCCTATCTGCATGCAGACATTATTGATGGAAATCTGCAAGATACCCGTAGCGGCGATCCACTTCCAGTACTTCCGCTCCGGTATAGGGAAACGGCGCCAGGCGCAGACTGAGAGCATGACGGCGGAGCCGATGAGGAAGCGGAAGGCTACGAACAGGACGGGTGGGAAATAGGCATTGGCCGTTTTCATGACGACCCAGTTGAAACCCCAGATGGCATATAAAAGAAATAAAACGCGCACCATAAGAGAACACCTTCTTTTTTAGAAATTAATTAGCAACCTTATTTTATCTAACGTATGGAAATAAATCAAGGTAGGCTCAGGGCATGGACAGACCGGCCGGGAACGGCTATAATGAAAGAAATATGTTACGAGAGGAGCGATTCTATTATGTTACATATTGGCCTCACTGGAGGTATCGCCACTGGCAAGAGTACGGTCGTCACGATGCTGCGCAAATTGGGGGCAGGTATTGTCGACTGCGACGTCATTGCCCACGACGTCGTCGAACCGGGTTCCCAAGGGCTGCAGGCCGTTGCCGAGGCTTTTGGACCGAAGACGCTCTTAGCTGACGGATCTATGGACCGGGCCTACATCGGCAGTGTCGTCTTTGGCGATAGTGCTAAGAAAGCGCAGCTCGAAGCCATTTTGTTTCCCCTCATCCATGCCGGTATCGACGGGGAAATCAAAAAGATCGAGGAAAATAAAAAAAATCCTGTCATTTTTCTTGACATGCCCCTGCTTTATGAGGTAAAATACGATTCGTACGTTGACGAAACGTGGCTGGTGTACGTCGATCCGGTAACGCAGCTCACACGGCTGATGAAGCGGAACGGCTATTCCGAAAGTGAAGCACTGGCACGGATTCATGCACAGCTTCCTATCGATGAAAAACGGTCGTTAGCTCAGGTCATCATCGACAATACCGGCTCTCCGGAAGAGACGCAGGAACAGGTATTTGCCGCATGGCAGGCCTTGATGGACCGCATTAAAGGATAGGGAGAAGACGTTTTGAGAAAAAGAGCAAGCACCAAAGGGAAAATCATCATAGCGGCATTGTTGATTTGTCTGTCCGCATCGTACTTTTATTCTTGGAAAGATGATGTCATGCGGAAATTCGTATACCCTCTCCAGTACGATTACCTGGTCCGGCAGTATGCTTATGAAGACAAAGTCGACCCTGCTCTAGTGGCGTCCGTCATCTTAGTGGAAAGCAAGTTTGACGAACGGGCAGCTTCTCAGCCTGGTGCTCACGGCCTCATGCAGGTCATGCCCGATACGGCGCAATGGATTGCCGATGAAATGGGGATGGCTGACTACACGCCTGATAAACTCAACGACGTCCGTACAAATATCAGGTTGGGAACCTGGTATCTGGCCTACTTATTGAAGGAGTACGACGGGAATCAAGTACTGGCCTTGGCTGCGTATAATGCCGGTCGGGGACATGTAGATTCGTGGATCCAGAAATATGGCTGGACGAAAAATTTTCAAGAAATTGAAAAAATCCCCTTTTCAGAAACGCGAGAATATGTTAGAATAGTCTTGCTGAACGAAAAGCATTACAAACAGCTTTACGATTTTTGAGTTATGCGGTTGTGGCGGAATGGCAGACGCGCTGTCTTCAGGCGGCAGTGATCTTTGATCGTGCGGGTTCAACTCCCGCCAACCGCACCATTTTTACTATGGATGCTACATTGATTGAAACACTCAAACAATGGAATATCACGACGGTTCTCCCACTTTCAGTGGGAGATTTTCAGTTATTGGAAGAATATCGCATGATTGAGAAAGACGGCAAGCCCGTCGAGTACCGCTTGTTCACTTACGAGAATCACGCCAACGGCTGGACCGTGCGGGCCATCTTCAATCCCGAATCGGAAGAATTTTCCATCCGGACAGATATTGGCATGCTGGAATTTGCCCTCATCGAATTCATCACCGATTCTCTCGACCGCTTCCGGTCCATGGTCGAAGAGCGCCTGGTCCGTATCATTTACGATGATTACGTCGAACGGAGCCGTAACTTCAGCGTCATCCTCAAGAACAAGGGCGTCCCTGACGTCGCATGGGATGATTTCCTGCCCGACAGCTATCAAGGCTTCCGGCGCCTGGTCAAGCCCAATGATGCCGTGCGCATCATCAACGGTTCCTATATGATCCTGGCTTATTACGACGCGGCGACGCGCAGCGGCCTGTCCTTGATGTACAACGTCCTTCGCGACGATTTCTTTGCTGAACGGCGGGTACAGAACTTCCCGAACCTGGTCCACGACTTCGATACGTCGGCCCTGAAAGAGCTGGAGAAAGCTTTGCGGAAACGCCTCTTGCCCGTCCTCGACGAAATTGCTGCTGACCGGGATAAATCGTTGTCAGAATGAGCAGACAGTGGTATACTAAAAGTAATTTAGATGTTTAGATGCGAAGAGTGGGTGAAAGCCCACTCTTAACTTTTACCTGTAGGAAATTTTGAAGATAAGCTGGTGAATACGATGAGACGTGAACACATTGAAGATTTGATTGCTAAAGAAGTAGAACAGATTATTGAAGGGACTGATTTAGAATTGGTCGACGTCGAATACGTGCGCGAACGGAACTGGTACTTGCGCGTATTCATTGACAAAGAAGGCGGTGTCGATCTGGAAGACTGCCAGGCCGTCAGCGAGAAGCTGAGCAAGGTCCTCGACGAAAAGGACCCGATCAGCGACAACTATCTCCTGGAAGTATCGTCGCCGGGACTGGACCGCATCCTCAAGAAGGACAAGGACTTCGTCCGCTACGCCGGCCGGTCTGTCGATATCCATTTCTTTAAGGCACGCGACGGCGTCAAGGACATGACAGCAGATCTCGTCGAAAAGACCGATGACGGGCAGCTCATCGTTCAGGTCGATGGTCGTGAAGATAAGATAGACATGAAAGAAATATCGCAAGTCCGTTTGCATATTGATTTTTAGTGGAGGTTATTAACGTGAATAAAGAATTGCTCAATGCTATTGCTTACTTATCCCAAGAGAAAGGCGTATCTCCTGATGTCATCTGTGACTCCTTAGAAGCCGTCCTGATTACGGCTTACAAGAAGGAACCTGATGCCAATCCGACGGCCGAAGTCGAACTGAACCGCTCAACTGGTGACTATGCCATCAAGGCTGCCAAGACCGTCGTCGATGAAGTTGAAGATCCGCATACGGAAATCTCTCTCGATAAGGCCCGCCTCATTGACGCCAATTATGAAGTCGGTGACGTCGTCAACGTCGATGTTACGCCGGATAATTTCGGCCGCATCGCCGCCCAGGCTGCCAAACAGGTCATGATCCAGCGCTTGCGCGAAGCCGAACGGAACATCGTCTATGATGAATTTTCGGATCGTACAGACGATATCATCACCGGTATTATCCAGCGCATCGAGAACCGCAATGTCTACGTCGACCTGGGCAAGGCCGAAGCCATCTTGCCGGCGTCGGAACAGATTCCGTCGGAAACGTACAGCGTCGGCCAGCGCATCAAGTGCTATGTTGTCGAAGTCCGCAAGACGACGAAAGGCGCCCAGATCCTCGTATCCCGGACCCATCCGGGCCTGTTGAAGCGCCTCTTTGAACTGGAAGTACCGGAAATCTACGAAGGGGTCGTCGAACTGAAATCCGTTGCCCGTGAACCGGGCCGCCGTTCCAAGATTGCCGTTTATTCCCGCGATGCCAATGTCGATTCCGTCGGTGCCTGCGTCGGCCCGAAAGGTTCGCGCGTCCAGAACATCGTCTCGGAATTGCAGAACGAAAAGATCGACATCGTCAAATGGGACGAAGACCCGGCGGTCTACATTGCCAACGCCCTCAGTCCGGCGCAGGTCATCTCGGTCACAATCGATGAAGACGAAAAATCGTCGAGGGTTGTTGTACCGGATTACCAGCTCTCCCTGGCCATCGGCAAGGCCGGTCAGAACGCCCGCTTGGCGGCTAAACTGACCAACTGGAAGATCGACATCAAGAGCGAAAGCCAGGCTGCCGAACAGGCTGCTCAGTCCGAAGCCCAGGACGACAGTGAACCGGCCGATGATATCGATATCCTCAACGACCTGGCCATGTCGGCAGCGGATGAAGATGCAGCCCAGACGGAAGGAGAATAAGCCATGAAGACCCGAAAGACTCCGATGCGCGTCTGTGCCGGCTGTCAGGAACAGAAGAGCAAAAAGGAAATGATCCGCGTCGTCCGCACACCGGAAGGCGCTGTCGAAATCGACAAGACCGGCAAGAAGTCAGGACGCGGCGTCTATCTCTGCCCGAACAGCCAGTGCCTGGAAAAAGCGTATAAGGAACATCGCCTGGAACGGTCCTTGAAGACCAAAGTGTCCAGCGAAATTTATGAACAGTTGCGAAAGGAACTGCTGTGAGTGACAAGGTCCTGAATCTCCTCGGCCTTGCCTGCCGGGCTGGCAAGACAGTCTGCGGTGATGGAGCCGCACAGAAAACATTGAAGCGCCGGCGCGTCCCGCTCTTATTCCTAGCCTCCGATGGCGGCAGCGATAACGTCGAGAAGTATCGCCGTCTGGCGGAGCGGAAAGGGATCACCGTCGTTGATATATATACGAAAGATGAATTAGGCAGTGCCGTCGGCAAAGCCCAGAGCGTCATCATCCTCGTTGATGACAAAGGCTTCGCCGGGGCCATAGAGAAAGTGAAGCGTGATGAATAGAAGGGGGTAACTAGATGACGAAACGAGTATATGAAGCCGCAAAAGAATACGGCGTTCCCGCAAAGACAGTAATCAAGACGCTGGAAGATCATCACATCAAAGCCGGTAATTTCACCGGTATTGACGCCAATATGAAGTCCATCCTCGACGCATCCTTTAAAAAAGGTGCCCAAGGGGAAGCACAGCGTGGACATAAACAGGAAAATAAACAGACAGGGGAAGGAACTAGCCGAAAAGTGAACGAAACGAGCCGACAGAACAAAAACAAAAAACAAGGCAATACGCCGAAACAGAATAACCAGAATCATGATAAGAAACGCCAGAATCAGGGCAATGGGCAGAACCAGCCGAACCGCGGCGCTAAAGCTGCTCAGGGCCAGAACCAGGGCAGCCGTCCGCAGCAGAACCATAAGGGCGGCAATCATGGTGGCCAGAGCAGCCAGGGCCAGCAGGGCGACAACAAGCGCACCAAATATTTTGGTCATTCCCAGGGCGGTAATGACAGCAACAACCGCGGCAGTAACAGCAACAAGAACAAGCGCGGCGGCCAGAACAACCGCAATAACAAGAATAACGGTGGTAACCGTCCCCATACGCTGTTGTCCAACGTCCTGAACAAGGGCAAGCACAACAAAAACAAGCGCAACCAGAAGCGTCAGGCACCGGTAGCACAGGAAGCTCCAAAGAAGAAGAATTATCCGACGTCCGTTGAACTGCCGGAAACGATCATCGTCAAGGACTTTGCAGAACGCTTGGGCCGTGATGTAGGCGAAGTCATGAAGAAGCTTCTCATGGGCGGCATCATGGCGACAATCAACCAGGAACTGGATTTTGAGACGGCGTCCCTTATTGCCGATGAATTCGGCGTCACTGTCACGAAAGAAGCACCGCCGGAAGATCCGACGGAAATCGAAGAAATCATTGATCCGCCGGAAACCCTCAAGACTCGTCCGCCTGTCGTCACCATCATGGGCCACGTCGACCACGGCAAGACGAGCCTCCTCGACGCTATCCGCCAGACCAATGTCACCAGCCACGAAGCCGGCGGCATTACGCAGCATATCGGGGCTTATCAGGTCCGCTATCAGGGCAAGAAGATCACCTTCATGGATACACCGGGTCACGAAGCTTTCACGGCCATGCGTGCCCGCGGTGCCCAGGTCACAGATATTGCTGTCCTCGTCGTCGCAGCTGACGACGGTGTCATGCCGCAGACCATCGAATCTATTAACCATGCCAAATCGGCTGGCGTCCCCATCATCGTCGCTATCAACAAAATCGATAAGGAAAGCGCTAATCCGGAACACGTCATGCAGCAGCTGACAGAATACGGCCTCATCAGTGAAGATTGGGGCGGCGACACCATCATGGTCCCCGTTTCGGCACACAAGAAGATCGGCCTCGATGACCTCTTGGAAAACATCCTCGTCCTGGCTGAAGTGCAAGACCTCAAGGCCAACCCGAACCGTCCGGCCCAGGGCGTTGTTATCGAAGCCAAGCTGGATAAAGGCCGCGGTCCTGTCGCTTCCGTCCTCATCCAGAAAGGGACTCTCCGCGTCGGCGATACAATCATCGTCGGCACCTGCTTTGGTAAGGTCCGCGCCATGAACAACGAACGCGGCGAACGCGTCAAGAAAGCCGAACCGTCTATTCCGGTCGAAATCCTCGGCCTCAATGACGTGCCGGAAGCTGGCGACATCCTCAACGTCACCGACGAAAAGACGGCTCGTTCTGTTGCCGAAAAACGCTTGGAAAAGAAACGTTCGTCCGAGCTCCACGTCAATGCCAAAGTTACCTTGGATGACCTGTTCAACCAGATCCAGCAAGGTGAACTGAAGGAACTGCCTCTCATCATCAAAGGCGACGTCCAGGGTTCCGTCGAAGCCTTGAGCCAGTCCCTCATGGGCATTAAGAGCGACGAAGTCCGTATTTCCATCGTCCACTCCGGTGTTGGCGCCATCAATGAATCGGATATCATGTTGGCTTCGGCATCGAACGCTTTGATTATCGGCTTCAACGTCCGCCCCGATGCGGCAGCCCGTAAGATGGCAGAACATGAAAAAGTCGACATGCGTATGTACCGCGTCATTTACGATGCCATCAACGACGTCGAAGCGGCTATCAAAGGGATGCTGGAAAAGAAATACGAAGAAAAAATCGTCGGCCGTGCCGAAGTCCGTAAAGTCATTACGACGCCGAAAGTCATCGTTGGCGGCTCCTATGTCAAGGAAGGTAAGATCACCAGCTCGTCCAAGATTCGCCTCATCCGCAACGGCATCGTCGTCCACGAAGGCGAAATCGATGGCCTGCGCCGTTTCAAAGATGATGTCAAAGAAGTTCCGGCTGGCTACGAATGTGGCATTACCCTGGAAAAATATCGCGACATCAAGGAAGGCGACGAAATCGAAGCCTACGAAATGGTCGAAGTCGAACCCGAATAAAGGGAGGTACGTACTATGGGAGAATTACGAGTACGCAAGATACAGGAATTTATCAAACAGGAAGTATCGAAGATGCTCCTGAATGAACTGAAGGATCCGCGCATCGGTTTCGTCACCGTCACCGATGCCCGTATCACTGGCGACCTGCGCGATGCGACGGTCTACGTCAGCCTTTTCGGCAGCGACGAAGCCAAACAGGAAACGCTGAAAGCCCTGAAGAGCGCGACTGGCTATATCCGTACGGAAGTCGGAAAGCGCCTGGGCATCCGCTATTCGCCGTCCATTATGTTTAAAGAAGACACATCCCTCGATTACGGGATGAAAATCGATAAAATTCTTCGCGACATTGAAAAGAAGGACTGATATCCATGAATTGTTCGGCTCAGGAAATCTATACCTTACTGCGCCATTACGATAAGATCTTGCTGACAGCCCATGTCAGTCCCGATGGTGACGCCATCGGCAGCCTTTTGGCCTTATGGCACTGGCTGCAGCTGCAGGGGAAGAAAGCCGTCATGGTCATCGACGACGATATCGACGACCGATATGATTTCCTCGACGGTCTGCAGTACATCAATAAGCCGGACCAAGTCGAAACGGATGCTTCCTGGCTGACTGTCGTCCTCGATGCGACGGGCCTTGGCCGCATTGGCCAGGCTGCCAAGTTGGTTCGCGGCAAGGTTCTCAATATCGATCACCATATTTCCAATGAGCATTTCGCCCAGTGGGAATATGTCCGGCCTGACTGCGCGGCGACAGGCGAGATCCTGACCTATCTCTTCGACCTGTGGCAGCGGGGCTGGAACACGGCTATGGCCGATGCCCTCTATACGGCTATCGCCACGGATTGCGGCTTCTTCAAGTTCAACAATACGACAGGTCATACGCTGCGCATGGCAGCTCTCCTCGTTGACCACGGTGCCCGGCCTGATTTCATTTCGGAACACCTCGACGCCCGGTCCCTGAACAAATTGAAGGCCCTGTCCCACGTATTGGACCACTTGGAACTCTTTGCGGACGGCCGTATTTCCTGCCTGTCCTATACGCCGGAAGTCTTAAAGATTACTGGCGAACACACGGGGATGTACATGGATTACGCCCGCAACGTCAAAGGAGCCGATGTGGCTTTTACCGTCAAATACGTCAGCAATAAAGAAACGCGGGTCAGCCTGCGTTCAAAAGGCATGGACGTCAATGCCGTAGCCGCTGTCTTCGGTGGTGGCGGTCACGTCCGCGCTGCTGGATGTACCTTGGATAAGCCTTTGGATGAAGCGAAGAAACTTATCGTAAAGGAAATCGAAAAGCGCTTATGATACACGGAATCATCAATGTACTGAAACCGACGGGCATGTCCAGTCATGACGTCATCGGCTGCTTGCGCCGTATTTACGGTATGAAGAAGATGGGCCATGCCGGTACCCTGGACCCCTTGGCGGCGGGTGTCCTGCCCGTCTATGCTGGTCAGGCGACGCGCCTCATTGAATACGGTGACAGCGATATCAAATCGTACCATGCCGAATTCGCCCTGGGATTGGCGACGGATACGGAAGACAGTACGGGGACCGTCGTCGAGACGGCGGCCGTACCGGATTTGTCGGCTGATGACGTGCGCCGTGTCTTGGCGTCTTTTACAGGCGACATCGAACAGGCACCGTCCAAATATTCTGCGATTAATGTCAATGGCGTCAAGGCTTATAAACTGGCCCGGCAGGATGTCGATTTCACCCTGCCCGTGCGCCACGTGACCATCCACGACCTGCGTCTGCTGTCCTTTGACGGCCGGCGCGGCACTTTTGTTGTAACCTGTTCCAAAGGGACTTACGTGCGTTCCCTCATCCGCGATCTGGGCCAGGCTTTGGGGACCTGCGCTTGCATGACCTACCTGGTCCGGACCCAGGCCGGACTGTTCACCATCAATGAGGCAGCGACGCTGGAAGAACTGGAACGGGAACCTATGGCCTATGTCCGGCCTGCTGATATGGCAATTCAGGACCTCAAAAAGGCAAATGGTTCCGCCAAGCAGTGTGCATTCCTGCTCCAGGGCCGTCCCGTGCCCTTTGCCGGGCCGCACCTGGCCGATGGCGACATCATCCGCGTGTATGGGCCGAATCAGCGGCTCATGGGCATTGCCCGCTACGACGGGGAACACCATATCCTGCGGCCTCATAAGATGTTCGCAGAGGGATTGTGAGGTAACTAACGATGGAAATATTCCACTCCTTTCAGGAAATAACCGGCTTTACGGGAGCCGTCGTGGCCCTTGGGACCTTTGATGGCGTCCACCGGGGCCACCAGATGGTCATGAAGACGGCCATCAAACGGGCCGCTGCCTGCGGTGTGAAAACCATGGTCGTCACCTTTATGGCCCATCCGCTGTCCGTATTGTGTCCGGAAAAAGAACCGCTGCGCTTGGCTACGATTGGCCAGAAAGCGGAATATATCGAAGCCGTCGGCATTGACGGCCTGGTCCTGTTGCCCATGAGCCAGGCCCTCTTGCAGGAATCGCCGGAAGAGTTCTGTCAGAACCTGTTGACCTATATTCATCCGTCGGCTATCGTCGTCGGTTCGAATTTCACTTATGGTGCCAAGGCGGCTGGTAATACGGAGACCATGAAGTTCTTTATGAGCCAGTATGATATCCCCGTCGTCGCGCTGACCCTGCTGGAACGGCCAGGCCGGACGACGCCTATCAGCAGCACTGTTATCCGCCGGCTCATCCAGATGGGCCACATGGAAACAGCAGAGAACCTCTTAGGCCGTCCCTTTGCCCTGACTGGCACTATCGTTCCCGGCGATCGGCGGGGGAGGACTATTGGCTTTGCTACGGCTAATATGCTCATCCCTATCAACATGGCCATCCCGCCAGACGGCGTCTACATTACCGAACTGTGGTGGGATGGCAAGGGCCATCCGGCTATGACCAATATCGGCGATAACCCGACCTTCGAGAACCAGTACCGCCGCATCGAGACCCACGTCCTCGATTGGGACGCTGACCTCTATGGCAAAGAAGTGAGCCTGCGCTTCCGCAAACGCCTTCGTGGTGAAGAAACCTTCTCCACCGTCGACGACCTAGTCGCTCAGATGAAAAAAGACGAAGCTGCAGCGCACCAGTTCTTTCATGTATAGTTTGTAGTCGTATACTGTAGGGGCTCGCACATAGCGAGCCCGTCAAGATATATGAAGAAGGGGCTGTAACAGAATAGCCTCATCTAAAAAAAATGGACTCAGTTATCTGAGC
>NZ_JAJBQV010000015.1 GCF_020539865.1 Megasphaera elsdenii | reverse complement strand
TCATACTAAGGCCCCCTATATATACTTTTATTGTATCACTTTATGGAAAACCTCAGTTTGACTTGTCCTATTTATATGCTAGCACCAGCCCCGCAGCAGCCGGAACAGGCAGCGCAGCCCATACCGGGCGGCGCAGCTCCCGCGCCCGCAGCCGACGCGCCGCCGCTTCCCCATGCGCCGGGGGCAGAACGGGAACAGGACACCGCAGCAGCCGAGCGCGTCTTGGAGCATATCGACGGGGCGCACACCAGAAAGGCGAGCAAAAAGGCGGCGAGGAAAGCACAGGCAGAAGCAGAAGCCCGCGCCCACACTTCCCGCTTGCAGTTTACCGACGAGGAACGGGCAACGCCGGAGCTTGAAAGGTATATCCGAAAATCGGACAAAGCAGCCGACCGTCTGGACGCGGCAAGGGCGGCTATCCCCAAAGAAAAGAAACTTGTGCGGGAGCGCACCTTTGACGAAGCCACCGGGAAAGGCAAGACCCGCCTACATTTTGAGGAACGGGAAAAACCCATAGGAAAAGAAAAGCCCCACAACAACCCGCTATCCCGCCCCGCACAGGAAGCGGGTATTTTCGTCCACAACAAGATACATTCCGTTGAAAAGGACAATTCCGGCGTTGAGGGGGCGCATAAATCCGAAGAACTGGCAGAGCGCGGCGCAAAGTACGGGGCGCGGAAAGTCAAGGAGGGCTACCGCAGCCACAAGCTCAAACCCTACCGGGCGGCGGCAAAGGCAGAGAAAGCGGCGTTCAAGGCGAATGTGGATTTCCAGTACCACAAAGCCTTGCATGATAACCCGCAGATTGCGGGCAATCCCCTTTCCCGCTTCATGCAGAAGCAGCAAATCAAGCGGCAGTATGCAAAGGCGGCAAGGAAAAACGGCGCGAAAACGGCACAGAAAGCCGCAGAGAACACCCGCAAGGCAGCGAAAAAAACAGCCGAGGAAACAAAGAAAGCGGCGGCGTTTGTGGCAAGGCACCCGGCGGGCGTATGTATCGCCGTTGCCGCGCTGCTCTTATTCATTATGATTTCGGCGGGGCTATCTTCTTGCGGTTCTATGTTCTCCGGCTTGATGAACGGCATTGTCGGGACTTCCTACACGTCGGAGGACAGCGACCTTGTGGCGACGGAAAACAACTACGCCGCAAAGGAAAACGAGCTTCAGCAGAAAATTGACAATATCGAGCGCGATTATCCGGGCTATGACGAATACCGCTATGACCTTGACAGTATCGGGCATAACCCCCATGAATTAGCGTCCTACCTCACCGCCCTTTTCCAGACCTACACCCCACAGAGCGCACAGGCAGAAATAAACCGCGTCTTTGCCATGCAGTACACCTTGACGCTGACGGAAGAAATTGAAGTGCGCCACAGGACGGAAACCCGCACAGGAACGCGCACCGTCACCGACCCGGAAACAGGGGAAACCTCTACGGAAACCTACGAATACGAGGTTGAAGTCGCCTACAATTATTACATTCTGAACGTGAAGCTGACGAACAAGCCTGTTTCCGAGATTGCGGAGGAACTTCTAACGCCGGAGCAGCTTGAAATGTACCGCGTCTATCTGGAAACAAGCGGCAACAAGCCGCTGATTTTCGGCGGCGGCTCACCAGACACAGGGGCGTCCGAGGATTTAAGCGGCGTACAGCTTGTGAACGGCACACGCCCCGGCAATACCGCCATTGTAGAGCTTGCGAAGCGGCAAGCCGGAAACGTGGGCGGGCGCACCTTTTGGAGCTGGTACGGCTTCAACAGCCGCGTGGAATGGTGCGCCTGTTTCGTTTCATGGTGCTACGGACAGGCGGGGCTGTCCGAGCCGCGCTTTGCCGGGTGCCAGTCACAGGGCGTACCCTGGTTCCAGTCACGCGGGCAATGGGGCGCAAGGGGCTATGCGAATATCGCCCCCGGCGACGCTATCTTTTTTGACTGGGACGGGGACGGGAGCGCAGACCATGTAGGGCTTGTCATCGGGACGGACGGGGAGCGCGTCTATACCGTCGAGGGCAATTCCGGCGACGCTTGCAAGATAAAGAGCTACCCCGTTAATTATTCCTGTATCAAAGGATATGGGCTGATGAACTGGAACTGAAAACAAACATAACACTGAAAATCTGAAAGGAGAAATTGATTTATGGCTATGAACAGGATTGAACGTATCGACAAGGAGATTGCAAAGACCCGCGAGAAAATCACCGAGTACCAGAACAGGCTGCGGGGGCTTGAAGCGCAGAAAACCGAAGCGGAAAACCTGCAAATCGTACAGCTTGTGCGCTCCATGCGGCTTTCCCCGCATGAGCTTTCCGCTATGCTTTCCGGCGGCGGTATTCCGGGCATGGAAGCCGCGCCGGGCTACCCCGCAGAACCCGCAGACCACGACACCGAAGAAATGGAGGACACCGAGAATGAATAAGAAAATCCTTAGAACCTTGACCGCACTCTGCGCCGCCCTCATGCTGACGGGCGGCTTTTCCGTCACCGCCTTTGCACAGACCCCGGAGGGACAGGACGCGACCGACGACAGCGGCGTTGTCTATGAGGAACCCGAAAAGGAAGAACCCCTTACCCCGGACGGGAACGCGACCCTTGTAGACGATTTCGGCGGCAACAAGCAGCTTATCACAGTGACGACCAAAAACGGCAATTACTTTTATATCCTTATCGACCGGGACGACGAGGGCGAGAACACCGTACATTTCCTTAATCAAGTGGACGAAGCCGACCTTATGGCACTCATGGAGGACGGAAGCACCGAGGCAGCCCCGCCCGCCGTTTGCAGTTGTACCGAGAAATGCGAAGCCGGGAAAGTGAATGTGAGCTGCCCCGTCTGCAAGGACAACATGACCGCTTGCAGCGGCAAGGAAGCGGAGCCGGAAACCGAGGAACCGCCGGAGCAGCCCAAAGAGAAAGGCAATGCGGGCGGGCTTGTGCTTTTCCTTGTCGTGGCACTTCTTGGCGGCGGGGGCGCACTCTACTACTTTAAGTTTATGAAGCCGAAGCAGAGCGTCAAGGGCGATACCGACCTTGAAGATTTCGACTTTGACGACTACGGCGAGGACGAGCCGGACGACGGGGAGGGCTTGGACGTTCCCGAAGATGAAGAAGCGGAGGACGGGGACGCATGACGCTTTTCACCGAAAACCCGTTAGAAAAAATGATGGTACAAAGACCCACCGGGCGGCGTGACAATGCGCCGCCCGTTCCAAAATCCCCGGCGTGTATGCGCTGCCCTTATAAGGCGCAATCCCCCTGTATCGGCTATTGTCTGAAACAGGCACAGGAGAAGAAGCATACCGCGCCGGAAGGCTGAAAGGAGGATTTTTTTCATGGCACTTAGACTTGTGATTGCAGAAAAGCCGAGCGTGGCGCAGACTATCGCCGCCGCGCTTGGCGTTAAGGGAAAACAGGACGGATATATCGAGGGCGGCGGCTACCTCATTTCATGGTGCGTCGGGCATTTGGTACAGCTTGCGGAAGCTGCCGCCTACGGGGAGCAGTACAGGAAATGGCAGCTTGACAGCCTACCCATTCTGCCGGAGGAATGGCAATACGCCGTTGACCCGGACAAGGGAAAGCAGTTTGCGACCTTAAAGGAGCTTATGCACCGCGCCGACGTTTCGGAAGTGATAAATGCGTGTGACGCGGGGCGCGAGGGGGAGCTGATTTTCCGCTTTGTCTACGAAGTGGCGGGCTGCAAGAAGCCCATGCGCCGCTTGTGGATTTCCTCAATGGAGGACGGGGCAATCAAGGCGGGCTTTGCTTCCCTCAAAGACGGGCGGGAATATGACGCGCTCTTTGCGTCTGCCCTCTGCCGCGCAAAGGCTGACTGGCTTATCGGCATTAACGCCACCCGGCTTTTCTCATGCCTGTATGGAAAGACCTTGAACGTGGGGCGCGTCCAGACCCCGACCCTTAAAATGCTCACTGACCGGGACGCGGCTATCTCCCATTTCCAGAAAGAAAAATACTACCATGTGCGCTTATGTCTATCCGGCGCGGAAGCGGCAAGCGGGAGGATTTCAGACAAGGCAGAAGCCGACGCGCTGAAAGGGGCTTGCGAAGCGGGGAAAGCGGTATGTGTTTCCGTCACCAGAGAGAAAAAGAGCGCAGCCCCGCCGAAGCTCTTTGACCTTACCTCTTTGCAGCGGGAAGCAAACCGCATTTTCGGCTACACCGCGAAGCAGACCCTTGACCTTGCACAAGCCCTTTATGAAAAGCGGCTCTTGACTTATCCGAGGACGGACAGCAGCTACCTCACCGACGACATGGGCGGCACCGCAGCGGGCATTATCGCGCTGCTCTGCGAAAAGCTCCCCTTTATGGCGGGCGCAGACTTCACGCCGGATATTGCAAAGGTAACAGACAGTAAAAAAGTATCAGACCACCACGCAATCATTCCCACTATGGAGCTTGCAAAGGCTGACCCGGACGCGCTGCCGGAAAGTGAGAGAAATATCATCACCCTTGCGGGGGCGCGTCTGCTCTTTGCCACCGCCGAGCCGCATATCTTTGAAGCGGTTACGGCGGTTTTCTCATGCGCTGATACGGAGTTTACGGCGCGGGGAAAGACGGTTCTTTCTGACGGGTGGAAAGAGATTGAACGCAGATACCGGGCGACATTGAAACAGAAGCCCGACCCGGAGGACGGGGAAATCGAGGGCGTGACGCTGCCGGAGCTTTCCGAGGGACAGGGCTTTGAAAACCCCGCCGCAAAGGTAACGGAGCATACCACGACCCCGCCGAAGCCCCACAGCGAAGCGTCGCTTCTCTCTGCTATGGAGCGAGCCGGGAACGGGGACACCGACCCGGACGCGGAACGCCGGGGGCTTGGCACCCCCGCCACCCGCGCCGCCGTCATTGAAAAACTGGTAAAGGGCAGCTTTGCGGAGCGCAAGGGCAAGCAGCTTATCCCCACGCAGAACGGAGCCGCCCTTATATCAGTGCTGCCGGATATGCTGACTTCCCCGCAGCTTACCGCAGAATGGGAAAACAATCTGACGCAGATAGCAAAGGGAGCCGCAGACCCCGGCGAATTTCTGTCCGGCATTGAAGCTATGGCGCGGGAGCTTGTGCAGACACACGCCGCCGTACAGGAGGACAAAAAGAGCTTGTTCAGAGAGGAAAAGCCCTCTATCGGCAAATGCCCCCGGTGCGGTTCCCCCGTCCATGAGGGGAAGAAAAGCTACTATTGCAGCAACAGGGAATGTGCCTTTGTGATGTGGAAGAACGACCGTTTCTTTGAGGAACGCAAGACCGCTTTTTCCCCGAAGATTGCCGCCGCGCTCCTTAAATCCGGCAAGGCGAATGTGAAGAAGCTCTATTCCCCGAAAACAGGCAAGACCTACGACGGAACTGTCGTTTTGGCTGACACTGGCGGGAAATACGTCAACTACCGTATCGAAGTGCGGAAGAACTAAAAACTGGAATAGCAAGCATAGGAAGCGGGTACCCACTTCCGTAAATCCCCGTTGCGACGCTGCCGCGCCGGACGGGGATTTTGCTTGTTGGGAAGTTTCCCAAACCCTCTTTTGCGGAGGGCTTCACCCTCAAATAATTTTCAAAAATCTTTGGCAGAAATGCGGGCGTACCCGTAGTAGACCATGCAGCCAAAAAATGCAGCTTATGACGCTGCCGCAGAGAAAGGAGGTTTTTCACTATGGCAAGTTTACGGGACACCGTAAAGGACTATCAAGACGAGCTTAGGGACGGTATCGCATGGGTGGCGTTCTGGAAACAGGGGCGTTCATGGAACGCGGAATATTTTCATCTTGATATGGACGATACGCTCTACCCGGAGGACAGGAGCCGGTTAGAGGAAATCAAAAGCACCGACCCCGCCGCCGTTATCTTAAACGGCTACTACTGCGGGCATTTAGGCGGGGACATGAGCCTTGACGAGCTGACCGCCGGAGTGCGCTACCACTACGAAAACAGCATGAACGACATTGACGCTTTTATCGGGGCGCATGACGACAGGCTTCCCCCGGAGGTTATCGAGGAAGCGAGGGCAGC
Source organism: Megasphaera elsdenii (assembly GCF_020539865.1). Taxonomy (GTDB): domain Bacteria; phylum Bacillota; class Negativicutes; order Veillonellales; family Megasphaeraceae; genus Megasphaera; species Megasphaera elsdenii_A. Next base: position 49,210 of record NZ_JAJBQV010000015.1, on the reverse strand, counting down.
CGCCCATGAAGCGGGGCTTCCCTTTTCCGAAAAGCCCTACCGGGACGGGGCGGATTTTAACCCCTATGTATTTGACGGGAGCATGAGCATTGAAGATTTTGAGCTTATGCACCGCATGATTGAAAAAGAAAGGAGCGAACAAATGGCAGAACCGATTTTAAGCGGCTATCTTTCCAATCTTGGAAAGTACACCGAGGGCAGACCCGCGGGCGAATGGGTGACGTTCCCCACGACTGCCGAACATCTGAAAGAAGTCTTTGACCGTATCGGGATTGACTTCAAGCACTATGAGGAATGGCATTTCACAGAATTTCAATCCACTATCCCCGGCTTGACGGAACATTTAAGCGAGTATTCCCACCCCGACGAGCTGAACTATTTAGGGAAGCTCTTGGAAATGCAGTTTGACGACGACAGGGAAAAATTCATTGCAGCCATTGAATACGGCGACCATGCCGACAGCTTACAGGACATTATCAACCTTGCACAAAACCTTGACTGCTACTGGATTTATCCGTCCGTCCACAATGAAGAAGAATACGGGCATTATCTGGTTGATGAACTGGAAGAACCGGAGCTATCCGACGAAGTGAAACGGTATTTCATGTATGAGGAATACGGGCGCGACGCTTCCATTAACGACGACGGTATGTTTACCGAAAAGGGCTATATCTACAACAACCGCAACACCTTTACAGAATGGTACGACGGGCGCGACGTTCCACAGGAATACAGGGTAACGCCGCAGCCCCCGCAGCCGGAAAGACCCGACCCGTCAAAGGTAGAAATGGACGCAGCCGCGCCGGGGCAGAGAATGACACCGACCGCAGAGCAGCCACAGGAGCCGCGTCCGGTTATCCCTATCGTGCTGACGAGCGAGAAGCCCGCCGAAAAGCTCAAAGAGATTACCGACCGTCTGGAACAGGGCATTGCGGAACTCTTTGACAGCGAGCGTTACCGGGAATATCTGAAAGTCATGTCAAAATTCCATAATTACAGCTTCAACAATACGCTGCTTATCGCCATGCAGAAGCCGGACGCTTCCCTTGTGGCGGGCTTTTCCGCTTGGAAGAATAATTTCGGGCGTAACGTGATGAAAGGGCAAAAGGGAATTAAAATCATTGCCCCGTCGCCGTTCAAAATCAGACAGGAAGTGGAGAAGATAGACCCACACACGCAGAAGCCCATAATCGGCAAGGACGGGAAGCCCGTCACCGAGGAAAAGGAAGTCAAGATACCCGCCTACAAGGTGGTATCTGTCTTTGACGTTTCCCAGACCGAGGGAAAGGAGCTGCCGGACATTGCGGTGGACGAGCTGACGGGCGACGTTGACCGCTACAAGGATTTTTTCGCAGCCCTTGAAAAGACTTCTCCCGTTCCTATCGCCTTTGAGAATATCGGGGGCGGCTCTCATGGCTACTACCACTTGGAGGACAAGCGCATTGCTATCAACGAGGGCATGAGCGAATTGCAGACCTTAAAGACCGCCATTCACGAAATCGCCCATGCGAAGCTGCACGACATTGACCTCAACGCACCAAAGGACGAGCAGCCCCGCGTTGACCGCCGCACCCGCGAAGTCGAAGCGGAAAGCGTCGCCTATACCGTCTGCCAACATTACGGGCTTGACACGTCGGACTACTCTTTCGGCTATGTCGCCGGGTGGAGCAGCGGGCGGGAGCTTTCCGAGCTGAAAAGTTCCCTTGAAACAATCCGCAGCGCAGCCGCCGAGATTATCAATTCCATAGACGAGAACTTAGCGGAGCTGCAAAAGGCACAGGACAAGGAGCAGACCGCCGGACAGGAGCAGACCACCAGAGAGGGACAGGAAGCCGCACCGCAGCCGGAAGCCCCGGCAAAGGCAGATACAGCCGGGAAAGAGCAGCCGGAAGCAGCCGCACCGGGAAAATCCGGCGCACAGGAAAAGGCGGGCGCAGCCCCGAAAGAAGCCTTTACCCCGGAAACGATTTACAGAGTGCGCCGGAACCCTTACAGCGACAGCCGGGAAAACAGCCACCTCTTGCAAGCCTATGTGACACAGGAGAACGGGCGGGCGAAAATGGGCGACGTGCTTTATACGGGAACGCCGGAGAAATGCCGCGAGCTTATGGGGCAGCTCAAAGGCGGCGAGCTGACCGAGGGCGACGTAAAGCAGCTTTACGCAAAGGCACAGGAAACGGCGCAGACCGCCGGACAGGACAAGGACACCTTTTCCATTTACCAGATAAAGGGCGGGGACGAAACAAGGGACTTCCGCTTTGAGCCTTACGACCGCCTGCAGGCGGCGGGGAATGTGGTTGACAGGGCGAACTATGAGCTTGTCTATACCGCGCCCCTTGCGCCGGAAACTTCCCTTGAAGATATTTACACCCGTTTCAATATCGACCACCCCAAAGACTTTAAGGGACACAGCCTTTCCGTTTCGGACGTGGTAGTGCTTCATCAGAACGGACAGGACGCGGCGCATTTCGTTGACAGCGTAGGCTTCCGGCAAGTGCCGGAGTTTTTACAGGAGCAGAAGCAGCTTACCCCGGACGACTTGGAAACGGGCGAAACTATCAAGACACCGAGGGGGACTTTCCATGTAACCGCCATGAGCCGGGAGCAGATAGAAACCGCCGGATATGGCTTTCACCACCAGTCGGACGACGGAAAGTATCTGATTATGGGGAACGGGACGCGGGCGTTTGCCGTTGCCGCAGAGCAGCCGGAAAAGGAAAACCCGTTGAAGTACGTCGAGGACACCGTAGAGCAGAACGACAACAGCTTTGACGGTATCATCAACAACACCCCTACCGTTGACGAACTGGAAGCAAAGGTTAAGGCGGGAGAAACAATTTCCCTTGTTGACCTGGCTAACGCGGTCAAAGCCGACAGGGAGCGCGGCAAGGAAGCGAAGCCGGAAAAGAAGCCCTCTATCCGGGCGCAGCTTAGGGCTGACAAGGAAAAGGCGCAGAAGAAAAACGCAAAGCAGAAATCACAGGATTTGGAAAGGAGCTGACCCATGCCGGAACAGAGTAAATTTGAGGACGTGGATTTGTTCGCTTCCCTCAATGCGGTTATGAAGCAGAACACAGGCTTTTACCAGAGCGACTTGGAGATTGACAAGGAGATTATCGCAAAGGCGGCGGCAAGCCCCCGCAAGGAGGACAAGACCCTTTTGTGGTTCTGCCGCCCGTCCGGGACGCATTGCTTTAGGGAGCGCGACGTTTTCCTCAAAGACACCGCGCCCCACAACACATGGCGTTTCTACATGGAGCAGACGAGCGACCGCGTCCTTGCCTATGCAATCGAGCTGACGGGAACGGAGCGCGGGAAAATCAAGGGCAATCTGTACGAACTGGACTACGCTAAACACTATGAGCGCGTCAAGGAAAAGGAGCTGCCCGCCGATACGGTGAAGCTGATTTATGAGCATGGGGAACGGGAGATACCCGCCGGACAGTTTTTCAACGGCAATCCCGATTATGAGCTTGGGAAGTTTGAACGCTTTGAAGCCGTACCAAACGACCCGGACGCGCTGCAATCGCTCTTACAGGAAGAACGGCGCAGCCGGGAGCAGCTTCCACAGGGGGATTTCAAGGCGCATATCGCCGCATTGCGGGACGGGCTGATTGAAACGGAAGCGCGACGCATTGTGCGGGAAATGAAGCGGCACTATGAGCCGAACAGCCCCAACAAGACCCATTTCATGGTGGAGCTTTCCCCGGCGTTCATGCAGCTTGCAGCCACAAAGGACACTGACCGCCTTTTCTCCATGCTGCCTTACAAGACCCTTTCCTTTTCCAAAATCGAGGGCAGACATGGGACGTATGCGCTGATTGGCAAGGGGGAGAACCGGGACAGGGAGATAAGGAAGCCCCGCCCCTCTGTCCGGGCGCAGCTTAAAACAGACAAGGCAAAGACCGCCCCGAAAAAGGCGGCGGCGAAAACAAAAAATCACGATTTGGAGGTGTGAACATGACAAAACTGACCGTAGAGGAAACAAACCTTTTGAGCATTTACAAGACCGGGAGCCGACAGGGGCTTATCGTCGCCATGAACGCCGCGCTGCCCTTTATGGACGGGGAAATGCGGGGCTTTGCCGCCCGTACCCTTGCCAAAGTGGAGCGCATGGGCGAAGCGGAGTTTGCGGAGCTTCCCATTTACGCCGCTGATGAAGCATGAGCGAGATTAAGCGGCTGACGCCGCCCCAGAGCCGGAAAGTAAATGCGCTTGTGCGCCGGACGTGCTGCAACTGCGATAACGGGAACTGTATCTTACTGGACGACGGGGACGAGTGCGTATGTCCGCAGCTTATTTCCTATTCGCTTCTCTGCAAGTGGTTCCGGGTTGCGGTGCTTCCCGCCGACAAGTTGCTCTATGCGGAGCTTTACCAGACCGGGGACAGGAAGAAGTGTACCGAGTGCGGCGCGTTCTTTGCGTCAAGCTCCAACAGCGTCAAATACTGCCCCGACTGCCGGAAGCGTATCACCCGCAGACAAGCCGCCGAGCGCATGAGGAAAAGACGCGCCCCTGTTACGCAGTAGGCGCGGAAAATCCCTTGATTTACAGGGCTTTCCGGGCGTGAAAATCAGATAGGCGGTACTTTATACCTTTACCCCCGAAAATGGCGTTCTACTGCGTAACATTCACAAAAAAAGCACCCATAAAAAGACAGGGCGCGGAAGTCATATACTGGCTTTCCGCGCCCTGTTCTTTTTTTGCCCTTATCCGCGCTCTGTTCCCTTTTCCCGTTCCGGCTGCCTGTCTGCCTGTAAAATGCTGTCAATGTTCTGCTTGATTATATCGTATTCCCGGACTTTCTTTTTCAGCTTCCCATAGTCGGCGTAAAGGGCTTCTTTCTGCGCTTGGAGGGCTTCATATTCCGATTGCAGCGCGGCGAGGTTCGGGAGCTTCGCAATGCCCGACGCTTTCAGCGACCTTGCGGCGGCTTCATGTAGGATAATCGCCTGTTCCTGTCCGGCGCGGTACTTCTCCCTGTTCCTTGCCTTGCGGTATGCGTCATAGACGGGCTTTGTCTTTTGGTAGGTGGAAACATTCTTGATAAGCACCGCCATGTCCGCAAGCCGCTTTTCCGCGTTCTTCAATGCGTCTGCCGCCTGTCCGCTTTCCGCTGCCATTTCCTCAATCCGGCTGACTAAATCCGCGTACTGTTCAATCTTGTGTTCCGTCAAGAAATTCATGGTCTTTGCCGCCTGTTTCAGATTGTGGATTTTCGCCCATTGTTCGTAGCCCTTACTCTGCGCCGCCTTGATACTGTTCTCAATGTCGATAAGCAGCGAAACGCCGCGCTGCTCTCCGGGGGCTTTCGCCGCCTTTGCCCGTCTGCCCGCTATCCGTTCCCTTATGGCTTCCTCTGTATAGTCTGCGCCGAGGGTTTTTAGGCGGGTGAAGCGTTCCTGTCCGGGGGCGCGGCATGATACATATTTCCCCGGCTTTATCTCATAGCCCGCCGCCTGTAACCGCTGCAACAATTCCTCAAAACTGGAAACTTGGGGGATAAGCGCGTCAACGGCAATCTTTAGCTTGCCTTTCCAACTTGTACCCGTCTTTTCCGCTTGATATTCCGCATAGCTCTTTCCCTTGCTTCCCTTGCCGGGGACGACGACGGACAAGCCATTCTCCCGGCACAGCTTGTCGCTCATGTTCCGTATGCCGTAATAGCTCCTTTTGTTGGAATTGTACTTGTGGTGGTCTACAAAATTCACCGCGCAGAAAATAATGTGGTTATGGATATGCCCCTTATCAATGTGCGTCGTCACAACATATTCATGCTGCCCCTTTGTCACCGCGTCGGCAAGCTGTTTTCCGATTTCATGGGCTTTCTCATAGTCTACCTCTCCCGGCGCAAAGGACTGTATCAAGTGAAAGGCTAAATTGTTGCCCTTATCCAGTGCTTGCGAGAGGGTATAGCCGAACTCAATATCTGCCGTTTCATAGGAGCAGCCGAAAGAGGATATGAGCATTTTCCCGTCCGTTTTGTCCGGGTTTTCGATATAGTCAAGGGCTTTGCTTAGGGTGCTTTTAACAGGCTTAATCTTTGTAACCGCCATATCTCCGCAAGCACCCCCTTTATTTCCTCTATGTCCTCTTGGTATGCGTTCCCCGTCGCGTTCACGCGGCGGGCTATCTGGTTGACGTTGACACCGATTTTCTGTATCTCTGCGGTCATTGCCTTTATATCGGCGTGGTCTATCTGAATGATATACCCGTCAATGGCAATCTTCCGCAGATATGCCGCCATGTTCCGGGTGGGAACGAGCTTCATTTTTTCCAGTATTAAATCCCGTTCCGCTTCCGTCACTCTGAATTTGATTTGCACCGTCCTTTTCCGTCCGTCCATTGCTTCGCTCCTTTCCTTTCCGTTCCGAGGGTTTGGGACACTTCCCAACAAGCAATTTTCAACCGACGCGCCGCAGCGCGGGAGGGGGAAAATACGGAAGTGGGTACCCGCTTCCTATGCTTGCTATGAATATTTTTATCCCTTATGCCCTTATGCCTTACTACGGAGCTATGCCCGGTTTTGCCAAACTTACGCAAAAGAAAAACGCTGCAATCCTCAAAAAAGATTACAACGCTCTCTATACCCTGTTCACTTGTGACGGACACCTCTTATCTGCCCTCTGTTTCGACTTCCGCTATCTCCTTTGCCGTTGCGCTCACAATCCGTATGCCCTTATCGCTCATACCGTCAAGGAGCGCGTCAAGCTGCCGCCGCTGCGTGTTCTTTTCCGGCGGCGTTTCCAAAAGGAACTGGTCTACGGATATATTGTAGCGGAGCATAAGCTCAAAGAAAATCTGTAAACTTGGGTGCTGCCCCTTGTTCTCAATGTTCGCAAGGTAGCGCGGCGAGATAAACATTTCGTCGCTCACTTTCTTGCGGCTCTCCTTGCGCCCTGTCCGCGCCGCCTTTATCGCTGCCCCAAAAGCCTTGAAGTCGTATTTTGGTACTGGTCTTTTTGCCATAATTATTCACTCTATTACATTTTACTGTTCACCTTTCTTCTTGGATATGTCTACACTGTTCTATTAGTTAGCCAAAATAATTCATATGTATATGTTGACAACTATCCGCTTTTTTTGTATAGTATTATTAAAAGGGGGAAATGTTTATGTTACATAGCATGCGTATTCGATAAGCATTGAAATCAAAAAAGATTTTTCCCATTTTCAATATGGGCTTTTTTGTCATGCTTATTTTGCGTATGCTATACAACAAAACTAACGATGTATAGACATAGTATAAAAACTATGCCTTAATTTTGTTGTAGTGTTATATGTATAAATGCAGGTCAATGCTCATGTTGAGAATTGACCTGTATTTTTTTGCGCAAAAGGAGAAATATTATGCTTGAAAAATATTGGATAAAATGTCCAATTTGTAACGGAAAGACGAGGGTTCAAGTATTTTATAATACGGTATTAAGAAATTTTCCTCTTTTCTGCCCTAAATGTAAATTAACACATATCGTTGATGTTGAAAAATTAGAAATCATAATCAAAAACTCTGAAAAACAAACTTTTTAATTTTGAAAAGGAAGGATATTAAATGAAACACTTACCTAAAAGTACACCTACGGAAATATTGAATGACCCATACGGATTTACTTACAAAGAAATGTCGGAAGTAATTGGAGAGGATAAAGCAAGAGCCTTATATACGGAATTATATAAACAGCCATTTCACAAAAAAAATCTATCAATATCAACAAAAAAAGTCTATAAAAGTAGCGATACTGAAAAGTATGTTTATGAATTGAAAGACAACAGGTATATCGAAACGGTTTTTATTAAACGGCGAGATGGTGGGACTGTTTGCGTAAGTACGCAAGTTGGTTGTTCTGTTGGCTGTATTTTTTGTGAGTCCGGACGCAATGGTTTTGTTCGTAATCTAACACCGTCTGAAATTGTGCAGCAGGTCATATTGATACGTCAAAAAGTAAATCGTATCGTTTTTATGGGAATGGGAGAACCTTTATTCAATTACGACAACTTGATTGCAGCAATCCATATTCTTCGAGATAGAAATGGACTTAACTTTCCAACCGACGGCATTACCGTATCAACAGTTGGTCCAGTTAATCAATTAAAAAAATTGCGCGAAGAACATCTAAAAATTCAGTTGACAATATCTTTACATGCAGCAACACAGGCTGCGAGAAACTGTATCATTCCTCATATGCACATGTACGCTATTGAAGATGTTGTTAAGCAAGCATTGTCCTATTCACAAAGGCATAATCGAAAAGTGGTATTTGCGTATTTACTTTTACCAGGTATAAATGACCGTTCCTCAGATATAAGGCAACTTGCAAAATGGTTTAAGGGCAAAAATGTTATGATTAACGTGCTGCAATACAACCCGACGAGTAATTCAAAAATTAGAGCACCACAAAAACAAGAAATGGTTGCGTTCAAACATCAATTAGAGCAAACAGGACTTGAAGTTACCATGAGAGTTTCTCATGGTAGAGAGATTAAAGCAGCTTGTGGACAATTAGCTAATACATATAATAAAGCCAAAAAACAACAAAAATAATTTAATTAAAAGAGCCAGACGCACAGACGCAGAGCCGATAATATGCAGTTTGAAATACTGCTGTTATCGGCTCTTTTTTGATTTTAATTTGTGCCCCCAATAACCATATTGGAGCAAAATCAGAACTGTTGCTTGTCGTTCTTTGATTTCCGCAGCAGCTTTGAAAAATCAAAGCCGCCGTTTCTTTTTATTTTCTGATGAAATGACGCGGTATCACTGTTAAAAGCGGCGGCTAAAGGAGGTAGCCGCCATGAAGCACATACCCTATCGACAAAATCCGACGGTCATTGACTTATCAAAAAAAGCCCGACCACCGTCGGGAACCTCTCCACCCTTGAATATGAACTGTCTAATCATCTAAATACTACTTACAATACCTATACGCCTGTCCGGGCTTTTCGGACAGGCGTATTTTGCTGCTCAAAAAATTTTTTGAAAAAAATCCGAAAATCTTCGGCGTTTTTTTCAAAAGGCAGTATTGCCCCGCGAAAAGGGGGAAGCACCACCAACTTTCCAACGAGAAAGGGGGTGAGAATGTGGAACCTAATCGCAGGGAGTTTATAAAACAGTGCGCTTTCCAGAAGTTTTGCAATACGGTACTGCACAATGAAGCGTGTGACGCTCACAAAGAGCTGCACAGGCATAAGGCAAAGGAGATTACCTTTTCCGACTTGACCTTAGAAGAAGCGCGGCAGCTTCATACCTTTGATGAATATTTCAAAGGGGAAACCGCCTTTGAAAGAGCCGGGAAGAAAATCACGCCGAAGCTGCTTCTTGAAGCAATCCGTACTTTGCCGGAAGAAAAGCGCAAAGCCGTACTCCTGTACTATTTCGAGGGAATGAACGACACCGAGATTGCGGAGCTGTTCGATACGTCGAGAAGCACGATACAGTACAGGTGGACAAGCTCTTTTGAGCTACTAAAAAAATATCTGGAGGAAAATGCTGATGAATGGGACGAATGGTAACGAACCCGGCTACCCGGAAAAAGCCCTTGTTCCCTATCCTGTCATTTTGGCAGCGACAAAGGGCGACCCGGACGCTATGAAGATTGTCTTGCAGCATTTCAGCGGCTACATAGCCCGCCTCTCCATGCGGAAGCTGTACGACGAGCGCGGGAACGTCTATTTTGGCGTAGACCACGACATTCGGGAACGGCTGCAAGCAAAACTGATGATGGCTGTCCTCACCTTTAAGGCAGAGGAATAAACCGCAGCGGCGGCGGGACGCTTTCTCTCTCCCCCTTTTCCGTTCCGCTGCTGACGCGGCAGCAAAGCCATTCTGAACCTTGACAAAGAAAGCGGCGCAAGATAACGGCGGCGCAGCATAGGGCAAATCGGATACGTTCCTTTTGCGCCGAGCCATACGGCGGGTGCGCCATGACGCTATCCGGGTGAGGTTATCCCCACCCGGACAGCCGAGCGACCAACACCGCGCCGGAAAGCAAGTGTAGCGGCTTGCGGGCGACGACACGCAAAATATACAATGATACTTCCTTACAGCCACAGTCCGAGCGTTAAGAGCGTCGCAGGCAATGGGTAGGGCTGCATGAGAACCATGCGGGGGTGCAATTCCCATGAGGTTATGCTAATAACCGTCCGATTAAAGCTCTCTTTCTACTTTTGAAACTATTGTACTCTATTGAAAGGGGGACATTTTAATGAATATTACTGATGTGCCTATCTGGGAGAAGTACACGCTCACCATTGAGGAAGCGTCAAAATATTTCCGTATCGGGGAAAACAAGCTGCGTAAATTAGCGGAAGAAAACCCGGCTGCCGGGTGGGTGATTATGAACGGCAACCGTATTCAAATCAAGCGAAAACAGTTTGAAAAATTCATTGACACTTTGGAAGTTATATAGTGAAATCGAGCCTTGAATGTGGTATAATAGATACAAGCATATCAAGGCTCTTTCCGTCATGGAAAGGAGCATGACGAACAATGTCGGAGAAAAGACGAGATAACAGGAACCGCATTTTACGCACAGGAGAGAGCCAGAGAAAAGACGGAAGATATGCTTACAAATATATAGATACCTTTGGGAACCCGCAATTTGTTTACGCTTGGAAGTTAGTACCTACCGACAAGACCCCGGCGGGAAAACGTGAAGATATTTCGCTTCGGGAAAAGGAAAAAGAGATACAGAAAGACCTTGACGACGGGATTGACACGTTGGGAAAGAAAATGACTGTCTGCCAACTCTACGCAAAGCAGATAAGGCACCGGGCAAATGTACGGCATGGCACAAAACAGGGGCGCAAGCAGCTTATGAGGATTTTGGAAGAAGATAGTCTTGGAGCTTGCAGCATTGAGAGCGTGAAGCTGTCCGACGCGAAAGAATGGGCTTTACGCATGAAAGATAAGGGCTATTCATTCAAGACAATCAACAATCACAAGCGTTCTCTGAAAGCTGCCTTTTACACAGCCATACAGGACGATTGCATTAGGAAAAATCCCTTTGACTTCCAGTTGAACACCGTTTTAGAAGATAACACCGAACCAAAGGTACCTCTATCCCCAACACAGGAAGCGTCTTTCCTGTCCTTTGTGCAGAGTGATAAAGTCTATCAGAAGTATTACGACGAGATTATCATACTGTTAGGAACAGGGCTTCGCATTTCTGAACTCTGCGGACTGACTGAAAGCGATATTGACTTTGAGCATAAGCTAATCAACGTAGACCACCAGCTTTTGAAAGTATCGGGAGTTGGGTATCATGTTGAAACGCCAAAGACAAAAAGCGGTATCAGACAAATTCCAATGAGTACCAAAGTCTATGAAGCGTTCAAGCGTGTGCTGAATGACAGGGGACGGGCAGACAATTTTATTGTCGGCGGTTACAGCAGATTTTTATTCCTTAACCGGAACGGGCTACCGAAAGTAGCAGTCAACTTTGAAACCATGTTCCGGGGGCTTGTGAAGAAGTACAACAAAAGCCATGAGGAAGCCTTACCGAAAGTGACAACGCCCCATACCCTACGCCATACGTTCTGTACCAATTTAGCAAACGCCGGAATGAACCCGAAAGCATTGCAGTATATCATGGGACATTCCAACATCAACATGACGCTGAACTATTACGCCCATGCTACCTCTGATAGTGCAATGGCAGAAATGGAACGGCTGATTGCTTAGTAGTAGATAGAGGTTTTACTACTTGATTTACTACTTTTGGACGCGAAAACATGAGGGGAAATGAGAATATATAAGAGCTTCTTCCGATTTGAAAAATGCCGGAAAGCCTGTAAATACAGGCTATACCGGCTTATGAGAACTTATAAAGAGATAGTCAAAAACTATATTTTGATTTATTATAAATATACTAAATTATCACATAATACTATCAAGAAAATATAAATTCAATAAGATAGAATATGACATTTTGCTATTAAACGTTATAAATATTTTATAATTACGTGATATAATAAGCCTATCTCAACTTATGGTATAAGATATATTTATAAAAAAGAACGATAATAAAAATATTAAGATTTTATTATAAATGAAACAAAAAACATTAAGGAGAAGCAAAGAAATTTTAAAATTTCTGTTGTTGCTCCATTGTCACAGTTATATACAAAAATTGAACAATTTCTGCCTGCAACGCAGAAACGGAAGCTGGCCCAGATTGACCTAATTGATGGCACTATGGCTGATGTAGCGGATCGAATCCGGAAGAGCGTTTGGGACGGACGGGATGCCGTGATTTTGTGGGAGCCCATGGCATCAGCGATTGCTGCAACATATCCGCGGCAACGGATTTTTGTCGTTCAGCCCAGTGTCCTCGATTTGTTGAATTGTGTCCGGCAGGTTCCCGAGGGGAAATCCTGCGGCGTCATCATTCCCCTTTCGCTGAGCGCCTATTATGATGATTTAGAAGTGCAGTTCAAGGCGATGGGGGTCACTTTTTATTGTCTGGCCTCCGATACGGATGAACGGGCTCTGCGGGCTTCTGTTCATTAGGCAGCCCTTTCCGGTATCCAATCTGGGTGTCAGTGCAGGCGTTGAAGACTACGTTCGCGCCGAAGGAATGGAATATATCACCTTGCAACCCAAGTGGGCGGCCTGGTACGGGCTTTTTTCAAAGTATTGTGGAGCTTGCGCCAGTCTAGATTGTCGCAAAAGAAGACGCCTTCTTCCCCGCGGGGGATGACCGCTTATTACCATTTAGATGACATCATCGGCCATTCACAGATGATGAAACAGGTCAAATGCTTGTCCCGGATTTACGCGGCCAGTGAATCGACCATCCTCATTACCGGGGAATCGGGCACAGGAAAAGAAATGCTGGCTCAGGCTATCCATAATATGAGCAGACCATCAACTGCAGTGCTGTCTCAGAAAGCCTCTTGGAAAGCGAACTTTTTGGCTATACTGGCGGATCCTTTACAGGAGCCCGCCGCGAAGGCCGTGAAGGCCTTTTTGAAGCGGCCAATGGGGGAACGCTATTCCTCGATGAAATCGGGGACATGCCGTATGACTTGCAGAACTATTTGCTGCGGGTCCTGCAGGAACGCTGCATTCGCCGCCTTGGCTCTCATCAGGCCATTCCCGTCGATGTTCGCATTATTACCGCAACCAATAAGGATTTAGAACAAGCCGTCCAGGAACATCGCTTCCGGCTGGCCCTTTATTATCGGCTAGCTGTCCTGCTCATCCACGTGCCGCCCTTGCGCCAGCGCAGTGCGGATATTCCCGTCGTAGCCCAAGCGCTGCTCCAGCGGTTCAATGCCCAGTATGGACGGCACCATGAGCTGGGCCAAGACGTTATCGATTATTTCCAGACCCTTCCCTGGCCGGGCAATGTCCGTCAGCTGGCCAATACCATCGAACGCCTGTCCCTGGTCGTCCGTGAGGAAAAGATTACCTTGCCCGACTTAGCCTGGGTCCTGCCCAATCCGCCCGTCGTGCCGGACAAGAATGTCCGCGACCGGAATCTCAAGGCCATGACGTATGATTACATTGAAAAACTGTACCAAGACGGTAAAAGCGTATCGGATATCGCCAAAGAACTCGGCATCAGCCGCTCGACGATTTACCGGATGCGGCAAAAATATCAAAATAAAAAGGATATGTAGCGCGAAATTAGCGAACATCATGCAAGGTCCCTTTCTCCTATGTTTGAGGTAATGGTTTTTATATTTAAAGCCATCTGCTAACCACTAGCCACTAACCACTAATCACTTAAAAAGCTTGTCGCACATGCGGCAAGCTTTTTTACTATGCCCTGTCTCAATATAATACTTTTTGTCATGAAACTGTTGCATTTCGCGACAAAGAGACACTTTTCTTTATGTTGCAAAATAAAGCTGTCATTGCATCATAGACACATCTGTCCGCTGTTCCCTCAAGTTGGCACGAATATTTCATATATTTTTATGAAATATATTCAGAGAGAGGGGATGCCTTATGAATAAAATCTTTAAAATTATTTGGAGTAAAGCGAGAAATTGCTACGTCGTCGTGTCGGAAATTGCTCATTGCCAAGGAAAAGGGAAAGGGCAAAAAAGAGCAGTCCTTACCTGTTCGTTAGCTGCAGCGCTTACTGTTTTTACCTTGACCGGTGGGATTACAGCAGTACAGGCAGCGCAAAATATTAATATTACAGAAGAAAATCCAGGAGCGCAAGACAGCAGCACTAATAAAGGGAAATATAGCACTGTCATTGGTCCTGGGGCAAAAAACGAAAGTAATCAGTCTGATGGTGTCATCGTAATTGGTTATGGAGCTACTGTCAGCAATAATGGAAGCCCGAAGGATTCCATTGCGATTGGGACTAGTGCTAATGTAGTAGGCAAAAATAATATTGCTATTGGGACTAACGCGGCTGTTACCAATAATGGTGGCAATAATGCGATTTCTTTAGGCACAGAAGCCAAAGCTGAAAAGTCAGAAAGCATTGCTATCGGGATGAAGGCTCATGCGAATAATAATGATGGTATTGCTGCTATTGCTATTGGCAGTGGTTCTGAAGCGCAAAAAGATAAATCCATTGCGATTGGGTATAAGACATTAGCTGAAAACAATGGAGAAAGCGGGGGAATCGCGATTGGCTCAAGTATTGTTGATTCTTAGGGAACTATCATAGCCCAAACTAAAGCTGCTCAGGGCAACGATATTGCTTTTGGTGTGGGTGCGCAGACGAATAATAGAAATACGAATGGACATAATGGCGGTGCTATTGCTATTGGTCATCTTTCTTACAGCAATGGGAACCAAGATGTTACAATCGGTGATAATGCTAAAACTGGTCGAATCGGAACAGAAGGGGAAGGCTATGTTGCTATCGGTGCTAATTCCTTCTCTAATGTTGGCCCTGGTGTCGTCGGCTACGATTTCCAAACGAATGGGGCTCATAATATTCAGACTAATGAATATGCTGCTGCCTGGAAATCAACGAATGGGGCCGTATCTGTGGGTAATGTCAGTGACAGTGATCACACAAAATGGATTACTCGCCAGATTACTGGGGTAGTTGCAGGCTTCGCTGATACGGATGCTGTCAACGTAGCTCAGCTGAAAACGGTCAAGACTTTGGCTGGTCAGTATACGACGGTAGAAGCTGGTTCGGAGAATATCACTGTCACAGAAGGTACGAATTCGATTGGCGGTAAAAAATACACCGTCGATTTGGCCAAGGATGTTACCTTTGGCGATGCCACTAATGGCGATAAGAAAGTTGCCATCAGTGGCACCGATGGTACTGTTACGGCCGGCACAGGTGACAACAAGGTCACTGTCGATGGCTCGAAGGGGCAGATTGTTGCTGGCGGCGACAATGGTGTCAAGATTGGCAACGTCGAAGCTGGTGACAACAGCCTGACCATTTATGATAAGGATGGCAATGCTACCGGCACTGATAAGGCTGGCAAGTATGTCACTAACCTGGACAACAAGACCTGGAAGGATGATGGTTCTTATGTCAGCGGCCGTGCTGCTACGGAAGACCAACTTCATCAAGTAGAGTCGAACGTCAATACGAAATTCACCGAGGTGAACAATAAGATTGAAAACGTCGATAAGTATCATACGGAAGTTACCGTCAATGGCGGTACAGTTGCACCAACAACAGAAAATACGTATTCGGAAGGCAACCTCCAGATTGCTCAGAAGACAGGCGACGATGGGCAGAAGGTTTATGATCTGAAGCTCAGCGATAACCTGAACATCGGTGGTGCTGGCAAAGACGGTAAAGATGGACAGAATGGCCATATGGGTATCAATGGGGCTGATGGCAAGTCCGGCGTCGGCATTGATGGCAAGAATGGTATTTCCATTAAAGGCAAGGATGGCCAGAATGGCGTCACCATCAAAGGTGTCGATGGTAAGGATGGTACGGAAGGTCACATTGGCCTGACAGGACCTAAAGGTGCTGATGGTCAGAATACCACGGCCGATATCCACGTCAAGAATGGCCAGGTCGGTGTCGATGGTACCGACGGCCATGGTGGCAAAGACGGCATGGACCGCGTCGTATACGAAGACCACAACTATGTAACTCATGAAGTGGCTACCATGGACGATGGCATGAAGTACAGTGGTGATTCCGGCAAGGCAGCAGTGAAACTGAACAAGAATGTCCAGGTTTACGGCGGTGCTACGGAATATGCTGACGGTAACAATATCGGTGTCGTTGCTTCGCAAGATGGTGATAATGCCAAACTGCAAGTCAAATTGGCCAAGGACCTCAAAGGTATCAACCGTATTGAAGCTAAAACCATTACGACGGGCAACACGACTATGGACAACGGTGGCCTCACCGTCAAGACTGGCGACGACAGCCATGATGCTATCACTATTAAACAGGGCAACGTCAACATGGGTGGCAATCAGATTAGCGGTGTCGCCGATGGCAAGGTCAGCCAGGATTCGACGGATGCCGTCAACGGCAGTCAGCTCTGGCAGCGTGACCAAGCTATCAATGGCCTCAGCGGTTCGGTCAATAAACTGGGCAACCGCATCAATCGTGTCGGCGCCGGCGCAGCAGCCCTGGCGGCTCTCCATCCGCTGGACTTCGACCCGGATGATAAGTGGGACTTCGCCGCTGGCTACGGCAATTACCGTGGCGCCAATGCGGCCGCTGTCGGTGCTTATTACCGTCCCAATGAAGACACCATGTTCAGTGTCGGCGGTTCCTTCGGCGGCGGGGAAAACATGGTCAATGCCGGTGTCAGCATTAAGCTCGGCCAGGGCAACCACGTTTCGACGTCCCGCGTGGCCATGGCCAAGGAAATGAAAGCCATGCGCCAGCATATGGCCGAACAAGATGCCCTTATTGCCAAATTGCAGAGCATGCACGGCATGGCTGTCGACCCGGCTAAGAGCACACTCTTCCCGGATGTCGCTGAAAACCATTGGGCTTATAAGTATGTCACGACGCTGGCTAAGAAAGGCATCCTCGAAGGCTACCCGGATGGCGAATTTAAAGGTGACCGCATGATGACGCGTTATGAATTTGCGGCCATCGTCTACCGCATCGTCGAAAGCGGTGTCGGCAGCACGGATCCGGAACTGAGCAAACTGGTCAAAGAATTCTCGCCGGAACTCCAGTACATCCGTATCGACACCATCCAGAAAAACCATAATGGAAAACCGACTATTGAACGAGTACGCGTCATTTCTGATGCGAAATAAAAGGGGGGATAGAATGGCTGCACAAATTGGCGTATCCTTTCGCATTAATAAGGAATTAAAAGAAGACTTTGAAGATTTTTGTGATTCCGTAGGACTGAGCATGTCAGCTGCGATCATCTTGTTCATCAAGGCGGCAGTTCGGGAACAACGGATTCCCTTTGAAGTCACGGCGTTAAATCAGTCGCATAAAAAATAGTAATCATGGGAAAAGGGGCTGTCGCATGAAGGTTTCCGCCATCATGCGAGCTCCTACAAATTGGGCCAGCATGAATCGACCGTAGGGAGATGCAAGCCGGTTGCCAAAACGGAGAGCTGTGTTGGAGGGGGACCACGAAGTGTCGGCACAGCCCATTCTGGTATAATGGCAGGCTTTTACGACGAACGACTTACGATAAACGGCTTTATTTTGAGTGTTTTCCATAAAATTTGTAGATTCATGGCTCATATAGTGGTATAATAAATGACATTACGACACATATTTTCCGGTCGTAACCAAAGCCATAAAAGAAAGAGAATAGATTGGAGTGAAGTTTTATGGTAAAGTTTTCTGAAGAAGCAAAGAGTTTACACGCATCGGATATCCGTGAAATTTTGAAAGTAACGGAAAATCCGGAAATTATTTCCTTCGCCGGTGGCCTTCCTGCACCGGAACTTTTCCCGATTGACGAAATGATGAAAGTCGACGTGGAAATCTTGAAAAAAGAAGGCCGTCAGGCCGTGCAGTACAGTACGACGGAAGGTTATGTGCCCTTGCGTAAACAGATTGCCAAACGTATGAAAACCTCTTTCCATACGGACTGCACTTATGAAGATATCATCATCACCGCCGGTTCCCAGCAGGGCCTGTCCCTCTTGGGGCAGCTCTTCCTCAACGAAGGCGATATCGTCCTTGTCGAAAGTCCAACCTACATGGGCGCTACGACGGCTTTTGCTGTCAATTTCCCGCAGTTCGTCGAAGTCGAAACGGATGACAAAGGCATGGTTCCGGAAGCCTTGGAAGCCGCTATCGAAAAATACGGTGACCGCGTCCGCCTGATGTATGTCATCCCGGAATTCCAGAACCCGACGGGCATCACGTGGCCCTTGGAACGGCGCCAGGCTATTATGGACATCATGAATAAACATGATATCCCTATCATCGAAGACGACCCGTATGGCGAACTCCGTTATGAAGGGGAAACGATGCCGACCTTGAAATCCTTGGATACTCAGGGCAACGTCATCTTCCTCGGCTCCTTCTCGAAAATCTTCATGCCGGGCCTGCGTATCGGCTGGATGGTCGCAGAACATGACATCCTGGAAAAGGCCGTCATGCTCAAGCAGACCGTCGATTTGCAGACGTCGTCCTTTGCACAGCGCCAGGCTTCGTACTACATCGACATGTTCGACCTCGACGCCCATGTCAAACAGATCCGCGAACTCTATGCAAAACGCCGTACCCTCATGTACGATTCCATGAAGAAATACTTCCCGGAAGGTGTTTCCTTCACCTATCCTGAAGGCGGCCTGTTCACGTGGGTCACCTTGCCGGAAGGCCTCGATGCCAAGGCTATGATGCCAGAAGTCATCGAAAAGAAAGTCGCTTACGTACCGGGCGGTGCTTTCTACCCGAACGGTGGCAACGCCAACCACTTCCGCCTGAATTACTCCAACATGCCGGAAGACCGCATCGTCGAAGGGATTAAACGCTTAGGCGAAGTTTTGAAAGAAAAAATTGGAAAATAATTAGATTTTAAGGAAATACGACGCTCTCTCATGAGGGCGTCTTTTCTTTTGCGAATTTTTTAAAATTTTTTTTACAGTTTTTCTTTAATTTTTTTTTAATTGAACATTTACTATTATCAGTCCTTCTCGTTATTTACATTTGGTTTATAAAGGTTGTACGAAACGTAACATATTGATAACACAAACGTTTAATTGCATAAAAGTAATTTCGATGATACTATATACACATAGATAAACGCGTGATTCATATAACTTGAAGGAGTGATTGATATGCAATTTTCCGACTTAGCCATGAATTTAAAAGCTTCTGAAATCCGTGAACTCTTGAAACTGACGACCATGCCGGAAGTCATTTCCTTTGCTGGCGGCCTGCCGGCACCGGAACTCTTCCCGACGGAACAGCTGAAAAAGGTCGACGATGCCATCTTGACCAAAGATGGCCGTGCAGCCTTGCAATACGGCACGACCGAAGGTTACGATCCCTTGCGCAAGCAGATTGCAGCCCGTATGAAAAAAGCCTTTATGGTCGATTGTGATATCGACAACATTACCATTACATCTGGTTCCCAGCAGGGCCTGTCCATGCTGGCCCAGATCTTCATTAACCCGGGCGATGTCGTCCTCGTCGAAAGCCCGACCTACCTCGGTGCTATCAACGCCTTCAAGCTCTGCAAACCGGAATTCGTCGAAGTGCCGACGGACGAAAAGGGCATCATCCCGGAAGAACTGGAAAAAATCCTGGCAAAATACGGCGACCGCGTCCGCATGATGTACGTCATCCCGGAATTCCAGAACCCGACAGGCATCACCTGGCCCGTCGAACGGCGCAAGGCTTTCATGGACATCGTCAACCGCTATGATTTCCCCGTCCTCGAAGACGACCCGTATGGCGAACTTCGCTATGACGGTGACAAGGTGCCGTCCCTGAAATCGATGGATACGAAGGGCAACATCATCTTCCTCGGCTCGTTCTCGAAAATCCTCATGCCGGGCCTGCGAATCGCCTGGATGGTAGCCGATCCGGTCATCATTGACAAAGTCGTCAAGCTGAAACAAGCCGTCGACCTACAGGCTTCGTCCTTCGGCCAGCGCCAGACGTCGTACTACATAGATATGTTCGACCTCGATGAACACGTAGAAAAAATCAAGGCCCTCTACAAGAAACGCCGCGACCTCATGTGTGAATCGATGAAGAAATATTTTCCGGAAGGCATCACCTTTACATACCCCGAAGGCGGTCTGTTCACGTGGGTAACGTTGCCAGAAGGCATGGATGCTAAAGAACTCATGCCGAAAGTCCTGGCGAAGAACGTTGCCTACGTGCCAGGCGGGCCTTTCTACCCCCACGGCGGCCATGCCAACCACTTCCGCCTGAACTACTCCAACATGCCTGAAGATCGCATCGTCGAAGGCATCAAACGCCTGGCCAAGGTCTTGAAAGAAGAATTGGCAAAATAAGGCTAAAGATGATATGATATAAAGGAGCTGTCGCTTACGACAGCTCCTTTTGGCTTTACACATCGAAGATTACGTATCATCCAATATACCGCAAGAAGGGAACACCATTCATGATGGAACTTGAATCTCTTTTAAAACAATATTTTGGCTATACGTCGTTCCGGCCGGGCCAGCATGAAGTTATCCAGACCCTCCTCGATGGCCGCGACTGTCTGGCCATCATGCCGACTGGGGCAGGAAAGTCGATCTGCTTCCAGCTGCCGGCCTTGATGATGCCCGGCGTGACCTTGGTCATTTCGCCGCTCATTTCCCTCATGAAGGACCAAGTCGACAGCCTGGTCAACCAGGAGATACCGGCGACGTATATCAACAGCCAGTGTACCTTTGAAGAGGCCAAGGCCCGCTTCGCCGCCATCCGCGCTGGTCGGGTTAGACTCGTCTATATTTCGCCGGAACGCCTGGAAAACGAATTCTTTACATCCTTCATGCAGAGCTTGCCCATTTCTATGTTCATCATCGATGAAGCGCACTGCGTGTCCCAATGGGGGCATGATTTCCGACCCAGCTACTGCGCCATCAAGGACTGGATCGCTGCCCTGCCTAAGCGGCCTGTCGTCGGGGCTTTTACGGCGACGGCGACGGAAAAGGTTAAAGAAGACATGATGAACCTCTTAGGCCTGGAAAAGGAACGGATCTTCATCGGCGGCTTCGACCGGCCGAACTTGTATTTCCGCGTCGTCCGGACGAACCGCAAGCTTGACTTCGCCTTGTCCTATGTCCAGCAGCATAAGGAAGAGAGTGGCATTATCTATGGGGCGACACGCAAGGAAGTGGACCGCGTCTATGAAGAGCTGACGCGGCGGGGCATCCGGGCCGGCCGGTACCATGCCGGCCTAAGTGACGACATGCGCCGGACCATGCAGGATGCCTTTACGTATGACCGGCTACAGGTCATCGTCGCGACCAACGCCTTCGGCATGGGCATCGACAAGAGCAACGTCCGCTACGTCATCCATTACCAAATGCCTAAGAATATCGAAAGCTACTATCAGGAAGCGGGCCGGGCCGGCCGAGATGGGGCGCCTGGGGAATGTATCCTCCTTTTCAGCCGCCAGGACATTATGATTCAGAAGTTCCTCATCGAACAGTCTGTCAATGATCCGCAGCAGCAGGCCGTCGAATTCCGTCTGCTCAACGCCATGGTCCGTTATTGCGAAGGCAATCACTGTCTGCGCCATTATATCCTGACCTATTTCGGCGAACATCCGTCGTGGCAGCGCTGCGAGAAATGCGGCAACTGCGATCAGGAAACGGTCGAAGAAGATATGACCGAACAGGTCCGCAGTATCTGCCTCTGTGTAGACGAACTAAAAGGGCGCTTCGGCATGACCATGGTCTGCGACATCCTCAAGGGTAGCCAGAATGCCAAAGTCCGCCGCTATGGCTTTGAAAATAATTCGGCTTTCGGCATGCTTGGTGATTTTACCTTATCCGAAGTCCGCGACATGGTCCGCCAGTGTATCGACGACGGCTATCTCGACCAGTCCGATGGCAAATACCCTATCGTCTCCTTGACGGCAGTGGGTCGGCAGGCCCTCAGCGGCCATCAGCGCATTGTTCAGCAGAAAGTCGTTGCGTCCGATCCCGTGCCGGAACTGCCCAAGCGCCAGCAGAAACGCCGCGCCGGGGCTATCGATGAAGACGCCTTGCGGCCTCTTTTCGACACGCTGCGGGCAGTCCGCCTGGAACTGGCTAAGGATGAGCACATCCCGCCGTTCGTCATCTTTTCCGATGCCACGTTGTGGGATATGGCCGCCCTCAAGCCGGACAGCCTGGAAGCCATGAGCGACATCAAGGGCGTAGGCAGCTTCAAGCTCCATAAATATGGCCGCCAGTTCGTCAGCGCCATCCAGTCTTACATAGAAAACCAATGATTTTGAGGTGACATACATGAGCATTGCTGATACACAATACCTGAATATCGTCGGAAATATCCTCGACCACGGTTATTTCGACAACAACCGCACCGGTGTGCGGACGTATAAATTGCCCCACCAGATCATGCAGTTCGACCTGGAACAGGAATTCCCCATTTTGACGACAAAGTTCGTCGCCTTCAAGACGGCCGTCAAGGAAATCCTCTGGATTTGGCAGCTCCAGAGTAATGACGTGCGGGAACTGCAGAAGATGAATTGCCACGTCTGGGACGAATGGATGCGGCCAGACGGCACCATTGGCAAAGCCTATGGCTATCAGATACGGAAGTATAAACAAGTCGACAAGCTCTTGGAAACGCTGAAGACGGATCCCCAGAACCGGCGCATGATCGTATCTTTGTGGAATATCGAAGACCTGTCGGACATGGCCCTTCAGCCCTGTGCCTATCAGACGTTGTGGGATGTCACTGACGGCCGTTTGAACTGTATGCTCATCCAGCGCAGTGGCGACATGGGGCTGGGCGTCCCCTTCAATATGACCCAGTACGCCGTCCTCATCCATCTCATAGCCCAGTCCGCCGGCTTGCGTCCGGGCCTGTTCACGCACGTCATCAACAACGCCCACGTCTATGAGAACCACGTCCAGGCCATGAAGACCCAGCTGGCTCGCCGCGACCGGGCCTTTCCGGCACCCAAGCTGGTCCTCAACCCAGATGTCCACGATTTCTACGATTTCACCATCGACGACATCGCCCTGGATAATTATCAGCACTTGGGCAAACTGCCTATGGAGGTGGCCGTCTAATGATCCATCTCATTGCAGCTGTCGACCGGAACGGCGGTATCGGTAAGGAGAACGACCTCTTATGCCATATTTCGGCCGACTTAAAACGTTTTAAATCCCTCACTATGGGCCGCACGATGATCATGGGCCGCAAGACCTTTGAAAGCCTGCCCGGTGTCCTGCCTGGCCGGCCACATTGGGTCCTGACCCATCAGCCCGGCTACGCCGTCAGCCATGAAGCGGTCACCGTTTTCCACAGCGTCGAAGCCATGGAGCAGGCTATGGAAACAGGGCAGGACTATTTCGTCATCGGCGGCGCTTCCATGTACGAAGCCTTTCTTCCCCTGGCCGACAGCCTGTACCTGACGGAAATTGACGCGGCCTTCGACGGCGCCGATACGTTCTTCCCGGCCTGGCAAAAGGAGGAATGGGAGGAACGGAGCCGGGAATTTCACGGTTCCAAGGGTCAAGAAAAATATCCTTTTTCTTTCGTCCACTATGTCCGTCGTTTCGATTGACATTGTCAATCCATTATGTTACACTAACGGAAGAGCTACAAGATAGCTGGAATTGTTTTTTTAGGAGGATTTTGTTATGCACGGTAAAGTAAAATGGTTTAGCGCAGAAAAAGGTTATGGCTTCATCGAAAGAGAAGATGGCGGCGACGTTTTCGTTCACTTCTCCGCTATCCAGGAAGATGGCTTCAAATCCTTGACCGAAGGTCAGGAAGTTGAATTCGATATCGTTGAAGGTGCGCGCGGACCGCAGGCAGCTAACGTAGTTAAATGCTAATCGGAAAGTAAAATAGACCTTTTAAGGGGCTCACAGGGCGGCTTCGGCCAGCTTGTGCAGCCCTTTTTTTTGCATTTTTTAATGTATAAAAACACAAAATAATTTGCATAAATACTTGAAATATTCATATAGCTGTGCTATGATATATCCATCGGACAAGTTTTGGTCTTAACTTATTGGAGGATGGATATATATGAAACATGCAAACAGCTTCGCAGATTATACAACGGATGAATTGAAAGGCATTTTATTGCTAGCCGAAAAAATCAAGCAGCATCAGGATGACTACGGCCATATCCTGGACGGCAAGAAATTATATACGCTTTTTGAAAAGACGTCGAACCGGACGTACCTCTCCTTTTCCATCGGCATGGAAGAATTAGGCGGCAAAGCTTATAATCAGTTGTGGAAAGATAGCAATTTCACTATCGGCGACCTCATGAGTGAAGTCAAATACGTTTGCCGCAACGTCGACTGTATCATGGGCCGTTTCAAGAAAGCCGAAACGACAGAAGGCTTTATGAAGAACGCCACCGTACCGGTCATCAACGGTTGTGACAATACGTTCCACCCGACGCAGGCCTTGGCTGATATGCTGACGCTCTACGAAAAGACCGGCCATTTTGAAGCCAAAGTACTCTATATCGGGGCCAAGAACAACACGTATAATTCGCTCAGCGAAATCGTCACCAAGATGGGCGGCATGATGTACGGCTTGACGCCGTTCAGCCAGATTACCAACGTACCGGCCGATTTTTACGACAAACTGGCTGCGACAGGTCATTATAAAGAACTGCCGACGGATATTTCTAAAGAAGACCTGAAGAAAGTCGTTGCCGAGGTAGATTGTGTCTATACGGACACTTGGGTCGACATGGAATTCTTTACCAACCCAGACTATGCCGAAAAGAAGAACCAGATCATCAACATGATGATGCCTTATCAGATCGACGCCGCTCTCCTGGAAGGGACGGATACGATGGTCTTCCACGATATGCCGATTCATCCTGGCTATGAAATCACACAGGACGTCATGGAAAAACATTTGGAAACCATCCTCGACGAAGCCGAAAACAGACGCCACGCCGAAAAAGGATTGTTAGTCTACCTCATTACAGGGAAATTGGATTGGTAATGGCTCTCATGCGGGCCGCCCTTTGGGACGGCCCCTACGAATAAAGGATTACAAAAAAAGAGATTGTCGCATGTGCGGCAATCTCTTTTTTCATCCCAATCCCAGGCAGACTAGGGGGAGGGTGACGATGGAGCAGACCGTCGTTACTAAGAGCATCCCGGCGGCGTAGTCACCGGCAGAGTGCTGGTTCTGGGCCAGCATGACGATGGCGCTCATACTCGGCAGGGCTGCCAAGAGCCCCATGGTGATGGAGACTTCATGAGCGACACCGAGGCATTGACAGAGACCGTAAAAGACGGGTGGGAAGAGGCACATCTTAACGGCGACGGTCCCGTAGAATTCTTTGTGGCGGATGAAGCGGGGGATGTCGATGTAGCAGAACAGGCCGCCTAAGTAGATCATGGCCAATGGAGGCGTCAAGGAGCCGGCTTTGGATAAGGCCATGTTGATTGGTTCTGGTAAGTGGACTTCGGCGAAGATGCCAATAACGGCCAGGATGACGGCTATCGTTGCCGGGTTGATCATCTTCATCAGGCGGCTGGCCGGGGACATGGCATTCTCTTTATCTACTGGTGCCGTCAAGTTGACACCCAGCGTCCACAGTAACAGCTGGTCGACGACAGTGAACAAGGCGATATACAGCATCCCTTGTTTCGGGAAAATCGCGGCGATGATAGGGATGCCCATGAAACCGATGTTGCCGAACATGGCACAAGCCCGGTAGACGTGATTTTCGTTGCCTTTCAGGCCGAAAAGGCGTGCCAAAAGTCGGCAGAGCAGGTATAATAAGAAATATAACAGGACAGACACTGCCAGGACGGGCAAGGCGCTGATGAACTGCTGGCGCGTCGCCCCGTTGAGGGTCATGACGAAGAGCAGAATCGGCATGGTGATTTTCGTGATGAACTGCGAAAAGACACCTAGGGATCGGCTGGTCAGGACGTGCGTCCGTACGGCAGCGATACCGATGAGGATGTAGACGACAAATCCGATGATTTGCGATAAAACAATGGAAAAATAGGCCATGAATCAGGCTCCTTTCTGAAACGTCCATATTCTACCACGTTCGTCAGGGAGTGACTAATGAAACCTTTGTCCTGTGCCATGAAAAAAAGTGATGGATAGGAAGAAAACCATGGATCTTACAAAAATACACTATTTCTTGGAAGCAGCGCGGCTGACGAATTTCACACAAGCTGCTAAGAACTGTCATATCGCCCAGACGACGATGACTAAATACATTACGCACCTCGAAAGGGAACTGGCGTGTCCGCTCTTTCGCCGGGAACACCGCGGCGTATCCTTGACGGATGCAGGCCGCCGTTTTTATGAAGGGATGACGCAAATCTGCCAGGATTATCAGAATTTGTGTGCCTCGTTACGCCTGAAACAACGGAATGGGTTGTATCTGGGCATTGCCTTGCAGACGTATATCGAATCGATGTGGCTGAGCCGTTTTGAAGAGGTTTTTCCGGACTGTAAGCTCTATTTCCAATTCCAGGACATGGAGGCCTTAGAGAAAAGTTTAGTGAATGGCCATATTGACGGGTTCCTCTTTTCCGATGCCCAGACCGTGACCCGGCCTTTCACTTGTCAGCGCCTCTTTGCCATCGAGCAGTCCTTCATCTGTTCCCAGGCCTTACGGGATCAGTATCACACGCTGGATGCTATCATCGCCCATCGGCCTTTCTTGACAAAATCGAACAGCCAGGAATATGTTGCCAAGATGCGGAGGAATTGTAGCCATGTTTTTCACCAGTCCTTCCGGGAATCGCGGTTTTGCCACAGCCTATCCGAGCAATTCCTCTTGATCAGCTTGTCCCAGGGTTTCGCCATCTTGCCTATGCCCGAAGGAGATGCCTATCCCGGCCTGACCGTCATCCCCTTGGACGACGACTTTACAGAACATGCCGTCCTGGCCTATCGCCAGGACGGCATGACAGAAGAGCTGAAAAAGTTTTTATCTCTTTTTGCAGGGATGCCATAGTTCACTGAGGGCAACGCCGCCGAGGATGCAGGCAGCCCCTAGCCATTGCAGGACGGTCAGGCTTTCGCCCAAGAGAATGGCCGACAAGGCCAGGGCCGTGAAGGGTTCCATGTAGCCGCAGATAGAGACGCTCTGGGCCGACAGGCGCTGGACGCCGGAAAAATAAAGGTAGTAGCCGAGGCCGGTGTTGACGATGCCCAGACAGAGCATGCAGGCGATATTGGTCCTATCCAGCGGGACCGGTGTCGTCGGCATGGACAGGGTGACGGCGGCGACGACGAGCGAAGCGACTAGGAGCTGACACGCCGGGGACAAGATGCCGCCAATGGTGCTGACCTTTTTCATGGCGACGACGAGCAAGGCGAAGCAGACGGCGCTCAAGAAGCCACAGACCAGACCCCACGACAGGCCGTGGGCTTGGAAATCGGCGCCGTTGATGCAGACGATACCCACAGTGACGATGACCATGGCGGCGACCTTGGGGACCGTGAAAGGCTCGTGGAAGACGAAGTACGATAGAATCATAATCAGGATAGGGCCGCAGTAGCACATGAGCGTCGCCAGGCTGACGCCAATATGTTGGTAGGCCTCGTAGAGGAAGAGCCAGTTCCCGGACAGGAAGAGACCGGACAGGATCAGCCAGACCCAGGACGTGCTGGAAGCACGACGCAGGCTGCCCCATTCGCGGCGGGCCGTTGCCAAGATTAGCAGGAAGGAGCCGCCCAGGACTGTACGGGTCAAGACGATTTCGTAACTCGACAAGGAAATATGACTGGCGATGATACCGTTCGTGCCGAAAATGACGGCAGCCAAGATGAATTTGATGTACGCTTCTCTCATAGGCGTCCCTCCTTTGAATCGATGTCTTTACTATAGCATATTTGTAAAGTGCTGTCAGCCGTCAGGCGATGTCATGCAAGGGCTTTTGTTATTATATCCGCTACATAAAATATGTGATATAATAAGAAAAAATGAAAGGGGACTGCCATGAGTATGCATCATGAAGTAGGCATTACCTGTCCGAAATGCCAGAAGACCGGCGTCTTCACGGTATGGGACAGTATCAATACGAAATTGGATCCGGGCATGAAGGACCGCGTCAAGTCGCTGGAGGTTTTCTGCTATCACTGCGGTCACTGCGGGACAGACGTCCACATCGATTATGGCTTTTTATATCACGATATGAACCACCATTTCATGGTCTTTTATGCGCCCACCGACAAGGAACAGGAAAATGCCGACCGCGATATGGCCGACGGCAGGGATAAATTCAAGGCCATGGCCGAAAAGACAGGCTATGCCTTTCGCTTGGTCCGGACCAAAGCGGACTTACTGGAAAAAATCGTCATCTTTGAAGCCGGTCTCGACGACCGTCTGATGGAACTGACCAAGGCGGCAGCCCTAGCTCAAGTCGGGGAAAAGGAGAAGGACTTCACCGTTACAGAGAGCCATTTCGTCACGGCTGACGACAGTTCCTTGCGCCTGTCCTTGGTCGATGAAAAAAGGGGCCAACAAGCCTATGTGGACTTTACCAATGGCCTGGCCCAGCTCTATGGGCAGTTCCAGCAACATTTTGCCGATGACCTGCCGGCAGAAGATGCCGTCCTGGCCCGTATCGACGCGGATTGGACCCGGCAGTTCTTGAACAAATACTTGTATAATTGAGGGGGGATTCTTATGTCGAAACTCGTCGTCGTCATCCAGTGCGACATCGTCACCAAGCGCTGCAGCGGCTATGCTTGTATGGATACTTTTGTCAACCGGAAAGATACCTTTGCCAATTATCCGTCAGATACGCGCTTCCTCATGATAACCTGCGGCGGCTGTTGTGGTGCTGGCTTGTCGGCCAAGATGGAAAACTTGGGCAGAAAGTTGAAGAAATACGGTGATGCCAAGGAAAATGTGACTATCCATTTCGCGTCGTGCATCGTATCCGACAACTATCACCGGCCGCCCTGTCCCTTCCGTAACTATATGGCCCAGATCATCGAACGCAAAGGCTATCCCTTGGTCCACGGGACGTATATTTCCAAGATGACCGAAGAAAAGCGGAAGCAAGGGACATACCATGCCTTATAGAAAGGGCAAAGGCTTAGTCATAGCGGCGCTGGCAGCTGGCCTGTGCCTGTTGCCAGGCATCGTTCCGGCTCCCATCCAGGCTGCCCAATCGGCCTTGCGCGTCGATACCAAGGCCTTGAAGCAGGCCGATTGGCAGCTGGCCAAAGCTTATGGACGGCCCATGCTCGATGTCCCAGCCGGTGCCGATACGATTATGGGGCCGGCGACGATCCCGGCCCGTCAGATGGTTCATTTCATCCGCCAGCGCAATCCTCATCCCAAGCTGAACGCGCCACTAGAAGATGTCGTCCAAGCCTATTATGACGAAGCTGGCCGTGAAGGCATCCGGCCCGATGTGGCCCTCTGCCAGGCCCTGAAGGAAACGGGGTATTTCGCTTATGGCGGCGATGTGTCGCCAGACCAGAACAATTTCTGCGGCCTCGGTGCGACAGGCAATAAAGTTGCCGGTGCCCATTTCGCTACGCCTCAGCTCGGCGTGCGCGCCCATATCCAGCATCTCCTGGCGTATGCCAGTACGGAGCGGCCTAAGACGGCTATCGTCGATCCTCGTTATGAACTGCTGGCTGAAAAGCATCCCGAACTCTATGGTCAAGTCGATTCTTGGACGGGCCTTAATGGCCGCTGGGCTGTGCCGGGGAAACATTATGGCCAGGAAATCCTCTGGATGTGGACGGAAGCCCAGACGCCGGACGGTACCCAGGACAGCCTGATTACGGGCTTTGAGAAAGTCTTCGCCCAGCCTGATGACGCCCAGGCCTATCTCTATCGGGGCATCCTTTTCTTCAACCGTTGCGACTACTGGTTGGCCGAACGGGACTTCCGGCACGCCTTGGAACTGGACAAGACATCGCCGGCGGCTTGGTATGATTTGGCTTTGACGCAACAAAAAAGAGGGGAGCTCGACGCTTCCCTCACCAGTTATGACCAGGCCATCGCCTGCCGGCCCGAATATTTGCAGGCTTGGTATAACCGCGGCTTAGTCGCTATGGAGCTGCATCGGGACGAAGTCGCCCTGCAGTCCTTCCAGGAAATCCTGCGCTTTTCACCGCAATCGGCGGATGCGGCCAACGCCATGGCCATCGTCTATCTCTGTCAGGGGAAATATGACGATGCCGGCTCATGGCTGGAAAAGGCCGGTCACATCAATTCGGCCAATCCCAGGGTACAGGCCAACTATCAGCAGTTCCAATCTTACAAGCAATGATGATTTTTGAATTTCACCCATTTTTCTATCAAGGCGGTTAAGTAGCTCTTTTCTGCCTTCATCGGTCCATCTGTCGTCTGTACCAGGTGGGCCGTTTCTTTTTTCTGAGGGAACTCCACCTCATAGCCATGAGTTGCTATCAAAGCTTGTTCCAATCCATAGATCAACATAAGCACTGCCCCCTTTTTAGTCTGAAAACAACAAAAGATGCAACGGCGAAATAAATGCTGCGTTGCATCTTCTGTCTTGCTGTTCTATTTGTGCTTATATTATATAACTTTATTACCAAAAAAATAAACAAAATATTTTGTAAAATGATAAATTAATTAAAAAAGACCAGCGGGAGGCCTTTTAGGCGTCCCCTAGGAATATCTCCTTGTCAATAAGTTCACCCAGGCGGTTGGCGTGGTGACTGGCGATGATGAGGGTCTTGCCGGCTGCTTTCAGGCTGGGCAGGAATTCTGAAAGCCAAGCCAGGCCGTCGGCATCGAGGTAGCTTTCCGGTTCGTCCATAGTCCAGACCTGGGGGTTCATGGTCAGGATGGAAGCGATGGCCGTCCGCTTCTTTTCGCCGCCAGACAGGGTATAAGGCGGACGGGCGGCTAGCTGGGTCAGGCCCAGCAGTTCCAGGGCATCGTCGACGCGTTGGCAGATTTCTTTGGCCTTCAATCCCAGCTGGACCGGGCCGAAGGCCAGTTCTTCGCGGACGCTGCTGCAGAAGAGCTGGGAATCGGGATTCTGCCAGACGTAGCCTAGGCGCTGGTGGAACCATTTGGAATAGGCGTGGTCCCGCATCTTGCCGGCCGTAATGACCGTACCATCAAAGGTGTATGTCCCTTGTTGGGAAAAAATCAGGCCGTTCAACAGGCGCAGCAGTGTTGATTTCCCGGAGCCGTTGGGACCGCTCAAGAGGACGGCCTGGCCTGGTTCAATCGTTTCCGTAATATGAGAGAGGATGGGCTTGTCGTCATAGGCGAAACAGACGTCGTCAAGTTGGATCATGAGAGGACTCCTTCCAGGCGGATAAAAAGATACACATAGGCTAGCAGGACCAGGACGAGCAGCCCTGTGGCAGGAGAAAAATGGCGCTGTCCGTCATCTTTACAAGAAGGGTAATCGCCAGTGAAGCAGCGGCAGCACATGGCTTCGTACAGGTCTTGGGACAGGCGTTGGGACTTTTGCAGTAAAATGCCGGAGACGCCGCTCATGGCGGCTTTTTTATCGGGATTGTGGCCGACAGAACGCAATTTGAGGGCCGTCAGCAAGTCAGACGCTTCTTGGCCTAAGATGGCAATATAGCGCAGCGTCGTATCGAGGATGAAGATGACCAGCGGCGGGACGTGAAAGGTCCGCAAGGCGCCAGTCAGTTCGTGCCAGGCCAGGTTTTCCTGCAAGAGCATCAGGGCTGTCACGGTGAGGAAGGTCTTGCAGGGCAGAAGAAAGGCGTAGCGGCCGTTGCCCAGGAAAAAGGACGGAGCGACGAGGACGGCGCAGAACAAAGCCGCCGCCAGGGCCGTACCGAGAGCCTGGCGCAGGGGCCGGCCTGGCTGGAAGCAGAGGAGCACTAGTTCCCCTGCCAGGACGGCCCAGAGGAAGGCCGTCGTCCGGGCCAGGACGATGAGGGCGATGAGTACTAAGGCCGCCAATAAGGCCGGCGCCGCACTGATGGGCCGTCTTGGCCGTAGGCCCTGGCCGCGCAGGGCCGTCAGGATGGAGACGATTTTGAGCAGGGAGCGGGAAATGAAATAATCCCGGTCGTTGCCGGGATTATATGTTTCTTCGCGGGCTGCCCATTCAGGGAGCTTCATAAATCATTCCCCACTTAATGCTGGACCGGCGTATCGAAGGTCGGCCGGGACGGCAAGAGGGACGCGATGACCTTAAAGATGATGATGAGAAGCGCTGTGCCGACGATGGCCGAAATGATGTAACCTGCGGCGTCGGGCAGTCCGGCAATGGCGTAATCCGGCATGAGGGCGTCGAAGGAAAAGCCCTGTTCCATGCCGGATGGCGTATAGCCCAGGGCGGAACCGAAGAAGTCCGTATCTGCCAGTTCTTCGGTATCCCATTCGCCCCAGGCCGTGCCGGCAGCCAGTAAGCCCAGCGGTGTGGCGACGATGAGGGCGGCCAAGAGGCCGAAGAGGGACTTGCTGGACGAAGCCGGTGCAGCCAGTTGGAACAGGTCTGGCGATGTCTTACGCAGATACGCCAGGACGCCTGTTGTGAAGACGACTTCAGCCAGGCCGAACAAGGTAAGGTGCCCGATCATCATGGCCGGTACGGAAATCCACAGGGGATACGGACAGTACAGAGCCTGACCGGCAGCATCGGTGAACAGTAGGGGCTGGATGCCGAATTCCACGGCAGCACAGAAGGCAGCTGCATTGATGCCGGCGTAAGCGCCGATACCGGCAGCGAGGGTGTCCGACGAGATGACCTTTTTCAGACCGTGATAGATGAAATATCCCGTAAAGGGCAGGACGAATGCCATGTTGAAGCAGTTGGCGCCGAAGGCCAGAATGCCGCCGTCGCCGAAAAAGAGAGCTTGGATGAGCAGGGCTACACTGACGGCCAGACAGGCCGCGTAAGGTCCGAAGAGGATGGCAATGAGCGTACCGCCGACGGCATGTCCCGTCGTACCGCCAGGCAAGGGGATGTTGAACATCATGGCCAAAAAGGAAAAGGCCGCAGCAATGCCGAGGAGGGGCAGCTTTTCACGGGGCACCGTTTCCTTGACCTTGCGGATGGACAACAGCCAGATAGGGACCATGACGGCGCCGAGGACGCCGCATGTCGAAGGGCTCAGATAATTTTCAGGTATATGCATGATGAAACCTCTTTTCCTTAGAATTTTCACTATATTACCATTTTACTAAAAAAGTCCGGCCAATGTAAGCCCATGGGGGGGATAAAAAATGCGCTTTGTCTGATGGCACGGCCCGTATTCGATGGCCCTATCCATGCTATGGTATAATATAAAATAAATCTATATTAGAAAGTGAGTATAAACGATGATTGATTTTCATGAAATTCTGGATCGCATGAATCAAAACCAGCGGATTAACTTCGATAACGTATTCCAGCGCATGGCCCGCCGCTGGCAGCAGGACGGTGTCAAGCCGCGCATCCTGCTCCATTCCTGCTGCGGTCCGTGCAGTACAGCCGTCTTGGATAGGCTGACTCGTGTGGCCGATGTTACGGTCTATTATTTCAATCCCAATATCCATCCGGAAGCGGAATACCGGCGGCGGGAACTCGTCCAGAAACAATTCATTGCAGCCTACAACGAAAAGACGGGCCACGCCGTCCAGTTCCTGGCCGCACCTTATGAACCAGAGACGTATTTTGAAGCCGTCAAAGGCCTGGAAGACGAACCGGAAGGCGGCGCCCGCTGCCGCGTCTGCTTCGTCCAGCGCATGAAGGCGACGGCTGAAAAGATGGAGGAATTAGGTTATGATTATTTCACGACGACTCTGACCGTCAGCCCCCATAAGAACTCACAGGTCATCAATGAAGTCGGCCGGGACATCGAAGACCAATACGGCTACGCTTATTTGCCGACGGATTTCAAGAAAAACAACGGCTTCCTTACATCGACGAAAATGACCGAAGCCTACCACCTCTACCGCCAGCCCTATTGCGGTTGCATTTTCGGTGCCCGCGACCAGGGCCTGGATTTGGAAAAAATTCGCCAAGATGCGGAAGCCTTTTTGGCCCAGCAGGAATCGACCGTAGGGAGATAATAGCTGGAGGAAGATAAAAAGAACTGACGTAAGCTTAGGTAGAATCAGTCTATTCGCACAAAAGGATGTTGTTAACTGCCACATAGGCAGCTTAGAAATGGTTCAGTAGGAATGGGCTGCGATATAATCAAGAAGGATAAAGTGGTTTTTGCAGGGCTGATGATGTACAATGGAGAAAGAACTATGACAAGGAGGGATTTTTCATGGGACGTACGACGAAAAGGGCGTTCCCAATGCGATGAATGCCGCCTGGGGAGCTCAATCGGATTATGGTGAAATCACGTTCTTTTTGGCCAAACACAAGACGACGGACAACATCAAACACACCAAGGCCTTTACCGTCGCCTTTGCTACCAAGGATACTGTCGATATTGCCGATTATTTTGGCGTAGAAACGGGGAACAACGTGAATAAAATCGAAAAAGCCGGCTGCCATGTCCACAAGAGTCATCATGTCAATGCCCCGATTATCGAAGAATTCCCGGTCACCTTGGAATGTGAATGTACCAGCTATGATGACAATACGGGTATCCTTGTAGGCAAAATCGTAGCTCAGCAGGCTGATGAATCGGTCCTGACTGATGGCAAAATCGACTACGATAAATTGCAGCCCATCATTTTCGACATAGCGACTATGACCTATCGTCTAATCGGTCCCGTCGTGGGCCAAGCCTTCCATGACGGATTGAAATTGAAAGGCTGAGCTTGAGCGCCATTTCGGGATAACTAAACAAGGCCTATCGCACGTAATGGTGCAGGGCCTTGTTTTTATATGTGGGATAAGAGAAACATGGTATAATAAAAGAAAAATGTCAGAAAGAAGTGAAATCCATGATTAAACGGTGTAATCATGACTGTGATTTTTCTTGTCATCAGTCAGAAGACCAGAAGATGCGTGTCATCGTCGAAGAACATGAGAAATTATCGCCCAATCTTATTTTTGAGATCATCCGTCACGATGGCGAACTGGAATTGGAACGGCCGGCATGGCCTTTGATTTTGTCGGCGTTGGCGGCAGGTTTGATGATTTCTTTTTCGTTTTATTTCCGCTCCATTATCCATGTCTATGTCGGGCAGGCCCCTTGGACGGGAGCGATTACGGGCTTCGGCTATACGACGGGGTTCTTGATTGTCATTCTCGGGCGCTTGCAGCTTTTTACAGAAAATACGATCACAACGGTTATTCCTGTCTTCCGTGTCCCTTGCTGGGAAAATTTTCGGAAACTCCTGCGCTTGTGGGGCATTGTCTTCGGCGCCAATATCGTCGGTACGTTCATTGCAGCGCTTTTCATGTCCAGCCCGGTTTTTACGACGCCGGAAATTACGCAGTGCCTCCTGACCGTGTCGCATCACATTATGGCGCCTGACGCGATGGATAACATTATGCGCGGTATCCCGGCAGGTATGCTCATTGCGGCTATCGTCTGGATCATGCCTATGTCGCGGAGCTTCGCTTTCTTTACCATTTTGACCTTTACCTATTTCATTTCTATCGGTAACTTTGCCCACGTCGTCGTCGGCTCTTGTGAAGCCGCTTATGACGTCCTCATGGGTGGCTCTGATTTGTACGATTACTTCTTCCGCTTCCTCCTGCCGACAGGCTTGGGCAATATCATTGGCGGTACCGGCGTCTTCACGCTCCTCGTGTCGGCCCAGGTCCGCAGTGAAAATGGGAAGCAGCTCGATTGAGGTCATAGCATGAAATCTGTCGTTTCAGTACTCAAAGAGAATCTGGTACTTGTCCTGGCGGTAGTGGCGGCATCGGTGTCGATGCTGGCCGTACCGCCTTCGTCATCTTATGTCGGGTATATCAATGTACCCGTACTGGCTATTTTGTTCTGTCTTATGGTCGTCATCGGCGGTTTGCGGGAAAGTGGTGTCTTTGCTGCGGTACTAGCGCGTCTCCTACTCCGCTTGGGAACGATGCGCCAGTTGGCGGCGGTCCTGGTCTTTGCTTGTTTTTTTGTCAGTATGTGGGTGACTAACGATGTGGCCCTCCTGACCTTTGTGCCTTTTTCCCTCATGGCCTTGCCGAAAGTGACTAGTGAGAAACAAATGGCGCTCGTCATCGTCCTCCAGACGCTGGCTGCCAATCTGGGCAGTATGTGTACGCCCGTAGGCAATCCGCAGAATCTGTATCTTTATTTCTATTACGGCATGGATCTGTCTTCGTTTCTACTTTTGCTCCTGCCTTATAGCCTGGTGTCCTTCCTGCTACTGGCGCTGTCCCTGTTCCAATTGCCTGGGACGCCGATTCCTATTTCCGTGCGGCTGGCGGCCCGGCGGACACGAAATCTGCCTGTATTGGCTCCGTCGCGGCAGCTCTGGATTTTGGGCGGGATGTTTTT
Source organism: Megasphaera elsdenii (assembly GCF_020539865.1). Classification (GTDB taxonomy): domain Bacteria; phylum Bacillota; class Negativicutes; order Veillonellales; family Megasphaeraceae; genus Megasphaera; species Megasphaera elsdenii_A. The sequence continues at coordinate 12,839 of NZ_JAJBQV010000015.1, read as the reverse complement.
CCTTTCCCTGCTCGCCGTGGCGCATGTGCTCGACTATCGCCTGGCCCTGGCCTTTGTCGTGGTCGTCACGGCATTGACGCGGCCACGGTATTTCCGTTATGCTGATTACCGGCTTTTGGGTACCTTTGTGGCCTTTTTTATCCTCGTAGGCAATCTGAGCCAGCTGTCTGGCTTCAGGGCCCTGTTGACGGGGTATCTGGACGGTCATGAGTTCCTCATGGCCCTTTTGGCAAGCCAGGTCATCAGCAATGTGCCGGCAGCCGTTCTCTTGTCTGGGTTTACTGATGATGTGGCGGCCTTGCTGGTAGGAACCGATATCGGCGGCCTGGGGACGCTGGTTGCCTCTATGGCCAGTCTCATTTCCTATGGCATGTACGTCCGGGCCTGTCCCCGGCAGCAGGTAGGGTATCTGAAACTATTTACCCTGCTCAATCTGATTTATCTGCTGGTACTGGTCTTACTGGCCTGTCTCTGTCATCAACTGGGGCTATAACCAGGACGGCGTTGATTAACAATCGGTCCCTAATCTAAAAGTAACGAAGTATCAACTGACCAAACAACTGCCTAAACTCAAAAAGGAGAGGCTCATATCTTCCGATATCAGCTGCTAAAGCGGGCAGAATCGCATTGACGGAGAGGTCAGAATATGCTAGAATGATGCTAATTTCATCAGAACACCGCTTCTGTCACCGGACAGGAGAAATGGGGTGTCTGGGAGTTGTCGTAGGTACGGTATGGTTGTATGCTATAAGACAATTCCTGGGCACCCCTGTTTTTTTAGGAGGAATTATCATGATTCAAATGCATATGCAGCAGGGACTTTCACAGGACGCCCGGATTATCCGGCAGGAGGTATTTGTAGAAGAACAGGGATTTCACCATGGAAAAGGAGCTGAGAGAATGGGTCTGACCTACTGGATTCCTTTTTTCATCGTCGTCCTTGGCAACATAGGCTATCATGTGGTAGCAAAGGCGACTCCGGTATCGGCCCCGCCTTTTCTGGCCCTCAGCGTGACTTATCTAGTCAGTTTTTTCCTGTGTGCTGCTGCTTACGTGGTGACCGGACCTTCTCTGCGGCAGGATCTGTCGGCCTCAAACTGGGCGAGTGCTGCCTGGGGACTTTAGAATCAGGGATTTTTGACCGGAATGGCCATTTATATTTGTCGTTTCACGATTGGCCAGGCTTACAACCTGATGCACCGGTGTACTATCAGTTGACTTGGTCCGAAGATAATCAGTGGTTCGGTTATGAATATTTAGGAACACAGAAACCATAAAAAAGGCGCTGTCTTCATGGGACAGCGCCTTTTTCTTAATGTCCGGCAGGTTCGGCCGTTGGCTGGAAGGTCTGGGTAGCTTCGGAAGTTTCGTTCATGGCGTCGATGCGGGCGCGGTATTCGCTGTCCGCAATATAGCGTTTGTTCTTATAGCGGCCGATGGTCAGGAAGGGAACGATGATGATGGCGATGGCTAAGTAACCGCAATAGCCGTAGCCGTATTTGATGATGTTGGTCAGGCCGGCGACGGAGACGGTCATGGAAGCGATGATGATGAATAAGGTAACGATAGCCGAACGGGTGACGGCGTTATGGCTTACTTTCTTCAGGCATTTCGTTTCCGAGAAGCGGGCCGTGAAACCGAAGACGGTTGTGACGCCTGTCGAGATGAGGCACAGCAGTAAGAAGGCACTGTAGGCGATGGTCAGCCAGGACAGGCCCATGGCTTTGCAGCTAGTCAGGGTCGGTAAGGGCGATTTGCCGTAGATGCCGGTCCAGCCTAAGAGCATGCAGACGGCTAAGGTCAGGGCGATGGCGTTCATTGCGAAGGAGAACCACATGGACGTGGCGCAATTCTTGCGGGTGACTAAGGGCGTGCCGACGACGATCATTGTCGGGATGACGACGCACTGGAAACCGGAATAGGTGAAGGCATGGAGAATGGCTGTCGGTACTTTGCTGAAGCCATTCGTGGCGAAATCCTGGGCCATGGCAGCCGTGAAGAACTGCGTCCCTTCGATGGAACCGCCCATATAGATGCCGACGGAGAAAATCATGATGACCATGGCTAAGATGGCCATGCCCATATAGGTCGTGGCCCGGCGTACCAGACCGGCGCCGAAGATGGTCAGGAAGAAGATGATTGTGCCGACGATGCCGATACCGGCGTAATAATTGAGGCCCGTCTGAGCGTTGATGGCCGAGGCAGCCCCGGAAATCGTAGCCGATACGGCCATTAAGACCATGATATAGAAGAAGGCTTCAAAGAGGTATTCAATGCCTTTGAAGGGGCTGTATAAGTTCTGGAATAATTGACGGTAACTGGTGAGATGACGGGAATTGTACATGTTCATGGCTTCCTTGATGGTCAGCGTGAACAGCAGCATAGTGATGATAGCCGTAATCGGGCCGAGCCAGCCGAGGCTGACGAAGTAGACGTTTTCCTGGTTGCCCGTAGCGAAACCACCGCCGGCGTGGGAACTGAATAAGACGGCACCGACGGAAAAACACATGCTCAGTGAAGCGGCTTTGATCGATGAAATATTAGCCATAAGATTTTCCTCCTTTTAAAACCATGGAGAGAAACGAAAACGCCCTTCGTCTCTCTGCCTGAAGCATTGAAGAGACGAAAGGCGTCATATAATCCTTCCGCGGTACCACTCTGTTTCATCCTTTGCGGATGCCCTCTCGGATACGGCTCATGGCGATATCCACGCTCTGTAACGGGAGTTCCCGTATCGGCCTACTTTATTCAGCCTTTCCGCTCGGCAATGAGTTCGGTCTAGTCCCTGTACTGCCTCACACCAGCCGGCAGCTCTCTGAAACGATAGACTCAGACGTACTATTTTGCGTCGTCGCGTTTGTGACGTTTATCAGTTGATGGTGCTATGATAGCATCATCGCTTAATAAAGTCAAGGATAAATCATAATAATTTTTGAAATAAACTCACTAAACGTTTAAGTTTAAGGTTTAACTTATTTATCCCGGGAAAGATTGACTTCTTTCAAGGGAATGAGATGGGTCTTATGTTTGATTTTATGATAGAAGAAGACAGCTAGGAAGACAGGGATGCCGATGTAAGCGACACTGGCTCCATACCAGTCGATTTCAGCGCCTGTGAAGGCCGAGTAGTTCTGGCCGGCTGTGACGATGATGCACATGATCAAGGCTAGGAGGGGACCGAAGGGGAACCACGTAGCCTTATAAGGCAGGTCTTTCAAGTCCTTGCCCTGAGCGACATAGGCCCGGCGGAAACGGAAATGGCAAATGGCGATGCCAATCCAGGTGATGAAACCGGCCATGCCGCTGATGTTGACCAGCCAGTCGTAGGCTTTGCCTTCGCCGATGAGAGACGTCAGGAAGGCAGCCAGGCCGAAGACGACCGTAGCGAACAGGGCATACGACGGGACGCCGCGTTTGTTCAGCTTGAGGAAGCATTTCGGAGCCTGGCCCGTTTCGGCCATGGCGTAGAGCATACGCGTCGAGACGTAGAGGCCCGAGTTGCCGGCTGACAGGACAGCCGTCAAGATGACGGCATTCATGATGGAAGCGGCTGCGGCCAGGCCGAAGCGTTCAAAGACCAGCGTGAACGGGCTGATGGAGATGTTTTCGATGTTCGTGTTGAGCAGGTTTGGATCCGTGTAGGGAATGAGGAAGCCGATGACCGTGAAGGCGCCTAAATAGAAGATCAAGATACGCCAGAAGATAGAGTGGACGGCGCGGGGCACGTTCTTTTCCGGATTTTCACTTTCACCGGCAGCGATGCCGATCATTTCCGTCCCTTGGAAGGAGAAACCGGCGACCATGAAGATACCCAGCATGGCCGTGAAGCCGCCGACGAAGGGCGCGTCGCCGATGGTCCAGTTGGTGAAGCCCGGCGACGGTTCCGGCCCCAGGCCCAGGATGAGCAAGGTCCCGGCGAAGAGGAAGACCAGGACCGTCAACACCTTGATGCCGGCGAAGATGAATTCGCTTTCGCCATAGGAACGGGTCGACAAGTAGTTGAGGACGAAGAGGATGACCAGAAATAAGCCGCTCCAGATGGCAGCCGGTACGTCCGGGAACCAATACTTCATGATCAAGGCGCCGGCGACGAGTTCGGCAGCGACGGTGATGGCCCAGTTGAACCAGTAGTTCCAGCCCAGGGCAAAGCCTAAGGATTTATCGACATAGCGGTTGGCATAGGTTTCAAAAGAACCGCTGACCGGCAGGTACGACGCCATTTCGCCGAGGCCTGTCATGAGGAAATACACCATGATGCCGATGAGGGCATACGCCACGAGGGCACCGCCAGGACCGGCAGAGCTGACCGTTTCGCCGCCGGCGACGAACAGGCCCGTACCGATCGCGCCGCCGATGGCGATCATGTTCATGTGGCGGGCTTTCAGGCTGCGGCGCAGTCCCTGCTGCTGTTGAGTTTCTTCCATGCAAAATCACAACCTTTTTGAATTAAATTGATAAATAAAATCTAAAAAAACTCATACCTTTACATTATAAAGGAAGAATCGGGCTCTGACAAATGGAGATTCTGCATGGACGTAAATCGTTTATGTGATTCATGAATGTATAGGGATTGGCCCCAGTTTTTTTACTATGCTATAATAAGGATATTAACTGCAGAAGGGAAGGGCCGTGTATGGAATTAGAAGAATGTCGCCGGGAAATCGACGTATTGGACCGGGACTTGACGAAAATATTGGAACGGCGTATGCAAGTCGTCGCCGAAGTTGCTGCCTATAAGAAAGCACATCATATGGAAATCTACGATCCCCGCCGGGAACGGCAGGTCCTGGATAAGATTGCTAATCTGACCGTCCAGAAAGAATTGTCGCCGTATTTGCGGCGCATTTATCAGTGCATCATGGATGAAAGCAAGAAATACGAACGGGAGCATATGGGACTGTGAAGATGGAACAGATTGTAGTGCGAGGCATTGCGGAACGCCTCTTATTTGAAGTGCCCGATTCGGATTATCGCGTCTTCCGCCTGCACGATGAAGACGATGACGCGACGTATACCGTCACCGGCCATGGGACGAAACCCCTCGTCGGCGACCGCCTGGAAGTGAAGGGCCACTGGGTCCAGCATAAGCGCTATGGCCGCCAGTTCGCCGCCGACGGCTGGAGCCGCATCATTCCCGAATCGGTAGAGGGCATCGAACGCTTTTTAGGAAGCGGCGCCGTCAAGGGCTTGGGGCCGGCCCTGGCTCACCGTGTCGTCACGGCCTTTGGTAAGGACACGATGAAGATATTGGAAAGGGACCCACAGCGGCTCTTGGAAGTCGAAGGCATTGGCTCGAAGAAATTGGCCGTCATTACGGAGTCCTTTTATGAAGAGAAACAGGTCAACGACATCGCCTATGACTTGGAACAGCACGGCGTCGCCGGACGCTATGCCGGAAGGCTCTTGCAGAAATACGGCGATGACGTCCACTATGTCCTGACGGAAGAACCGTACCGCATGATTGCCGAAATCGACGGCATCGGCTTCAAGACGGCGGACCAGATGGCCTTGGCCTACGGCATGGACCGGCAGGATCCGCAGCGCCTTAGCGCCGGCCTGACTTATGTCTTGCAGACCATGACTCAGAATGGCCACGTCTGTATCCCCGATACAGAACTCGTCCGCCGGGCGGCGTTCATCCTCCAAGCCGACGCCTTGGGCTTGCACGACATCCTGAAGGAAGCTATCGAAGTGGGCCAGCTCTGTACGGCCGATTTTCAGGGGACCGTCTATGTCTATACGCCGGAAGCTTATGAAGAAGAAAATTATATAGCCCAACGCATCCAGGAAATGGCCGCCATGAAGCCCTTGCCCATGAAGACCCATGTCCAGCTCTTCCTCGACCGCTGGCAGGATTCATGTCACTTTGAACTGGCGGACAAGCAGCGTGAAGCCGTAGAAAAATCGCTGGGATCGGGCATGACAGTCATCACCGGCGGCCCTGGGACGGGCAAGACGACTGTCGTCCAGACCATCATCCGCCTGGCTGAACAGGAAGGGCTGCGCATCCTCCTCTGTGCGCCGACTGGGCGGGCTGCCAAACGCCTGGCTGAAACGACACAGCGCAAGGCTAAGACTATCCACCGCCTGCTCATCCCCGATGGCCGGCAGGGCCGGGTCCAGGTCTTTGAATACAACGAGACCAAGCTGTTGCCGGCCGATCTGGTCATCGTCGATGAAGTATCCATGCTCGACATGGAAATGATGTATCATCTCCTCAGCGCCTTGAAACCGCAGTGCCGCTGCATCCTCGTCGGCGACGCAGACCAGCTGCCGTCCGTCGGGGCCGGCGCGGTCCTGCATGACATCATCGAATCGGGTCAGGTCCCGGTTATCCGCCTGGATACAATTTTTCGGCAGCAAGAAGGGGGCCGTATCGTCACGAATGCCCATCTCATCAACAGTGGCCGACTGCCTGTGGTCAATGAAGACCAGGAATTCCGCTTCGTCGAAATCGAAGACGAAACCCAAGAGGCCGAAAAGATAAGTGCTCTCTATAACAGCGAGCTCCTGGAAACGGGGGATAAGTTCGCCGTCCAGGTCTTGTCGCCGATGTACAAGAACCCTTGCGGCGTGGACAACCTCAATGAGCTCATCCAAAGCCGATTCAATCCGCCGGCTGAAGGGAAGGGCGAGCTGAAAGGGAGAAACGTAATTTTCCGCGTCGGCGATAAGGTCATGCAGAAGCACAATAACTATGAAAAAGGCGTCTTCAACGGCGATATGGGGGAAATCTTTGCTATCCAGAAGGATATGGTCTATGTCCGCTATCCCGAACAGGACGTCAAGTACGAAGGGCAGGAAGTCGATGAAATCACCTTGGCCTATGCCATTACTGTTCACAAGAGCCAGGGCAGCGAATACCACACGGTCATCATGGTCCTGGTCAACAGCCACGCCATCATGCTCCAGCGCAATCTCTTCTATACGGCTGTCACCCGGGCCAAGCGGAAAGTCATCCTCGTCGGGACCAAGCGGGCCGTCCAGACCGCCGTCCAGAACCAGCGCACGAGCCGCCGTTTCACCCTGCTCATTCCACGCCTGCAAGGAGAACTCATCGTCTAGGGAGGGAAGGCTATGTCCCTGATCACACACCTTTTCAATCTCTTATATCCGCCGCGCTGCCCGGCTTGCGGAGCTATGGTGGCCCATGATGGCAACTGGTGCCCGGACTGCCTGGCAGCTGTTTGGCATCCCCGGCGCATCAACAAGCCGCCGGCTGTAAAGTATCTCAGCGCCTGTTACTGCCTGGCCGATTACCGCGGCGCCATGCGCCATATCCTGCACGACATCAAATATAACGGCAAAGAAGGAAAATGCCGGGCCTGTCGGGTGTTGCTGGACCGCTTTCCCTGGCCGGAACGGTTCGGCCACATCGACCTGGTCGTACCGGTCCCGCTGGCACCGGAAAAATTACAGCGCCGCGGCTTCAACCAGGCTGAATCCCTCTTCCGGGATTGGGCTGGGGAACACTGGCCCTGGTGTGATGCTTTGCAGCGCCTGCGGCCGACGAAAGTTCAATGGCAGCTCTGCCGGAACGAGCGGACGAAAAATGTCCATGACGCCTTTGCCGTCAAAGAAACTATCCATGTCCAAGGAAAACACATCCTCGTCGTCGACGATATTTTCACGACGGGCGCGACTTTAGAGGCCTGTGCGCAGGCGCTGACACAAAAAGGCGCCGCCAGCGTGACAGGTCTTGTCATCGCCAGCGGCGCTATGTGATTACAGTTTGTTATTAACCTAATGTTTCAATAAAAGCCTTGACGACTTCCGGATCAAAGAGCAGGCCCGACGCGCTGAAGAGTTCGCGGACGGCCTGTTTTTTAGTCTTCGCCCAGAATTCAGCCGACGGATTGATGATCATGTCGTAATAATCGGCAACGGCAATGATGCGCGCACCCAAAGGGATATTGGCACCGCGTAGATGTTTCGGGAAGCCCGATCCGTCCCAGTGTTCGTGGTGATAGCGGATGTAAGGCACGATGTCCTGGCAGCAGGGGATATTTTCCAGCATATTGCCGCCAGCTGCGGCGTGACGCTTGTACTGGGCCTTTTCCGAGCGGTTGAGGTAGGGCATCTTGGCCAGCAGGGTATTGGACACGAAAAGCAGGCCGACGTCATGCAGGAGGGCTGCATATTTGACCTGTTCGATTTCACTCTTGGACAGCGTCAATTTGGCAGCGACGCTGACGCTGTAGTTGGCGACCTGCAGAGAATGCATATACAAGCGCTGGCTCTTCAACTGTATGAAATTGAGCAATTCGGCTGTAATGGCGTCGAGGGACGTCATTTCTTCCCGGGCAATGCCCGCAGCCTGTTTCAAGGATACCATATACATGACCAACAAACCCTTTCGTCTACAAACGCATTACTTGTTCGTCGTCCGATGCGACCGGCGTACCTTCTGAGGATGGCGGAGGATGTTGAACATCTTCACACTTGTCTTCTTGATGCGGGCGCCAGTATTTTTCATGCGCCGTGCTGTGGTGATCTTGGACTTGCGTTTCGGGCGCATGTCGCGGATAGAGCCAAAATCGCCGCGGCGGATACTCGTCGCTTTAATGCGGTCTGAGCGGAGGTTCACCTTCAGAGCGCTCATGATCTGGCTCGTCTTGAGATCGATATTAAAACTGTAGATGTCCACGGCCACGTAGGACAAGGTCGGATAAGTGTGAATACAAATATGGGCGTTGCCGGAAACGGCAATGCATGTCAATTCGTCGTCGATATGGAAGAAGGTAATCCCTTCGACAGGCGCGTCGACGAGGTCGAAAGCACGCTCTACCAAGGGCTGCAAATCTTCGGCTTCCGTAAAGGCGGCTTTGCAGTTATAAAAATCGATGAGTACATGTTTTCCTAATGTGTTGTTCATAAATCTCCACCCGTTACTTAGTTACAGCTTATTATATACTGTTTTCGGGCCAATGTAAACAGAAAAAAGACCCGTTCCTGATGTTTTTCTGCATCAGGAACGGGTCCTTGTGGTAGGGGTTAGGGGCTAGCAGCTAGGGGTTAGTGTCTGACAAGGTTCTCTACATGCTAACGGCTCCCCGCACTCATGCGGCATGGACGCTCATGGGCGTAAAGGTGAAGTTGTTGCCATCGTAGCCGATGGTGACGGTATCGCCTTCACGGATGGTACCGGCGATGATGTCGCGGCTCAAGGCCGTTTCAACGGTATGCGTGATCAGGCGGCGCAGCGGACGGGCACCGAACTGCGGGTCGAAGCCTTTGTCGGCCAATTCCTGCAGGGCTTCGTCGGTCCAGGTAAGGTGAATCTTGACCTGTTTTTCCAGCCGTTTGCCCAAGCGTTCCAAGAGGATAGCGGCAATATTGCGTACCTGGTCTTTCTGGAGAGCTTTGAAGACGACGATGTCATCGACACGGTTGAGGAATTCCGGACGGAAGTACTGTTTGAGCAGTTCGCGGACTTTCTTGTTGGCTTCGTCATAGTCTTTCGATTCGAGGATTTCGTGAGAACCGAGGTTACTGGTCATGATGATGATGGTGTTCTTGAAGTTGACGACACGGCCTTTGCCATCGGTCAGGCGGCCATCATCGAGAATCTGCAACAGGACGTTGAAGATATCCGGATGGGCTTTTTCGATTTCGTCGAGGAGGATGACGCTGTACGGACGACGGCGGACGGCTTCCGTGAGCTGGCCCCCTTCATCATAGCCGACGTATCCCGGAGGAGCCCCAATCAGGCGGGATACGGTATGTTTTTCCATGTATTCCGACATATCGATGCGGATGATGTTACGTTCATCATCGAAGAGGGCTTCTGCCAAGGTCTTGGCCAGTTCGGTCTTGCCGACACCGGTCGGGCCGAGGAAGATGAAGGAACCAATCGGACGGTTCGGGTCTTTGATACCGGCACGGGCACGGATAATGGCATCGCTGACGACGCGGACGGCATCGTCCTGGCCGACGACCCGTTTATGTAGCGTTTCGTCGAGGTGCAGGAGTTTTTCCCGTTCGCCGGTCATCATCTTGGTGACCGGGATGCCGGTCCAGCGGCTGACGACCTGGGCGATATCTTCTTCGCCGACTTCTTCTTTGAGGAGCTGCGAATCTTGATGTTCTGCCAAATAAGCTTCTTGTTCCTTCAACTGTTTCTGCAGTTCCGGCAGTTTGCCGTACTTCAGTTCCGAAGCTTTGGCCAGATCGTAGTTGCGTTCGGCTTTGGACATTTCCCCTTTGACGGCGTCGATTTCTTTCTTCAAGCCCTGCGTGCGCAGGATGGACTGTTTTTCTTTATCCCACTGGGCTTTGAGCTTGCTTTCCTTTTCTTTCAATTCATTCTTCGTTTCTGTGATCTTAGCCAGACGTTCTTTAGAAGCGTCGTCCGTTTCTTTGTTCAAGGACTGTTCTTCGATTTCCAGCTGCATGATCTTATGGCGCAGTTCGTCAATCGGCGTCGGCATGGATTCGATTTCCGTACGCAGTTTAGCGGCGGCTTCGTCGACGAGGTCGATGGCCTTATCCGGCAGGAAGCGGTCGGAAATGTAGCGGTCCGACAAGACAGCAGCAGCGACCAAGGCTTTATCACGGATGCGGACGCCATGATGGACTTCGTAACGTTCTTTCAGGCCACGGAGAATGGTGATTGTGTCTTCAACCGACGGCTGGTCAACCATGACCGGCTGGAAACGACGTTCCAAAGCGGCATCTTTTTCGATGTATTTCTGGTATTCATTGAGGGTCGTAGCGCCGATGCAGCGCAGGTCACCACGGGCCAGCATCGGTTTCAGGATGTTGCCGGCATCCATGGAGCCTTCCGAAGCGCCAGCGCCGACGACGGTGTGGATTTCATCGATGAAGAGAAGAATCTGGCCGTCCGATTTTGCGATTTCATTGAGGACCGATTTGAGTCGTTCTTCAAATTCGCCACGGTATTTCGCACCGGCAATGAGGGAACCCATGTCGAGGGAGTAGAGGGTCTTGTTCTTCAGCGATTCCGGAACGTCACCGCTGACGATACGGCGGGCCAACCCTTCGACGATAGCCGTCTTGCCGACACCAGGTTCACCGATGAGGACCGGGTTGTTCTTACGACGGCGGGACAGGATTTCGATGGTCCGGCGGATTTCATCGTCACGGCCGATGACCGGATCCAGTTTGTTCTGGCGGGCAGCGGCAGTCAAGTCGCGGCCGTATTTTTCTAAGGCCTTGTAGTTTTCTTCCGGGTTATCACTGTTGACGTTAGCCTTACGGTTAGCCTTGATGGTACTCATGATCTTGTCCTGCGTCAATCCGAATTCACGACATAACTGCTGGACTTCGTCGTCACTTTCCGTGACGATGCCCATGAGGATGTGTTCGGTACTGATATATTCATCGTGCATAGAGTCGGCCAACTGTTGCGCCTTGCCGATGACACGGACCATTTCCGTCGACATGGACAACTGGCTGGATCCTTTGACGGAAGGGATTTTCTTCAATAACTGTTCCAAGCGGGCCTGGAGCATCGGGACGTCCGTATGGCATTCCGAGAAAATCGTAGTGAGCAGGCCTTCCGGTTCTTTCGTCAAGCCCATGAGCATATGGACCGATGAGAGTTCCTGGTTATAGTGGAGCGCTGCAATCTGCTGGGCAGACTGGAAGGCTTCGATGACCTTTTGCGTATATTTTTCGTTTCCCATAATTAAGACCTCCTTACTTATGGTGGAAGTAATCATTCTTAGGAGCTTTCCTCAAGCTCTAGTAGTATTATATCGTCAAAAGTCAAAAAGTCAATAGGACAAAAGGAAAAAATCAAAAAATATTTGACAAAGGAAGGGCCCTTTCGCTACACTTAGGCTGTCAGAAAGGAGACGCATGTATGGATGAAAAAGAACAAAAAGCCTTTGAAGGCGACGCCTTTGCCCAATGTGCCATGGGCGATGATTATTTCTTTGAAGCCTTTGATGCCGATATAGATTGTAAAGATGTTTTGTATAAGAAGGCCATCTATTGGTATAGCCGGGCTGCCCAGCGGGGCCATGCTGCCAGTCAGTACAATCTGGCTTATCAGTATGAATACGGACTGGGAACGGAAACCGATATGGAACAGGCCGTTTACTGGTACCGCCGGTCGGCCCATCAAGGCTACGGCGCAGCCGAAAACAATCTAGGCCATCTTTATGAAACGGGGAACGGCCTGCCTCAGGATTATGGCCAGGCGTTGCACTGGTACGGCCGGGCTGCCCGCCATGATGATGCCGATGGCCAATGTAATACGGCCATTATGTATCAGTTCGGCTATGCCGGGAAGCGGGATTATGACAAGGCGGCCTATTGGTATGCTCAAGCGGCTGAAAAGGGCAATGCCATTGCTCAGAACAACCTGGGATACCTCTATGAAACGGGGCGCGGCGTCCCGCAGGACTGGGAATTAGCAGCCCATTGGTACTATGAAGCGGCCATGGCTGGCGACGGGCCGGCTCAGAACAACTTAGGTGTCCTCTATCGAGAAGGGCATGGCGTCCGTCACGACCTTTGCCAGGCCGTCTATTGGTTCGCCCAGTCGGCGGCTTCTGGCTACAAAGAGGGCATGAAGAATTATGCCCTGGCCCTGGAAAAGGGCGAAGGTGTGGAACGGGACACGGTCGAAGCGGCATATTGGCGGCAGAAGGGACAGGAACTGGAGTGACATTTTTTACGCAGTTTTGACGAAATTCATCTTCATGGTGCGGCGGAGACTCGTGACTTTAGTCATGAGTCTCCGCCGCACCTCCCCTCCTTTCAATAAAAAACAATATATTTTCAGCAAAATAGTGCTATAATAATTTTAATGAAATAATATATATTTAGAAAGGCAGGTGAGAAATCGTGTCTAACCTAACTAAAACAAT
>NZ_JAJBQV010000014.1 GCF_020539865.1 Megasphaera elsdenii | reverse complement strand
CCTTTCCAATAATGCATCTACGATACAAACCAACCGATCTTGTTCTAGTGAAATGCCATAATCCAATGGCAAAACGAGTTGCCTTGGAGTGTAAGTTTTGGTATACTTTATGTGGTTGATTTTGTTTAGCATACAATAATTATACCAGCAAAGAGGCCCTTTGGGGCCTCTTTTGCTAAAAAAAATGGGCTCAGATAACTGAGTCCATTTTTTTTAGATGAGGCTATTCTGTTACAGCCCCTTTTGCGTTTGAAGTTGAAAGTTTGATGTTTGATGTGAACATTTTTAAATTTAAAGTGATCGCTTCAAACATCATACATCAAACCTCAAGCATTAAAGAGAAAGGGGCCTTGCATAATGGAATAAACCTTCGTGCGACAGCCCCTTTTTACATGGCTCATGGTACGTGGCTCCGTGGTTTGTAGGGGCTCGCACGTGGCGAGCCCGTTTTGTATATGTGGGAAGACTCGTGATTCGTAGGGGGCGGCCCGCCATGAGTTCGTAAAAAAGCAGCTCTGACAAATCTAGGATCACTAGGACCCGTGTAATAAAAGATGTACTGATTACGCAGTTTTTACCCAAAAACTCATTGACATATCATATTCGTGATGATAAAATATCTAAGTGTCGCAATGAAAGCATTGCGTCTAAATTGCAAGACGTAAGGAGTGAGGTTTCGTGAGCTTGGAACTCGCTGCCAGTGTCCGCAAGACTGTGGGCGCGAAGCAAACCCTGAAAGCAATGAAACGAAACGAAGTCACACAACTGTACATCGCCAACGATTGCGATGCACAGGTAGTAGCGCCGCTCATAGCAGAAGCCGAAGGCGCTCACATCCCCGTCGACCGCGCTTACACCATGACCGAATTGGGCATGGCCTGCCACATCAAGGTAAAAGCTGCAGCCGTCGGCTTGTTAAAATAATTTTCGGTAACATCATCTCATGAGCTCTGCTCGTTGATGATTACATTATAAATCTAATTGTTTGGAGAGGAGGTGCCCAAATGCCAACAATCAGCCAATTGGTTCGTAAAGGACGTCAGGTTGCCGTCACTAAATCGACAGCACCGGCTTTGAAAAACTGCCCGCAGAAACGCGGTGTTTGCACTCGTGTGTACACAGCTACCCCGAAAAAACCTAACTCTGCTCTGCGTAAAGTTGCCCGTGTTCGCTTGACGAACTCCATCGAAGTAACTGCTTATATTCCCGGCATTGGTCACAATTTACAGGAACACAGTGTTGTATTAATCAGAGGCGGTCGTGTCAAAGACCTTCCTGGTGTACGTTATCACATCGTCCGCGGTGCCTTGGATACAGCTGGCGTAGCAGATCGTCAGCAGTCCCGTTCTAAATACGGCGCTAAGAAAGGCAAATAAGATTTGCCATTTAAGATGCACAAGATGACTTACATAGCATAGAGGAGGAATTAGACATGCCAAGAAAAGGCCCCGTGCCGAAGCGTGATGTGCTGCCGGATCCGGTGTACCATTCTAAATTGGTAACGCGCTTCATCAACAAAGTTATGTTGGACGGCAAAAAAGGTGTCGCTGAAACCATCGTTTATGATGCTTTCGACATCATCCGTTCTAAAATGAATAAAGATCCTTTGGAAGTATTTGAACAGGCTCTCAACAACGTTATGCCTGTCCTGGAAGTCCGTGCCCGCCGCGTCGGTGGTGCTAACTACCAGGTTCCTGTCGAAGTACGTGCAGACCGTCGTCTGTCCCTCGGTATCCGCTGGACTGTCGGCTATGCTCGTAAACGCGGCGAACGCACGATGAAAGAAAAGCTCGCTGGCGAATTGATGGATGCCTTCAACAATACAGGCGCTGCTATCAAGAAAAAGGAAGATACTCATAAAATGGCTGAAGCTAACAAAGCTTTCGCACATTATCGTTGGTAATTTACGATATTTATTATTTTTTGAGGAGTGGAAAAAACCGTGCCAAGAGAATTTTCTTTGGAAAAAACGAGAAATATTGGCATCATGGCTCACATCGATGCTGGTAAAACCACGACAACAGAACGTATCCTGTTCTACACCGGCCGTGTCCACAAGATCGGCGAAGTCCATGACGGCGCTGCTACCATGGACTGGATGGCTCAGGAACAGGAACGTGGTATCACAATCACGTCGGCTGCTACGACAGCTCACTGGAAAGGATACCGCATCAACATCATCGATACTCCGGGGCACGTTGACTTCACCGTTGAAGTTGAACGCTCGCTGCGCGTACTCGACGGCTCTGTTGCTGTTTTCTCTGCAAAGGGCGGCGTAGAACCGCAGTCGGAAACGGTATGGCGTCAGGCTGAACATTACCATGTTCCCCGTATCGCATTCGTCAACAAGATGGATACGACCGGCGCTGACTTCTTGAACGTTGTCGACATGATGAAAGATCGTCTTCAGGCAAATGCCGTTGCTATTCAGCTCCCAATCGGTTCTGAAGCAACCTTCCGCGGCATCATCGACCTCATTACCATGAAAGCAGAAGTCTATGACGATGCTCTCGGTAAAGAAATCGAAGTTGTCGACATCCCGGAAGACGAATTAGAAGAAGCTAAGAAATATCATGACATCATGGTTGAAGCTGTTTGCGATACCGATGAAGACCTCATGATGAAATACCTCGAAGGTGAAGAAATCACCATCGACGAATTGAAAGCAGCTATCCGTAAAGGCGTCTGCACGAACAAATTGTTCCCGGTCCTCTGCGGTTCTGCTTACAAGAATAAAGGGATCCAGATGCTCCTCGACGCTGTCGTCGATTACATGCCGAGCCCGTTGGATATTCCTCCGGTCAAAGGCACTAACCCCGACACAGACGAAGAAGAAACTCGTGAAGTTGATGACAATGCACCGCTTTCCGCATTGGCATTTAAGATCATGGCTGACCCCTTTGTCGGCAAACTGGCATTCTTCCGTGTTTACTCCGGTACGTTACAGGCCGGTACCTATGTCTACAACTCGACAAAAGGTAAAAAAGAACGTGTTGGCCGTATCCTCCGGATGCACGCTAACCACCGCGAAGAAGTACAGGAAGCTTACACAGGCGACATCGGCGGCATCGTCGGTCTGAAAGATACGACGACAGGCGATACGCTGTGCGATGAAAAACACCCGATTATCCTCGAAAAGATGGAATTCCCGGATCCGGTTATTTCCGTAGCCGTTGAACCGAAGACCAAAGCTGACCAGGAAAAAATGGGCATTGCCTTGGCTCGTCTGGCTGAAGAAGACCCGACGTTCAAAGTCAAGACCGATGCTGAAACCGGCCAGACCATCATCTCCGGTATGGGCGAACTCCATTTGGATATCATCGTCGACCGCATGTCCCGTGAATTCAAAGTAGACTGCAACGTCGGCAAACCGCAGGTTGCTTACCGCGAAACCATCCGCAAAGATATCAAGTCTCGTGGTTTCTTCAAGCGTCAGTCCGGCGGCCGTGGTCAGTATGGTGACTGCTGGCTCGAACTCATTCCGCAGGAACAGGGCAAAGGCTACGAATTTGAAAACAAAGTCGTTGGCGGCGCTATTCCTAAGGAATACATCGGCTCCGTTGAAGCTGGTGTCAAAGAAGCAATGGAAACAGGCGTTTTGGCAGGTTTCCCGATGGTCGATATCAAAGTCGTCGTATACGACGGTTCTTACCATGAAGTCGACTCCTCGGAAATGGCCTTCAAGATCGCTGGCTCTATGGGCTTTAAAGAAGGTGCCCGCAAGGCAGACCCGGTTCTCCTCGAACCGTACACGAAAGTCGAAGTTGTCGTTCCTGAAGAATACATGGGCGACGTCATCGGCGACCTTAACTCCCGCCGTGGTCGTGTCGAAGGTATGGAAATGCGCTCTGGTGCAGAACATATCAACGCATTCGTACCGCTGGCAGAAATGTTTGGCTATGCAACGGATTTGCGTTCCCGTACGCAGGGCCGTGGCGTTTATACGATGACATTCGACCACTACGAAGAAGTTCCGAAGAACGTAGCCGAAAAAGTCATCAGCGAAAAAGGCTAATATAATTTAACTCACACTGGAGGAACAGCAAATGGCTAAAGAACATTACGAAAGAACCAAACCGCATGTTAACATTGGCACGATTGGTCACGTCGACCACGGCAAAACTACTTTGACAGCTGCCATCACCAAAGTTTTGGCTGAAAAAGGCTATGCTAAATTCGAAGACTATGCTGATATCGACAAGGCTCCGGAAGAACGTGAACGTGGTATTACAATCAACACGGCACACGTTGAATATGAAACAGACAAACGTCATTATGCACACGTTGACTGCCCGGGCCATGCTGACTATGTCAAGAACATGATTACCGGTGCTGCTCAGATGGACGGCGCTATCCTCGTCGTTTCCGCTGCTGACGGCCCGATGCCCCAGACTCGTGAACACATCCTTTTGGCCCGCCAGGTTGGTGTACCGGCTATCGTTGTATACCTCAACAAAGCTGACCAGGTTGACGATCCGGAACTCATCGAACTCGTTGAAATGGAAGTTCGTGATCTCCTCAGCTCCTACGATTTCCCCGGCGACGAAGTTCCTATCGTAGTTGGCTCCGCTCTCAAAGCCCTCGAAGACGACGAAAGCGAAATCGGCAAACCGTCCATTCTCAAATTGATGGATGCTGTTGACGAATACATCCCGACTCCGCAGCGCCCGACGGACCAGCCGTTCCTCATGCCTGTCGAAGACGTCTTCACCATCACAGGCCGCGGTACTGTTGCTACAGGCCGTGTTGAACGTGGCGAACTCAAAGTTGGCGACGCAGTTGAAATCGTCGGCCTCGCTGACGAACCGAAAGATACGGTTGTTACGGGCGTCGAAATGTTCCGTAAGATCCTCGACCGCGCTGAAGCAGGCGACAACATCGGTGCTCTTCTCCGTGGTGTAGACCGTAAAGAAATCGAACGCGGCCAGGTTCTCGCTAAACCGGGTACCATTCATCCGCACACGAAATTCAAAGCTCAGGTTTACGTTTTGACGAAAGACGAAGGCGGCCGTCATACTCCGTTCTTCAATGGCTATCGTCCGCAGTTCTACTTCCGTACGACTGACGTAACTGGCGTCATCCAGCTCCCGGAAGGCACTGAAATGTGCATGCCTGGCGATAACGTCAAGATGGATGTTGAACTCATCACTCCGATCGCTATCGAAGCCGGCCTCCGCTTCGCTATCCGCGAAGGCGGCCGTACGGTAGGCGCTGGCGTCGTTTCCGAAATCGAAGGCTAAAATATTGTTTGATGGTTGACTGTCAACTTCAAACTTGAAGAAGAGGCTGTCGCAGATGCGACAGCCTCTTTTTTGCATACATTTATGCACGGGGCTTTTTTACGAGCCGAGGGTTACTCGAGGCGAACTGCGGTCTGCGGGCGCCCCACGTGGCGCTGTTGTACAAGGGGGTATGTCATCCGCTAACTCCTAGCCACTAGCTGCTAACAACTTAAAGGGCTTGTCGTCATGCGATAGTCCTTTAGCATGATGTAACAACATGGGACCCATGTTAAATTGATTTGATTATTTCTCAAAAACCTAGAAAACTCCTTGCATGATGCGCCTTTTTGTAGTAAACTAAGTAAGTACGCGACAACAGGGTAATACCCTCTAATGCGCGCTAAACTATGATATAAGATGTTGCCCGCCTTGCGGGGAAACTCTTATGGAGCAGTCTATTCAAGGAAATAGACGTTAGGAGGAATTAAGTAATGGCAAAACAGGAAAGAATTCGTATTCGCCTCAAAGCTTACGATCACAAAACGCTTGATCAGAGCGCGGCGAAAATCGTCGACACGGCGAAACGTACCGGTGCTATGGTATCCGGACCGATTCCGCTTCCGACAGAAAAGAACATCTTCACGATTCTTCGTTCTCCCCATGTCAACAAAGACTCTCGTGAACAGTTCGAACTCCGTACGCACAAACGCTTGATCGACATTCTCGAAGCATCCAACAAGACCGTTGATGCCTTGACAAGACTCGATCTGCCGGCAGGCGTAGACATCGAAATCAAATTATAGGAGGAGGTGCGATTATGTCTAAAGCTATTTTGGGTAAAAAATTAGGTATGACTCAGGTCTTTACTGAAGAAGGCGCAGTCGTCCCTGTAACCGTCGTCGAAGCTTCCCCGAACGTAGTTGTACGTGTCAAGACCGTTGATACGGACGGATACAACTCCATTCAGCTCGGCTATGGTGAAATCAAAGAAAAACATCTGACAAAACCCGTTAAGGGTCAATTCGACAAAGCAGGCGTTGCTCCTGTTAAGTATCTTCGCGAATTCCGTTTGACAGATACGCCGGAATATACGGTAGGCCAAACTCTGGCAGCTGATATTTTCGCAAGCGGCGATCTCGTCGACGTAATTGGCACCAGCAAGGGCAAAGGTTTTGCAGGTACCATCAAACGTCACGGTTTCCACCGCGGACCGATGGGTCACGGCTCTAAATCTCATCGTGAACCCGGTTCTCTCGGACCTATGACCAGTGGTGGCGGCGGTAAAGTCGTCAAAGGTAAAAAACTTCCTGGACAAATGGGTGGCAATCAGGCAACTGTTCTTCATCTCTCCATCGTCAAAGTCGACATGGACAAGAACCTGATCCTGGTTAAAGGTGGTATCCCGGGTGCCAAAGGCAGCCTCGTTATGATTCGCGATACTGTAAAACCCCGCTAATAGTTGTCTACAGGAAGGAGGATAAAATATAATGCCAAAAGTAAGCACGTATAATATTACCGGCGCACAGACCGGTGAAATCGAATTGAACGATAGCGTATTTGGCGTTGAAGTGAACGAAGCCGTTATGCGTCAGGCCGTTCTCCGTCAGCTCGCCAACCAGCGCTTGGGCACACATTCCACCAAAACTCGCGGCGTCGTTCGCGGTGGTGGCAGAAAGCCTTGGAAACAAAAAGGAACCGGCCGGGCCCGTGTAGGTAGTAGTCGCAGCCCGTTGTGGGTTGGTGGCGGCACCATCTGGGGTCCCCATCCGCGCTCTTACGCACAGAAAATGCCGCGTAAAGCTCGTCGCCTCGCCGTTAAATCCGCTTTGAGCGATAAAGTCAATACTAACGAATTGTTCGTCCTCGACGAAATCAATCTCGCAGCTCCGAAGACGAAAGAAGTCGTCGCACTCATTAATAACTTCAAATTCGCTGGTGAAAAAGTCCTTTTCATCACCGATAATGATGAAGTCGTAGAACGCTGCGCACGCAACATCAAAGGCGTTAAAGCCATTTCCACTACGGGCGTCAACATCTTTGACCTGCTCCACTACACGAAATTGTTCGTTACGAAGAGCGCTGTAGCTAAGATTGAGGAGGTGCTCGCATAATGAACATGCATGATCTCTTGCTGAAACCGGTCATCACTGAAAAAACAACCATGATGATGTCTGATGGCAAATACACATTCAAAGTACCGCTCCGTGCTAATAAAGTTGAAATCCGTAAAGCTGTTGAAGCCGTCTTTGGCGTCAAAGTTAAAAGCGTAGCAACACTTCGCACGATGGGCAAATTCAAGCGCATGGGTAAATACATCGGCAAGCGCCCGGATTACAAGAAAGCCATCGTAACCCTTCAGGAAGGCGAAACCATCGAATTCTTCGAAGGAGCTTAAGGAATTAACGAATAAGGAGGAGGCACTACAATGGCCATTAAATCATTTAAACCGTACTCCGCTAGCCGCCGTTTCATGACTGTTTCGACATTCGAAGAAATCACGGCGTCTAAACCGGAAAAATCCTTATTGGCTAAAGTAACCAATAAGGGCGGTCGTAATAACAGCGGCCGTATGACTGTCCGCCATCAGGGCGGTGGTCACAAACGCCGTTATCGTTTGATCGACTTCAAACGTATTAAAGATAACATCCCGGCAAAAGTTGCGACGATCGAATACGATCCGAACCGCTCTGCTAACATCGCTCTTCTGTTCTACGCAGATGGCGAAAAGAAATATATCATCGCTCCGAACGGCCTTAAAGTTGGCGACGTCGTTTACAGCGGTCCTGAATCGGATATCAAAATCGGCAACGCCTTGCCGCTCCAGAATATCCCCCTCGGCACGCTCGTACACAACGTTGAACTGAAAATCGGCAAAGGCGGCCAGATGGTCCGCTCTGCTGGTGAATCGGCTCAGCTCATGGCTAAAGAAGGCAATTATGCATTGCTCCGCCTTCCGTCCGGTGAACTTCGTCAGGTACACGTACGTTGCCGCGCTACGATCGGCGTAGTCAGCAATACGGATTATGAAAACATTACTATCGGTAAAGCTGGCCGTTCCCGTTGGAAGGGCATTCGTCCGGGCAACCGTGGTGTTGTCATGAACCCGTGTGATCATCCGCATGGCGGCGGCGAAGGTAAAGCTCCTGTTGGTCGTAAACGTCCGGTTACTCCTTGGGGTAAACCTGCTTATGGCGTTAAGACTCGCGACGCTAAAAAAGCTTCCAATAAGTTTATTGTGAAGAGACGTAAATAGGTGTTGAGGAAAGGAGATAACTAAGTGTCCAGATCCATTAAAAAGGGCCCATTCGTAGCACACCATCTCTTGAAGAAAATCGACGCTATGAACGAAGCCAACGAAAAGAAAGTAGTCAAAACCTGGTCCCGTGCATCGATGATCCTGCCGAGCTTCGTCGGCCATACCATCGCTGTACATGACGGCCGTAAACATGTACCTGTCTATATCACGGAAGATATGGTAGGTCATAAATTAGGCGAATTCGCACCGACTCGTACATTCAAGGGTCATGCTAAAGCCGAAAAAGTAACTAAATAAGGGGGTAACTTAAATGGCAGTAAAAGCTGTTACGAAACACATTCGCATTGCTCCCCGTAAAATTCGGATTGTTGCTGACTTGGTTCGGGGCAAAAACGTCGGCGAAGCTTTCGCTATCTTGAAATTCACTCCGAAAGTGGGTTCCCGTGTAGTTGAAAAAACTTTGCGCAGTGCCGTTGCTAATGCGGAACATAACAATGATATGGACGTTGCAAAATTGTTCATTTCTGAAATCTTTGTTGACCAGGATTCCACGATGAAACGTATTCATCCGCGCAGCCGTGGACAGGCCTTCAAAATTCTCAAACATTCCAGCCATTTGACGGTTGTTGTTGACGAAAAAGCATAAGGAGGGAAATGGAGTGGGTCAGAAAGTTAATGCCCATGGATTCCGCGTCGGCGTTTCCAAACCTTGGGACGCAAAATGGTATGCAGAAAAAGATTACGCTGCACTTTTGAATGAAGACGTCAAGATCCGTGAATTCTTAAAGAAACAGTTATACATCGCAGGTGTTTCCCGTATCGAAATCGAACGCTCTGCAAAACGTATCAAATTGATTATCCATACCGCAAAACCGGGCATGGTCATCGGCCGTGGCGGCGCAGGTATCGAAGATATTAAAAAAGCGTTGAAAGCCTTCACCACTAAGACTGTCGACGTAAACATCGCAGAAATCAAGCAGGCCGAAATGGATGCAACCTTGGTTGCTGAAAACGTTGCCGGCCAGCTCGAACGCCGTATCGGCTTCCGTCGCGCTATGAAACAGTGCGTTGGCCGTACTATGCGTATGGGCGCTAAAGGTATCAAAATTATGTGCTCCGGCCGTCTTGGCGGTGCTGAAATCGCTCGCAGCGAAAGTCTTCGCGACGGTTCCATCCCCTTGCACACGCTCCGTGCTGACATCGACTATGGCTTTGCTGAAGCTCATACGACATATGGCTGCATTGGCGTAAAATGCTGGATTTACAAAGGTGAAATCCTCCCGGAAGCTAAGAAAGCTCCGAAGAAACGCGAAGGGAGTGAAGCATAATGTTAATTCCAAAACGTGTTAAATATCGTAAACAGTTCCGTGGCCGCATGAAAGGCCAGGCACATCGTGGTAATAAAGTTGCTCATGGCGATTTCGGTCTCGTCGCTCTCGAACCGTCGTGGATCACGAACCGTCAGATTGAAGCAGCCCGTATCGCTATGACCCGTTATATCAAACGTGGTGGTAAAGTCTGGATCAAAATCTTCCCGGACAAACCGATCACGGCAAAACCGGCTGGTACTCGTATGGGTTCCGGTAAAGGCGCTCCTGAATACTGGGTTGCCGTTGCAAAACCGGGCCGCGTACTCTTTGAAATGGGCGGCGTAACCGAAGAAATTGCTCGTGAAGCAATGCGTCTTGCCGGCCATAAGCTGCCGATTAAAACGAAGTTTGTTGTTAAAGGTCAGGAATTAGGTGGTGAATAAAATGAAGGTTAAAGAAATCCGTGCGCTGAGCGCTGCCGAAATGGATGAAAAAGTGGTTAGCCTGAAAGAAGAATTGTTTAACCTCCGTTTTCAACATGCGACCGGCCAATTAGAAAATCCAATGCGTATCCGCGAAGTCAAAAAGACAATCGCTCGCATCAAAACGGTACAGCGTGAAGCAGAACTGAAAGCGCAGGCGTAAGAAACGTCCATAATTGGAATCTAAAAGGAGGTCACAAGCACAGATGGAAAGAAATGAACGGAAAATCCGCGTAGGTAAAGTTGTCAGCGATAAAATGGACAAAACCGTTGTCGTTGCTGTAGAATATAAAACACAGCACAAACTGTACAAAAAGCCGATTATCTCGACTGTAAAATTCAAAGCCCACGATGAAAACAACGAATGCCATGTTGGCGACGTAGTCCGCATCGAAGAAACTCGTCCGCTGTCCAAACAGAAACACTGGAGAGTAGTGACAATCGTAGAAAAAGCTAAATAAGCTTCATTAATTAGGAGGTTAAGCCATGATTCAGCAAGAAACTGTGTTGAATGTTGCCGATAACACTGGCGCCAAGAAAATCTTGTGCATCCAGGTCATGGGTGGCTCATATCGTAAATATGGCAACATTGGTGATATCATTACCGCATCTGTTAAAGATGCATCACCCGGTGGCGTTGTCAAGAAAGGCGACGTAGTCAAAGCTGTTATCGTTCGTTCTAAGAAAGGTTTGCGCCGTGCAGACGGTTCCTACATCCGTTTCGACGAAAACGCAGCTGTCGTAATCAATAATGATAAGAGCCCGAAGGGTACTCGTATTTTTGGGCCCGTTGCCAGAGAATTGCGTGAAAAAGATTTCATGAAGATCATCTCCCTGGCTCCGGAAGTATTGTAAGGAGGAGGTGTTCTCAATGGGTAAAATGCACGTTAAAACAGGCGATACGGTCATCGTCATCGCTGGTAAAGAAAAAGGCAAAAAAGGCAAGGTCATCGCAACGTATCCGAAAAAAGACCGTGTCGTAGTTGAAGGCCTTAACCTGGTTAAGCGCCACACGAAACCGAGTCAGAACAATCCTCAAGGCGGCATTATCACTAAGGAAGCAGCAATCCATGTTTCCAACGTAATGCTCGTAGATCCTGAAAGCGGCAAACCGACTCGTGTCAAAATGGTCCAGCAGGCCGATGGCACCAAAGTCCGTACAGCCGTAAAGAGCGGTAAAGCTATCTAATAAGAAGGGAGGCCCTTGAGAGTGTCCAGATTAAAAGACAAATACCTTTCCGAAGTCGTAAAAGGCTTGCAGGAAAAATACAATTATAAAAATGTAATGCAGATTCCGAAGGTTACCAAAGTTGTTATCAACATGGCCGTTGGCGAAGCTGTTACCAACTCCAAAGCCTTGGACGCTGCTGTCAATGATATGACCATCATTTCCGGTCAGAAACCGATCATCACGAAAGCCAAGAAATCCATCGCAGCTTTCAAAATCCGTGAAGGCATGAACCTCGGCTGCAAAGTTACCCTGCGCGGCGAACGGATGTATGAATTCCTCGATAAACTGATGAACTTGACACTGCCCCGCGTCCGTGACTTCCACGGCGTCAGTGCTACCGGTTTCGACGGCCGTGGTAACTATACCCTCGGCCTGAAAGAACAGCTTATCTTCCCGGAAATCGAATACGATAAGGTTGATAAAGCTCGCGGCATGGACATTACCATCGTTACAACAGCTACGACCGACGAAGAAGGCCGTGACATGCTGAAAATGATGGGCATGCCTTTTGAAAAGTAATAGAGGAGGATAACATACATGGCAAAGAAATCGATGCTCGAACGTGAAAAGAAACGTGAAAAAATGGTTGCCAAATACGCTAAGCTCCGCGCTGAACTCAAAGCAAAAGGCGACTATGAAGCACTTTCTCAGCTGCCGGCCAACGCATCTCCGGTTCGTCTGCACAACCGTTGCAAAGTAACCGGCCGTCCTCACGGTTATATGCGTAAATTCGGCATCTGCCGCATCACATTCCGTGAACTGGCTTACAAAGGTCAGATTCCTGGCGTTAAAAAAGCCAGCTGGTAACACGTATTCCATGGAGGGAGGTTTTTAGATTATGGCAATGACCGATCCGATTGCGGATATGCTTACAAGAATCCGTAATGCTAACTCGGCATATCACGAAAAAGTAGAAATCCCTGCTTCGAAGATGAAAGCTGCAGTGCTTGACATCCTCAAAGAAGAAGGTTTCGTCAAAAACTACGAATCCGTAAACGAAGGCAAAACGCTGAAGGTTACGTTGAAATATGGTTCTAATAAAGAAAAAGTAATTACCGGCATCAAGAGAATTTCCAAACCGGGCCTGCGCGTATACGCTGGCAAAGAAGAACTTCCGCGCGTTCTCGGTGGTTTGGGGATCGCTGTAATTTCTACGTCCCAGGGCGTTATGAGCGACAAAAAAGCTCGTAAACTCGGCTTGGGCGGCGAAGTTATCGCTTACGTCTGGTAAATCGTTTTGGAGGTGTCAATATGTCCCGAGTAGGTAGAATGCCTATTGATATCCCGGCAGGCGTAAATGTAAACCTCGATGGCCATGTAATTACCGTTAAAGGCCCGAAAGGCGAACTCACACGTACGCTCCACCAGGATATGAAAATCACAGTGGCTGATAACGTCATCACTGTAGAACGTCCGTCTGACGATAAAAATCATCGTGCATTACACGGCCTCACCCGTGCCCTTATTGCCAATATGGTAAAAGGCGTTTCGGAAGGCTTCAAAAAAGAACTGGAAATCGTCGGTGTTGGTTACAGAGCACAGATGAAAGGTAAGAAACTTGCCTTGACTCTTGGCTTCTCCCATCCCCTCGAACTCGATGCTCCGGCTGGTGTCACCATCGAATGCCCGAGCGCTACGCAGATCACCATTTCCGGTGCTGATAACGAAGTCGTCGGCGAATTCGCTGCTAAAGTCCGTGGCTACCGCCTGCCTGAACCGTACAAAGGCAAAGGTATCCGCTATGTAGGCGAACATGTCCGTCGTAAAGCTGGTAAAGCTGGTACGAAGAAATAAGTAACATTTAATTAGAAAGGAGTGAATTCCTTGAAGAAGAGTAAAAACACAATCCGTTTGAAACGGCATTGGCGTTTACGCAAGAACATCAACGGCACGGCAGAACGTCCGCGTCTCAACGTTTTCCGCAGCCTTAACAATATCTACGCTCAGGTCATCGACGACCAGAACGGCGTAACTTTGGTTTCCGCAAGCTCTTTGGACAAAGAAATCAAAGGTCAGAACGTCAGCGGCGGCAACGCCGAAGGCGCAAAATTAGTCGGTGCTTTAGTTGCAAAACGGGCTATCGAAAAAGGTATCACGACGGTTGTCTTCGACCGTGGCGGTTACATTTATCATGGCCGTGTTGCAGCTCTCGCAGAAGCAGCTCGTGAAGCTGGCTTGAAATTCTAATCAAGGAGGAAATAACACATGGCAAAAGTTGACCATGCAGGTCTCGAATTACAGGAAAATGTAGTATTCATCAACCGCGTTGCTAAGGTAGTTAAAGGCGGCCGCCGTTTTTCCTTCAGTGCCCTTGTTGTTGTCGGTGACGGCAACGGCAATGTCGGTGCAGGTTTAGGTAAAGCTGGCGAAGTTCCTGAAGCAATCCGCAAAGGCGTTGAAGACGCTAAGAAACATATGATTTCCGTTCCCCTCAAGAACGGTTCCATCCCCCACACGATTACAGGTATCTTCGGTGCAGGTAAAGTATTCCTGAAACCGGCTGCTGAAGGTACTGGCGTCATCGCTGGTGGTCCGGTCCGTGCCGTATTGGAACTGGCAGGCGTCCGCAACATCCTCACCAAATCGATCGGTTCTTCCAACCCGAACAACATGGTTCAGGCAACCCTCGAAGGCTTGGGCCGCTTGAAGGATGTCAACAAAGTTGCTGAACTCCGTGGCAAAACTGTAGAAGAAATTTACGGTTAATAAGGAGGATATGACAAGATGGCTCAGGTTAAAGTTACTCTCGTAAAGAGTTTGGCAGGCCGTCCTGGTGACCAGCGTGCAACCATCGTTGCCCTCGGTCTCCACAAGACGAACTCCAGCGTAGTAAAAGAAGTTACCCCGCAGATCAAAGGGATGCTTCATAAAGTAGAACACTTAGTAAAAGTAGAAGAAATCTAATATAGAAGGAGGTGCGCTGAATTGAAACTTCATGAAATGAGTATTGTTCCTGGTTCCAAGAAAAAACGCAACCGCGTCGGCCGCGGCATCGGCTCCGGCAATGGCAAAACGGCTGGCAAAGGTATGAAAGGTCAGCTCTCCCGTAGCGGTGGCGGCAAGCGCCCGGGCTTCGAAGGCGGCCAGATGCCGTTGTATCGTTTGCTCCCGAAACGCGGCTTCAAAAACGTTTGGGCTAAAGAATATGCAGAAGTTAACGTTTCTGTACTCAACCGCTTTGAAGATGGCACGACTGTCGATCCCGTTGCTCTCGTCGAAGCTGGCATCCTCAAAAATGTCCGCGATGGCGTCCGTATCCTTGGCAACGGTGAACTCGAAAAGAAACTCACTGTCGTAGCTAACGGCTTCACGAAATCCGCTAAAGCTAAAATCGAAGCAGCTGGCGGTAAGGTTGTAGTACCGGGAGAAGAACCGGTAGCTGAACAGTAGGGGTGATTTGCGGTGTTAGAAAACATCCAAAACGTACTGAACGTTCCGGAATTCCGGAAACGGGCAGTCTTCACTCTCATCATGTTCATCATTTTTAGACTTGGCGTCCATATTCCCGTACCGGGTGTTGATTCGTCAGTCATTGAAAACCTCTTCAGCAGCGGCAACTTGTTCGGTCTTCTCGACTTGTTCGCCGGCGGGGCACTGAGTAAGTTCTCCGTCTTGGCCATGAGCATCACGCCGTACATCAACGCGTCGATCATCATGCAACTGCTGACAGCCGTTGTCCCGACTTTTGAACAATGGGCAAAAGACAATCAAGAAGGCCGCGATAAGATCCAGAAGGTCACGCGGTACGGAACGGTTGTCCTGGCATTGATTCAGGCTTTCGCCATGAGTTATGCGCTGAAAGTCAACAATGCCCTCATCGTCGACAGCTGGGCCATGGTCGTCATGGTCTCGCTGATCCTCACGGCAGGCACATGTTTCCTCATGTGGCTCGGTGACCAGATTACCGCTGGCGGGATCGGCAACGGCATTTCTCTCATCATCTTCGCTGGTATCGTAGCGCGTTTCCCTCAAGGGTGCATGACGATTTACAAGTATATCCAGGCTGGTTCGATCAACATCTTCCAGGCCTTGCTTTTTGCTGTTATCGCCTTGTTCATGATCGTCGTGGTCATCGAAGTCACGCAGGGGCAGCGCCGCGTCACGGTACAATATGCGAAACGTATCGTCGGCCGTAAGATGTATGGCGGTCATTCGACACACATTCCGCTGAAAGTCAACCAGGCTGGCGTCATCCCCATCATCTTTGCTTCGTCTGTACTGATGTTCCCGATTACTATCGCCCAGTTCGTACAGAATGACACGATCCAGTGGATCGCAAGCTTCTTTGCATGGGGTACGGTGACCAACACCGTCATGTACGCAATCCTGATTATGTTCTTCACATATTTCTACACGGCTATTTCGCTGAACATCCCGCAGCTTACGGAAAACATGCAGAAGTACGGCGGCTTCATCCCCGGTATCCGTCCGGGTCAGCCGACGGCTATGTATGTCGATCGCATCATGACGAGAATCACTCTCGCCGGTGCTTTCTTCCTGGCTTTCGTTGCCATCCTGCCGAACTTCATCGGTTGGATTACGGGCATCGAAGGGGTTTACTTCGGCGGTACAGCCATCCTCATCGTCGTCGGTGTTGCCATCGACACGATGAAGCAGGCAGAATCCTTAGTTTTGAATAGACAATATCAAGGATTTATGAAATAATAAGGGGGTAGTTTGAGTGTATATTCTTTTAATGGGCCCTCCGGGTGCTGGTAAAGGTACCCAGGCTGAACGATTGATTGAAAAATATGGTATTCCCCAGATTTCGACAGGCGACATGTTCCGGGCAGCTGTAAAAGAACAGACCCCGCTTGGCCTCGAAGCTAAGAAGTACATGGATAACGGCCAGCTCGTACCGGACGCTGTTACGGTAGGCATCGTCAAAGAACGCCTTGCCAAAGATGATTGCAAAAAAGGCTTCATCCTCGACGGCTTCCCGCGCACGACCAGCCAGGCTGTATCCCTCGATGCCATCCTTCGCGATTTAGGCATCAAACTCGATGGCGTCATCAACATCGCCGTCCCCGATGAAGAACTCATCAAACGGACGACGGGCCGTCAGATCTGCCGCTCCTGCGGTGCGACATACCATGTCACATTCAAACCGTCCAAGGTGAAGAACGTCTGCGATAAATGCGGCGGTGAATTGTATCAGCGCGATGACGACAAAGTCGAAACCGTCAAGAAACGCTTGAGCGTTTACGCTGCACAGACGAAACCGCTCATCGACTACTATAAGAATTCCAATCTCTACATCGAAATCGATGGCAAACAGAGCATGGAAGATGTCTACAAAGACATCGTTGCTAGTCTTGAAAAGAGTAAATAAGCATGATTATTTTAAAATCAAAACGGGAAATTGAGTATATTCGCGAAGCTGGCCGCATTACGGCCAACGCTCTTCAGCTTATGAAGAAACTGGCAAAACCTGGCATCACGACAGGCGAACTCGACCAGCGCTGTGAAGAATACATCCGCAGTTGCGGCGCTTTTCCGAGCTGCAAAGGCTATTACGGGTTCCCGGCAACCATTTGCGCCAGCGTAAATGAAGAAGTTGTCCACGGTATCCCAGGGCACCGCAAGCTCAAAGATGGCGATATAATCAGCATTGATTTAGTAGTAAACAAGAATGGCTACCATGGCGATTCGACGGTAACGATTCCTGTTGGTCACGTTCATCCGGCCACCCTCAAGCTCTTGAAGGTTACCGAAGAAAGCCTCTATAAAGGCATTGAACAGGCCGTTGCAGGGAATCACCTCGGCGACATCGGCCACGCAGTCCAGTCGTATGCCGAATCCTTTGGATACGGCGTCGTCCGTGACTACGTCGGCCACGGCATTGGTACGGACATGCACGAAGATCCGGAAGTGCCGAACTACGGCATGGCCGGTCACGGCGAACTGCTGGAACCGGGCATGGTCCTGGCCATTGAACCGATGATCAATATGGGCACGGAAAAAGTCCGCCAGTTGAAAAACGGCTGGACCGTCGTCACGCGTGACGGCAAACCGGCAGCCCACTTCGAACATACAGTAGCCATCACGGAAAACGGTCCTGAAATCCTTACCCTTCCGGAAGAATAAAATGGAACGGACACAGATGATACCTGTCTGCACGGTCGTAGAAAGCCTGGCAGGCAGGGATAAAGGCCACTTGTATGTTGTTGTCGGCAGTCTGGCTTATCCCTACGTATGGATTGCTGACGGTAGAAAGTACAACCTGGATAAGCCGAAAAAAAAGAATTGCCGGCATCTCCGGATATTGGGAACGAGCGTATCCACTGGAAACGCTGGTCCCGTGAGAATCAGCAATGAATGGATACGGTCCGTCTTGAACCGGACTGTGAAGAATTGACCAGGGAGGTTACTATGTCGAAGGTAGATGTCATTGAAGTAGAAGGCGTCGTCGTTGAAGCTTTGCCAAACGCCATGTTTAAAGTCAAGCTTGAAAACGATCACATCGTGTTGGCTCATGTCTCCGGTAAAATGCGGATGAATTTCATTCGTATCCTTCCGGGCGACCGGGTCACACTCGAATTGACACCGTATGATCTGAATCGCGGTCGTATCACGTACCGCTTTAAGTAAGAGTATTACGCAGGAGGTTAATGATGAAAGTAAAACCGTCAGTAAAAAGAATTTGCGAAAAATGCAAAATTATCAAACGTAAAGGCCGCGTCATGGTCATTTGCGAAAATCCGAAACATAAACAGAAACAGGGTTAATAAGCAGGAGGTGAATGAATAGATGGCACGTATAGCCGGTGTGGATTTACCACGTGATAAACGAGTTGAAATTGGTTTGACTTACATTTTAGGTATCGGTCTTTCTTCTTCCCAGAAAATTTTGGCTAAGACTGGCGTAAACCCGGATACCCGCGTTCGCGACCTGACAGAAGACGAAGTACAGAAAATTCGTGAAGTCATCGGTTCTGAATATAAAGTTGAAGGCGACCTTCGCCGTGAAACAGCACTCAACATCAAACGCCTGATCGAAGTTAATTCGTATCGTGGCAAACGTCATCGTGCAGGTCTTCCGGTCCGCGGTCAGCGCACCAAGACGAACGCACGTACCCGTAAAGGTCCGAGAAAAGCTGTAGCAGGTAAGAAGAAATAAGATTCTTTAAGTAAGGAGGGAAACGATTTTGGCTAAGAACGTAAGAAGCAATAAAAGAAAAGAAAAGAAACACGTAGAATCGGGCGCAGCACATATCCGTTCTACTTTCAATAACACGATCGTTACGATCACTGATGCAAAAGGCAATGCACTGTCCTGGGCAAGTGCCGGCGGCCTCGGTTTCCGCGGTTCCCGTAAGAGCACTCCGTTCGCTGCACAGATGGCTGCTGAACAGGCTGCTAAAGCTGCTATGGAACATGGCCTCCGTCAGGTAGAAGTTTTCGTAAAAGGTCCGGGCTCCGGCCGTGAAGCTGCTATCCGCGCATTGCAGGCTGCAGGTCTTGAAGTCAACTCCATCAAAGACGTAACTCCTATTCCGCATAACGGCTGCCGTCCGCCGAAACGGAGACGCGTATAATCGTAGATAATTAACCAAGGTGTTTTGATTCTGAAATAGGAGGATTTTCCTAATGATCGATGATAACAAGTTTAAAGTTAAAACCGTCGAAATCAATGAAGACGGTACCTATGGAAAATTCGTATGTGAACCTCTCGATCGGGGTTACGGAATCACATTGGGTAATAGTTTGCGGCGTGTTCTCCTGGCATCCCTGGATGGCGTAGCAATCACTTCGATTAAAATCGATGGTGTTCTCCATGAATTTTCGACCATCCCCGGCGTTCGGGAAGATGTTTCGGAAATCATCCTCAACCTCAAACAGGTTCGGATGAAATTCCTGGACGATGATATCAACGAACTCGATATCACTGTCGATATCTCTGGTGAATGTGAATTTACTGCAAACGATCTTAACGTAAACTCAGACATTGAAATTTTAAACCCGGATCTTCATATTGCCACGCTGGATACGGACGCTAAAATCCGTATGCAGTGCCACATTGAACGCGGCAAAGGATATGTTCCTTCTACGAAGAACAAGAAAGAAACGGATATGATCGGGGTCATCCCTATCGATTCGATTTTTTCGCCTATTGTGCGCACCAACTACGAAGTAGGCAATATCCGGGTCGGCAACGAAATGGATTACGATTCGTTGACGCTTGAAGTGACGACGGACGGCAGCATTACTGCTGAAAACGCCGTCGCCAAGGCTGCATCCATTATGATCAGCTATTTGAACTACTTCCAGGACATCGCCACAGATGCTAAAGTCAATGATACGTTGGCTGAATTCACCAACAAAGATGGCGAAGAACCGGAAGCACCGACAGAACCGGATCTCAACGACATCAAGATTGATGTCCTCGATCTCTCCGTACGTGCTTCGAACTGCCTGAAACGTGCGAATATCTACACCTTAGGCGACCTCGTAGAACGGACGGAAGACGACTTGTCCAAGATTCGCAACCTTGGCAAGAAGTCTGTCGATGAAATCATTGAAAAGTTGCAAAAAGAAGGTTACGATTTAAAATCGAGTAACGAAGAATAGTTCGAGGAGGATGAACGATGGCTTATAGAAAGTTGGGACGAGACAGCTCCGCACGTAAAGCATTGCTGCGCAGCATTGTCACTTCTTTATTCCAGCATGAACGCATTGAAACGACAGAAGCAAAGGCAAAAGAACTTCGCAAAGTCGCTGACAAAATGCTTACCCTCGCAAAACGCGGCGACCTCCACGCTCGCCGTCAGGTCTTGGCATACATGATGGATGAAGACGTTGTCAAAAAACTGTTTGACGAAATTGCACCGAAATACAAAGATCGTCAGGGCGGTTATACTCGCATCATCAAAACTGGCGTTCGTCAGGGCGATGCTGCTCCGATGGTAATCATCGAATTAGTATAAGCTTGTAAGAAAAAAGGGGCTGTCGCATGTGCGACAGCCCCTTTTGGGTGGTTCGTGGCTAGCCACGAACCACTAACCACGGGCTCGCTACGCGAGCCTACCCCAAAAGGAGTGATATAAATGCCATATCGTATGATGTTAGCTGTCAACTTTACACCGGAACGGCTGGAGCTGGTCAAGCTCCTGGCCCTCTTGACGAAATCAAAGGTCAAAGCGGTTACGGAAGATGAAAAAAGTGAAACCGTCGGCAAAGTCCTGGGACTGACGGACGATGAAATCGCTGAAATTGCAGCCATGAAACAGGAAACGGAACAGACCAAGGTCCATGAACAGATGAACGAAGACGAAAATCTTCCGCCTGTGACCAAGGAAGCTCTGATCCTCTGCGGTTTTGACAACCAGGCTGTCAACCTGCTCTTGAGCAGCATCCGCCGGGGCCGTCTAAAGAATGTTCCCCTCAAGGCGATGTTGACGCCGAACAACATTTCCTGGACTATCGAAACGATTCTGCAGGAATTGTCGAAAGAACACGAATATTTCCATAAAAAGAGGTAAGACGACTATGCGTCCTACGACACTTTGCTTTCCCGTCCGTTCGGATGGGAAACTTTTATTAGGCCGTAAAAAACGCGGCTTTGGCGTCAGCAAGTGGAATGGCTTCGGTGGTAAAATCGAAGCTGGCGAAGATTTCTTGCAGTGCGCCGTCCGGGAACTCCAGGAAGAAACGGGCCTCATCGCTCGGGAAGAAGATCTGGAACTCGTCGGCTTTCTCGATTTTCATTTTTCCGCCTCGCCGGAACTCAATCACATCGGCTTCGTCTACTTCCTTCATACATGGCAGGGGACTATCCAGGAAACGGAAGAAATGGAACCGAAATGGTTCGACCCAGCATCCCTTCCGTATGATGAAATGTGGAAAGGGGATCGGACGTGGATTCCTATGTTGCTAAAAAAAGAAAAGGTAAAGGGCATTATTACCTTTGCCGAAGATAATGATACCGTAGCTCACATGGAATTACACCGCATGGATACATGAAAAGAATGAAAATACACCCAAAATGATAAGCGGACATCATGTCATTTTGGGTGTATTTATGGCATGATTGCAAGACATCATTGGTCTGCATTATTTATCCAGTTTGTCGCGTATGGTATAATTGATGCCATAGTGATTCTATTATAAGAATATGTAGGAAAGGTGGTTCGGCAGTCTGATGGATCGGGATTTTGTGGTGTCACAATTTACGCGGTATGTCCATGGCTTTGACCAAAAGGAAGAAGGGGTCCGGCTGAAGTATGCTCATTCTTTGCAGGTGAGCAGGCTGTGTGAACAGATTGCTCTGAGTCTGGATTTGTCTCAATCTGAGGTGGATTTGGCTTGGCTCATCGGTATCCTCCACGACATCGGCCGTTTTGAGCAATTTCGGGAGTACCATACGTTCGTCGATTACCGATCCATGGACCATGCCAAGTATGGCGCCCATTATTTGTTTGATGACGGTCATATCCGCGATTTTCTCGACGATGAGAGCCAGGATGATATTATCCGCATGGCCATTGACCAGCATAATGTCTACCAGCTTCGCCGTGATTTAACACCGCAGCAGCGGTTTTTTTGCCAGCTCATCCGCGATGCCGACAAAATCGATATTTTCCGCGTCTATGTTTTATATATGAATCAGAAGAAAAATATTTGGAACGTCGATTGGGCTGATTTTGAGAACCAGCCTATTTCTGATGTCGTTATGGCCCAAGCTCGGCAGCGGAAAATCGTACGGACGCAGGATAAGAAGACGTTCATGGATTTTTATATCGGTGCCTTGTGCTTATACTTCGATTTGGTCTATCCCCGGAGCCGCCAGCTAGCGCGGGAGCAAGGCTATTTTGACAAGCTCCTTGATTTCCATTCCCAGAACGCCGATAGTGAGAGAAAATTGGATGAAATACGCCAGTTAGTCTGGACTGAGGAAACATTGCCTCATTAGTCGTTTGTTGATACTATGTATAATAGAATACGAGATAAATATTATAAAAAATATGGGGGGGGGAATTATAACTCATGGAAATATTGATTACGGGTGGTGCCGGCTTCATTGGGTCACATGTTTTAGAACAGTTGAAAGAAATGCCGGATATGGATGTCGTCGTCTTTGATAATTTGTCCAGTGGGTCCCGGGACCACGTGCCGGATGGAATGGAACTCATTGAAGGCGATATCTGCGATGAAGAAGCTATTGACGCTGTCTTTGCCGACCACCATTTTGAGGTTGTCGTCCATCTGGCAGCGCAGACTATGGTTCCGACATCTGTGGAAAATCCCGTCCTCGATTGCCAGATTAATTTGGAAGGCGTTCTTCATGTACTGGAAGCCTGCCGGGTTCATGGCGTGCCGCACATCCTGTTTTCGTCCAGTGCTGCCGTGTACGGGGATAATCTGAACATTCCCTTAGCGGAAACGGAACGGCTCGCGCCGACGTCCCCTTATGGTGTTACTAAGATGACGACGGAACATTACCTGCGGGTTTATCATGAATTATACGGTATGGATGCGACGGTTTTCCGTTTTGCCAACGTTTACGGCGAACGGCAGGGCGAAAAGGGAGAAGGCGGTGTCGTCAGCATTTTCTGTAAGCTCTTGTCCCATCATCAAGGTCTTACGGTTTTCGGCGATGGCAGCCAGACTCGCGATTTCGTCTATGCTGGCGATATTGCCCGAGCTATTATCTGGGCCTTGACGCTCAAAGGCTATCATACGATGAATGTCTCGACAGGCCAGGAAACAAGCCTTAACGATTTGATCCATAGTTTTGAAAAAGCCGTCGGTCATTCCGTAGATGTGACTTATACGGCGCCTAGGACGGGGGATATTCTGCGGTCCGTCCTCAGTAATGGCGCTTTGAAAGAAAACTTGGACTTTGTGCCGGAAATGAATCTGGAAGAAGGAATCAGCCGGACTTATGACTGGTACCGCAGCCAAGGGACGAAGTAATGCGTTTCTTCCTTGACAGACTTTCTAAAAAATGATATAATTAATCAGATATGCCTATATACATTTATATACAGGAGGGGTAGCCTATGGCAGATGATCGCATCATTACGGCTTTGGATGTCCATTCACTGGAGGATATGAAGAAGCTCGTTGAAACCCTTGGCGACAGTGTTTCTTTTTATAAAGTCGGCATGGAACTGTTTTACAGTGCTGGTCCCGATGCAGTACGGTATTTGAAAGATCAGGGAAAACATGTTTTCCTCGACTTAAAGGTCCACGATATTCCCAATACGGTAGGCCAGAGTATCCGTGCCCTGACCCGTCTCGGCGCTGACCTCATGACGCTGCACGGTACGGGCGGCCGGGCCATGATGGAAGCGGCTGCAGAAGCTGTCCGCGATGAAGCGGCTAAGTTGAATATCGAACGGCCGCGCCTGTTGGCTGTGACGGTATTGACCAGTATCGACGAAGACGCGTGGAAAGAAATTGGCGGCAAGTACAGTATTGCCGAATCGGTCAAGAATCTGGCAAAACTGGCCAAGGAAGCCGGTATCGACGGTACCGTTTCTTCGCCGTATGAAGCCAAGGAAATCCGGGAAATGAATGGCCCTGATTTCCTCATCGTCACGCCGGGCATCCGTCCGACTTTTGCCGTAGCCAATGACCAGAAGCGGTTCACGACGCCGTCTCAGGCATTGCGCGACGGGGCATCCCATTTGGTTATCGGTCGTCCGATTACCAAGGCTGCTGATCCGAAGGAAGCAGCGGAAAAGATTTTAGCAGAAATTCAGGGGGTATAACCAATCATGATGACAGAAGAAGAAGTAAGACAGTTATTAGTAGACACGAAAGCCGTCCTGGAAGGTCATTTCCTGTTGACGTCGGGCCTGCACAGCCCGTTGTACGTTGAAAAGTTCAACGTTCTCCAGCATCCGGAATATACGGAAAAGCTCTGCAAAGAATTGGCAGAACGTTTCAAAGACCAGAACGTCCAGACCGTCATGGGACCGATGACCGGCGGCATCCTGCTGGCTCATGAAGTTGGTAAGGCTCTTGGCACGCGAGCTATTTTCACGGAACGTGAAAAAGGTGTCATGACGCTGCGTCGCGGTTTCCATATCGAACCGGGTGAACGCGTCCTCATCGTCGAAGATATCGTCACGACGGGTGGTTCTGTTCAGGAAGTTGTCAACGTTGTCAAGAAAGCTGGCGGCGTCATCGTCGGTGTCGGCCTCCTCGTCGACCGCAGCGGCGGCAAAGCTGAATTCGGTGTGCCGAAAGATAAAGTCCAGGCTCTCCTCCATTTGACCGTCCCGACATACAAACCGGAAGAATGCCCGCTCTGCAAACAGGGCATCCCCATGACCGAACGGGGCAGCCACCATCTGAAATAATCTGGGTCAGGAGATGTTTTGTTCATGGAAATGTTATCGGCCATAGCGCCTTTCTTCGTGGCTGGCCTTTTGGGGACGGTGTTCGCCCGTTTTACGGGCATCAATATGAGCATGTGCGTCCTCCTCATGTTCTTGTACATGGGGGCCAAGCCCGTCGAATGCATTGCGGCTATGTTGATGTTTAATGTATTCACCTATTTTACGGTGTATTCTCAGCTTCACGTCATGAAAATCAAGAGTTTCACCTTTTTCCCTGGCGTGCGCCTGGCCATCCCGATTTTGATCACCATTGCCCTGGCTGCGCTTAATCCCTTCATTGGCATCGTTTTTTTCGTCTTCACGTTCCTTATGGAAATTTTTGCCAAGATTTACAAGGAAATGGATGCTAAGTCGCGTCCGACAAAGGGAAAAATCGGCCAGATGGTCGTCATCGCCGCTGTCTTGGTGACGATTGGCACGGCACTTGTCAAGTTCATCCCGGAAAATTACTACTACATCGTCGGTGGCGTGACCATTTTGCTTTACGCCTTTGTCATGTGGCAGACGGGAGACCGTCGAAAGGGTACGTCGTGGTGGGATAAGCTGCTTTACGCATCGACGTTCCTCACAGGTCTGAGTGGCATCGATGGGACTGATTGGCTCACGGCCATGCGCCGCAATCCCGAATCGGTGCTGTCCAAATGCTATCCTATCGTCATCAACGGGGCCATGATCATCGCCCTGCTGGCATCGTATGCTATGTATCAGTATTTCTCGCTGGGTGCCTTGTTCGCTACGATCGGTTCGGCCGTCGGCATCCGCCTGTTTGGCTTATATGAACATAAAGAAAAGGGAAGCTTTTCTTACCTCACCTTGGGCATTGCCGTCCTCGCAGCCCTGGTATTCATGATTATCCAGCCTGTACCGACGGGTTTCCCTGTCGTGCCTATGGCAGATAATATAGGATTTTTTGATTTTTAGTTTTGTAAAAAGGACTGTCGCATGAAGGTTTTTGCCATCATGCGAGGGTCTTTTTTTGTTTGGAGTTTGATGTATGATGTTTGAAGGGATGGTCTTTCAATTTCAAAAGCAGGAAAACGAGGGGCTTTGTCGAATATATTATATATATCCTTATTTACGACTCGTTTTTTATTTTGGATAAAGGGGGGGATTCCTTATGAAGAAGCGTATCATCTTAGCGATGGTTGTAGCGGCTTTGGCTTGTGGGCCAGCCTGGGCCTACGATGAAGGGCCGGTTTTGGGACCGTATTCGTCGATTCCAGGGCTGACGGCGGTACAGCAGTGTAAGCTGACCGTGGCCGGTAAGGTCATGGACCCGGCAGAAGGGGCCGTATTGCAGGAGAATAACGTAGTCATGATTCCTTTGCGGAAAGTAGCAGAACAGCTCGGTTATACCGTAACTTGGGATCCTGACGACCAGAGTGTCCGTGTCGAAATGAATATTGCCTATATCATCGTCAAGCCCGGTGAAGATTGGTATGAACGGATTGGGACAATCAAGAAAGTCAATTTGAATCACATCTTCCAGTACGGTGCCGGCCCAGTCAATGTCAACGGCACGATGTACGTTCCGGCCCAGCTCTTTGAAGCCTTCTATAACAGTGTCACCATTACGCCGCAGGCCGTGACCATTACCCCGGCAGACCCGGTGTAAAAAAGGCTTGACTTTATAGGTCTTGGCCGATACAATATATAGAAGAATATGTGGCAGTCCCGTGAGACTGTGCGATTCTAATACTTTCAGATTGTACCTTTAATATAGTCCGGAGAGGCTAAAAAGGGACATATTTTGCCATGCTTATAATATGACCTTTGCCCTGCGGCAGAGGCCTTTTTTTACAAGGAGGATTCGATGGTTAGTATACAGGGCAAAAGCCTGTTGGGGCTCCAGGGAGTGCCGAAGGAAGAAATTGAATTGATACTGCGGGTCGCTAAGAAGATGAAGGCCGTCGTCAACAGCGGGAATAAGAAGTTATCCCTGCTCAAAGGGAAATCGGTGGTCAACATGTTCTGGGAACCGAGTACGCGTACGCGCGGTTCCTTTGAAATGGCGGCTAAGTACCTCGGTGCTGATGTCATCAACTTTACGCCGCGGGGAAGCTCCATTCAGAAAGGTGAAAGTTTCCGCGATACCCTGCTGACGGTAACGGCTATGGGTGTCGATGCCATCGTCATGCGTCAGAAACAGGAAGGTTCGCCGTGGTTTGCCGACCGTTGTGTCGACCCGATTATCATTAACGCCGGTGACGGCGCTCACGAACATCCGACGCAGGGCCTCCTCGACATGTTCACCATTAAGGAAGTCAAAGGTCATATCGACGGCTTGAAAGTCGTCATCGTCGGCGATATCGACCACGGTCGCGTAGCTCGTTCCGATATTTACGGTCTTAAGACCATGGGGGCTGACGTCCACTTCGTCGGTCCGCGGACGCTGCTCCAGCCGGAATTGGAAGCTATGGGTGTCAAAGTCCATTACGACTTGAAGGAAGCCATCCAGGATGCAGACGTCATCAACGTCTTACGTATCCAGAAAGAACGTCAGGGTATCGGCTTCTT
The DNA here is from genome assembly GCF_020539865.1 of Megasphaera elsdenii. GTDB lineage: Bacteria > Bacillota > Negativicutes > Veillonellales > Megasphaeraceae > Megasphaera > Megasphaera elsdenii_A. The sequence continues at coordinate 33,388 of NZ_JAJBQV010000014.1, read as the reverse complement.
CCCCAGTGCTGGTGAATACAATTCGCTCTTCGGTATCAACCGAGACCGCCTCAAATGGGCGAAAGACGACGTCCTCGTCCTTCATCCGGGTCCCATGAACCGGGGCATCGAAATCGAACCGGATACATGTTACAGTGAATTTTCTTCGATTCAGGAACAGGTCAAGAACGGCGTGTCCGTCCGTATGGCCGTATTATATCTGACAATTATGGGAGGCGATGACGTTGACACTACTCGTTAAAGGCGGCAGAGTCGTAAATCCGGCCATGCAGCAGGATGAAATTTGTGACATTCTCATTGAAAATGGTAAAATTAAGGAAGTCGGAGCTAATCTCAGTGCGGACGATGCGGAAATCTTCGACGCATCGGGCCTCGTCGTAGCACCGGGCTTCATCGATATGCACGTCCATCTCCGCCAGCCGGGTCAGTCCGGCAAGGAAACGATTGAAACGGGGACGAAGGCCGCTGCTGCCGGTGGTATCACCCGTGTAGCGACCATGCCGAATACCAAGCCGGTTATCGATTCGGCAATCATCGTCGACGGCATGAAGTATAAAATCGAACGGGAAGCCAAAGTCAAAGTCGAAATCATCGGCGCTATTTCCAAGGGCCTCCAGGGGCAGGAACTGGCTGCTATGGGTGCCATGGCCAAAGAAGGCGTCGCTGCTTTCTCCGATGACGGACGCTACGTAGAAAACTGCGATTTCATGCGTAAAGCCATGGAATATGCCAGCATGTTCCACAAGGTCATCATCGACCATTGCGAAGAACAGAGCCTCGTTGAAGGCGGCAACATGCACGAAGGTGTCGTTTCCAATGAACTGGGCATCAAAGGCCGCCCGGCCGTTGCTGAAGACATCGCCGTTGCTCGCGACATTTTCTTGGCAGAAGCGACCCATACGCCGGTCCACATCGCTCACATCAGCACCAAGAATGCTGTCGAACTGGTCCGCCAGGCCAAGAAGCGCGGTGTCCAGGTCACGGCAGAAGTCACACCGCAGCACCTCATCCTCACGGACGAAGCCTTGCGTACTTTTGAAACACGGTATAAAGTCAATCCGCCGATTCGCTCGGAAGAACACCGCGCGGCTTGCGTCGCCGGTTTGCAAGATGGCACTATCGATGCCGTCGTCACCGACCACGCACCGCATGAATGGGAAGAAAAGGACCAGGAATTCAACTTGGCCCCTAGCGGCTTCGTAGGTTTGGAAACGAGCGTCGGCGCCATGTTGACTTATATGTATCATACGGGCAACATCGACCTCATGACTTTGGTTCATGCCATGTCGACGGCACAGGCCAAAATCCTCGGCCTGGACGCTGGCGTCATCGCACCGGGCAAGGATGCTGATTTGACCGTACTCGATCTCGATAAAGAATGGACGGTAGATTCCTCGAAATTCTATTCCAAGGGAAAAGCGTCGCCTTTCGATGAAATGATTTTCAAAGGCAAGGCCGCAGCTACCATCGTCAATGGTAAAATTGTAATGAAAAACGGGGAGGTTTTATAATGAAAGGTGTCCTCATATTAGAGAACGGACAGAAGTTTTATGGCAACATGCTGATGGATGAACCAGCTGTCGGCGAAGTTGTCTTCAATACGGGCATGACAGGCTATCAGGAAACGTTTACCGATCCGTCCTATGCCGGTCAGATCATTACCATGACCTATCCGCTCATCGGTAACTACGGTTTGTTCCATGAAATCGAACAAGCCGATCGTCCCTATGCTGCCGGCTTCATCGTCAGCGAGCTCTGTGAAGAACCGAGCAACTGGCAGAACGAAGGCAAGCTGTCTACCTTTATTATGACACACCACATCCCCTGCCTCTACGGCGTAGATACGCGTGCCATTACTCGGGCTATCCGCAGCCAGGGCGTCATGAAGGGCGTCATCGTACCGGAAACAATGGATGAAAGCGCCATTAAGGAACTCTTTGATACGCCGCTGGAAACACAGCTCGTCCGCCGCGTCACGACGCGGGAAATCAAGCACATGGGCGATGGCCGCTTCCACGTCGCCGTCATGGATTACGGCGCCAAAGCTAATATCCTTCGCGAATTGGTCAACAGCGACTGCCGTCTGACTATCTTCCCGGCTGAAACCAAGGCAGAAGAAGTCTTGGCTGTCAACCCGGACGGCATTTTCTTGAGCAATGGCCCTGGTGACCCGAAAGATGTCCCGTACATCGTCGAAGAAGTCAAGAAGATGATCGGTAAGAAACCGATTTTCGGTATCTGCCTGGGTCTTCAGATGCTCGGCCTGGCCCTGGGCGGTCAGAGCCGCAAACTGACCTTTGGCCATCGCGGTGCTAACCATCCGGTCAAGGACATCCGCACGGGCCGCGTCTACATTACGTCTCAGAACCACGGCTATGTCATCGACGAAGCTTCCTTGCCTGATGACGTCGTCGTTACCCATCGCAACCTCCACGACAACACCCTCGAAGGTTTTGAAGTCCCGTCCAAGAAGATCATGTGCGTCCAGTACCATCCGGAAGCCTCGCCGGGACCGACTGATAATTTGTATCTGTTTACACAATTCGTCAAGATGATGGAGGAAAACTAACATGATAGAAGGATTGAAGAAAGTACTCGTTATCGGTTCGGGCCCTATTATCATCGGTCAGGCCGCTGAATTCGACTATGCCGGCACCCAGGCCTGCCGTGCCTTGAAAGAAGAAGGATTGGAAGTCGTCCTCATCAACAGCAACCCGGCGACGATCATGACCGACGAAGACATTGCCGACCGCGTCTATGTCGAACCGATTTCCCTTGACTACGTGACGGAAGTCATCGAAAAAGAACGGCCTGACGGTCTGCTGGCTACCCTCGGCGGCCAGGTCGGCTTGAACATGGCTGTTGAACTGGCCAATGCCGGTGTCCTGGAAAAATATAACGTCCAGCTCTTGGGTACGCACCTGTCGGCGATTGAAGAAGCGGAAGACCGGGAACTCTTCAAGAAAGCTATGAAGGACATCAACCAGCCGGTACCGGAAAGCGATATCTTTGAAGATGTCCCGTCGGCTATCGAATTCGCCGATAAGATCGGCTACCCGATCATCGTCCGTCCGGCCTTTACCCTCGGCGGTACAGGCGGCGGTATCGCTCATGACGAAGACGAATTGTTCATGATTGCCACGCGCGGCATCAAACTCAGCCCGATTAACCAGATCCTCGTCGAACGTTCTGTGGCCGGCTGGAAGGAAATCGAATACGAAGTCATGCGCGATAAGGCCGATAACTGCATTATCGTCTGCAACATGGAAAACATCGATCCCGTCGGTATCCATACGGGCGACTCCATCGTCGTCGCGCCGAGCCAGACCTTGAATGATTTGCAGTACCAGATGCTGCGTACGGCCTCTCTGGCTATCATCCGCCGCTTGAAAATCGAAGGCGGCTGCAACGTCCAGTACGCCCTCGACCCGAACAGCAATCAGTATTATGTCATCGAAGTCAACCCTCGCGTCAGCCGTTCGTCGGCACTGGCTTCTAAGGCAACGGGTTATCCTATCGCTAAAGTAGCTGCTAAAGTCGCTACGGGCCTGACACTGGATCAGATTACTAATGCCGTTACGGGCAAGACGACGGCTTGCTTTGAACCGACCTTGGACTACTGCGTTGTCAAGTTCCCGCGCTGGCCTTTCGAAAAATTCGCCCTTGCCGATAAGACACTGGGCACGCAGATGAAGGCTACTGGTGAAGTCATGGCTCTCGACCGTTGCTTTGAAGGGGCTCTCCTCAAAGCGGTCCGCTCCTTGGAAATCGGCGTCAACTATATTTCCATGAAGAAGCTCGAAAGCAAATCCCTTATCGACATTGTCGAACTCTTGCAGAAGCAGGATGATGAACGTCTCTTCGTTGTCGCTCAGGCCCTGCGCCTCGGCATCAGCGAAGACAAGATTCACTATATCACGGGCTATGACCTGTGGTTCCTCCATAAGATTAAGAACATCATCGACTTAGAATTCGATTTGAAGCGCAACAATCTGACTGTCGATAACATCCGCCTGGCTAAACGCTATAGCATGCCCGATGCCGTTATTGCCGGCTTTACGAACAAGACGGAAGACGAAGTCCGCCAGTTCCGCGTCGACCACGGCATTACGCCGACCTTCAAGATGGTTGATACGTGTGCTGCTGAATTTGAAGCGGCAACGCCGTATTACTATTCGTGCTATGCTGACGAAGATGAAGTCAAACCGCTGGGCAAGAAGAGCGTTATCGTTCTCGGTTCCGGACCGATCCGCATCGGCCAGGGTATCGAATTCGACTACTGCTCAGTCCATTCGGCCTGGGCGTTGCGCAAAGCCGGCATGAACAGCATCATCGTCAACAACAACCCGGAAACGGTCAGCACCGACTTCGATACGTCAGATAGCCTGTATTTTGAACCGCTCACGGTTGAAGACGTCATGGCTGTCGTCGACAAGGAAAAACCAGTCGGCGTTATCTGCCAGTTCGGCGGTCAGACGGCAATTAACTTGGCAGCTCCTTTGGCAAAACGGGGCGTCACCGTTCTCGGCACGTCTGTCGACGGCATGGACCGCGCTGAAGACCGCGAACGCTTCGACGAAGTCTTGGCTAAATTGAACATTCCCCGTCCAGACGGCCGTATTGCTACGAGCGATAAAGAAGCCATGAAGGTTTCTAAGGAATTGGAATTCCCGCTCATCGTCCGCCCGTCTTACGTCCTCGGTGGCCGGGCTATGGAAATTGTCTATAATGAAAAAGAATTGGAACGCTATCTCCGTGAAGCCGTCATCGCTTCGCCAGATCATCCGATTCTTATCGACGAATACATGGTCGGCCGTGAAGTCGAAGTCGACGCCGTCGCCGATGGTACGGATGTCTATATTCCGGGCATTATGGAACAGGTCGAACGGGCCGGCGTCCATTCTGGTGACTCCATTGCCGTCTATCCGCCGCAGCACTTGGACCAGGATATGATTAACCAGATCGTCGATTACACGACGCGCATTTCCCTGGAACTGCAGGTAAAAGGCTCGGTCAACATCCAGTTCGTCGTTTCCCGCGGTAAATTGTACATCATCGAAGTCAATCCGCGTTCGAGCCGTACCGTTCCGTTCCTGAGCAAGGTCACTCACTTCCCGATTGTCGAAATCGCAACCCGCATCGCCCTGGGCGAAACGCTGAAAGATATGGGGTATCACAGTGGCCTCATGCCGACTAAGAAACACGTTGCCGCTAAGGCTCCGGTCTTCTCGTTCAGCAAGATCGGCCTGGCTGAAATCGCCCTCGGGCCAGAAATGAAATCGACTGGTGAAGTCATGGGTATCGGTCATTCTTACTCGGAAGCTTTGTACAAAGCCGTTAACGGCGCGAAGATGAAGATTCCTGCTGGTGGCACGATTTTGGTCACCGTCGCTGACCGTGATAAAGCCGAAGCCCTGCAGCTGGCCGAAGGCTTCAAGGAATTGGGCTATCACATCATCGCTACCGAAGGGACGGGCAAATACTTCAACGACCACGGTATGCCTGTCGACATCGTCCGTAAGATCCATGAAGGCGGCCAGAATATCGCCACTTTGATCCGCAACGGCAAAATCGACTTGGTCCTCAATACCCTGACCTATGGCAAACACCCGGAACGCGACGGTTTCAACCTCCGCCGTATGGCCGTAGAACTCGCCGTTCCCTGCTTGACCTCCCTCGATACAGCCCGTGAAGTCCTCCGCGTCTTTGCCAATAAAGGCAAAAACGAAGGCTACCATCACGTCGCTGCCTTGCAGGATTACGACATGGAATAAAATTCATTGTTCGTTCGTAGTTTATCGTTCATCGCGAGGAATTGATGTTTTTAATTCCCTAAAACAAACGATGAACGGCCTGCGACCCAATATAAAAAGGCACTGTCTTCAAGCGACAGTGCCTTTTTATATACAGGGAACACATCTAGTCATTAGGGAAGGGACCATTACTGTAGGGGCTAGCACGCCCCTACAGCAAAGATACGTGGACGCCCTTACAATGCGGAAAGGCACGTGGTCGACCCTATACACAGGGAGGTGCGACAGTACCTTTTTTGGCGTATAATAAAGGCATACTTTGAAGGGAGGTTTTTTTGATGAATGTGAAACGCGGTTTGATGGTTTTGTCTTTGGGAGTGGCCGTGGCCTTGGGAGGCTTTGGCAGTGGCCAGGCTTTTTTCCATAGTCCCTTGGCTGCGAATAGTCATTACCGGCCGATTAATTTCGGTATGGGTTATGAAATGTACGTTGATTTGAGCTCTTTGGAAACCGTGAAGGATGACGGTCAGGGTTGGATTTTCAAGGTTAATCTCTTCCGGTCGCCAGAGGATTCGGGGAACATTGAAGGGACGTATACGCTGACTTATAAAGTGGCTCATGGCCAGGCCTGGCTGTATAATGATTCGACTCACAGCTGGCAGGAAATCCCTATGCGCAAGAAGGAAATCAAGCACAATCAAATCGCCGATTTTGTCGCCGTCAATCTCTGTTATAAGCAGAAGATGGGCCAGTATCTGAATGACGATTACGGATATGCCAAGGGCATGGAGCGTTACTACAAGGGGGAGTAAGGACAGGGGCGGCCCTCCGGGGAACGGCACTGCATCGCGGCGACTGTATCGGCATTGCCGCGCCGGCGACGCACGATGAAGGACAGGATATTTCTGCAGCTGTAACTAGGCTGGAACGGGCTGGATATCGCGTCAAGATGATGCCGACGGTCACCGGAAATTATGGTTTCTTTTCCGGCACTGATGAAGAACGTGCCCGCGATATCAACGCTTTATTCCATGACGATGACGTCAAGGCCATTATCTGTCTTAATGGCGGCTATGGGTCAGCGCGCATCCTCGATAAGCTGGATTACGATTTTATTTCCTCTCATCCCAAACTGGTCGTCGGCTTCAGTGATGTGACGGCGTTGCAGATTGCCCTCTGGGAAAAATGCCGCTTAGTCACCGCAAATGGACCGCTTATGGTCACCCTCGGCGGCTCTGATGCCTATACAGCAGGCCAGTTCTTCCAAGGGCTTACAACCGACAAATGGCAAGGTCCTTTGGCCTTGCCGGCCGGGCGGAAGCTGACGACTATCGTTCCGGGAAAGGCAGAAGGGCCGATTGTCGGCGGCAATTTGACGGTCCTTACGTCACTTGTCGGTACGCCTTATGCCCTAGATGGGACGGGCTGCATCTTGGTCTTGGAAGATACTGGCGAAGATGCCTATCGGATTGATCGTATGTTGAACCAGCTCTGGCAGAGCGGCCTTTTGTCCCGCGTCGCCGCTATTGCCTATGGCGATTTTACCGATTGCCCTAACGACCCGGGCGACTTCACGACGGACCAGGTCTTGGATTATTATGCCCATCTGGCTGGGAAACCTGCCATCAAAGGCCTGCCCATCGGTCATACCAGGGATAAGGCCTTCGTGCCTTATGGGGTCAAGGTCCGGGTCGATGCTGACAGGGAGGGAGCGTCGCTTACTTTTGTTGACCATAAATAATTGCTTGATAAACAAAGGCACGTGCGAGCCCCTGCGGCTATTTACGATTATTTATGTAAAAAATCTTGTATAATTCTTGACAAAATATTAAAATGCATATATAATGAATAAAAATTCAAACAATAGTCAGGGCACAGCCCATGTGATATAGGAGTGATGAAGTGTGAAAACGAAAGTATTCATTGATGGTCATGAAGGGACGACGGGCCTTCGGATTCATGAACGGCTCAGTAACCGCCAGGATATCGAATTGGTTCCCATTGCCGACGATGTCCGCAAGGATCCCGATGCCATCCGGGTTTGCATGCAGCAGGCCGACATCGCCTTCCTTTGCCTCCCTGACGGTGCCGCTGCCGAAGCCGTAACCCTGGCCGAAGGCTGTGACGTCCGCCTCATCGATACGTCGACAGGACGGCGGGTAGCACCGGGTTGGACATATGGGTTCCCTGAATTATCGCCTCAGCAGGCCGCGGCCATTGCCAAAAGCGACCGCGTCGGCAATCCAGGCTGCCATGCCAGCGGTGCTATTTCCATTTTACAGCCTCTGACAGAAGCCGGTATCGTCCCGGCCGACTATCCGGTGACGGCCTTTTCCCTGACCGGGTACAGCGGCGGTGGCAAAAAGATGATCGCCCAGTATGAAGGCGATAAGGGCCAGGATTTATATGCACCGCGTCAGTACGGACTGGTCCAACAGCACAAACACTTGCCGGAAATCGTCACGATTTGCCATTTGACGCAGGAACCGGTCTTTACGCCCATTGTTGATGATTATTACAGCGGTATGGAAGTCATGATTCCTTTCTTCAGCCACTTGCTGGCGAAAAAGGTGACGGCCCACGACGTCTGGCAGGTTTTGGCCAGCCATTACGACGGCTGCCCCTTTATCCATGTCCTGCCCTTCGGTGAAGACAAGGGCGGCTTCATCGCAGCCAATGATATGAGCGGCTACGACGATATGGAAATCCTAGTCACTGGCAATGACCAGCGCATTATGGTTACGTCCTTGTTCGACAATCTCGGCAAAGGCGCTTCCGGTGCAGCTATACAGAATATGAACCTTATGATGGGCATTGATCCCACGACAGGGCTTAATTTAAAGCATTAGATGAATAAGATGAGAGGTGGAGTCAGTATGAGTCAGGTTTATGATAGCCTCAGCGTACCGCAAGGATTTCAGGCTGCCGGTACGTATAGTGGATTATGTAGCAGCCGTGTGAAATTGGATGTTGCTATGATCGTAAGCCGACGGGACTGCTCCATCGTTACCGCTACGAGTCAGGGCCTGATGACTCAGGAAGGTAAGGTACTGCTCCTGCACAACGGTACGGCCCTTCCCGATGGGCCCCGGGGCCATGAGATTTCTCAGGAAGTCTGCCAGGCTGCGGGGAAATGCATGGATGAAGCGCCCGAAGATATCGCTTTGGTTGCCAGCGGGGCCAAGGGCCAGTATTTCCGCCCGTCCCTGCTCATCTACAGTCTCAAGACGCTGACAGCTGGGTTAGGGAATGACAGTCAGCCGCTGGAAGCAGTTCTGGATAACTCCGGTGATGTCACAGCTTATCAGGTCGCCTTATCCAGTGGTACGCCGGGCTGTTCCTTGAGCGGTATCGCCGCCGACGGTACGGCTGACAGCGACGGCTTATGTGTTATCATGACCGATGCCCAGGCCGATAGTGCTGTCATCGAAGGAGCTCTGGCTCAGGCCAAGGCAGCTATCAATACGGAGAACTTTACGTTTATCGTCATGGCCAATGGCATGGCCGGAAGCAGCCCGTGCAGCCAGGAAGCTCTGGCCGATGGGTTAGCACAGTTATTAAAAAAATTAGGCTTTCAAAATTCTTTGAAAGCTTGCAGTTAAATGGGGGAAGTTATTACCATGTTTAAGAGAATTGAACTCGTCTCGGAAGATGTCAAATCCGTCACCAATGCCCAAAAGGCACAGATTTTGATGAACGCTCTGCCGTACATCAAGAAATATAGCGGCAAAATCGTCGTCGTCAAGTACGGCGGCAATGCCATGATCAACGAAGAGTTAAGGAAATCGGTTATGGGCGATATCGTCCTTTTGAACCTCATCGGCGTCAAAGTCGTCTTAGTCCACGGCGGTGGTCCGCATATCAAGGAAACGCTGAACCGCTTGGGCATGGAATCGAAGTTCCTCAACGGCTTGCGCGTGACTGATGCGGAAACGATGAAAGTCGTCCAGATGGTCTTGGCCGGCCAGGTCAACAAGGATTTGGTCAACCTTATCGGGACGATTGGCGGCAAGGCTATCGGCCTCTGCGGCCTGGATGACCAGATGATCAAAGTCCAGAAGCAGAGCGATGAATTGGGCTATGTTGGCCGCATTACAGACGTCGATGTTTCTATCATCAAAGATAACTTGGATAAAGGATATATCCCGGTCATTTCGACTATCGGTACCGATACCAACGGCCAGGCCTACAATATTAACGCCGATACGGCAGCGGCTAAAATCGCCGGCGCTCTCAATGCAGAATGTATGTTATCCATGACCAATATCGATGGCGTCCTTAAGGATAAGGACGATCCCGATTCGCTGCTCACGGAAATTACCCTTGAACAGGCACGGCAGTTGGAAAAAGACGGAATCATCGCCGGCGGCATGATTCCTAAGGTCCAGTGCTGCACCGATGCCATCAAGGCTGGCGTCAAGCGCGTGTTCATTATCAACGGCACGGTTCCCCATGCCATCCTCATCGAAATGCTCACGGAAGAAGGCCTGGGCACGATGTTCGTAGGACATTACTCTATCGGTAAATAAAGAAAGAAGGAATCCCCTAATGGCAGAAGATTATAAAACCCTTGATAAAGAATATATCGTCAATGTATACAACCGGGTCGGGGCTGTATTGGATCACGGCAAAGGCGCGATTTTATATGACGTCGATGGCAAGAAATACATCGATCTTAGCGCCGGTATTGCTGTCAACATTTTTGGTGTCTGTGATGACGTGTGGATTCATGCCGTCGAAACGCAGCTCCATAAATTGAGCCATATTTCCAACGTTTTCTTTACAGAACCTCAGACCGTCTTGGCCGAAAAACTCTGTCAGAAGACAGGCATGAAGAAGGTATTCTTCTCCAACTCCGGTGCCGAAGCCAACGAATGTGCCATCAAAACGGCTCGGAAATATTCCCATGACAAATACGGTGACGGCCGCTATACAATCGTTACTTTGAAGAACAGCTTCCACGGCCGGACCATTGCGACCTTGACGGCTTGCGGCCAGGATTCGCTCCATGAAGATTTCGGACCCTTCGTCGACGGTTTCGTTTATGCTGAACCCGATGATTTTGACGATATGAAGCGGCTTTGCGAAGAAAATAACGTCTGCGCTATCATGATGGAAATGGTCCAGGGCGAAGGCGGCGTCCATCCTCTTGATAAGGAATACGTCCAGAAAGTAGAAGCATATGCTCACGCTCACGATATCCTGATCATCGTCGACGAAGTCCAGACTGGCAACGGTCGGACGGGCTATCTCTATTCCTATATGGGCTATGGCATCCATCCCGATATCGTTTCCACGGCGAAAGCCATCGGTGGCGGCCTGCCGTTAGGGGCTACGATGTTTGCTGATTCGACACAGCATACCTTGACTAACCATACCCATGGTTCGACCTTTGGTGGCAACCCGATTTGTACGGCCGGCGGCATTTCCATCATCGACCGCCTCGACGACGACCTTATGGCAGAAGTTCGGGAAAAAGGGAAATACATCAAAGAAGAACTGGAACAATGCGAACACGTCGACCACGTATCGGGCATGGGCCTCATGATTGGCGTCGCCCTCAAAAATAAAGCCCTCATGGATGTCGTAGAAGGCTGCGTCGACCACGGCGTCTTAGTTCTCACCGCTAATGGCCTCTTGCGCCTCTTGCCGCCGCTCAATATCCCTTGGGATGAATTGAAAGAAGCCATCGGCATCGTTAAGAAGGTCATCGATAAATAGAATATAGTTTGTAGTGAAAAAGGCGCTGTCGCATGAAGACAGCGCCTTTTTTAGCAGTCAGCGGTTAGCTGTTAGCAGTCAGCAAAAATACACGGCCCATGGCCTTGTGCGTAGGGGCTGTCCCGATGAGAGCAGCCCGCTGCGAAACTCTGCCACAGCCTATGCTGGCATAATGGTATGTCTGTAGGGGCTCGCACGTGGCGAGCCCGCTAGAGAGTTTTGGCCATAACTTATCCGAGAATAATAGCAGGCTTTTACGAACCACGATTCTTGTCACGAGCCGATGTCGTTATTCTGAGTTTGTTGCTGCGTAGCAGCATCTGAGCCCGAAGAGAACGGTGTTTTGCGAAGTGTGACCGATAGTCCTGATTATGAGATTCTCACGTCAGCAAGACGGTCGTCCCACGTGGACGCCCCTACAATGGCCCCACTACTATTTGCGAAATATTTTTCTTGCTATTCATGGGGGAATTGCGTACAATAGGGCTGTACTATTTTACAATATCAATGCAAAGGAAGAGGATAGGGAGAGAAGAATATGAAACATTTGAAGATAGCTTACAGCTTTGACGTACAGTATTATTTCGTTGACAGCGACCGGGAAATCGTTCCTATTGAGCAGACGGATTTCACCGATGTGGCTGTAGCCGTTATTTCGGATCAGGATTTTGCCTACATCGACAAGATCGATGAAACGGGATTCGGTATTCCCATCATGGTCATCATGCCAGGCGGCGAGAAGATGCCGGACCAATATATTGATAAAGTCGATGTCGTCTTTACGGAAGAAATGGTCAATAAGAGCCGCTGTATTTCGACAGCCGAACGCTTGGCCAGCCGTTATGAACATGCTGTGCTGCCGCCGTTTTTTGCCGACCTCGTCGATTATGTCAGTGAAAAGAATACGCCTTTTGACTGCCCGGGCCACCAAGATGGCCTCTTTTTCAAGAAGCATCCGGCAGGACGCTATCTTTATGATTTTTATGGACCTCATATTTTTCAATCCGATATCTGCAATGCTGATGTAACCCTTGGTGATTTGCTCATTCACGAAGGGCCGGCCTTGGAAGCCCAGGATTTTGCAGCCCAAGTCTTCCATGCAGACAAGACTTATTTCGTCCTCAATGGGTCTTCGTCGTCCAATAAAGTCGTCACTAATGCCTTGTTGACGCCTGGCGACTTGGTCCTCTATGACCGCAACAATCACAAGTCCGTGGCCCTCGGGGCCCTCATCCAGGCCGGGGCGACGCCGGTTTATTTGGAAACGGCCCGCAATCCTTATGGGTTTATCGGCGGCATTGACGCCCATTGCTTCGATGAAACGTATCTGCGCCAATTGGCAGCCGAACGGGATCCGGAAAAAGCTAAGGCCCAACGACCTTTCCGCCTGGCTGTTATCCAGCTCGGTACTTATGACGGGACGCTGTATAATGCCCGCTACGTCGTCGACCGTATCGGTCATCTCTGCGATTATATCCTCTTTGATTCGGCTTGGGTCGGCTATGAACAATTCATTCCCATGCTCAAGGACTGCTCGCCGCTGCTCCTCGATTTGCATGAAGATGATCCGGGTGTCATGGTCGTCCAGTCGGTCCATAAGCAGCAGGCCGGTTTTTCTCAGGCTTCGCAGATTCACAAAAAGGATAATCATATCCATAACCAGTCACGCTACTGTAACCACAAGACTTTCAATAACGCCTTCATGGCGAATGCGTCGACTAGTCCTTTTTACCCCATGTTCGCAACGATTGCCGTCAATGCCAAAATCCATGCCGGTGCGGCTGGCCGCAAGATGTGGATGGACTGTGTGAAAATGGGTATCGAAGCCCGCAAGGATATTCTGCGGCGCTGCCATTATATCCGGCCTTTCGTAGCGCCGACAGTATACGGCAAGCCCTGGCAGGATGGTAATACCGATGACATGGCTAATGACCTGGCTTATTTCACCTTTGAACCGGATGCTAAGTGGCATGCTTTCGAAGGCTACGGTCCGGGCCAATATCTCGTCGACCCGTGCAAGCTCCTCTTGACGACACCAGGCATCAATGCCGAATCGGGACAGTACGAGGATTTCGGCATCCATGCCAATATCTTGGCGACGTATTTGCGCGGCAACGGCGTCATTCCAGAAAAATGCGATTTAAACTCGATTCTCTTCCTACTGACACCGGCTGAAAATAAGAATAAGATGCGTCTTCTCGTGTCCCAGTTGGTTCGGTTTGAACGCTTCGTCGATCACGATGTACCCATGCAGGAAGTCCTTCTCGGCGTCTACAACTCGCATCCGGACCGCTATGCAGGCTATACAATCCGCCAGCTTTGCCAGGAAATGCACGATTTCTATAAGGCACGGAACGTCAAGGACCTGCAGAAGAAACTTTTCCGCCGCCAATACTTCCCGGAATATGCCATGAATGCTCAAGATGCGCAATATGCTTTCATCCGCGGTCAGGGAGAACTGGTACCTCTCGATGAAATCGAAGGCCGCATTGCCCTGGAAGGGGCCCTGCCCTATCCGCCAGGCGTCCTCTGCGTCGTCCCGGGCGAACGCTGGTCCCATACGGCCGTCCAGTACTTCAAGGCTTTGGAAGAAGGCCTCAATGAATTGCCAGGTTTCGCCTCGGAAATCCAGGGCGTCTACTTGGAAAAAGAAGACGATGGACGCATTCATGCTTATGGATATGTGCTGAAAGAATGAAAAAAGAGAGGCTGTCACATTAAGATAGCCTCTCTTTTTTCACTGTAAGAGTCGCCACGTGGGCGACCTGCTGGAGATTCGGTGATGCTTTCCCTGAACTTGAGAATCGCTAATGTTCTGGGGCGGGCTTGCCACGTGCAAGCCCCTACTATAAAGGTGATGTGCAAAGATTTCTATAACAATGTCTTTACGGCTTCGGCGATTTTTTTTGCGATATACGGGTTATTCATGGTGTAGACGTGGATGCCGTCTACGCCGTTGGCCAGGAGATCGGCAATCTGGTCGACGGCGTAGGCGATGCCGATATCGCGCATGGATTCGGGAGTGTCACCGTATTTGGCAATGGCCCGCTGGAATTTGATCGGGAGCGTGGCGCCGCACATGGTGACCATGCGTTCGATTTGAGCTTTGTTAGTGACGGGCATGATGCCGGCTTCGATGGGAACATTGATACCGGCGATTTCACAACGTTCGAGGAAGCGGTAGAAAAGGGCGTTGTCGAAGAAGAGCTGGGAAATGAGTTCGCTAGCGCCGGCGTCGACTTTGGTCTTCAAGTTGCGGATGTCGGCGGCCAGGGTCTTAGCTTCGGTATGTCCTTCAGGGTAGCAGGCGCCGATGACGTTGAATTCCGGCGCTTTTTCTTTGATGAAGGCCACGAGGTCGCTGGCGTGTTCGAAGGCATGAGCCCGTTCACGGCCTGGTACTTCGTCGCCGCGCAGGGCCAGGATATTTTCGATGCCGGCTTCTTTCAATTCTTTCAGGTTCTGGAGCGCTGCTTCTTCCGTAAGATAGATGCAGGGCATGTGAGCTGCCGTTTCGCAGCCCAATTCTTTGATATGGGTTGCGACTTCGACAGTACGGTTGCCGCCAGTGCCGCCGGCACCGCAGGTGACGCTGATGAAATCGGGATGAAGTTTGCTCAGTTCTGCTAAGGTCGGATAAACCGTTTCGACGGGAATGTCCCGCTTCGGCGGAAAGACTTCAAAAGAAAAGACCGTTTTTTTGGCAAAAAGCTCATTTGTATGCATGTATTGTTTCCCCCTGTGTGTGGCACGTCAAGGCTTCTGCCATTAGGCATAATGCCTTGATGTGCAAGTTTGAAGTTTGGAGTTTGAAGTGGGAGGTTTTCTATTAATAACCTGTGTTCTGCAAACTACAAACTATGTAATATAAGAACAAAAGGACCGCCGCGAGCGCGACAGCCCTTTTCGGATACTTTCATTATATGGGATAACGAAGTCAATGTCCAGCTGTTAGAAGCTCGGCAGGATAGCACCTTGGTATTTGTCTTCGATGAATTTCTTGACTTCTGGAGACTGGAGGGCTTTGACGAGTTTTTGAATTTCCGGACGGTTTTCATCACCTTCGCGGATGACGAGGACGTTGGCATACGGAGAATCCTTCGGTTCCAGGAAGAGCGCGTCTTTCAGCGGATTGAGACCGGCTTCCATAGCAAAGTTGGTATTGATCAACGCGATGTCTACGTCATCGATGGAACGGGGAATCTGAGCGGCTTCGAGTTCGACGAACTGGAGGTGTTTATCGTTCTTTTCGACGTCCTGTACGGTCGACGTGATGTTACCGCCATCTTTCAAGCCGATGAGGCCGGCACTCTGCAAGATGAGGAGGGCGCGACCGCCGTTGGTCGGGTCATTAGGGATGGCGACTTTAGCACCATCCGGCAAGTCTTTCAAATCTTTGATCTTGTGGGAATAAATGCCCATCGGTTCAACGTGGATCTTGGCGATGGCTTTCAGTTTCGTACCGTGTTCGCTGTTGAATTTGTCGAGATACGGCGAATGTTGGAAGAAATTGGCATCCAGTTCTTTATCGTTCAAGGCCAAGTTCGGTTTGACGTAATCCGTGAATTCGACGACTTTCAAGTCGACCCCTTCTTTGGCCAAGAGCGGTTTGATTTCGTTGAGGATTTCACCGTGCGGTACGGGCGTTGCGCCGACGGTGACTGTCGTGTTCTTGGAAGACGAGCCGCTAGAAGCGGAATCACTGCCGCAGCCGGCAGCCAGGACGGCGATGGCCAGCAGGGCTGAAGCGGCGAGAATGGAAAGTTTCTTGAGATTTTTCATAAAGATTCCTCCTAATGATGTAGTATAGACTTTTCTGTTCCGTCATTATCCATAAAAAAGACCTCTTTCCGAAAGAGAAAGAGGTTTGATAGCTAATTCTTTATCTCTCGGAATGCATCCGCAGGAATTGGCACCGTCGTTATCGGTTGCCGGGCTTCATAGGGCCAGTCCCTCCACCACTCTGGATAAATGTCGTTCTAAAGTTGTCTTAGTCCTTATTTTATCATGGATAAGCTATTTGTCAAGGTCTATCTTAAGGACGTCAGGACGTCTATCTTAAGGACATTGACAAAACTATACTAAAAGCGTTGTATTTAGACAACAATCTAAAGAGGGGGAATCATCTATGATTCAATGGAAAAAGAAATTTTTACCGCTTGCCTTATTAGCCGTATTGGCTGTTGGCCTTGCCGGTTGCGGTGGCCAAGGGGATAATGGCCAGAGTGCCGGCAGCAGCGACAAGGAAATCAAGATCGGAGCCACAGCGGGTCCTCATGCTGAAGTCGTCGAAGCCGTGGCTAAGGATGCAAAAAAACAGGGGATTCACATCAAAGTCGTCGAATTTTCCGACTACATTACGCCGGACAAGGCCCTGACTGATGGAGATATTGACTTGGTTAGCTATCAGCACAAGCCATTCCTGGATAATTTCAATAAGCAGAATGGTACTGATTTAGTACCTATTGGCAACACGATTCTCATGCGCATGGGAATTTACAGCGATAAATATAAGAGTGTCGACGCTTTGCCCGACGGAGCTGTCATTGCTATCCCCAATGACCCGACTAACGGCGGCCGCGGCTTGGCGCTCCTTCAGTGCGCAGGGCTGCTGAAACTTAAAGATGGCGTAGGATTCAAGGCTACGCCGGCTGATGTCGTCGATAATCCCAAACATTTCCAGTTCAAAGAAATCGAAGCGGCCCAGCTGCCGCGCAGCCTTGGTGACGTCGATGCGGCTGTCATTACTATGAACTACGTCATGAGTGCTGGTCTTAACGTCAAGGAACAGGGCATCTTCTTGGAACCGAAAGACGAACCGCTGGCCGTCATGGTCCTGGCTGTCCGGGCTCAAGATAAGGATAATCCGACATACAAGAAAATTGCTGAAATCTTCCATTCTGATGGCGTCAAGAAGTTCATTGCCGACAAATACAATGGTACGATTGAACCGGCTGAATAGACCGGCATAAGCCTTGACAATGAGCGCCTTGCAAGTATATAATAAAACAAAATCTAAATGGATTTGTCAATGAACGAAACGAGTATATCCGATGTGGCAGTTCCAGCGAGCCGATGGTAGTGGGAGTTCGGCACGGACCGGCGGATAGAATGGATTCGGGAGATGCGGCCTGAACGGTGACCAGTAGGGTGCGACGGTGTATTTCCACCGCTATCAAAGAAACGTGTATCGCTTATGCCGTACATGTAGAGCTGGACTCACTGAGTCAATCTGGGTGGCACCGCGGAAGAAACTAAACCTTTCGTCCCTGTATAGGGACGGAAGGTTTTTTTGTTGTCTTCAGACAGAAGGGGAGAGAAAGATGCTGGAAATGAAAGATGTCAGTTTCAACTATGGCAATGACGTGCCCGTGTTGGAACATATAAATGTAGAAATCGGTGAGGGTGAATTCATCGGTCTCGGCGGACGCAACGGCTGCGGTAAGACGACGGTGACGCGCCTGCTCATGGGACTGGAAAAGCCCGTATCTGGGGAAATCCTCTATGACGGAAAAGTCATCAACGACGACGATGCGTCTGTACGCAGTCATTTCATAGGCTACGTCTTCCAGCGGCCGGAAAGGCAGATGTTCCGGCCGACAGTCCGCGAAGAAGTGGCCTACGGGCCGCAGCAGCTGGGCATGAGCCGCGATGAAATCCGCCAGGCCGTTGACGAAGCCTTAGCTGCGACGGAACTGACGGAACTTTCGGAAGCTTATCCGCCTAACTTGAACCGCGGGGAAAAGCAGCGCGTCGCCATTGCTTCGGCCATCGCCATGCATACGAAATACATCGTCCTCGACGAACCGACGAGCGGCCAGGATAGTGAAGACAAGGACCAGCTCATGGCCTTGCTGACGGACCTCAATAAAAAGGGCATGACTATCCTCATCATCAGCCATGATATGGATATCTTTGCCGAATACTGTCAGCGCGTCCTGGTCATCGGCAATCATACGAAAGCCTTTGATGGGACGCCGCAGGAATTGTTTACGCAACGCGACGATTTATATGACTTGGGATTGAGCCGGCCCAACGCCGTTACCTTGTCTCTGGCGATCCCGGATTTTCCTTACTGTAAGTCGATGAAAGAATTCACAGCAGCGATGCTGGAACGGATGGGAGGTACTCGCAAATGATGAAGAACTTGGTTCCTGTTACGAAATTGATCGGCACCTTCGCCTTTTCTTTTTGGGCCCTGGTCATTCATACGACGCTGCCCTTAGCGATTTTAGTCATTATCGAACTCATTCTCCTTGGCTTATGCGGCAGCTTGTTGCGCAATATCAAGGCCGTCTTCAGTCTGGCTGTCTTTGCTGTTTTCCTGGCTGTCGTCCAGCTCCTGGGCGGCGGATCTTTGGAATCGGCTTATGTGACGGGCCTGCGCATGCTGGCCATGACGATTGTCTTCATCATCTTGTTGACGACGACGCGCTTGCAGGATTTGACGGCGGCTTTGGTCAAACAGCTCAAGATTCCTTATGAATATGCCTTCATGTTCACGGCGGCTTTGCGCTTCGTGCCGGATTTCATCGCTGAAAGCAAGGCCGTCCAAGAAGCCCAGGCTTGTCGGGGGTTGTCGACGAAAGGCAATGTTTTTAAGAAAGTCATCAATTATATGAGTGTCGTCCAGCCGCTGATGCTCAAATCGTTAGGCCGGTCGGAAACGATGGCTCTCAGCCTGGAACTGCGCGGCTTTGGCAGTAATGAACACAGTTTCATGAGCAATGTCCACCCGAAGGGCCGGGATTATGTGGGCATCGTCATCATGTTGGCTTTGAGCTGTTTTGTCGTCTACTTGCGCTTGCAAGGTTTGGTTTAGGAGGGGAATACGATGAAAACTGTGGCAGATATTTCTAAATTAGAATTCCATCATCGCCAAGGCGGCCAGTTCCGCTGGATTACCATTACGACGCTCATGTTGGCTATCGGTACGATTTTGCACCTCGTCTCGCCGAGCGTCGGCGGCGTCACACCGAACTGGACCATCGCCACTTATTGTGTTGCCATTTGCCTGACCAAGCCGAGCTACAAGCAGGCGCTGGGCATCGGCTTAGTCGCCGCTTTAGTCAATGTTTTGACGTCGAAGTCGGGCTTCCCTTACGGGAACCTCATCAGTGAACCCCTCGGCGCCCTGACTTGTACGTTCATCGTCAAGAACCTGGCCTTCATCAAGTTCAAAGGCCATTCTTGCCTGCCCGTCCTGACCGGTTTTGCAGCGACCTGCATAAGCGGCGGCGCTTTCGTCACGATTCTGAAGTTTGTCATGAATCTGCCGACTGTCGTCTATGTTACGGCCATGCTGCCCTTGGTCGTCGTCATCGGTGCCTTGAATGCCGTTGTCACGCCGCTCATGTATTTCCCGGCTCTGCGCCTCTTCGTCTCTCGGGGAATCCTCGATTCCCTGGAAGAACAGGAAGTCACGTCGGACCACAGTATGTACGATTTGAAGCCGACGCAGGATGGTATCATTTCGATGGAGCATTTATCGTACATTTATAATAAGCAGAAGACGCCCGTCCTAGATGACATCACTATGACCGTAAATAAAGGCGACTTCCTGGTCATTACCGGTGAGAGCGGCAGCGGCAAGAGCTCGCTGTGTATGGCCATGACCGGTGCTATTCCGCATTATTTCGGCGGCGTCATGAAGGGCATGGTCTACGTCGATGGTCAGGCAACGACACAGACGACTATTTCTCAGCTGGCAACCCGCGTCGGCGCTATGCTCGATGACTATGACAGCCAGCTTGTCGCTATGACCGTCGAAGAAGAAATTGCCTTCAGTTTGGAAAACCAAGGCGTTGCACCGGATAAAATAGACCAGGCCATTTCAGAAGCGCTGGAAAAGGTCAACATGACGCCGTACCGCCACCGCCAGGTCACGAAACTGTCCGGCGGCCAGCGCCAGCGTCTGGTCATTGCCGACGTCTTGGCGACCAATCCGGATATCCTCGTCTTCGATGAACCGACGTCGGCCCTGGATCCGGAAGGGACCCATGAATTCTACGAATTGATTCATGATTTAAATGTCAAATACGGTCATACCATCGTCGTCATCGAACATACACTGGAAGCGGCCTTGCCCTATGCCAACCGGTTGGTCCTCATCGACCACGGTCATATCCTCAGCGATGCCGACGTGGAAACGACGCTTCGATACATGTACGACCATGGTATTTATACCAGTGCCATCCCAAAAATCTTCGCCTGCCAAATGGACTTGGAAAAAGCCGGCTGCCATTTCGATGCCCCATGGTTATCTACGGACGTTGCCGTAGCGGCTGTCCAGAAAGCCATCCAGCCGTGAAACTCCTATGCTTGGGCGACAGCCTGACTTATGGTTTTGCCGTCCAGCCTGACCAAAGCTGGACGGCCCTGGTCTCGGCTAAAAGTCTTATTCATATCGACAACGAAGGTCAATGCGGCGATACGACGACGGGCATGGTCTATCGCCTCCATCAGTTCGACCTCAGCCGGTATGACGCCTTCTTCGTCATGGGCGGATCCAACGACATTCTCCTCGACGGGGACTTGGAGCCTATCTGCCGGAATATAGGGATTATCGTCACTACCTTCAAGCGGCAGGGGAAGCCTGTATACTTGGGCATCCCGCCGCTGACCCAAACGGAAAGCGCTATGTACGGCTGGCAAAATGCCAAGGACGTAGAAAAACACAATGACGAATTTCGCCAGTATCGGCAATGGCTCCTTTCTTACGGAAAAGAAACGGAGTGTATCGTCATCGACTTCTACGAAGCCTTGATCGAAGCCGAACGGCGGACAGGCCGCAATCTCTACGCCGACGGCGTCCATCCCAATGCCGAAGGCTACGCTGTTCTGGCACGGGAAGTACTGAAAGTGATGGGGGTTAGTGATTCGTGAAAAGGCGCTGTCACATGAAGCTTTTTGCCATCATGAAAGGCCCCTTTCTCTTTAATATTTGAGGTTTGATGTATGATGTTTGAGACGATTGCTTTAAATTTAAAAACATCCACATCAAACTTTCAACTTCAAACTCAAAAAAAGGCTGTCTATGCGACAGCCTCTTTTTACGAACTGTAGGGGCGCGCACGTGGCGCGCCCGCGAGGTCCATGTGAGCATCCCCTAAGCAATCCTAGGGGATGTTTTTTTTAATTATTCTTGTTGGTGTATGCATCAGTTATTCATAGCGGGCGCTCCTGCAATGTGGCTACTAGCCACGCACTACTCATTAATGCCCGGCTGTAGGTTGGACAGTAGCTTTTGCATCGAGGAGGACATCTTTTTTGGCGGCGCCATTGACTTTATATTTCAAGGTCAAGACCAGGACACCGGCACAGAACATGAAAGCCGCCATGAGGTAGTAGCCCATGGCGAAGCTGCCCGTTTCAGCCTGGACCCAGGCCATCATGTTCGGTCCGAACATGCCGCCCAAGTTGCCGCAGGAGTTGATGAGGCGATGGAACCGGCAGCGGCCGGGCCGGAAAGGAAGGTCGTCGGGATGGTCCACCATACGCCCATGGAAGCATGGATGCCGATAGCGGACAAGCAGATGAGGAACAAGGCGACGCCCATGTTATGAGCGAACGGAGACAAACCAAGGCCGATAGCACCGACGGTGAGGGCGCCGAAGACATGCCATACTTTATCGCCTGTAACCGTAGCCGTATGGCCGATGACAAGCTGGACGACGAGGGCTGCCATCATAGGAATAGCGATAGCTCCGCTGATGAGCGAGGTGGACCAGCCGGAGAGGTTCTTGAGGACCGTAGGCATCCAGAAGTAGAAGCCCCAGAAACCGACGACCCAGAGGAAGTAGATGAGGCAGAGTTTCAAGACTTTCGTATCGGTAAAGGCTTGGAAGACTGTGTATTTTTTGACGCTTTGCATCTTGGCTTGTTCTTCTTGGTACATGGTGGTCAGGTATTCTTTTTCAGCGTCTGTCAGCCAGCTGGCTTGATTCGGACGGTCTTTGACGGCAAAGAAGAAATAGAAAGCGAAACAGAGGGCCGGGATGGATTCCAAGATGAACAATTCCTGCCAACCTAAGAGGCCGAAGAAGGAATGTTCCAGTAGGACGCCGGCAATCGGTGCGCCGATGATGGTCGAAAGGAGCAGGGACGTCAACATGAGTGACGTAGCCCGGGCCCGTTCAGAGGTTGTGAACCAGCGGGGGAACAGGAGGAAGTAGATGACCGGGTAGAGGCTGGCTTCCGATGCGCCTAACAGGAAGCGGCACAGGTAGAACTGCCATTCCGTCGTGATGAAGGCCATGCACAGACTGACGGCGCCCCAAGTGAACATGATGCGGGAAATCCATTTCGATGCCGAAAATTTAGCAGCGAACAAGGAACCTGGGATTTCCAGGAGCAAGTAGCCGATGAAGAAGATGCCGGCGCCGAAGCCATATACTTCCGGCGATAACCAGGGCAGGGTTTGAGTCATCGTCAGTTTAGCGTAGGAAATATTGACGCGGTCGATGCAGGCTATAATCGAGACGAGAAAGACCGGTAAAATGATGCGAAGATCTCTCCGTCGTTTTAGACTGTCAAAATTGATGTTTTCCATGATGAATTCCTCCTATTGTGAGTCATATAGTCATAAGATAAACATGAAATAAAAAAAACTCCCGTCCACAAGGGACGGAAGTTCATATCCGCGGTACCACCCAATATTCCTCGCAAAAAAAGCAAGGCACTTTTCAACGTACTATCATACGCGTTTCCTGTAACGTGGATCAGACGGTGCAGTTTACTTGTTTCAACTGCAATTCTCAGAGATGATTTTCCATTTTCCTTCCACCGCCGGCTTTCACCATACCCGGCTCGCTGTGCGCTTCCGCAAAAATGTACTCTTTCTCGTCATCGAATGTCAAAATATAAAATCGATGTTTAACTTACGGTCCTTATCATAGCCCTTGGAAATTGATTTGCCAATAGTCTATTCCAAAAAAATTCTATCTGAAAGCCCCTCGTGGTCGTCCCTACAAGAAAAGGGCTTGTCGTCGTGCGACAAGCCCTTTGTATCATGGTGGAGATGAGGAGAGTCGAACTCCTGTCCGTAAATGCCGCCCCATGAACTTCTCCGAGCGCAGACCTTGTTTGGATCTTAAACCGTTTTCGTACAAGGACAAACTAGACGATTCCAGCCTGTGAGTTTCCCGACACGACTACCAGGCAGAGCCATGTGGTATCCCGCTAAGTGACGTCTACGAGCTGCCCGCAGGATTAGCAGCAGGAGACGTTAGCTGCACTTAGGCAGCTAAAGCAAAATTGTTTTCTTTTGCGTTTAATTTAAAAGGTTCACCGATTTACGGGCAGATGAAACCCCGGCTCGCTATTCATGATACAACCATCCACGTCGAAACCTTTACATCCCCATGGACAGAACATCCCTTCACAGAGATTCAAAATAAGTATAGCATATATTTTACCTTTTGCAAATACAATTTATGCTATAATATGCGTAGGAATCGCCCCAAAGGCGGCCCGCAGAAAGGATGTCTTTATTTTGTTGTTATATATCATTAAATGGCTTTACGCCTGGATCCTGCCCATGGGGGGCATCGTCCTGGCTTTGATCCTCTTGTTATGTTATATGTTTCGCAAACATAGTCCAGGCCGCTGGGCTCTGACTATCGTTATGGCTGTTTTTTATCTGCTCTCGATCGAACCGGTGTCGAACGCTCTCATCCATCCTTTGGAAACGGCCTATGACCAACCTCAGGGGGCGGCTGTCGACGGCGATGTCATCGTCCTCCTCGGCGGCGGTTCTCGTGCCGGCGTTCCTGATTTCGATGGGACCGGTCAGGTCGGCAGCGCAGCAGCTAACCGCTTTCTCATGGCCTTGCGCTTGCAAAAGGCCATGGATTTGCCAATCCTCTTGTCGGGCGGAACCATCCTCAAAGGCGATGCCAATGAATCGGAAATTGAAAAGCGGATGCTCCTCTCTTTAGGCGTACCGGAAAATAAAATTTTTATGGATGACCAGAGCCGCAATACGGCAGAAAACGCCGCTTTTTCCAAGCAAATCTGCCAGCGCCAGGGCTGGCAGAAGCCCATCCTGGTCACCAGTGCCTTTCACATGCCCCGGTCCGTCCGCTTCTTTACGCGCGAAGGACTGGACGTGACACCCTATCCCTGTGATTATCATACGAGTGCCGTGACGAACTGGTCAGGTTATTCCATTGTACCTCAGTCTTTTTACCTGTTTAACTCCTGTCTGGCTATTAAGGAATATGTCGGCATAGCCGCTGCTTCTTTGCGAATGCAATAAATCGGGACATAAAACGTCCATGGTATTGCAAAAACGTACCCAATGTGGCATACTTACAGTGTAAGTAGTAAGGCCCTCAAGTTCTTAGAATTATGTAAAAAGGTTATTTCGTTTTCAAAAGGAGTGTATCGACAATGATTAAAGTTGGTATTAATGGTTTCGGTCGTATTGGTCGTTTTGTTTTCCGCGCTGCACAGACTCGTGATGACATCGAAATCGTAGGCATCAACGACCTTTGCCCGGTTGACTACATGGCATATATGCTCAAATACGACACCATGCACGGTCAGTTCGACGGCACAATCGAAGCTGACGTCGAAAACAGCCAGCTCATCGTTAACGGCAAAAAAATCCGCGTAACGGCTGAAAAAGATCCGGCAAACCTCAAATGGGACGAAGTCGGCGCTGAATATGTCGTTGAATCGACAGGCCGTTTCCTCACGATGGACCTCGCTGAAAAACACCTCGCAGCTGGTGCAAAATACGTTGTACTCTCCGCTCCTTCCAAACAGGGTGCTGACGGCCGCCAGGCAGACATGTTCGTTTGCGGCGTTAACACCGATACATACAAAGGCCAGAAAATCGTTTCCAACGCATCTTGCACGACGAACTGCCTCGCTCCGATTGCTAAGGTCCTCAACGATGCTTTCGGCATTAAAGAAGGCCTCATGACGACGGTTCACTCCACGACGGCTACGCAGAAAACCGTTGACGGCCCGTCCATGAAAGACTGGCGCGGTGGTCGTGCAGCTGCTGGCAACATCATTCCGTCCACGACGGGTGCTGCTAAAGCTGTCGGCAAAGTTATTCCGGAATTGAACGGCAAATTGACCGGTATGTCCATGCGTGTACCGACCCTCGACGTTTCCGTCGTCGACCTCACAGTCAACCTCGCTAAACCGGCTACCTATGATGAAATCTGCGCAGCTATGAAAAAAGCATCTGAAGGCGAACTCAAAGGCATCCTTGGCTACACTGACGAAGCTGTTGTTTCCTCTGACTTCCTCGGTTGCCCGCTCACGTCCATTTTCGACGCTAAAGCTGGTATTGCTTTGACGGACACCTTCGTAAAAGTCGTCTCCTGGTACGATAATGAAATCGGTTACTCCAACAAAGTCCTCAACCTCATTGCTGTCATGAACGACTATAACAGCAAACACTAATTTGTAGCGACGCATTTCCCGACGGGTAAACAGCCTCCCGTTACAAATCAGATTGAACCCTAAAGGGGCCGTCGCATGAAGGTTCTCGTTCTCATGCACGGCTCCTTTTTCATTAACGTTTTGGGGTTGATGTTTGAAGTTTGAAGTGATGGCTTTTTAGTTTAAAGATCTTCACATCAAACATCAAACTTTCAACTTCACACTGAAAAGAGGCTGTCTTAATGCGACAGCCTCCTTTTATCTTACTCATCGATTACAAAAGGAGTCAAAAACTGTAATGACGAAAAAGAAACCTGTAATGCTGGTCATCATGGATGGTTTTGGCTGCAGCAATATCACCAAAGATAATGCCGTAGCCCAGGCAGACCTCAAGGTCTTGCCGAAACTTTGGAAAGAATATCCTCATTCGTATCTCGGTGCATCAGGCGAAGACGTCGGTCTGCCTGACGGCCAGATTGGAAACTCTGAAGTGGGCCATCTTAATATCGGTGCGGGACGTATTGTGTACCAGGCGCTGACGAAAATCACCAAGGACATCAAAGACGGCGCTTTCTTCCAGAAACCGGCTCTCGTCGGTGCCATGGAAAACGTCAAAGAAAAAGACTCGGCCCTCCATTTACTGGGCTTGGTATCGCCTGGCGGCGTCCACAGCAGTGAACAGCATCTCTATGGTCTTTTGGAAATGGCCAAGCGCTATGGCTTGAAAAAAGTCTATATCCACGCCTTCCTCGACGGCCGCGACGTACTGCCTCGCAGTGCTGGTGAATACCTCAAAGAACTGGAAGACAAGTGCACAGAACTCGGCGTCGGCGAAATCGCTACTATTAGCGGCCGCTACTATGCCATGGACCGCGACAAGCGTTGGGAACGCGTCGAAAAAGCCTATGACGCCGTAGCCCTCGGTGAAGGACCGCAGGAACCGGATGCCCAGACTTGCTTGGAACATTCCTATGCAGCTGATGTTTCTGACGAATTCGTCATCCCGACAGTCATCCATAAACATCCCGTTCAGGATGGGGACAGCGTCGTCTTCTTTAACTTCCGTCCTGACCGGGCCCGTCAGCTGACGACGGCTTTCGTCATGCTTGATTTCGACGGTTTCCCGCGCCCGAAGAAAGTGGACACGTACTTTGCGACCATGACCCGTTATGAAGACGACCTCCCGGTACACGTCGTTTATGATAAGGAACGGATCCCAGATACGCTGGGCGAAGTACTGGCCAAGGCCGGTAAGACCCAGCTGCGCATTGCTGAAACGGAAAAATACGCTCACGTCACGTATTTCTTCAATGGCGGCGAAGAAGAACCGAATCCCGGTGAAGACCGCATCCTCGTGCCGTCGCCTAAAGTTGCGACCTACGATTTGCAGCCGGAAATGAACGCGCCCATCGTCACAGAAAAAGTCGTCGAACAGATCAAGGCTGATAAATATGACATGATCATGCTCAATTTCGCCAACGCCGATATGGTCGGCCATACAGGCGTCTTTGAAGCCGCTGTCAAGGCTGTTGAAACGGTCGATACGTGCGTCGGTAAAATCGTCGAAGCCTTGAAGCCCGTTCAGGGCCAGCTCTTGATCATCGCCGACCATGGCAATGCGGAACAGATGGCCGATCCTGATACGGGGTGCCCTTATACGGCGCATACGACTAATCATGTACCGTGCATTTTGGTCAGTGAAGAACATAAGGGGGAACACCTGCACGACGGTATTTTGGCCGACGTCGCCCCGACAATGCTGACCCTGGCTGGTATGGCTATTCCTGCTGATATGACTGGCAAATGCCTGCTGAATCAGTGACTATACTCTGTTGTTCTATCGCATCGTGAAGGGAGAGAGTAAGATGGAACAAGATACATTGAGTATCTTTCAAAAAATAGCTCCCGATGTCATGGGGACAATTAAAGAACGTTATCTGCTGCTGCGGCATATTGCCGACGCCGAACCTGTCGGCCGCCGGACCCTGGCTGGCCTTTCGGGCCTGTCGGAACGCGTCGTCCGGTCGCATGTCGACGTCCTGCGGCGCAGCGGTATCGTCCGCTTTACGACGCTGGGCATTGCTATGGAACCGGAAGGCAAACGGCTCATGCCGAATCTTTTGGAATGTTTCCTGCGCCTGAACAACTTAGATGACATGCAGCGCCAGATTCGCCAGAAGCTGGGCTTGAAGAATGTCTACATCGTTCCCGGTGACAGTGACAGCGATAAGACAGCGAAAGAAGAACTGGGCCGCCGCGGCGCTCTTTTGCTCAACGACCTCTTTGGCAGCGTCGATACCGTCGCCATCAGCGGTGGTTCGACTATGGCCGAAGTGGCCCGGATGCTGCCGGAATGTTTGGCCAATGTGACCATCTTGCCGGCTCGCGGCAGCATGGGAAACCATGTTGAAGTCCAAGCCAACTATATTGCCGCTAACATTGCGGCCAAGACCCATAGTTCGTACCGCATGATTCACATCCCCGAAGGCTTGAGCGACTCGGCCTTGCAGATGATGCTCAAAGCTGACCGCCAGACCCAGGAAAATGTCGCTATGACTGCTCGGGCCCAGGTCGTCATCTTCGGTATCGGCCGGGCCGACCGCATGGCCCGCAAGCGAGGCATGACGACGCTCCAGCGCGATGCTTTGCGCAGCCTCGGCGCCTGCGGTGAATCACTGGGCTGCTATTGCGGCCTTGACGGCAAAATCTTATATGGTACGAATAATATAGGGATTTCATTACGGGAAATCAAATATCATCCGCACGTCATCGCCGTAGCCGGTGGCGCCAGCAAGGCCAAAGCCATTGTTAGCGTCATGCGGGCTTGCCATACGGGTACGCTGGTTACCGATGAAGGTGCGGCTGAAAAAATCATACAACTGCTTTAATTGGAGGAGGAACCTTTCATGAAAAAAACGATTACTGATGTAAATGTCGAAAACAAACGCGTTTTTGTCCGCGCTGACTTCAACGTCCCCCTTGATGAAAACTGCCACATCACGGACGACACGCGCATCCAGAAGACCTTGCCGACCATTAAATACCTGCTCGACCACAAGGCTGCTGTCATCTTGGCCAGCCATCTCGGTCGTCCGAAGGGACAGGTCGTCGAAAAATATTCTTTGAAACCTGTTGCTAAACGCCTGTCGGAACTCCTCGGCATCGACGTCAAATTCGCTCCGGACTGCGTCGGCGCAGAAACGAAAGCCATGGCAGACGCCCTCAAACCGGGTGAAGTCCTGCTCTTGGAAAACCTCCGTTTCCATAAAGAAGAAGAAAAGAACGGCGAAGATTTCGCCCGTCAGCTGGCTTCTTTGGCTGAAGTCGGCATCAACGACGCTTTCGGCTGCTGCCACCGCGCTCATGCTTCTGTAGCAGGCATTACGAAATTCTTGCCCATGGCAGCTGGGTTCCTCTTGGAAAAAGAAATCCGCTTTATCGGCGGTGCTGTCGATAATCCGGCCCATCCCTTTGCGGCTATCATCGGCGGTGCTAAAGTTTCCGACAAGATCGAAGTCATTTCCAACCTCCTGCCAAAAGTCGACCTCATGATCATCGGCGGCGGCATGGCCAACACCTTCCTGGCTGCCCAGGGTTATGGTATCGGCAAATCCTTGGTCGAAGCCGACAAAATCGACTTGGCTAAACAGCTCATCAACCAGGCTAAGGAACAGGGGACGAAACTGCTCCTGCCAGTCGACGTCATGGTCGCTGCTGAATTTAAGAACGACGCCGATCACAAAGTCGTTCCCGTCAATGCCGTCCCGGCTGATTGGATGATCCTCGATGTCGGTACGAAGACACAGGAACTCTTCGCTACAGAATTGGCTCCGATGAAACTCATCGTCTGGAATGGCCCGATGGGCGTATTTGAAATGGAAAACTATGCCAAAGGTACGGAAGCTGTCGCTAAAGCTGTTGCTGATTCCGACGCTGTTTCCATCGTCGGCGGCGGTGATTCCGTCTCGGCTGTCAACAAGACGGGCCTGGCCGATAAGATCAGCCACATCTCCACGGGCGGCGGCGCTTCCCTGGAATATCTCGAAGGCAAACAGCTCCCGGGTGTTGTATCCTTGAGCGATAAATAATCATTCACCTTTAAAGGAGGAAACTCATTATGCGTAAAACCATCATTGCCGGCAACTGGAAAATGAACCACCTCGGTGCCGACGCCAAAGAAACCATCCAGGGCCTCGTCGCCAAAGTTCCGCAGGACGTAAAACCGGAAGTCATCATCGCTCCGGTCTTCCCGTACCTTCCCATGGCCGTAGAAATGACCAAAGGTACGCCGATTCACGTCGCTGCTCAGAATATGCACTGGGAAGAAAAAGGCGCTTTCACCGGTGAAGTTTCGCCGGCTATGCTCGTCGACATCGGCGTCACTCATGTCATCCTCGGTCATTCCGAACGCCGTACGTATTTCAATGAAACCGATGAAACGGTTAACAAAAAGACCAAAGCAGCTCTGGCCCATAACCTGACGCCCATCGTTTGCTGCGGCGAAACGCTGGAACAGCGTGAACAGGGCATCATGCAGTCCTGGATTGAAGGCCAGATTGAAAAAGCCTTGGAAGGCTTGACGGCAGCCGATGTCAAGAAAGTCATCATCGCCTATGAACCGATTTGGGCTATTGGTACGGGCAAGACGGCCAGTGCTGCCCAGGCAGAAGAAGTCTGCGCTATTATCCGCAAGAAACTGGCTGCCCTTTATGATGCAGCTACGGCAGAAGACGTTTCCATCCTCTACGGCGGCAGCGTTAAAGGCGGCAACGTCGCAGAACTGACGGGTTCTGCCGACATCGACGGCGGCCTCGTCGGCGGTGCCAGCCTCAAAGCCGACGACTTCCTGGCCATCATCAACAATGCCGTTGTGAAATAGCTAGTGGCTAGTGGCTCGTAGGGGTCGCCACGTGGGCGACCCGTTAGGGATTGGGATGATTTTTCTAGCAAACTGGTCGGGAAATCTACATATCTCGGAGCGGGCGCCCCACGTGGGCGCCCCTACAGAAAAAGGCTTGTCGCACGTGCGATAAGCCTTTTTGCCATATCTTCCCGCATTTGTTACAATAAAGGGTAACGAGACGGAGGGGGAATTTGATGAAATATATTTTGTACATTTTTTCTTTTTTCTGCCTGCTCATCGGCGGTGGTGCCTGGTTCTTCTACAATCATCCTGTCGGTGTCATCGGCGTTATCCTGTCGTTGTACATCCTGTATCGGCTGGAACGGCAGCCTCATGTCCTTTCTTTGAAGTGGCCTGGCAGCAAAGGCAAGGGGGCCAGCCGCGACCAGGCTGCTTTTGAAAAGGCTGTCAGCGATTTCAACCGCATGGAAGCGGAACGCAGGGGACTGACCGACTCGGATTTGTGCCGGACTGTCGCCAATATGCAGCATATTGCCCGTAATTTCCTCTATTATTTGCAACAGTATCCCGAACGGATCGGCCTGGCAGAACACTTCATCGATTATTACCAGGACCGGGCCGTCTACATGGTCCATAAATATAAGAAATTAGTAGCGACAGGCGTCAAGACAGATAAAGTGGTCAATACGCAGAACAAGCTCAAGACCTTGATCAGCCAGCTCGACCAAGCTTATGAAGAACAGTTTACTCAAGTCATGGAAGCCGAATTAGTAACCATCGACGGGGAAACGACGGTCATGGCCCAGAACCTGTCTGACCAGGGCTTGTACGCCCCAAAAGCAGCTGTACAGAGAAAGAAGCCGTCGTTCCTGAAAGGTTCCCTGGCTCAGTGGAAGCAGAAAGCCGTCGACCGCTTCGATGCCTATACGGATGGGACTTTTTCGTCAATTACACCGGAACTGCGCCATAAAATTAACGAAGAGCGCCTGATTACAGCCGTCCTGGCCTTTTTTCTGGGTTCCTTCGGCATCCATTATTTCTATTTGAAACGCCCTGTCCGCGGGGCCATTTACGCCCTCTTCTGCTGGACTTTCATTCCAGGATTCTTGGGCCTGCGCGAAGGCATCCGCTACTTCAACATGACGACCGATGAATTTTACTACGCCGATTATTTGCATAAATACAGCTCTTAGAATAAATCGCTTATGCTCAGTAATTGCGTACCTTCTCTTTGGGCGCGTTCTATGACGGGCTGGGTGTATCCGCCTTTACTGAAGAAAATCAGGTGTTTTTTCGTTACTTTGGGAAAGGCAGCTGTAGCTTGGACTAAATCATCATACTCTTCCATGGGCATAGGACGGTTTCGGTATTTACATTCGCAGAAGATTCCCTCTGTCTCTGTCTTATCGAGTGCGAGAATGTCGATATCATCCTGCTGTTTCAATAGGAGATTAGTGCCCCACCACTTGCCAATGACAGAGGGGATGAAGGGAAGGGCATGGGCCTTGGCCCGGCGCCAGAGGTATTCGGTGCAGATTTCTTCAAAGACAGGTCCCATATAGTCGGAAATGCCGTCCATGATTTCTTGGGCGGCTTTTTCTTCGCCTAAGAGGAAGTAATAATTTTTTTGTGAGAACGTATAGCGGTACCAAAAACGGTAGTAATGATCTGCAATCACGTAAATGCCTTTTTTACTCGTTTTAGGCTGGCCACAGGGGATGATTTTTTTTACCAGGCGGATGTTCTGTAATACTTGCAGATATTTCGTGCATTTGCTCCGGTCTTCGTGAATGCGGTCGGAGATGGTGGAAATCCTATTGGCTCCATTGGCGATAGCCTCGAGTATACTATTATAAATACCTGGTTCACGCAGTTCCATGCGCAAAAGGAGCTGCGGTTCGTCGTGAAGATAGGCATTTTCAGATAAAATGTGTTCGGCGATATTTCCGGTAATGTCTTGATATGGATTAAATGCCTTTAAATAGCGAGGGATTCCGCCGAGGATGCCATAGGCCAATAATTTTTCTTCTTGTGAATAATTCGGGAAAAACTCAGCACTTTCCAGATAATCAAAAGGCTTTACTTCTAGATGTGCAGTAATCCGCCCATATAAAGGGCTTTTGTATCCCATGACTTTGTTAATCATAAAGCTGACACTGGAGCCGCAGAGGATGAGAAAGATGTTTTTATTTTGCCAGCTGTGGTCGATAGCATGCTGGAAAATACTTTTTATCGAAGGATTTTGGGAGGCTAAAAAGGGAAATTCGTCAATGATGAGGACTGTTCGTTTATCGTTGCGGTTTTGTTTTTCGATAAAAGCCAAGGCTTTTTCCCAATTCGGGAAAGGTGCTAAATAATCACCGGTATAATGTTCCTGAACAGTTTGAGAAAAATCTTCCAAATTTAGGACGTCGTTCTTTTCCTGGGCCGGGAAAAAGATACAATCGTGAGATTGAGCAAATTTTTGCAAAATCGTCGTCTTTCCCACACGGCGGCGGCCATACATGATTAAAAATTGAAAAGAAGGAGAACTATATAATTTTTCTAAAAGCGCTAATTCCTGTTTTCTACCAATCATGAGAAAAACCTCCATAAATAAAGTGAAACACGAGTATAATACTTATAAGTATTATACTCGTGTTTCACTTTA
>NZ_JAJBQV010000013.1 GCF_020539865.1 Megasphaera elsdenii | reverse complement strand
ATACCAAGGGCAACAGCCATGTTGGCAAGGACCTTACGGTTGACGGTACGTCCGATCTCAAGGGCGATGTCACCATGGAAGGCAATGCAGCCGTTGCCAAGGATTTCTCCGTCAGCGGCAGCACCAGCCTGAAAGATACCAAGATTGACGGTACCCTTGAAACTACGGGTAACGCTACTTTCGACGCTGATACGGAAGTCAAAGGTAATGCGACGGTCGATGGTAACAGCACGGTCAAAGGTGACTCCGACGTTCAGGGCAACAGCCACGTTGGCAAAGGCCTTACGGTCGATGGCACGTCCGACCTCAAGGGTGACGTCACCATGGAAGGCAACGCTACGATTGATAAGAACCTCACCGTCAACGGCGATGCCGATACCAAGGGCAACAGCCATGTTGGCAAGGACCTTACGGTTGACGGTACGTCCGACCTCAAGGGCGATGTCACCATGGAAGGCAACGTTTCCGTTGCCAAGGACTTCTCCGTCAGCGGCAACACCAGCCTGAAAGACACTAAGATTGACGGTACGCTTGAAACCACGGGTAACGCTACGTTTGACGCTGATGCCGAAGTCAAAGGCAACAGCACGGTAGATGGTAACTCTACGGTCAAAGGCGATTCGGACGTCCAGGGCAACGGCCACATTGGGAAAGACCTCACCGTCGATGGCACCTCTACCCTCACGGGCGATGTCACGACTGGCGCGAATGTCACGGTCGGTAAAGACCTTACGGTCAACGGCCAGGCTAACCTGAAAGACACCAAAATCGACGGTACGCTTGAAACGACCGGCAATGCTACCTTCGATGCCGATACGGAAGTCAAAGGTAACTCCACGGTCGATGGTAACTCCACCGTCAAAGGCGACTCCGATGTCCAGGGCAACAGCCATGTCGGTAAAGACCTCACGGTTGACGGTACGTCCGACCTCAAGGGCGATGTCACCATGGAAGGCAATGCAGCCGTTGCCAAGGATTTCTCCGTCAGCGGCAGCACCAGCCTGAAAGACACGAAAGTTGACGGCACCCTTGAAACGACCGGCAATGCTACCTTCGACGCCGATACAGAAACCAAGGGTAATGCGACGGTCGATGGTAACAGCACGGTCAAAGGTGACTCCGACGTTCAGGGCAACAGCCACGTTGGCAAAGATCTTACCGTCGATGGTACCTCTACCCTCACAGGCAACGTCACAACCGGTGCTAACGTCACGGTCGGTAAAGACCTCACGGTCAACGGCAATGCTGAAACCAAAGGGAACAGCGTCGTCGATGGCACATCGGATCTCAAGGGTGATGTCACCATGGAAGGCAACGCCTCCGTTGCCAAGGACTTCTCCGTCAGCGGCAACACCAGCCTGAAAGATACCAAGATTGACGGTACCCTCGAAACCACGGGTAACGTCATCTTCGATGCCGATGCCGAAGTCAAAGGCAACAGCACGGTAGATGGTAACTCCACGGTCAAAGGCGATTCGGACGTCCAGGGTAACGGCCACATCGGCAAAGACCTCACGGTCGATGGCACCTCTACCCTTACGGGCGATGTCACGACTGGCTCGAATGTTACGGTCGGCAAGGATCTCGCTGTTAAAGGTAACTCTTCCTTTACGGGCAACGTCACCATGAACAGCAATGCTTCCATCGGTAAGGACCTCACAGTAGAAGGCACGTCGACACTGAAAGGTGACGTCTTTGCCAAGAGCAATGTCACCATTGACAAAGACCTGACCGTCAAAGGGACGACGAACTTCCTGGGCGACATCAACATCGACAAGGACCTTACCATTGGTGGCAATCAGACGGTCAAAGGCGATTCGACCATCCATGGCAGCCAGCAGATTGGCAAGGACCTCCACGTCGCCGGTACGACGCAGCTTGACGGCAACGTCCTCATGGGAAGCAACGCTATCGTTCAGCAGAACCTCGGCGTCGGTGGCAATGCCGACATCAAGGGCGACCTTTACGTACACGACCATAACTACATCGACAGCCAGGGCATCAACGCCAACGGCTATCAGATCCGCAACGTAGCCGACGGGGCGATTGCTCCGGGCAGCCATGATGCTGTCAATGGCGGCCAGCTCTACAGTACGAGACAGGCCCTGACCGGCGAAATCAATAAAGTCGGCGCCGGCGCAGCAGCCCTTGCTGGACTCCATCCGGGCGAATTCGATCCGGACAACAAACTGGACTTCGCCGCAGGCTACGGCCATTACAAGGATGCCAATGCCGCCGCTCTCGGCGTCTTCTATCATCCGAACGAAGACACGACCATCAACTTGTCCAGCACCATGGGCAACGGCGATCCGATGCTCTCTGCTGGCGTCACCTTCAAACTTGGCCCGTCCGGTACGAAGACCATGTCCCGCACGGCACTGACCAATCAGATTAAGGAAGACCAGAAAGTCATCAAGGCCATGGCGGACGAAATGGCGGCCATGAAAGCTCAGATGAGCCGGGTCCTGAATCTTCTCGATATGAGCAAGAAAGCGCCGTTCGCAGACGTTCCGGCTGGACACTGGGCCAAGGATGCCGTCGATACGCTCCACGGCAACGGCGCCATCAAAGGCTATCCGGACGGCCAGTTCCACGGTGACAAGCCGATGACCCGGTACGAATATGCACAGATGCTCTACGAAGCCCTCCAGAAAGGCGCTCACGTCGACCAGTCCACGCTCGATGAATACGCACCAGAACTTTCGCAGGTCAAAGCCAATCAGAAATAAGGCTTAACCCCCTGTGTATATAAGGGAGAACCGGCAGGATATCCTGCCGGGTTCCCCTTGCCCGAGGGCAGCCATCAGACTGCCCTCGGGCAAGGGGAATCCTCCCCGCCTTGTATCTAACGGCTTGAGGAGGTGATGCATGAAAGCCGATTGATACGCTCCTTTGCTTGAATTGTTGTAGTTTATTCCAGTAAATCTTAGCTCTTTCTTATAGTAGTTCCTTTGTAGGATTCACCCCCGGCCGGGACGGGTTGAAGGACCGGCAAGGCAGTCCGGCCACATGGTGGCCGGCCGGCCTTTTCTCATATATAGAAAGGAGTTCGTTATGGATGCAATGCGGAAAGTCTCGAAAGTCCTGTGTGTGCTGAGTACGACCAGTTTCCTGATGATGCCGGCGTCCTTTGCGGCTATTCCGGTCATTGACGCCGATAATATCCTCCAGCAGGCCAAGACCTATGGCGAAACCATCAAGGTCGTCACCAATACGGCCAAGACGTTGGAACTCGTCATCCTGGACCATATGGGCATGAGCAAGGAAGATAAGGAAGCCTTCCAGAAAAAGTTCGATAACGGGATTAATAAGGTCACGGCTATCCTGAACGGGGACACCAAGAGCGTCTTCAATAAAGAACGATTCCCTTGGGATGAAAAAGAAGGCCAGATCAGCATTGGAGAAATCCAGAAAATGTATAAAGATCAATTTCCGTCTGTCTGGGATGAAAGCGAAGGTGGTTGCTTCGGTCAGGGTAAAACTGATACTCTCCAGGCCACGATTGCCATTTGGCAGGCGGCTCGTCAGCAGTCCTTGGGTTCTCTGATGGAAAATAATAAATCGACGCTCAAGCAGTATGCCGAACTTATGGGGCAGCTGAATGAAGCCATGAAGGACCTCCAAGATCTCCAGGAAGCCAGCAGTAATGCCCAGGGGATCATGCAGGCCCAGCAGATTGCCAATGATATTCAGACGACCAATGCCCGGATTGATAATATTCGGACGGCTATTCTAGCTATCAAAGGCCAGAACGATGTCATGCAACATCAGGCGGAAAATCAAAGCAAACAGAATGACATTCAGCTACAAACGGCAACAGCTCAGGCTAATTCTAATTATATAAAAGGCTTGAATGTTTCTCCCTCGGTTGATCATATGCTCTATAATCCGTGGGCAGATTTTTAAGGAGGTGATTTAAATGGCGGGCGAATCTGCTGCCGCTGCTGCTTCAAACACGGCGACATCAATTCAATTTGTAACAGATAGTGATGGAAACCAGCTGGTCCTTAACTCTGTACTTAGTTTGTTCGAACATGCCGCTCATGACGGGTTCGTTAATCTAACACCGGAAGCAATGTGGCTCGTCGGAGTTTTTGCAATCATCAACATCTGTACGACATGGACATTGTATGATGGGGAAATGCGTTTATCACAGATGATTTCTCAAATCATGAAAATCGGGGCCTTCTTCTTCCTTGTTGCTAATATGGGGAAAATAAATAATGCAATTATGGTTTCATTCCAAAATGGCGGTATCTTAGCTGCTTTGGGACCCTCAGAAGTTGGCAAGTTTGATATCACTCCTTCTGGGATTATGGGAATGGGCCAAAAGGCTTTAGGGACTCTATGGGATACGAATTCCCCAGGTATTTTAGCAGGCATTCAAAAAATGATTGTCATGCTATTAGTTCTTTTTTCATTCTTTTTCATGACGATTCAGGTCATGTTAACTAAGATAGAATTTAACATCTTTGCTGCGATTGCTGTTATTTTGTTACCATTCGGTGCTCTCCGATTTACGAGTTTTCTCTTCCAACGAGCCGTCTCTTGTGTTTTTTCCTTCGGGATTAAACTTATGGTTTGTTATTTTATGATGGGCATCGTTATTAAACAAAGTGATAACTTAGTAAAAGGCTTTACAGATAGTAGTTCCACTGCTAGTTTCGGGACGATGATTAGTACGGCCCTTGGGTATGTCGCAATCGGCTATCTGGTCTGGAAAGTACCAACGATTGTAGCTGGCATGATGAACGGCCAGCCGTCACTGGAAGGCAACGGCATTGCCAGCCGGGCCGCAAGTTTCGCTGGCGGGGCCGTGGCTGGAGCCGCGTCGATGGCAATTTCTGCCCCTGGTTATATGAAGGCGACGGCTGCACAAGCCGCCGACAACGTCAATACCCGCCATGCTGGCGGCAGCGGCATCGAAATGGGGCCGAATGGCAGCTGGGTCCCGGCTTCGGGTACGAAAGCGTCGAAACGGGAATACATGGCCGAATTTGGCAAACAGCTCTACCGGCAGTCCATGAGCCGGACGCCGTGGGCCAAGGCGCTCATGCGCGGGGCCAACAATGCCTTGTATCAAGGTGAAGACAGCCGGAACCTCCGCAGTGGGAATTATAAACGGACGCAGCAGAGAAACCGTAACAATTAAGGAAAGGAGGAGCCATGAAACGAATTCTATGTTTATTGGGCCTCCTGTTCTCCCTGATGATGTCGACTCCCGTATGGGCGGTTGCTCCTTTTGGCAGTGGTGAAATAACGGGTCCATGGGGTGAACAACGAAGTGATCATATCCATGCGGGTGTCGATGTCGGCGGCATGCCTGGTGATACTACCATTTATGCCCCTTTTGATTGCTACGTAGAACATGGTGGTAATGACGGTAATGGTTTCAACTATTGGGTTCGTTTCCGCCGTCCGGGAGACCCTTACGCATATCTTTTTGGGGATCTTGATGAAGCTACCATGGAACTGGCAGGTGGCCCTCCAGGCTCTCCTGTTTTCGTCAAAGAAGGCGAACCTATCGGGGTTATCTTTGATGGAGCCAATGACGTTTCTACTGGGACGCATGCTCATTTCGAAGTACATGCCGATGGGGCTGACTGGGCTAATTTTTACGACTCTGTTGACCCTGTCCCTATCTTGGAATCATGGGGCGTTATCCTTAGTGGGTATCGTGGTGACGCTACGATTTACCGCAATCAAGCCATTCCTTGGGGCTTCGAGGAATTCTACAAGATGGGTCAAGTTTTCAGTGAAATTATCAAGAAATGGACACTCATTGCAAATAAGGCCTTTACGTATCTGCGGGACGCCATGATAATTTTGACACTGATTCTCTGTATCATCGATTTTTGCCTGCCGATTGTCATCGGTATGGCCGTTTCTCTCCGTGATTGTGCCGTCAAGGTCATGAAATACTCAGGCCTTTTGGCACTCATCTGGAACTGGAACAAATTCACCGACCAGATTCTTCTCAATTTCGCCGTCACGGTCTCTACGAAAGCCGCAGGGACCGGGGCCGGCGATGTCATCACGGAGAATATGTCGAACCCACAGCTGCTCATGCAGAAAGGCATCAAGCTACTCCAGCCTGGCCTCGATAAAGCGGCGTCGTTTTCGACGTTCGATTTCATGAGACAGTTCATCTACATTCTCCCTCTTTATTTTTTCACTTTCGTTGTTCTTATTGCTTTTGTCTTACTGGCACTGTATGTAACATTGACGTATCTTGAGTTCTATATCTCCGCAGCGACCAGCGTCATCTCTGCTCCCTTTGGGGCCTGGAAGATGATGAAATTCATCCCCGAAGGAATGGTAGGCCATCTGGTGTCCAGTGCCTTCAAATTACTCCTGGTTTCCTTCATGATTGCCATCTGCGTTGGCGGCATCAAGGATCTAAAGCCACCGACCGACATCTTTAAGACGACCGAGGTCCAGACTGGCGTTGGCGGCGGTGGTGATGGTAGCGAACGACCTGCTAATCTTGTGGCTATTGCAGATGAAATGGCGCAGAAATATGGAATCCCGGCAAACTTGTTCGAAGGTTTCATTACAACTGAAAGCAGTTGGAACCCTTATGCTGTATCAGATACAGGTGCACAGGGGTTGGGGCAGTTAATGCCAGGAACCGCAGAAGAACTGGGATGTAATAATCCATTTGATCCCAGAGATAATTTGAACGCATCTGCCAAATATATTCGTCAGCTGATGGATAGGTTCAATGGAGACGTTGATTTAGCTATCGCCGCTTATAATGTCGGTCCTGGCCGTGTAGAG
Organism: Megasphaera elsdenii; assembly: GCF_020539865.1. GTDB lineage: Bacteria > Bacillota > Negativicutes > Veillonellales > Megasphaeraceae > Megasphaera > Megasphaera elsdenii_A. The sequence goes on along the minus strand of NZ_JAJBQV010000013.1, from coordinate 54,001 downwards.
GAGTGTGGGAATACCATTCCTCCTGAGGCCGTAGATTACGTAAATAAGGTTAAGGCTAATACAGTGGGTACCTACTCGACGAACGTCCGTAAGCCCTTTACCGCCGAAGAGCTCATGACCTTCATTCAATACTGCTTGGGACTGCTCGGTATCGCCTACCTGACGATGAAAGTACCGAAGACCATCATGAAACACTTTGGAGGCAAACTTGAATTACCGTAAGAACCTGTACCGGATGTACCGCCAGGCACGACCCTGCTGGATTGTGCTGGCCGTCCTCCTGGTATGTACTTTGCTTTTTAGGGGCCTTTCCTTCTTCCTCGGTCCGCTCATCTACTACAACGACAGCCCGTCGGCGCCGATCGGCGTCTACCTGCTTGCGCCGGACCAGGAACTGCGGTATGGGGATTTCGTGAACGTCCATCAGCCGGTCGACCTTCCCGTCCTCCATTCCCCGAAAGGTTCCCTTCTCCTGAAACATGTCGCCGGGTTTCCCGGCGACATATACACGGTGACGGATTCCGAGCTCGTCATCCGAGGGGCCCATTACCCGATCTACCCGTTCAGCTATCTCCCGCACCTGGCCCCCGGCACCTATACGGTGCCGGATGGGCAGGTGCTGCTGCTGAACCCGATGGACCACTCTATGGATGGCCGGTATTTCGGTCCGGTACCGCGTGGATTCATCGTGAACAAGGTCGTCCTCCTCCTTCCGGTGGCGACGATCTGTGACACGATTGAACAGACCTTTCCGGCGATTACACAGTTAGGAGCTGATACGCGATGAAAATCCAGAAACGACTCATCCTTCCGCTCTGCCTGGCCTTGACCTGCTCCGTCGGGTTCTTCGTTCAGGCAAAACACCACCAACTAATCCATCCCGGCGATCACGTCTTCGACGCGAAGCGCTTCCACGACAGCGTCCTCGAGACGGCCCAGCAGGCCCTTACGGCCAGCCAGACCGCTCAGGAAATGACCATCCGTATCTTACAGCATACGGGCATCGTCGAACCGGGGAACGCCGTCGCCCAGGCCATGGACCGGTACGAGAGCCGGTACGACGGGCAGACGATGGTATCCCCTGATGGAGATATTTCCTCATCACCCGTTTCGTTATTGACGTCATATACCAATAATTACATGACATCCGATCCTGAAACGGGTATTGCCAATTATTTAAGCAAAGTACACAGCGATACTGCCGCCGTCGAACAAGATGTCATCCATCAGCAGACGGCCCGAATGAAGAACATGCAGGACATTGAAGCTATCGAAGCACCGGGCCGTATGGGAGAAATCCAGAAAGGCTCCAGCCTGGCTATTCTTTGCGGCATGAATATGGCCGATGAAGCCCGTCTTGACGGGGCTCAGATGGCTTCGTCTATTGCAGATAGTCAGGCACAAATAACTCAAGAACAAGTAGATAGATTGCGGACGAGCATGAATGAAGTAAAAGCACTGGATCCATATGATTCAAGTAATAACACAGCCAGTGAAAATGCTCATATGCCAACGATTGATAATTTTGGATTCCTTTCTACACAACAGATTGAAGAATAACAAAAAAGCAGGCGCTGTTTCCTGCGTCTGCTTTTATCTTATACTGTTAATCTTTAAATTGTCTTGGATTTGAAGGATCCATTGCTTTCGTTAAATCGTCTTTCGATTTATTCTTGAATTCGTCGGTTTCACCATCTTTAGCTTTATGAAGTGTAACCTTTATGGGCTGCATATGTAATGAATCGCTATATACCAACTGCAAGGTATCGTCTTTTTCCATATAAGTTAATCGGATAGGACTTTCTGTTGTCGTTGACAATGTGTTTTCTTTGGCAGAAGCTGCTAAATTATCATTTTTCTTGGTAGTCCATACATATTGTTCATTTGTATTATTCATAACGTCTTTCCAGGTACTGCCTGGGGCTTGTTCTAACTTCCAGCGGCTTTCATCCATATTGACGATGTATCCTTTGCCATTCTTTTCAATCGTGACGTCATAAATACAGTCTGTTTCTTTGGGATATCCGTCTTTCCCGTAACCAATCCAATGCCCAGCAAACTTTTCCGAGCTGCCACAGCCGCCGAGGAAGGCCATCAGCAGGACGCCGCTAAGGATCACGGCGAGGGTTTTACAGAATTTACGGATTGTCATGGTTTTTGTTCCTCCTTTGTTTCGTCTGTTTCTTCGGCGGCGGGAGCAGCAGCCCCTGGGCGCCCTGGAATGTGACCAGCAGGTCCACCCAGTTGCGCGTCAAATGGACGGCGTCGTCACTGAGCCGGTTCAGCTGATCTTCGATGGCGAGGATGTCTGCCCCGCGCTGTAAATGATAGGGACTCTGGTCCACGTCCCGGCCGAGGGCCAGCCAGTTAGCGTCGTAGCCCTTTTCGGAGAGGATCGTCAGCATGCCGATGGGAATCCTTCGCGTTCCCCGTTCACAAGACGAAATTGTCGACTGGGGAAATCCTAAAAAGGACGCGAATTCGCGCTGTGTCATCTGGAGGGTCGTCCTTAGGATCTTTAGCCTCCGTCCGGATTCTTCGGCACTGGCCCGCTGTTCGGCGATTTTCCGCTCTTTCTTTAGGGCGTCGCCGGGATAGGCTTTCTTTCGTCCCTGTTCGTCATGGGTCAGGAGTATCACCTTCTCATTCTTTCTGTATTCACTCAATAATCTGTTTTGCTATATTTATAGCACGTTTTTATCATACCATAAGTTCCCTCGAAATGCAAAAAAGGAAGTGTATCACACATGAAAACGTTATTCATCGCTGAAAAACCGGATATCGCCCGGGCTATTGCCGGTCATCTGTTCCCCGACGGGTACACGAAGACCAAACACTACTACGAAAAAGGCGATACCACCGTCACTTGGGCCTTTGGGCATATCCTCCGCATGGCAGAACCCGCCGAGTACGACGAACGTTACAAGGCCTGGTCGGAATACCCGATCTTCCCGTCGGACTGGAAGGTGCTCCCCATGGCGTCCAGCCAGGAACAGCTCGACGCTATCGGGAAGCTCCTTAAGACCCACGACACCGTCGTGAACGCCGGCGACCCGGACCGGGAAGGCCAGCTCCTCATCGACGAGATCCTCCATTATTTCGGTTATGCCGGCCATATCCAGCGTATCCTCATCAACGCCAAGGACGACGCGTCCCTGCACCGGGCCTTCTCGGACATCCGGGAGAACCGTGATTTCCACAACCTGTACCTTGCGGGCCTCGGCCGGGACCGGGCGGACTGGCTCATCGGTATGAACCTCTCCCGGGCGTACACGGTGGCCCTCCGCAAGCACGGCTATAACCAGGCACGCTTCAATATCGGCCGCGTCAAGATGCCGACGCTGGCCCTCGTCGTCCGGCGCGAACGGGAAATCCAGCATTTCGTCTCGAAACCCTTCTACGAACTCATCGGGACTTTTACCCATCAGGGGACGGCCTTTACAGCGAAATTCGCTCCTAAGGAAGACGAAGTGCCCCTCGATGAAGAGAACCGGATCATCGACAAGGAGGCGCTCTCGGCCATAGCCGAGAAGCTTGCCTCCGCCCAGGCGGTGGTGACGGCTTGCACGAAAAAACACAGCGTCCAGCAGCCGCCGCTCCCCCATTCGCTCGATACGCTCCAGGTCCTTGCCAATAAGCGCTTCGGTTATTCGCCGAAGACCACCCTCGATACCGTCCAGGAACTGTATGAGGCCAAATACGTCTCGTATCCGCGCTCGGACTGCAACTACATCCCCTCTTCCCAGCTCTCCGATGCGCCGCAGATTTTGCATATGCTCGCGTCCTTTGGCCTTCCGGCGGCGACGAAGTGTAATACACAGCTAAAATCCCGCGCCTGGAACGACCAGAAGATCACCGCCCATCATGCGCTCATCCCGACTCTCGTCCAGCCAAAGGATCTCTCGGAGACGCAGAGCCATATCTATCAGCTCATCGCCATGCAGTACCTCATCCAGTTCCTGCCGCCAGCGGAATACGACAACCTGTCCTTTACCATCGACGTTTCCGGCGAGACCTTCAAGGGATCCGGCCGGGTCTGCACGGAAGAAGGCTACCGTCGCGTCTATCAGGACGATAAGTCCGAAGAGGACGGAAAGGACGATGTCAAGTCCCTCCCGGCCCTTGCCCAGGGCGATATCGTCGTCGTGTCCGGCTACGACGTTTCCGAGAAGCAGACAAAGCCGCCGAAGCGCTTCACCGAAGGCTCGCTGTTATCGGCGATGGCAAACATCTACCGCTATATGGACAAGGACAATCCCATGCGGGACAAGCTCAAGGAAATCAAGGGCATCGGGACGCCGGCGACGCGCGATACGATCATCGCGGAGCTCGAAGCCGACAGCATCAAAGGCAAACCCGTCCTGCCGTACCTCAAGAAAGTCAAGAAAGACCTCGTCCCGACAGACTGGGGCAATTACGTCATCGACCATATCACGCCGGAGCTTACGGCGCCCGATGTCACGGCGACGATGGAATACGCCCTGGCCGAAGTGCAGGCCGGGACGAAGGATCTCGATTCGTATCTCTCGTCTATCCGCGATATGGTGACGCACGGCATCACGGACGCGGAAACGAAGGACTATCCGACGCCGCCGGGCATGGACGAGCTGCCAGAATGCCCGATCTGCCATACGGGGCACCTCGTCCAGCGCTATTCGAAGAAGACGAAGAACAAGTTCTGGGTCTGCGACAATCCGGACTGCAAGCACCCCAAGACGGGAAAGACCGTCTACTATGACGATAAGGCGGGAAAGCCTGCCATTATCCTCTGCCCGGATTGTCACCTGCCGCTCAGGCATCCGAAGAGCAAATTCGGTTTCTTCTTTGCCTGTGACAACTGCGGCAAGACCTACGCCGATGAGAAAGGGAAGCCCGTCGAACGGAAGAAGAAAAAAGGGAGTGGTAAATGATGGCGTTCCAGAATCTGAAAGCCTCGTCTTTCGGCGATCTCCTAGATAACCCCAGCGGCTGGACGGCCAAAGGCGGCCAGCCGGGCGACGCCCGGGGCATCGTCCCGGCGCACGTCAAGGGGAGTACCCCGGATAGTGCACCGAGTAATACACAGGAAGAACGTACACAGGCGGGTACACAGCCCTCAGAACCGGAGGATACCCCCACGGGGAGTACACCGGAGGGTACACCCGAAGAACGTACAGCATCGGCGCCTGTACTGTCCCAGACGCCGGCCGGGGCGCATACACCGCCGGGTACACAGGCTTTTGCTGCCGAAGAAAGCGCGGCTGGACCGATGGATAGTACCCCGGAAGCAACTGGACCGGTTAATAGTACGCCGGACGCCCTGACGGATTCGGTAGAAAGCACACCGGGTGATAAGCCCCAGGACGCTCTCTCGGAGGTCCCGCCCGTAAGCTCCCCTTCCGAAGGGGTCAAGGAGGCTGAACCGGCGGACGTGCCGAAAAGCCCAGAGGACAAACCAGATGGTACCCAGGGGAAAGCCCCGGAAACACCGCCGGTTACGGATTCTCCGGAGGATATACAGAGAGACAGCACAGAAGAGGCCCCGGGCGAAACGGATGGCACTCCGGCTAAGGCGCCAGAAGCTTCTAGGGCAATTCCGGACCGGTCGTCGGCGATGGAACGGCTGGTCCAGCAGCTCGAGGATCGGCCGGAACTTGCCGAAACCTTCCTTAAGATGTTCTCCCTCATGCCGGAAGCGCCGGGAGCGAAAAAGACCGTCCCGCCCGTTCCGAAGCCGGAGGCGCCGGCGCCTCCGGACAAGGCGGATACGGTCGAAGTCAAGACCCCGCCGGAAGGGGCCGCCGAAGAGGCCGCGCCGTCTCCGGAAACCACGCCGGAAACGTCCGCTCCTGCGGATCCGGATGAAAAGCCGGAAGCCTTACCGGTCGAAGGTACGGAAATAGCGCGGCCAGCAGACGCTGAAACACCTGTAAAAGACGTTCAGCGTTCGTCTGACGATGTTTCTGGTTCATCTAAGGCTATTGCCTGTTGGTGATGAAAAAGCCGTTACAGACGAATCTACGAAGACTTTGGACCTTTCCCCGGTTATCGACGCGGCCATCCGGAAGTCATTTAGGGATATTTTCGCTTCGCTCCCTAAAAATCCGGCGCCGGCCGACACGACGTCGTCCCTTCCCGACAGCGACGATCCGCTCCAGATCCTGTCGGCGGCCCTGGAGCCTGTCGAAAAGGCCCGGGCGGCGAAGGCCGAAGCGACGAAAGTCGATCAGCTCCTGACCTTGGAGCAGCTCACGCGGAGCGAACTCATCGCCATGGAAAGTGTTCTAAAGGAACTGAGGACCCTCGCCCGTCGGCAGGAAGTCCATCTTTCCCTCAACCGCGGGGCCGTCAAGAACGGCCTTACCGAAGTCCGTCAGAACCTGTCGGACTTTCGGGAATTCCTCTCGACGAAGAGCGAGCCGGTGGAAGACGATGACGAGGAGGCCGAAACGCCCGTCGAAGTCTCCCTGGCGGACCTTGCTGAACGTATCGATTACATCCGGCAGGCGCTCCTTGCCTTCAAAGAGGACGCTTCCCGTGTAAAGCCAGCAGAGCCCCTGCCGGACGCGAAGGCCCTCCAGGCTTCGTACGACGAAACGCTGGAGCGGATGGAACATATCCCGAACGCCCTCGACGAAGGGATCCAGAAGGTCCTCGGCAACGCCCAGCGCCAGGTCGATCGGTACTGTACGAAATTCTTATCGGTACATAAGAAAAAGGACAATCCCCTGCTCAAGGCCCTGCCCTTTATCGCTGCCTTCCTGGGCGGATTCTTAGGGGCGCTGGTCGTCGGCCAGGCCCTCTTGCATTAGAAAGGATGAAGTTTTATGAAAAGTACGAAACGCATCTATAGCCTCTTAGCCGCTTTGGCCGCAACGCCGCCAACGATGCCGTCCAGGCCTATATGAAGAACCTCAAATCCCAGTCGGGTACGACGGGTACACAGACGGGAACTTCCTCTTCGGCACCGGCCAAGGCCGCCGGTATGCAGACCGTATCGCTGGCCTCCCTCTCGAAGATGGCCGTTTCGCCGAGCAGCCTCTTCGTCAGCCTCGCGGCTACTGGTACGGGTACCCCGGAACCGGTCGTCTATGACAATGACGGCCAGACCATCAGCCTTGAAAATACCGACGGCAACGGCACGAAGATTCAGAACGTCGCCGACGGCTTCCTCGGGGCCGGCAGTCAGGATGCCATCAACGGCCGTCAGCTCTATGCGACGAACCTCCGTATCACAGACATCGCCGATGCCCTCAGCAAGAACAACTCGACGATTGCCCAGGCCCAGACGGATATTACCCGCGTGAAGACACAGAACATCACCTTCAAGTCCGATATCAACACCTTGAAGACCCAGGTCAATACCGGCTGGAATGCGACGATCAACGGCGCGAAACTCAAGACCGTGAACCCCTCGAACAATATGCTGAACTTCACGAACGGCGATGACATCGTCCTGACGGATGCCGGCAACGGGTCCCTCAAGGTCGCTGTCAAGGCTTCCGGTAAAGTCGAAGCCGGCGATGCCCACGTCGTCACCGGCGATGCCGTCTATCAGGCCATCAAGGACATGCCGACGGGCGAAGGCCTCGTGAAGTACGATGAAGGTACCCAGACTATCACCGTGGCCGCCGATAAGGGCGCTACGAAAGTCGACTTCTCCGGCAAGGACAGCGATGGCAACACGATCAACCGCACAATCACCGGTATCGTTACGGATGCCAAAGACGCAACGAGTGCCGCGAACGTCGGTTACGTCCAGGACGTCGCCGGGTCGCTCGCAAACGGTGTACAGCGCGTCGCAAACCAGCTGTCGCATGACATCAACAAAGTCGGTGCCGGTGCCGCGGCTCTCGCTGGCCTCCATCCGGGCGAATTCGATCCGGACAACAAGCTCGACTTTGCCGCTGGCTACGGCCACTACAAAGGTGCCAACGCCGGAGCTCTCGGTGCGTACTACCATCCGAATGAAGATACGATCATCAGCCTGGCCGGTACCATGGGCAACGGCGATCCGATGCTTAGTGCCGGCGTCACCTTCAAGCTCGGCCCGTCCGGTCCGAACACGCTGTCTCGTACGGCCCTTACGAAAACCCTCGCTTCCGTTCAGAAGCAGAACCAGGTCCTCACGGCCCAGAATCAGGCTATCGCCCAGCAGATGGCCGCCGTCGATCAGAAGAACCAGCAGCTGGAAAAGGACATGGCTGACCTTAAAGAAAAACTCGCGGCCCTTATGGCTGCCAAAGCCTGATTTCCTCACTTTTCCATAGGGAGCACAGGGAAAGGATGACCTATGGATATACTTTCGTTCCGCCCGGCCCTTTCGCCGTTCGTGAAATGGGCCGGCGGGAAACGGCAGCTCCTGCCGGCGATCGCGCGGCGTATGCCGGGACAGTTCCGGGATTACTATGAGCCGTTCGTCGGCGGCGGGGCCGTCTTCATGAACTTCCAACCCCACAGCTGCCATATCAGCGATCTGAACCGGGCCCTCATCAATGCGTACTTGCAGATCCGGGATGACCCGTGGAAGGTCATGACGGATCTTACGAAGCTCGATACTTCGCTTACTCGAACGGGAGCGGCCTTTTACTATGACGCCCGGGACCGCTACAACCGGAAGCTACAGGGCGCGCAGTATGACGTAGAGACGGCCTCCCTCTTCATCTTCCTCAATAAGCACTGCTTCAATGGCCTCTACCGGGTCAATACCAAGGGATGCTTCAATGTCCCTTATAACGGCAGTGTCCGCCCGTCGTACGATACGGCGAACCTCGAGGCCCTGTCGCGTTTCTTAAAGGGCGTCACGATTGGCTGTATGGATTTTGAGGAAGCCGTCTTACGGGCCACCTCGGAGGACTTCATCTTCTTCGATAGTCCCTACGCACCGCTATCGCCTTCGTCTTTTGAAAAATACACGAAGGACGGCTTCCCGACATCGGATCATCTCCGGCTGGCGCAGCTTTTCCGGACGCTGTCGGACCGGGGCTGTTATCTGATGCTCACGAATCATGATACGCCCTTTATCCGGGAGCTCTATCAGGGCTTTTCGATAGAGTCCCTCCCCGTCAAGCGGCTCATCAACCGGGACGCGGCGCACCGGACGGGCCGAGAAGTCCTCATTACGAATTACTAGTAAAAAGGCCCGTTTTGCTACACGCCAAAGGCTCCTCCTGCGATAAAGCAGGAGGAGCCTTTTTTGTTGCCTATTCTTTAGGATTTCGGGCAATCCCTTTCAAATAATTGAAGTATCTCCTTAATTCTTTGACCAGTTCCGGGTCTGCACTCTGGATATCCATCAGGAAATCCTGGCAGTCTTCCCGGATGGTGTCGACGGCCGGCAGGGTAATGGTCTGATGCCCTAACTGGGCCTGTATCACGGCCTGTACGGTGTTCTTTCCCCGCTGGGACAGCTTCCGGTACTGTAAGATCAGCCGGGCTTCTTCTTGGGTATAGAATGGCTTTGTCCCTGTAGCCCCGGGCCCTAACTCAAGCGTATCCGGGAATAGCCGTTCTCCTGTGATTTCCTCCATCGGCACGTTGAAATGCTTCACCAGTTTTATCAGCACCCGCTGGCGCGGGGTGTTCCGATCCTGCTCCCAAGCGGAAACGGCTCCGATGCTGACGCCGCCGGCTTCGGCCAATTCTTTCTGCGAGATGCCGTGGGCAGTCCGGAATTTCTTGATATGTTCCCCTATCGTCACATGAATACCTCCTTATATATAAAATACTACTATTAATAGCTAGATATTTCAATGATTTAGCTAAAAAAATATATTAAAGGTAAAATAAATTATACTTTTGCCCTTGCAAAGTATAATAAAATGTGGTAAAGTATACGTGTCAGGAGGTGATGGAGCCTATGAAGTTATCCTTACTTGAAGCCCGCCGACTCCGGGGAAAAACACAAGAGGAATGCGCGAAAGCATTAGGGGTAACTGTCACGACATACAGAAAGCTGGAAAGGAGGCCCGAATTGCTTAAAGTACGGGATCTACAGATACTCTCCGACTTTTTGCAGATTCCGATAGAAGATTTCTTATTTCTGGCAGAAAATCAATAAGTTTTTATACTTTCAGTTTACTAAATATACTTTTATATATTCTACTTTTACATACTTTTAATTTTAAAGGGAGTGTATGATAATGATGAAAAAGAACATGAAAAAAATGGCAGGTTTACTCGTTATGGCTATGAGCCTTTCTATCGGCGGTGCGTTTGCAGCCGCTCCGGCTTTCGATACGCCCCAGGAATGGTTAGCTGCTACGAATCAGCAGACGGCTCAGAAGCTCAAGGAAGAAGCTTCGATGCACGGTTATAGCGAAAACTATGATTACTTGGCCGCTCCGGCTTTCGATACCCCGCAGGAATGGCTTACCGCTATGAAACAGCAGAAAGCCCAGAAGCTCAAGGAAGAAGCTTCCCGTCACGGCTATAGCGAAAACTATGACTACCTGGCCGCTCCGGCTTTCGATACGCCCCAGTAATCCCCTACCTATTGCGTCAGACGTCCTCTGCTTTAGCAGGGGGCGTCTTTTTTTACGCAAAGACACAAAGACAAAGCCCCTCTGGCATTTTCCAGAGGGGCTCCTTTCTTCTCTTACAGACGGTTACTGGTAGAAGGGTTCTGGAATGGGTTCTTCATATTCCCCGTCCGGGTCCATGGCGATGCTGTCTTCCAAGAGGAAGCCCAGTTCGTTTTCCTTTTCAAGGATACCCGGGATCTCTTCGTCCGTATAGCCCAGGGCCTTCAAGCGGTCGATGTGGGCCTGTTCGACGTCTTCGTACGTGAGTTTATGCATGGTATCACCTCTTTCAAAGCGTCAACTACTACCCCTTTTACAGAACTTCTGCGAGATTGAACCTCTCCCGCTTATAGAAACGGGAGAGGTTCAAAAGCCCGCCGCCCCAAAGAGCGACGGACATTTTGCATCACTCTACAACCTGTCGCCATAAGGCAGCGACTTAATATAGTTCTCCATAAACTGCCAATCTGGCTTACCGTCGGGCATTACTGGAAGCTTGAGCTTTGTATTTCGAATCAGGTCAAGCTTATAGGCTCGACCGTACGAATATCTATATCTTTCTTGCCTCAGCAAGCAAGTAATAAACAAACCCGTAAATTTGTTTAACCATCCAGCGCGGGCCGCAATTATGTGCTCCCCTGCCACGAACGGACTTGGCTGATATGAAATCGTTGAAGTCGTATCGCCAATAACAATCGCGTTTCCCGGTTCAATATTTGCGAGACCTATATCGCATACAAGCGACTTGACACCGTTATCTTGGTCCGTCCTTGTAACATAAGCAATAGCATTCTTATTACCTATGCTCACACTCGTGAGTTCATCGTCATGATATGAGGCTACTTTATAAATCGAGTCAAATAGCTCTCCCACATAGAACTCTCTCCAGTTGCCAACTTCAAGTGAATTAACGTTATTCGTTTCATTGCCCGTAGTTAGTGGCTCACTATGCAACGAGTCAATATAGGATTCTATCCATGCCCAGTCAGGCTTACCGTCAGCTGTTACAGGAAGTTTAATCTCTGTGCTACGTAAATAAGTTTTCCATTTTCTGCCAAACGAGTATTTGAACCGTTCTTTGCATAAAACGGTTGCTACGAACAAACCGGTTTTCTTGTTAAGCCAATCTGCATATCCGAGCACCAAATCGGTTGTTGCGATAAAAGGCTTATCCATGTAATTGGCATACCCAACTGACCCAGCACCATTACAGATGAAAACGATGCAATTTCCCTCTTGAAGCATAGAATCGTCAGTAGCACAAGTTCTCATTACGCCATTATCTGATTTCTTAGCCCCTAAATAGAGACAATCATCGCCATCATTAAGCAACGTGTCATGGCCTTTGCCTGTCTCAAATTTGTCAAAGAGCTTTCCTATCTGAAACCAGCCCCACGTATTCGTATCAATTTTCATAGACTACCCCCGTCTTCACAAGATAGGCGAGGTAATCATTGATTGTTCGTTGGAAATCCTCTTCCGTAAGCGTCGTGTAGTCGGTCTCCATATATGCCTCGCACAGCCATTCGTCATCGCCAGTAACCATATGGCGAGCACTAAAACCGGGAATAACGTCACGATTCTTGTAAGTATCAATCCACTTCTTCTCAATCGTTGCCCATAGACTATTGCCGTTTTCGTCCATCTGTTCAACTCGGCCGAGGTTCTTGCGCTTCTTAAAACCGTCGTCCTTGCAATAGGCAAAGAACGTCTCACGGTTGGCCGATTTGTGTGGCGTACCCACATCAAAAACCATGCAGCACGCGCAGGCGCTTGCACCCGGATAAAAAATATCGTCAGGAAGCGAGAAGACGGCATCCAACGTGTTATTCCGAAGAATTGCGTTCTTCATTTGTTTCATCAAAGTGCTGTTGCCTATCGCACATGCCATGGGAAGTAAAACAGCGAGCTTCCCCCGCATATCATGCTCGTTCATCTGGTCCAGAATGAACTTAACGAAATACAGCCCCTTAGACGGGTCCTGCTTGCTTTTGCCCCACGTCTTGGAATAATCCTTTGGCATCTGCTTCGCCATAGCGTTATAAGGAGGATTCATAAGCACAACATTGAATTTGACGCCATCCTTGATAAATCGTGGTACCTCATCAAAACAGCTACCCTGAACGATATTCGAATTGCCGTCGCTGTGAATCAGCATGTTCGTCGTCGCGAGGCCATAAACAAGCTCGTCATATTCAACCCCGTAAATATGATGCTTCTTTACCTCGTCTTCTTCCGCCTGCGTATGACAATCGGCAAGTGCCTGCGTCATAGCACGAACAAGAAACGAGCCGCTACCGCAAGCCATATCTCAAAGGTGTCTGTATTTGATACAATCGAACGATAGCAGGGATTTTGAACACCCCCGTGTTCACTTCAATCGTTGTTGTACTGATTGGCTATCTTCTTGAGCAGAAGTGCTTTTTCCATGAACCAGTCAAAGTAAGTTTTATATTCTTTTCTATCAAACGCCGCATCAAGCTCCTTGGTCAAAAGCATACGTCCATCTTTTTCACCTTCTGACCACTCAATGGAAGCGCCTAATTCCTTTTCTATCGTATCTTGATTATCTTTCAGCTGCCTATACCAATCCTTCCCCTTGGCAACATACAAGCCCGCTGTCGCCCGATGGCGGGATGTGTTGATTGTAAATTCTACCACCACAGATGATACGCCGGTACTTAGGTTGTACCAATTGGTCGCGAAAGCCTTTCTGCATGAGAAGCTCTTGCTGAACTTACTGTCTTTATCGAAGGCATAATCACAGAACTGCTGCCAAAAGTTCAATTGGAATTTCCGCAGTGGCGTCAAGGTTTCTGCAGCTTTTACCGTTTTTGCCCATTCGTTGGGACGTTCTACAACATTAAACCGTGGTGCCGGCAATGAATCCCCAATGCGCCAGAGTTCAATTTCAATCAGGAAAAAACCAATATTTTCATCCGTATGCTGATTCAGCCATCCGATAGCCTGTTCATGCTCATCACGAGCCCTTTTGACAATCCAGACTATAATTTCAGCGTCTTTCCCTGCCGCATACATAATGATTTTTCCCAAATGATCATGGTCGGTATCTTCCAGCTGATTCTCGATGATAATCCCACGGGAACTCCCGCTTTCGCGGGCGTAGATGTCTACACTGAAACTTCCTACTGGAGATTCCGTTTTCTCAAGCTCCAGGTCAATTTCAATGGCATCACTCAGCTGTTCCAGATTTTCTTTTTGGGCAAGCCATTTTGAAAAATCCTGTTCCTCATGCGGCCAGATAGACCGCAAGTCATCAATCCGTTTCATGCACCCTAGTTTTTCCATATATGTCACTTTGCTTCCCGATGCTTTAGAAATGCTTCTCCTCTGCCGCCTTGAAATTATAGACTGGTTTCATCACGTCGATAACGTCCACGGTGTCACCGATGACATCCAAGATATCATCAAGGGATTTATAGGCCATAGGAGCTTCGTCGATGGTGCCTTCGTTTACCGATGTCGTATATATGCCTGCCATCTCCTGCTGGTATTCCTTGAGGGAAAGCTCTTTGATTGCCTGTGTACGGGACATGATGCGGCCTGCGCCGTGCGGGGCAGAGTAATTCCATTCAGCATTGCCTTTGCCAATGGCCAGGATGCTTCCGTCACGCATGTTGATGGGAATAAGGACCTTTTCACCCTTATGTGCGGCGATGGCTCCTTTTCTGAGGATCATCTCATCGACATCGATGTAGTTGTGGATGGTATGGAAGGCTTCGCCGGGCTGAAGGCCAGCTCTTTCCAGCAGTTTTTTGGCAATCTGCTCCCGGTTCAGTCTAGCAAACTGCTGATCTATTTACTCATTACATGGGTGAACATAGTCTTTACAAGCCATATAGTGACCAAGAATATCCAGATTTAATGTACGCAGAAAAAAATATAGGACTTGAAGTGAAGGCATGTATTAATTATAAAAAAGGTGGAGAAAGCCACAATGGACATACAGGATGGCATATTATAGTTTGCTATACAATCCTGGACGATGGGAACATTGAATTTATACAGGCTTTGATTGCAAATATTAATGGATATGAAATGGGAGAGGGTATTTCAGATTGGGTGTATTGCAAGAGTAAAAGAAATAGTAATAATAGTCAGCGTACCGAAACTTATGTTACTAATTCAATTGGAACTAATAAATTACGCGATGGAGCTGTCTACATAAATACTGACATAATTCAATATAGTAAGCAACTAAAAAGTGCACGTAATAAACTTAAAGACATTTTGCCGATACCCCCGTACTCACCCTTCTTCGAATAATAACTTTTCGCTTTGTGGATAAAGTTGAGATAATTTAGGTACAGCATTCTTAGCCATTTGATAGAAGTCTTTGTCTTGCTCGACGCCTATGCTATTAAAGCCAAGTGCTTCCGCTGCCGCGATAGTGGAGCCCCCACCGCAGAATGGATCTAATATGATCCCTTCTTGCAAAGGTAAAGCAGCCGATACAAGAATCCTCATAAAATCTTGCGGTTTTAAACTAGGATGATTTGAAATTTTACGTTCACATTGGGGAGTCTTTCCACTTTCAATCAAATCACAAAATGGCGTATCAATTGATTTTCGATGTAAAGCGCCAGCCTTCCACCGTTTTAAGTTTTTTGCAACAGTCCTTTCGGAAAGCGGTTTCCTGTAAAGCCCCCACGGTTCCCAACAACCACGAGGAATAACTGTTGTCATAGAAAACTCTTTTTCTGCGCCTTTGGGGCGATCTCCACCTCGAAAAGTTTTTACGACTCTGACAATCTCTCCGCGTCGTTCTAAACCAGCATCTCGTAAAGCCCGACTAACTATGTCAGATAATAAAGGTGTAGATGCAATAAAAATATGTCCACCAGGAACGAGAACCTTAAAGGCAAGCCTGCCCCAATCAATAAAAAAATTATATACATTGTCTCTTTCCAATGGACTGTCATTGATAACAGAAAATCTTGGCAATGGACTTCTTTTTCGGCCATCAAAGGCTGGAGGAATTCGCCATATACCTCCAGATGCATTTCTCTTTTTTTCAACTCTTCTTCCGTGTATTCTTTTACACCGTATGGCGGGTCTGTAACTATTGCAGTAATAGAATTTTCTTCTCGATTCTTCATCCAATCGAAACAATTATCATTGATTAATTTATAAGTCATTTTTACCATCCTGTTCCATTCGTTTAATTTTTTCGTATATGGCCATATTGATAAAATGATTCAGGCTAGATTTAATATCTAGCCTTTTTATTTTTTCTTTTGTTCCTTTTGGAAGTATGATAGATACTCTATCATACTTTTCCTTATTATGGATTAATAGATAATTTTTTCTTTTTTGCGTATTTTTGTAACGATTATATGACATAGTATAATCTCCCTTTCTGAGGTAGGTTTATTATAGTCATCATATGACTATAATGTCAAGCTTTAGATAAAACTGAAAAGACTATATCTAAAAATAGATAAGTCCTGTTGAATCTTCTTTTGAAGTACTTAACGATAGCTGTTCTGTCCTATTACTCCTGAAAGCTAAATTTTCAGGAGGTGTCCATCATGACGGACGAACAGAAACAACAGATCATTGCCATGCGCCGGGATGGGGCAGGATATGGCAGGATAGCGGCGCGGCTCCAGATTTCCATCAATACAGTGAAGTCGTTCTGCCGGCGGCACAGCCTGGCGGCGAAGTCGGCAGCCTCAGTTTGCGAGCAGTGCGGAAAGCCGATTGAGCAGAATACGGGACGGAAGCGGAAACGGTTCTGCTGCGATGCCTGCCGGAATAAGTGGTGGAACGCACATCTGGAGCTGGTGAAGCGGAAGGCAGTCTACAACTATACCTGTCCGGCTTGCGGGAAGAAATTCACTGTCTACGGCAACAGCCATCGGAAGTTCTGCTCCCACGCATGCTATATTGCATACCGGTTCGGAGGTGTCCGCCATGGATAAGAGGTCGTTTCAAAATGAAACAGCCTTCCAGATGGCGATGTATCTGGCAAGGCGGATGCTGGCCGAAAAGCTCATCACCGGGAAGGAGTACCGGGACTTCGAGCAGGAGATGCTTCGCCGCTATCAGCCTTTTTCCGGGGACTTATACACTTGATAATTGTATCAAACAGAGTGATATATAGTGTCGAAAGGAGCTGATTCTATGCGGACTATCCGTAAGATTGAACGACGCATACCAAATTTGAAGCAAAGAAAGAAAGTCGCAGCCTATGCCCGCGTATCCATGGAATCGGAGCGGATGCACCATTCCCTTTCGGCGCAGGTCAGTTATTACAGCAGCCTCATCCAGAAGAACCCGGACTGGGAATACGCCGGGGTCTATGCCGACTATGGCATCTCTGGGACGGGGATGAAGAAGAGGCAGGAATTCCTGCGGATGCTGGAAGATGCCGAAGCCGGGAAGATAGACAGCATCCTGACCAAGTCCATCCAGCGCTTCGCACGCAACACCGTAGACCTTCTGCGTACCGTCCGGCATCTGAAAGAGCTGGGCATCGAAGTTTGGTTTGAAAAAGAGAATATCCATACCATGAGCGGGGACGGCGAGCTTATGATGACCATCCTGGCATCTTTTGCCCAGGAGGAAAGCCGTTCCATTAGTGAAAATATCCGGTGGCGCATCAAGAAACAATTTGAGCAGGGGAATCCTAACGGGCGGTTCCGTGTTTACGGGTATCGCTGGGAAGGGGATAACCTGGTGGTAGTTCCCGAGGAAGCAGCTGTTGTCAGGCGCATCTTCCAGAATTTCCTTGATGGCAAGTCACGTCTTGAAACCGAACGGGAATTTGCTGCCGAAGGCATCACGACCCGGAATGGCTGCCGCTGGATGGATTCCAACATCAGGGTTGTCCTGACCAATGTTACCTATACTGGCAATATGCTTTTCCAGAAGGAATATGTGACGGATCCAATCCTCAAGAAGCGGAAGAAGAACCGGGGCGAACTTCCTAGGTATTATGTTGAAAATACGCATGAGCCTATCATCGACAAGGAAACCTTTGATTACGTGCAGCAGGAGATGGCGCGGCGAAAGGAACTGGGGGCGCTGGCCAATAAGTCCTTGAACACGACCTGCTTCACGGGAAAAATCAAATGCGGCATCTGCGGTCGGAGTTATATGCACAATCGCCGCACAGACCGGGGCTTTGAAGAATTCTGGGATTGCGGCTCCCATAAACTGAAAGGCCGGAATTGCGGCGCAAAAGGCAGTATCCCGCATGCAGTCCTCGTGAAGGAGAGTACAGAAGTCCTAGGCCTGGATGATTTCGATGAGCAGGCGTTTCTTGACCGGGTCGAAAAGATAGTAGTGCCAGAATACCATGTGATGGTTTTCTGTATGAAAAACGGACAGAAACTTATCCGGCACTGGGTATCAACGGCGAAGAAGGATTGCTGGACCGATGAGTATAAGGATCGTCAGAGGGCATGGATGAAAAACTACATGGCCAATGGCAAGGGAACACGGTTCTCCGTCTTTACGACCCGCATCCGGTGCGCCTTGTGCGGATCCTCTTTCCGGCGGTGTAAAACGAAGCATGACAGGCCTGTTTATTGGCGATGCAGCAAAGGCGGCAAATGTGAATCGGTCAGCATCCGGGAAGATGACCTGAAGCGTGTGGCCGCAGAGACCATGGGGTTAGAGGACTTTGATGAGGATAGATTCCGGGGGAAAGTGGAATCTATCGAAGCCGGAAAGCCAGACTGCCTGACTGTCCATTTCAAGAGTGGGAGAACAGAAGAGATTTCTTATACGCCTACGCCATCCAAGCGGCGTCCCAAGGCACGGAGAAAGGAGAGCGGAGAAAAGTGGCAAAGACAGTAAGGGCCATCCCGGCCACCATCAGCCGTTATACGGCGGCTCCGATTAACAGCCGGAAGAAGCGGAGAGTAGCGGGCTATGCCAGGGTTTCCACGGACCATGATGACCAGATCAGCAGCTATGAAGCACAGGTCGATTATTATACGAACTATATCAGGGAACGGGATGACTGGGAATTTGTCGGCATCTACACCGATGAAGGCATCTCGGCGACCAACACGCGTCACCGCAATGGTTTCAAGCGGATGGTCAGGGATGCCATGGATGGGAAAATCGACCTCATCGTCACAAAATCAGTCAGCCGCTTTGCCAGAAATACCGTAGACAGCCTGACAACGGTACGCAAGCTCAAGGATAAGGGCATCGAGATTTATTTCGAGAAGGAAAACATCTGGACGCTCGATGCCAAGGGCGAACTCCTCATCACCATCATGAGTTCCCTGGCGCAGGAAGAAAGCCGGAGCATTTCGGAAAACGTCACCTGGGGTCATCGGAAGCGGTTCGCTGATGGCAAGGTGAGTGTTCCCTACAGGCATTTTCTCGGCTATGACAAAGGGCCTGACGGGAATCTGGTCGTCAACCGGGAACAGGCCAAGACGGTGAAACTGATTTACCGCTTGTTCCTGGACGGGTATACCTTCCACTCCATTGCCAGGGAGCTGACTTCCAGAGGGCTGGAAACTCCGGCAAGAAAGAAACGCTGGTATCCGGGGACGGTAGAGAGCATCCTGACAAATGAGAAATACAAGGGCGATGCCCTGCTGCAGAAGCGGTTCACCGTCAACTTCCTGACCAAAGAAACGAAAGCGAATGAAGGGGAAGTGCCGCAGTACTATGTGGAAAATAACCACGAAGCCATCATCAGCCCGCAGGTCTTCGACTGGGTACAGGAAGAAATCAAGCGGCGGCGTGAAGGCAGGGGACGTTACAGCGGCGTATCCATCTTCTCCAGCAAAATCAAGTGCGGCCAGTGCGGAGGCTGGTACGGGGCCAAGGTCTGGCATTCGACCGACAAGTACCGCAGAACCATCTACCGATGCAACGATAAGTTCAAGAGCCATTGCAAGACACCACATCTGACAGAGGATGATATCAAGGAAGCCTTCGTCCGGGCCGTCAATCAGCTCATCGAAAACAAAGCGGACGTACTTGACAGCATCACACTGCTGAAGGAACGGCTCACTGACACAGAAGACTTGGAAGAGGAGCGGGACAGGATAAGCACAGATTTGAACCTGCTGGCCGACAAGATACAGCAGCTCATAGCCGAGAACGCCAGGGTCGCGCAGAACCAGGATGATTATGACCGGAACTACAACGAACTGGTCAGTCGGTATGAAGCAGCGAAGACGCAGTACGACAAGACCTGTGAAGCCATCCAGTATCGCAAGGCCCGGAGCCGTCAGATGGACAGCTTCATCAAGGAGCTTAGGAATCAGGATCTCATTAAGGAGTTCGATGCCCGGCTGTGGGGCAGCCTGGTGGATTTCATCACAGTGTACAGCAAAGACGATATCCGGGTGACCTTCAAGGACGGGACGGAAATCAGAGCATAAGCAGGAAAAAAGGATTACGGCAGAGAATCCAAGAGGAAACGCAGGATTCTCTGCCGTATTTTTGATGAAGAAAATCGGAATATGATATAATAGTAAGGGTTTCAGGTGTGCGAAGTTTGAGTGAGATATAAATGTTTGGCGAAATATTTTTGCGTGATGGCCCTCTCTGCCCATCGGCAATACCGATGCTATCAAGCCCCTTTAAAATACTAAATTATCAAAAATTCGTTTTGCCGCCTCCGCAATCATAGCGTCGTCAGATTTTGCATTTTTTTCCGTGCGGCGCGACATTATCGCCATGACAATGGGTTTGCGATTGGGCGGATAAATCACGGCAATATCATTCCGCGCCCCATAATCGCCTGAACCGCTCTTGTCGATAACTTTCCAACCTTGCGGAGTTTCTGCCTTGATAAGCGTGTCGGTTATGGAATTGTCGCTCATCCAATCAATCAGCAGTTTTTTCTTGTCGTCGCTCAAAATATCGCCGAATATATAGACTTGCAAATTTTTTACCATCTGTCTCGGCGTGCTAGTATCACGATTATCTTTTGGATTGAAAAGATTAAGTTCAGGTTCATTTCGCGCAGGTTTGGTAGTTTTGTCGCCAATATTTTTAAGTGCCACCTTGAAATTTTCCACGCCGCCGATCTCCTGCAAAATTAAATTTGCCGCCGTGTTGTCACTCCACCTGAGCGATGCCGAACAAATTTCCGCCAGCGTCATGCCATCAGCAACATGGTCTTTGGTGATTGGCGCGTAGGACAAAATATCTTCCGCCGAAAACTTACGAATTTCATTCAAATCGGAGGTATTTTTTTGTCTTAGCAATTCTGCAGCCGTAAAAACTTTGTGTGTCGAGCAGTAGGAAAAACGCGTATCAGGTTTGTAGCAAATTTTTTTTCCATTCTCCATGTCAACGGCGTAAACACCAATCACGGCGTTATATTTATTTTCCAGATCAGCAAGATTTAATTTCTGCCGCGCTTGACAATCCTGAAGGCAGAAAACCATCAAGCCACAGATTATCAAAAACAAAAAACAAAATTTCTTCATAATAACCTCCTACTATCTGTTGAACGACCCGCCAAATTCAACGGGTCGTATTGGCTCAATAGAGCGTGATCATCAGCAATTAGCACTCTTATTGCCATTACTAATACATCACTTCATACAATCAAAGATGCAGTCACTTGCACTTGTCAACAAAAATTGGACACAAAACTAAAAAAATCAGGCATAAAAAACGAATCGATGTACAAGATTCATCAACTTTTCTGACATCCTTCAAGCTTGTTAGACAAACCATGCCATCGATAATGCAGACGAGATCAGCAGATGGGCGTGTGACGTTCCCGATACTGCTTCGGCGTCAGGTAGCCTAAGGAATAGGCTGGCCTCTGTTCATTGAAGAAAAGAATGTAGTCATCCACCTCCTCCTTGACCGGTTTCTCGCCGGTCACATGCAAGTCCATGAACAGCTCCGCCTTGATCCATCCATTGATGGACTCCATAGCGGCATTGTCTGTGGGGGTCCCGGCACGTGACATGGATCGGGTGATGCCGTACATGGGCAATAGCTCGTTGTAGGCTTTGGAGGCGTAGACCGATCCCTGGTCAGAATGGAGAACCATTTGGTGCTCCGGATGCCGTTTTTGCCACTCAATCAGATTTTCCAGTCCGCTGATGTAAGTCATGCGATCACCGCGTTTTGCAGAGAGGGAATGACTGACAATCTCATTGTTCCATAGATCCATATAAAGAGTCAGTTCATGGTAGATGCCTTTCACATAAAAAGCGGTCATATCACTCACGATGCACTGCATTGGCCCATCGATCTGCATTTCAGACATGAGCAGGTTGGGAAATATCCGCGCTGGATCGCCAGCCTTCTTGTACCTGTAGTGCTTGGATTTGCTCTTGATTCCCGCAATCCTACAGCATTTGTGGGCATAGGGATCGGACAGGACAATCTCTTTGTCCAACCGTATCTTGGCGTTCAGCCAGCGATAGCCGTGCGATGGATACTTCCAATGGTACTCCTGGAACAGCAGGACGTTGCTCAAAAGGCGCTTTTCTTTGCCCGACGGCTGAGAAAGATGTTTTTTCCAAGCGTAGAAACTGCTCCTCTGGATGCCCATTGTCTTGCAAAGAAGCTTCACCGGAATTTCTCCGGATAGTTCCATGATTACTTGATAATCTTGTTGCCGTACAGAATTACAGTACCATCCCCCTTCACCTCGTAGCCTTTTTTTAGCCGTGCCTCGGTTATCTTGGCCTTGATTAGTTCCTGGATAAGTTCTTCCTTTGTCATCGCCTTCAGTTCATCCAGCTCTGCCGGAGCTTTCTTGAACGAGGGCGCACAGATGCTTCTTCGTCCCTGCTTGGGCGGCAACTGGTTGGCATCCCGGTACATTCTCATGTAATTCCGTGCCGTCTGCTCATTGATAACGTATTCCTCTGCAGCTTCATACCGGCTGATTTCGCCGTCGTAAATGCGGCGGCCAATGTCCAATCTCTGTTCTTTTGTGTACTTCACGGCAAACCTCCTGTCCTGTGAGGGAGAATTTCTGTCCGATAATTAATTTCGTACTATCCGTACAGTATACACCGTATGTCCAAAAATTACCCCCTCCGTGTCCAATTTTAGTTTACCACTTCAGCGGCGAGTTTCCGTCCCCTTACGGGGATTATGGTTCTTATCAGCCCCCTGTAAAGCTTCATACTGTTTTTCTGTCGGTTTGTTTCCGTCCCCTTACGGGGATTATGGTTCTTATCATTTTAACCCCAACGATGACTATTTCAGATTCGATGGCTAGTTTCCGTCCCCTTACGGGGATTATGGTTCTTATCGATTGGAAAGACATTGTTGATGATGCCGAAAGTCTCGAAAGTTTCCGTCCCCTTACGGGGATTATGGTTCTTATCGGCAAAGCTTTTGTGGTTGAAAGGCGGCGAGGCCCCGTTTCCGTCCCCTTACGGGGATTATGGTTCTTATCTACGAATTAGCCAGCGAATTAATGGATAAGTTCGATAGAGTCGTTTCCGTCCCCTTACGGGGATTATGGTTCTTATCACAATAAGAGCTGAAAAGAATGAAAAAATACTAGAGGTGTTTCCGTCCCCTTACGGGGATTATGGTTCTTATCGGTTAAACCTCGTGTCTAGGAACGGATGGCTACCGTCCTAGTTTCCGTCCCCTTACGGGGATTATGGTTCTTATCCGCACCCCTTATAAATGGCTTCATAGCGCCATCGAAAATGCCTTTTGCGGGGCGGATTTTCTTTTCTCCTCATTTTTCACATTTTTGTGGAAAATGATTTTCAAAAATGGTCCTATCGCTGATTTTTAAGCCAGCGGGGCGGAATAATTCTTTTTATGTTTTCAAAAAGCAAGTTGGGTGCATAAATACGGTATTACCTAACTAATTTATATTATATCATAAATTTATTGAAAAAGGGACTATCGCTTTACGTTTTCATGTGATAGTCCCTTTTTACTACAAACTGTCTTTTACTGCAAATTCTTCGTCAACAGCTGGTTGACGACGCCAGGGTTGGCCCGGCCTTTGGTTTCTTTCATGATTTGACCGACGAGGAAGCCAATGGCTTTCTTCTTACCGGCTTTGTAGTCGGCAACGGACTGCGGGTTAGCGGCGATGACCTTTTTGACCATGTCTTCCAGGGCACCCGTATCGGTGATCTGGACCAGGCCCTGTTCTTTGACGACGACATCGGCCGCTTTGCCGGACTTCCACATTTCCGGCAGGACTTTCTTAGCAATCTTGCCGGAGATAGTCCCTTTGGCGATGAGTTTCAAGAGGCCAGCCAGGTCAGCCGGTTTGACTGGCGAGGCAGAGATGTCAATATTTTCTTCGTTCAGTTTCTTGGCAAATTCGCCGAGCATCCAGTTAGCGGCTTCTTTGGCATCGACGCCTTCCTGAACGACGGCTTCAAAGTAATCGGCTGTCTGTTTTTCCAGGGTCAGCAAGTTGGCATCGTATTCGGACAAGCCCAATTCATCTTGGAAGCGCTGGCAGCGGGCATCAGGCATTTCCGGCAGTTCCTGACGGACCTGTTCGATGTATTCCGGCGACACTTCGATAGGAATGAGGTCCGGTTCCGGGAAGTAACGGTAGTCACTGTCCCCTTCTTTGACACGCTGGAGGATGGTAATGCCTTTGGCTTCATCCCAGCCACGCGTAGCCTGCTGGATGGTGCCGCCTTCGTCGAGAATCTGCGCCTGACGGACGGCTTCGTATTCAATGCCCTTCTGGACGGCGCTGAAGGAGTTGATGTTCTTGATTTCCGTCTTAGTCCCTAAGGTATCCGAACCGACAGGACGGACGGAGATGTTAGCGTCACAGCGCATACTGCCTTCTTCCAGGCGGCAGTCAGAAACGCCGAGATACTGCATGATGGAGCGCAATTTTTCCAGATAAGCTCTGGCTTCCGCACCGCTGCGCAGTTCCGGTTCGCCGACGATTTCCAACAGCGGTACGCCTGTACGGTTATAGTCGACACTGGTCGAATCGGAGTTGGCAATGCTGCCACCGCTGTGGACGAGTTTGCCTGCGTCTTCTTCCATGTGGATACGGGTCAAGTGGATGCGGCGCTGCTGGCCGTCGACGTCGATGTCGATATAACCGCCTTTACAAATCGGCAGGTCGAACTGGGACGTCTGGAAGTTTTTCGGCAAATCGGGATAGTAATAGTTCTTGCGGTCGAATTTGCTGAACGGCAGGATGTCGCAATGCAAAGCCAGACCGGCTTTGACGGCATAATGCAGTACTTCCTTATTGAGTACGGGCAGGACGCCAGGCAGGCCTAAGCAGACCGGGCAGACGTGCGTGTTCGGTTCGGCGCCGAATTCGGTGCTGCAGCCGCAGAAAATCTTGGTTTTCGTTTTTAATTCGACATGGACTTCCAAGCCGATAACGGATTCGTATTTCATTAAATTTCAACCTCCCCCATGGGCGACGGCTTGCGAAGGTCCGTCCGATTCTGTTCAAACGTATAGGCTACGCGAAGCAGTGTCGCTTCATCCAAAGCCTTGCCGATGAGCTGCATGCCGATAGGCAGGCCATCTTTGTAGCCGCAGGGAATGCTGAGGCCCGGCAGACCGGCCAAGTTCAAGGTGACCGTGCAGACGTCGCCGAGGTACATGGCCAGCGGATTATCGCTGTTCTGGCCAATCTTGAAAGCCGTATCCGGTGCCGTCGGCGTGAGCAGGACGTCGCATTTCTTCAGCGCTTCGTCGTAATCCTGTTTGATCAAGGTACGGACTTTCATGGCCTGCAGGTAATAGGCATCGTAATACCCCGAGCTGAGGACATAGGTACCGAGGAGGATACGGCGTTTGACTTCATTGCCAAAGCCTTCGGTACGGGTCTTGATGTACATGTCGACGATATCCTTGCCGTCGACGCGCATGCCAAAGCCAACGCCGTCGTAGCGGGCCAAGTTGGAGCTAGCTTCCGCCGGCGCGATGATATAGTATGCAGCGATACCGTATTTCATGTGGGGCATGCTGACCGGTACGATTTCGGCACCGAGTTTCTTATACGTTTCAATAGCGTCTTCCAGAGCCTTGCGGCAAGTAGCATCAAGGCCTTCGCCGAAGAATTCTTCTGGGACACCGATTTTCATGCCCTTGACATCATTGACCAGGGCCTGTTTGTAATCCTTTTCAGCCTGGGGAATGGACGTCGAGTCTTTGGCATCGTGGCCGGCAACGGCGTTGAGGACGATAGCGCAGTCGGCAACATCGTTCGTAAAAGTACCGATCTGATCCAGGGAAGAGGCAAAGGCAATGAGGCCATAACGGGAAATAAGGCCGTATGTCGGTTTGAGGCCGACAACGCCGCAGTACGAAGCAGGCTGACGGACAGATCCGCCCGTATCCGAACCAAGGGCCCAAACCGTTTCGCCCGAAGCGACGGCCGCTGCCGAACCGCCAGACGAACCGCCGGGGACGCAATCGAGGTTCCACGGGTTATGGGTCAACTGGAAAGCCGAGTTTTCTGTCGAACTGCCCATGGCGAATTCGTCCATGTTCGTCTTGCCCAAGCTAATGTAATCAGCAGCCATCAATTTTTCGATGACCGTCGCATTATACGGCGATTTGAAATTTTCCAGCATCTTCGAAGCACACGTAGCCTTCTGGCCTTTGATGCAGATGTTGTCCTTGATGGCACCGGGAATCCCGGCGAGGTCACTGATGGCTTCACCCGCTGCGATTTTGGCATCGACAGCGGCAGCCGCTTCCAAGGCATAGTCGCGGTTATCCGACAAAAATGCTTGTACTTTCGGTTCTACTGTATCTTTATGTGCAAGAAAAGCTTTCGTCAATTCGACAGCCGATACATCGCCGTTGACCAGTTTTTCATGCAGTTCATGGATAGTTAACATACATACGCCTCCCTGTTAATCCTGGATGACTTTCGGAACTTTGAAATAGCCATCAGCCTGTTCCGGCGCATTCTGAAGCGCTTTTTCATTGTCCAGCGACGGCTGGGGAACATCGTCGCGCATGACGTTGGACATGGATACGGCATGGGCCGTCGGCTTGACACCGGTCACATCGACATGGCTCAAGAGATCCATGTACGATAAAATGTCGTTCAGCTGTTTCCCGACCGTTTCCATCTGGTCTTCCTTGACTTCCAGGCGGGACAACAGTGCGATTTTCTTTATTTCTTCGGCACTGATTTTCATATCGACACTCCTTGCAGATATTTTTAGCGTGACAAATCGTAACTGTTTGTCAAAATTCAACACATATATAATTTAATCACCTTTTACCATATTTTGCAAGCCTCATCGCTTGTATGCGTCAATGCGCAATGTCATCGGCAGGGGCCGCCTGGATAAGGCGGCCCGCTACGCGCTATGGGTAACCCAAAGCGTCGTTATCAGTTTGACGCTGTCGCGGCGGCATGCCGTATCTAAATCGTACTTCGGGATGACTTTGGGCGTCCCCTACGATGGTCTCGTCAAGCGGTAGATGAGAGCATTACAGATGGCGGCAGCAATAGTGCTGCCCCCTTTCCGGCCTTTGGCGACAATGTAAGGAATGCCGGCTCCCATGATGACTTCCTTGGCATAGACGACGTTGACGAAGCCGACAGGGACGCCGATGATCAAGGCCGGCTTCATCTTGCCGGCATCGATGAGTTCCCGCAAGCGCAGGAGGGCTGTCGGCGCATTGCCAACGGCGACGATGACCGGCCCCGTCAGCGTTGCAGCTTTATCCATAGAGGCCTGGGCCCGCGTCGTCCCCTGGGCTTTGGCCGCAGCCGCTACGTCGGCATCAGCCATGAAGCAGACTTTGCGGCATCCCAGTTTCTCAAGGCCGGGCTGGCTGATGCCCATGCAGGCCATATTCGTATCCGTCACGATGGTGCAGCCAGCTTTCAAGGCCGATAAGGCTTGAGCAACCGCATCCGGACTGAAGCGCAGGTTGCGGACATAGTCGAAGTCGGCGCTGGTGTGGACAACGCGCTTGATGATATCTTTTTCGTCTGGCGGCAAGATGATGTCGCCTAATTCGTCTTCAATGATTTCCATACTGCGCCGTTCGATATCGGCCGGCAAAATGTGTTCAATTTTCATGAAATTCTTCCTTTCGATGGATGCAGGCTGCGACAAAACGGGCAGCCCAGTCGCGTTTCCCTAAGAAATGGATATGGGGATAGCCACCGACAAAATGGTTATTGGCTATGAGGCAGGGCCAATGGCGTCGGCTCCCGGCCTTATAGGCGGTAAAATCCCGGCCGCTGTCTGTACTATCTGAATAGTGGAATTCGTGAGCCGTCACCGTATCGCCAGCCTGGCAAAGGAGAT
Organism: Megasphaera elsdenii; assembly: GCF_020539865.1. GTDB lineage: Bacteria > Bacillota > Negativicutes > Veillonellales > Megasphaeraceae > Megasphaera > Megasphaera elsdenii_A. The sequence continues at coordinate 26,274 of NZ_JAJBQV010000013.1, read as the reverse complement.
TGTCCTTTTCCGCTTGGAGAGTAACGTAGCCGAAGCGCTTCAAGGACGACGTCATGAAAGTCTCGCCAGGCACAGCTCCGACCCAGGGCCAGTGACGGCCTTGGCTGTCTCGGAACGTTTCATGAAGGTACATGAAGCCCCCGCATTCGGCAAAGCACGGCACGTGCCCGGCAAAGGCCTGGCGCAGGGACGCCCGCATCGACTCGTTCAGGCTTAACGCCTGGGCGTAAAGTTCAGGATAGCCACCGCCGAGATAGATACCATCGCAAGGCGGCAGTTTCTTATCGTGGATAGGGCTGAAAAAGACGAGGTCTGCCCCGGCGTCCTGCAGGACTTGGAGACTGTCTTCATAATAAAAACAGAAGGCTTCATCCTGGGCGACGGCAAGGACAGCCCGTCCAGCTGCCGGTGGCACTTGGCTTGGGCTAACGTTCGGCAAGGGAGCCGCCTGACGGGCACAGGCCAGGAGGTCGTCCAAGGCGAGGCTCTTTTCCGCTTGAGCAGCCAATTTTTCCATCGTTTCCTGGAGGTCGGCAATTTCCCCGGCTGTGACCAGTCCCAGATGGCGGCTGGAAAAGGTACAGTCCGGCATGTCTGGAAAGCAGCCCAAGGCCTTCAGGCCCGATGTCTTTTCCCAGGTCTCTTTGAAATGGTCATAGACCCTGGGGTTAATGCGGTTGACGATGAAGCCGGCGACAGGGCTGTCGGCCTGGAAAGCAGCCATCCCTTGCAAGACCGCTGCCAGCGACAGACCGGCACCGCGGCCGTCAACGACGAGGATGACAGGGGTATCCGTCGCCACGGCCAATTCATAGGCGCTGGCTTCACTGCCCGTGCCGACGCCGTCGTAATACCCCATGGCCCCTTCTAAGATGGAAAGGTCTGCAGCCGCGCCATGGCGTATCAGCACTTCACGAGCCGCTGCGGCGCCCTGTTCGTGCCGGCCGAAGAGAAAGAGATCCAGATTATACGACGGCGTATCCAAGACCTGACGATGGAACATGGGGTCGATATAATCAGGGCCGCTTTTAAAAGCGGCCAGTGACAGGCCGCGATGCTTGAGAGCCTGCAACAAGGCACAGACCACCGTCGTCTTGCCACTGCCGCTGCCAGGGGCTGCCAAGAGCAGCCGTGGGAGGGGTATATGTTGTATGGATGAGGGCATGAGGCACCGTCCTTTCATAAATGTAAAGTCGTAGGTCGCAGGAAGGCTCCCCTGAGAAGGGGAGCTGTCAGCACCGCTAACTGAGAGGTTCTTCTCGCATAGGCCCTTCCCTGCCATCCCGACGGACAGCGGTCATGATATATACTGGGTTCTGGGCTATCATAAGGTGGTGTTGACCCATTTGCCGGCTACGGGCTGTGCTGACCTGGGTAATGTCCAACTGGTATTCGCTATGACTAGCGTAATAAGCCGTAGCGGCGGCCAAGGTTTCCAGGCTGATAGCCGTCATGACGATGCGACAGGCTTCATTCTTATGGTACAGGTCATCGAGGATAGTCACGAGATTGCCCTTGGTTCCACCAATGAAGGCATAATCCGGTACCATATCCAAGGCTTTCAAGGTCTGACTGGCATCACCGGCGACGACGGTGACGTTAGCGAGGTCAAAGTGGCTGATATTCTGCTGCAATACGGTCAGGGCCTCTTCATTAACTTCAAAAGCATAGACGTATCCAAAAGGCACCTGCAAGGCCAGTTCGATTGTACACGAACCGGTACCAGCACCGATGTCACAGACGACGGCGTCCGCTTCCGGTGCTAGTTTGGACAAGGCGACACTGCGGATTTCCTGTTTGGTCATAGGGGCTTTGCCGCGCTGGAAGGCTTCATCCGGCAAGCCGTGGATGGGCCGCAGCCAGGGCCGGGCCTTTTCGTTTTCTATCATCATGACAGCTAGGGCATCATCGGGACGGTCGACGAAATCGGCAGCCGTTCCGATGAGGATGGTTTCATTATCATAAGACAAATTGCAGCCAATAGCTACGGACACCGTATCCAGGCCGGCTTGGCAGAGTTCCCGGCATAAGGCTGCCGGTGCGTCGGAGCCACCCGTCAAGACGAAAACTTTCCGATGCTGCCGGACAGCGGCGACGAGGGATTCCCTACGGCCATGGCGGCTGACGATAAAAGCATCGTTCCATGTCGTCTGCAAAGCAGCGGCAAAGTAGACGAGGCTGCTAATGCCGGCCAAGCGGGTCACTGTGCAGCCGGGAATGTCCGTAAGTAAAGCGGCCAGGCTGAAAAAGCCGACGTCGCCAGATACGAGGACGGCCATAGGCCCTTCATCATCGGACAAAGAAGCGGCAAACCGGCAAATTTCGTCGCGTCGGTACGTCGCGACCAAGCGCTTTCCAGAAGCAGCAAAAGGCGCCAGCATCCGCTTGTCACCGACAAGGATGGGCGAAGCCTTGATAGCTTCTTTCGCCTGTCCCGTCAATAAGGCCGGATTTCCAGGACCGGTGCCGATAATATATACATGCATGGTATGTCTCCTTTCCTACAGCGGGCCATTCCAACAGCTGAGTGAATAGATATGCGTGAAAAGCAACCGCTCAGTCAGCTTTATTGACAGCTCCGTTCGATGACGATGACTGTGGCGCCAGTTTGTCTGGCAGCTTCTACTTTTTCCTGGAAACCGCCAGTATGGCCGGAGTTCTTGGTGACGACGTAGCTGGCGCCGGTCTGGCGGAACATAGCCGCATTGAGTTCTGTCGTAAAAGGGCCCTGCATACAGATGATGTGGGCCGGCAGATATCCCAGATTCAGGGCCCGGTCCAACGAAGGCCGGATGGGCAGAATACGGGCATACAGGCGCTGGGCGTAATCGGGAATCTGAGTAAAGGAATCCAAATTCTTACTGCCTGTCGTCAAGAAGATGATTCCCGTCGTGTGGCTCAAGACTTCGACGGCTTCGCTGATGGAATGGACGGCGATGTAGCCGGCCTGGTCCTCATAACGGCCGCGCCTGCGCTGGATGCGGCGGTACGGGACGCCGACGGCAGCGCAGGCCTGGCGGATATTGGCGGTCACAGCCGTCGCATAGGGATGGGTCGCGTCGATGACTTGGGCAATGGCGTGTTCCCGGATAAAAGCTTCCATCTCCCCTTCATCCATGCGGCCAGTCACGACGGTCACGAAAGGACTGGCCGGCACCAAGGAAGCGCCATAGGCTGTCGCCACAGACACATAGGCCCGGATATGATAGCGGCTGGCATACTGAGCCAGTTTCCGCCCTTCTGTCGTACCGCCGGCAATCCATAGGGGACTTCTCATAAGTGGTATCCCCGCGGCGTGACCAGTTTACCATGGATATTTTTCGTCTGGCTGTTGCCGATAAAGACCGTACAGAACATGTCCAGGCGCATCTTGCGCAGTTCACCCAGGGTCAGGACGGTCACTTCCTGGCCGTCGCGGCCAATGTTGCGGACGATGCCAGCTGGCGTACTGGCCGGTTGATGGCGTAAGATGATGTCGCAAGCCTTTTCTAAATAATCGGCCCGTTTCTTGCTGGCCGGGTTATACAGGCAGATGACGAAATCGCCGGCAGCGGCGCAGTCGAGGCGATTGGCGATTTTTTCCCATGGCGTCAGCAAATCACTGAGGGAAATAAGGCACGTATCGGCGACCAGCGGCGCCCCGAGCAGGGCTGCACCGGCGCTGGCAGCGGTCACGCCGGGAATGACGACGATATCGACATCGTCGTCGGCAGAGACTTCGTGCATGATGCCAGCCATGCCGTAAATCCCGGCATCCCCACTGGACACGATGGCTACGGTCTGCCCTTTCAGGGCCCGGTCCCGGACCATGCGGCAGCGTTCCACTTCTTTAGTCATGCCCGTCGTGACGAATTCTTTATCCGGGAAATAATGGCGGATCAAATCGATGTATGTGTCGTAACCGACGATGCAGTCGCAGCCATCGAGGATTTCCCGGGCCTGCAAGGTCATGCCCTGCAGGGAACCGGGGCCGATGCCGACGACATAAATACGATGTTTCATAACTTTTCCTCCTCTCAATAATCAAACCGGACTTGGTAGCGTTCACAGGCTACGGACACGGTAATGCCGCGGCGGCTCTGTTTGGTGACCATGAGCGTCCCTTGGTGGCTAGCCAAGACGGCGGCTCGCTCGCAGACGTTATCTGTGCCGACAGTCTGTTTGACGAAATCGGAAGCCGTAAAGTCCCCTGGCACGGCATTGAGTTCATCGGCTGTAAAAAAGCGCAGCGGCCATCGCTGGGCTTTGGCAAAGGCCTGGAGTCCCGCTTCCCCCCGTTTGACGTCGATAGAACTGACGTCAGCAATGGCGTCGGGTGATAAATTAGCCCGCTGCAGGACAGCATTGACCCAATAGGCAATGTCTTTAGCCGTCGTCCCCTTGCGGCAGCCGATGCCGATATGGACGATGACCGGCCGGGCGACGACAGTCGTGCGGAACACAGGTACATGGGCTTTCGTCGTAATCACCAGTCCGGCGTCGCCATGGAAGGCATAGACCAAGCCTGGCGGCAACGGTCCTTGCAAGGGGAAATCACTGTACACGCCGGCAGCGCCCTTTTCCAGCATGGCTGCGGAAAAAGCCTTGGCATCGTTCAGGGACGACAGGCGCAGTCCCCGCCGGGCCGCCCATTCATCGACGGCAAACAAGGCGTTGACATCGGTTGCCGTCGTCACGACGGCCTGCGCTTGCAACGATTCGGCCAGCTGGCGGGCAATGACATTGGCGCCGCCAATATGGCCGGACAAGATGGGAATGACGAACTGGCCTTTCTCATCGATGACCAAGACGGCCGGGTCCAGGTCTTTATGGCGGATAAAGGGAGCTATTGTACGGACGGCAATGCCGGCTGCGCCGATGAAGACGACCAGCCGGGCCGCTTCAAAAGCCCGGGCCGCTTCATCGTGGAGATTGGGCGTAAACGGCAGGACGCCTTCCTGGACAACGGCGAATTTCTTCAGCGACGCCTGGCGGACGTCCCAGCCACTTCCCCGCAAGCAAGCGGCGACGCGGCAACCTAGGACCGTCCCGGCTTGGGTAAAGGACAAGACAACGGCTTTCATGATTCCGTCTCCTGACCGATGTGGTCACGATACTGCTGCGTTTCAGGCGCCGCCTGACGGCAGCCGTGGGTAAAGGCCGGATGATACAAGCAGCTGCGATCATAAGCCGGTCCCAGTACTTTGCCGACAACGATAAGAGCCGTCTTGGAAATGCCTTCGCGCTGTGCCGTTTCGGCTAGCGTAGCGATGGTGCAGGTATAGGTCCGTTCTTCCGGCCACGACGCCTTGTAGACGATGGCCGCCGGTGTATCGGCAGCATAACCGCCGCGCAAGAGTTCTGCCTGGAGGCCCTCCAAGAGGGACGCACTGAGGAAAATGACCATTGTCGCCTGATGGGCGGCGTAATCGGCGATTTTCTGCTTATCCGGCACGGGCGTCCGCCCTTCCATGCGGGTAATGATGACGGACTGGCTGATGCCCGGCAAGGTATATTCAGCCTGCAGGGCGGCGGCGGCGGCACAGAAGGAGCTGACGCCGGGTACGACATCATAGGCGATGCCCTTCTGAGCGAGGATGTCCATCTGTTCGCGGATAGCGCCGTAGACCGACGGATCACCTGTATGCAGACGGACAGTCATCCAACCCTGGTCTTCCCCTTCTTCCATGGCTGCCATGACCGCTTCCAAGGTCATGCCGGCACTGTCGAGAATACGGCAGTCTTTTTTCGCATACGCCAGCAGCTGCGGATTGACTAAAGAGCCGGCGTAAATAATTTGGTCCGCTGTTTCCAGTAATTTCTGGCCGCGGACCGTAATGAGGTCGACAGCACCGGGACCGGCGCCAACAAAGTGTATCATTATCGTTCCCCCTTCGTATGCAATGCAAGAAATGCTTGAGCCCGCGACGTCAGGCCCAGGACGCCGTAGGCATTGGAAAAGACGACAGCTGCCGTCGGGACTTCCCCATGAGTCCGCTGATCCATATAGGCCTCGATTTTTTCACAGACTGCTGTCATGACCGGTTCCAACAAGTTCTGTTCCTTCAGCAAGCGGACAGCTTCATCAGTCGTCAAACTGTCATAAATCTGACGGGCTGTCCTGCCAGAGGCACCGGCAAAGACGGCTTCCAAAGCCAGGAGGGTCGTGCGGCCGTCGGCATATCGGGAATGGGTGTTCATGATACCTTGGGCCACTTTGACCAATTTGCCGATATGACCGATGACGAGGACGTCGGAAAAACCTTTATACGCGGCATAATCGAGAGTTTCACCGACATAATTGCTGATGGTTACGCGCTGGCTGACATCGACGCCCAGATGGTCACAGCTGAAATCGACGCCGTAATTGCCGAAAAAGGCTAATAAGTGGGTCTGACCGGCAGCGCGGCGGGAATCCATTTCGGTATGGATCGTATCGACCAAGGCCTGCTCACTCATGGGGTCGACGATGCCCGACGTCCCCAGGATGGACAGGCCGCCGACGATACCCAGACGCGGGTTGAAAGTCTTCTGGGCCAGGCGCTGGCCATCGGGAATGGACAAGGTCAGGTGCAGACCTCCCGTATAGCCGTACTGCTGGCATACCTGCTGCAGGGCTTCGGTAATCATGCGGCGCGGCACGGGGTTGATAGCCCAATCGCCGACAGCACAGGCCAGGCCGGGCTTCGTCACGCGGCCAATGCCGATGCCACCGGCAATAGAAAGACCAGACGGTGTTTTTTCGACCGTCCCATAGACGAGCATACCGTCGGTAATATCCGGGTCATCGCCACTGTCCTTGCGAATGGCGCACGTCGCCGACTGAGGGCCGAAAGAAATATCTTCCGGCATGAGATGGAGGACCGTTCCTTGCGGCGTCTGCAGTGAAATGACTTCGATACGGCGTCCGGTCAGGACCATGACGGCCGCTGCTTTAGCCGCAGCAGCCGCACAGGAGCCGGTCGTATAGCCACAGCGCATTTCCTTGCCCTCTTTGACTGTGAATAATGGCATGGTATATTCTCTCTTCCTGTATCTCTACAAATCTTATGACGCTTTCCCCTAAGTTTGAAGGGCAACATCATTCCGCAAGACGACGATGGCTGAGCAGCCGTCGCAGGTGGTGACGATGTCCGTATGGACGGCGAAGACCTCCCACAGGCGTTCCGGCGTGAGGACGGTCTGGGGTGGGCCGGTACAGACCAGTCTCCCATCTTTCATGATAACGACTTCATCGGCATATTGCCAAGCCTGATTCATATCGTGCAAGACGACGACAATCGTCTTCTGCCAGTTCTCATTGATGCGGCGCAAGAGGTCCAAGATGCGCAGCTGGTGGTGTACATCCAGATACGTCGTCGGTTCGTCTAACAAGAGGATGGGCGCATCTTGGGCCAGCAATACGGCCAGCCAGGCCCGCTGCTGCTCACCGCCCGAAAGATGCTGCATGACCTCACTGGCATACGCTTCGAGGCCAACGGCTTGGATCGCCTTTTCGACGGCTTCCCGGTCTTCCCGGTGCCGGCTGCTCCAAAGACGGCGGTAGGGAAAACGACCCATGCCGACCAAATCGCGGACAGTCACATCGGGTGGTACGTCATGGGTCTGGGTCAGGAACGCCATTTCCCGAGACAAGGCCTTGCGGGAAAAATCATGGACTTCGCGCTGGCCGAGGCAGATAGAACCGCTGGATGCAGGAATCATGCAGTTCACGGCCTTGAGAAAGGTGCTCTTGCCACAGCCGTTGGGGCCGAGGATGGCCGTCACCTTCCCTTTGGGCAGGGATAGGCTGAAATCGTGGAGAATCGTCCGCTGGCCGCGCCGAACGACGAGATGCTGGACCGTAATGGCATCGGCCATGGCTCACACTTCCTTCCGCAAGAGAAATAAAAAAAAAGGCGCCCCTATAAAAGCCATGATAATGCCTACAGGCAATTCAGCCGGTGCCAGGATCAGCCGGGCTGCCGTATCGCTCAAGGTCACGGTAGCCACGCCGAAAATGGCCGAGCCTGGAATGATGTAACGATAATCTGAACCGACCAAGAGGCGCACAATATGGGGTACGATGAGGCCGACAAATCCTAGCAGGCCGGCAACGCTGACGGCACTGGCAGCCAGCAGAGCCGCCACTGCCGTCAGGCCCAGGCGGGCACCTTCGACAGACAGACCCAGGCTGCGGGCCATATCATCGCCGAGCTGGAGCAAGTTGAGGTAATAGGCGCCGACAGCCGATAAAATCAGGCCTATGACCGTATAAGGGACGATGGCCGTCACGTCTTTCCAGCTACTGGCAGCCAGGCCGCCGACCATCCACAACAGGGCCCCGTGGACGCGGTCACTGTAAAAAATGAGGATGCCCGAAATGATGGCGCCTAAGAAGGCCGATACAGCGACGCCGGCCAGGATGATGCGCACCGGTACGATGCCGTCTTTCCAGGCCAGGAGGTAAATGACGCAGGCCGCCAGCATGGCGCCGACGAAGGCCACAGGCGTCATCAGATAGACGTAGGCCGGAAAGAGGATGAGGACGATGATGCCCGCAAGACCCGCCCCTGACGAAATGCCGATGATGTGCGGATCTGCCAGAGGATTGCGCATGACCGCCTGCAAAATGGCCCCGGAAAGGGCCAGATTGGCACCGACGAGAGAGCCCGTCAGGGCCCGGGGCAGGCGCAGGTTCCAGATAATCTGGTCCGCCGTCGCCGCCTGGGGCTGCCAGAGGATGCGCAGGACATCGGCCGGCGTGATGTCGGCTACGCCCTGCATCAGGGAAAGGACGAAGCCGCAGAGCGCCAGGACGGCAAAGGCCAGGAGCGAGGCACAGCGCCTATTCATGGACGGCCTCCGGATAGACGAGGTTGGCCATGTAAGCCACGGCTTGCGGGTAGTCGAGGCCCGGATTGAGGAGAAAATAATTTTCCGGCAGGACATAGACGCGGCCTTCTTTGACCGCCGTCAGGGAGGCCCAGGCCGGATTGCTTTCGACATCGTCTTTGATGCGCTTTTCAATTTTATCCGACGAACCCATAGAAGTAAAGAAAATCACGTCCGGATCGGCCTGGACGAGGCTTTCCATGCTGTACGGGATGCGCGTCGCATCCTTGTCCCCCGGCGTACCGTCGACGACGTTCTGCAGGTGCAGGATTTTGGCGATATCGCCGGCAATGCTCGTCGGCAGTTCGACAGAAACGGCGCTCGGCGTAGCGTGGATGATGGCAATGCGCTTGCCCTCCTGCGGTACGGCCTTAGTGATGGCCGCAAGCTGCTGGTCCAGTTCCTTTTCCTTGGCCTTGGCCGCCTCTTCCTTGCCGTAGACCTTGCCGACCATTTCCAGATTGCGCTTGACATCGTCATAGGTCTTCGTCTTCAGGACCAGGACCGGGATGTGGTTGTCTTCGAGCTGGGAAATGATCTTCTGATGGTGGTCGGCGCTGGCCAGGACCAGATCCGGCTTGGCGGCAACGATTTTTTCGACGCTCACATTGTAGACAGGACCGACGTCGGGTACGTCTTTATATTTGTCCGGCAGGGACGCATCTTCGGACTTCAGCGTCGGCCGGCCGGCGAGGTCACCGTCGACGGCCGCCGTGAAATTAACGAGCGACGTCGAGAGGGCGACGACGCGCTGGGGCTTCTTCTCGAGCGTAACCTGACGGCCCAGATCGTCCGTCAAAACGGCATAGGCCGAGCCGCTCCCCTTCTGGGTCGCTGCGTTCTGAGGCGAGCAGCCGGCCAGGACGACGAGGCAGCACAGACTGAGGATGAGGAGACAAAATTTTTTCATCGCAAAGACCTCCTAGAATTTCTTCTTCACGCCGATCTGCCAGTTGCGGCCGGCAGCCGGATAATTATGGTACAAATCGTAGCTTTCATCGTTGAAGTTGTTGACGCGGGCATAAATCGTCGTCGATTTGTCCGGCGCGTACGAGGCACTGGCATTCCAGACGACATAGGAATTGTTGCGGTAATACGTATCGTTGCGGCCCGTGCCGGCCGTCATGTCGACGGCAGCCTGCCATTTGCCGCTCTGGTAGTGGACGCCGGCGTGATAGCCGTTCGGCTGGTTGTACGACATGTCGTAGACGAGGCCGTCGCCCTTGCCCTGGTCCACTTTCGTATGGATATAGGAATAACCCGCTTCGTAATCCCACTTGTCGTTGACCTTCTGCTTCCACGTCAGCTCAAAGCCCCGCTTGTCCTCTTCGTTGAGGTTTTCCGCTTCCGAGTAGCTGGACGTGCGGTTCCAGCGGATGACGTTTTCCAAATTGCTGTGGAAAATGCTGCCTTCGAGGCTCGTCTTGGGACCGGCCTGATACTGGAAGCCCAGTGTCTGGGTATAGCCTTCTTCAGGCTGCAAGTTTTCGTTGCCGTGCGACGTCGAGGTAATGTAGAACTGGTCGTTCAGGCGCGGCGGCGAGAAGACGCGGCCCCAGGAAGCATAGACGTTGAAATCCTTATTGGCCTTATAGTTCATGGCCAGGCGCGGCGTCTGGTGAACGCCGTACGTGCTGCTATTATCCCAGCGCAGACCCGGCGTGAGCGTGAACTTGCCGAACGTCAGGGCATCTTCCAAGTAAATTGCCTGATTGTGGCGCTTCTTGTCGAAATAGTGGGCTTCGTAGTTCGTGCCCATGTCTTCCGTCCATTCAGCGCCGGCCGTCAGGTGCTGATAGGGCCCGAGCTGCCAGTTATTCTGCCATTCCAGGCCCTGGCTGCGGGTGAAATAGTGATTCGTCCAGTGCGTGCGCTGATAGTTGTTGAAATAGCGCAAAAAGCCCGGCGTGTCCTTGTCGGTCTGGAATTTCCAGGTCAGATTGTAGTTATTGATGAGCCGTTCGACGACCTTGTTTTCCCGTGGGTACCAGTAGTCGGCGCGGCGGTCGATGCGGCCGTATTTGCCGCGGGCCCAGAAGGTGGCGCTGTGGCCGTGGAAATCGTCATGCGACGTTTCAAAGGTCAGGCGGTTGTGGCCCTTCAGTTCCTGATTGACGCGCAGGAAGGCCGACGTATTGTGGTAGTCCGCATGGCTGCTGTCCGTCGGCATGCCGTTGGGGAAGCCGAAATACTGGCGTTCCTTGACGCTGCCGTTAAAGAGCCAGCTCGTCTTCCCCGCCCGCCCCTCGTTGGTCAGGGTCAAACCGTGGCGGCCCCAGGAACCCGTGTAGGCATCGAGGGTCGCTTCACTGCGGTCGCCTTTCTTGGTGACAATATTGATCACACCGCCGACGGCACCGCTGCCGTAGCGCACAGAGCCGCTGCCCTTGGTGACTTCGATGTGGTCGATGGCGCCGACACCGGGAAGGGTCGTCAAATCGACACTGCCCCGGCCGTAGCCGGAACCCTGGGCGTTGGCCAGATTCTGGCCGTCGACGAGGATCAGGACGCGGTCGTCGCCGTTCAGTTTCACGTACGACGAGACGCCGGGCACCATTTCATTGACCGTCACGCCTGTCACGCGCTGCAGGGCGTCCTGGACCGTCACATCGTGGTGCGCTTCCATCTCCCGCGCCGTGACGATCGTCGTATTGCTCTGCTTCGGCGGCACTTCCGGTGGTGTTTCGTCAAGAGCTGCCGCAGGCTGAGAGGTGTCGGGCTGAGGGGCTTTTTCGGCTTCCGATAACTTTACAGGCAAGTTTTCCCGGATGCGGTCGAGGAAATCGGCCATGACATCAGGCACCGTGATGCCACCGGCATGACCGCCGCCCGTGCCGGAGCCCGAATGCGTGCCGCGGCCGTGGCCGGTGCCATTATCATGATTACGTCCTGTGCCATCGGTTCCGGAGCGGGCGGCCGATAGGGCCGCCCCTACGGGTTGGAGGGTATTTTCCCCCACATTATCGGATGATGTATCCGCCGTCTGGTCCGGACGGGCGGCCGGTATGGCCGCCCCTACGACGATAATTGCCTGGTCATCGGCCGGGGCAGCGTTGACGGTGTCAATGGGTTCCGGGGCAGCAGCGTTAAGAGCAACCCCTCCGCCGCTTTGCGGCACCTCCCCCATTAGGGGAGGCTTTTCGGCTCTGCTGACTGAGGGGTTGCTTTGATCATTTTCCCCACCGCTGCCGCCTACATCGCCGACATCATATACCATGATATCCGTTACGTCGCCCTGGCGGGTATAGCTGCTGAGCAGGGTGAAGAAGCCGCCGGCGGCGAGGCTCAGGTAGACCGCGGCGTGCAGTGAAATCGAGACGCCGGCAGCGACGCGGCCCTTTTTCCTGACCCATTTCTTCACGGTTCATCCCTCTTTTCCGCAGCCAGGCCGAGGTGCGTGATACCGGCCTTTTTAAAGGAATCGAGGACGTCCGCGACCTGACCGTAGTCGATATCCCGGTCGGCACAGAGGACGACGCTGAAATTGCTATTCCCCGCCTGCTGATCCTTAGCCGAGGCGAGGAGTTCCCCCTTTTCGATGACCTTGCCGTTGAGCCAGAGGCTGCCGTCCTTCTTAATGGTCACGACGAACTGCGCCTGAGGCTCCTGCTGCGCCGCCTGGGCAAAGGGCAGCTGCACGCCGAGGCTGTGCAGGTCGACCATGGACAGAGAAGTCATCATGAAAAAGACGAGGAGAAAGAAGATGATGTCGATCATGGGGATGATCATGAACGACGGTTTTTCAAAAGAACGGGGATCTCGCAGTCGCATACTACTGCCCCGCTTTCACAGGCATCGTTTCCAGGGCCGAGAAGCACATTTCCATATCCGTAATGATGCGGTCCAGGCGCTGCGTGAAATAGGAATGGACGACGAGGGCCAGGACGGCGACGCAGAGGCCGAAAGCCGTGGCGATCAGCGCTTCGCCGACACCGCCCGTAATGGCCACAGCCTGACCGGACTGGACATTGAGGACACTGAAAGCGCGGATCATGCCGCTGATCGTGCCGAGGAGGCCGAGGATCGGCGCCAGCGTGACGATGACGCTCAAGTAATAGAGACGGCTGCGCAGCTTCGAGACGAAAATGCCCGACTGCATTTCCATATAGGCCCGGACATCCGTGCCGCCTTCACCCTGGAAAATTTCATTAATAATCGTCGGCAGACCGCCTTCGGCCCCGGCTGCCAGCTGCCGCGCCTGATCATAGCGGTGCAGCTTCATCTGCGTATAGAACTGATTAGCAAAATCCTTGCCGACGTCCATATGCTGGTAGAATATCGAGCGTTCTGCTCCAATATAGACGACAAAAAGAGAGCAGGCGAGCAGCAGATACATGACGGCGCCGCCTTTTTGAAATAACTGAAAACCTTGAATAATCGAATCCATCGTTCCTCCTAACTGGCCTGGCGGAAGCGTGGAAATGAAAAAAGCCGCCGCACGGGAACATACCTTTTCGTGCAGCAGCTTGCATATACAATGATACAATCTCCTTCCCATCGCTCGCAGGTCTATCGGTGATTATCCGTCAGGCAGTTCTTCTGGCTTGGCTTCATGGCCATGGCTGCGCCTTCCCATACTTCGTACAGTGACATTGTTGCAGCCTGGCTCCACCCTACAGCGGCGGGACCGCGCCGGCATTGGACCGGCTTCTCTATTGAGTCTGTGACACCTGACCTATTTCAAACTTACAAACATAACTATATCATGTCCAGCGTCAGACTGTCAATGAAAGGCTGCCCCGGTCTTCCCGTCCGACGAGAGTTCGACCGTGACGACACTGCCCGCTTCCCCTCGTTCCCACTGAAGAATCTGGCAAGACCCTTGGGGACAGGAAGCGGGCCAGTCATTGAGCCAGGCCAAGAGGTCGGCAAAGGTCCCGGACAGGACCAGGGTCTGCCGGCTTCTTTCGCGACCGGACTGCTGCCATGACAAGATTTGGATATTCCGGGCCGCCAGGGAGGCCGCCACGTCGGGCACAGCCTCAGGCCTTGTCGGCAGCGCTTCCGGTCGAGTGTCGTTAGCAGGGGCATAGACGGCCAACTGGCTGTGAACGCCCTTCCAGCCCTGCCAGGCCTGATAGGACGAGACGGCAAAGCAGGCGGATATCACGGTCAGGACGGCGAGCACGGGAAAAGCCCGCTGCCAGTCAACCTTTCTTCGCCAGCCCTTCACGACGGCTCACCTCCAAGGCAAAAGGAATCCCCTGTCCCCGGTCAGGCTTCACGTTGGCTACAGCAGCCTGGCAGATGCCTTGCTGCTGCAAGGTTCGCTGCCACTGCTGGGGCTTATCCGGGGCCGATGCCAGGCCTTCGACGACGACCTGCCTATCCCGGCCGCTCACTTTTTCGACGATGAGTCCCTCTGGCTTAGACCCGGCCAGGGCTATCATCAGGCCCGGCGTCAGGAGCGGACGGTCCTGCCCTTTCCCAGCGCGGTCGGCTAGGGCCTGACTGCGCCGAATCGTCTCATTGCGCTGCTGTATCCGCTGCTGCAGGGGATACAGGCAGTCCGTATAATAGGCCTTTTCCCATTGGAGCTGATACTGAAAAAAGAAGCCCGCCCCGGCACAGGCTGCTAACAACAGCATCAAGGCCAGACAGGCTGGACGCTGCCAACAGCCATGGCCCTGGCGATAACGAGTGGGCACAAGGTTGCATTTCACGAACATCCCTCCTCACAAAAAAGCCAGTATGGCCGTGGCCTGAGACAACTGGTAAGCCTCCATCAGACGGCGCACGGCTTCACTCGGCCCGGCAGGCTGCCAGGCCCCTTCATCCATCCCGTCTGGGAGCCAGCGGAAAGCCGTCCCATCAGCTGGCGCCACAGCGGCCTGTACGTCATAGGCCAGGGGCAGGCCGTCGCGCAAGCGGACCCGGTGCTGCCAGCCGTCTGGGGCTTCCTGAAAAACCAGGGTCCCTGCGCCAGCTGGCCAAAGGCGGCCAAAAAAAGCAGGCACCAAGTCGATGGACTGGACGATAGCACCGACAGCGCTGGCAGCCTGGCAGATAGCGGTAATACAGTCGGCTGGGTAGGCACCGACCGTCCAGGCATAGAGACCATCATCCCCTTGAGCCGGACAGGCGGCCTCGAAATCATAGGCCCGTCCTTCTTCACTGACCAAGCCGGCGCCGTCAATGAGGGCATCCGCTTCCTGCCGATCCGGCGTTCCCAGAGACAGGCGTTTCCAAAGGACGCTGGGCCCACCGACGAGGATGCGCAGGCGCCAGCCGGTTAAGCCATACTGTTGCAGAAGCTTGGGCAAATGGGTCTGCACGGTCCTTTCCTGTCCCATCCAATCCGGCCCCCACGCCCTTTCATAATCCCTATGCCCCTGACGGAAAGCCACGTGCCCATACCAGGTTCGTTTCGTCTTCAAGAGATGGACAGACGGTCCATTCAGCCATAAGCAGGCATTTTGTTGCCACCACATATACTCACCTCGCTCCTAATTGACATACTGTACGAAATGCAGCACAGGCCGGCCCTGTTCATCGGCGGTCACGACAAAGCGCAGACTGCATGTCTGCTGGATACCGGTTCCCGGTACTGCGGCCCGGGCCTGCAAATAGCCGCCTGGCGTCTGACCGGCCGGTTGATACTGGCAGCGGACGAACAGGACTTCCCCACCGTCGGCCAGCTTTTCTGACTGGGGCACAGCCATGGTTTGACCGGCCAAGAAGGCGTCCGGATGCTGCCTCAGCTGATTCCACCCCTCACAGAGGGCACTTTCTGCCAAATACGTCAGCCGCACCGTCGCTTCATAAGTCCGGGCCATCTGGAAATGCTGCCACGCCAGGGCAGCTGCCGTCAGAGCCAGGCTCAGTGTCAGCCCGGCGACGGTTACGATAGAAAAAGAAAAAAAGCCGTTTCGTCGTTTCATGATTCACCTTCATTCAGAGGCCACACAGCAAACTGTACGGGCCGGGACAAGCCACTCCGCCGCTCTGTCAGGAGAAAGGCGACCTGTACAGCCTGGCCGGTCCGGGAGAAAAAGGGCCGCCCATCCAAGGGCTGGATGACCAGAGTCCGGCCTTTTACAGTACTGCCGCCACCGGTCAGGGGCTGATAGTTGCCATCACTGAGGCGGACGTACATGTTTTGATGGCGGACGGCAAACCCTTTGGGCCTGCCTTGGGTCGTGTGAAAGCGGACCTCATCAGAACCGATTTCGATGTCCCGGCCATAACGCAGGGCCTGGAACAGCGTCTCTTCCAGGCTGACATGCTGCCGCAGCAGGCCTTCTTCAATCTGACAGCGCCGATCCAGGCAGGCTGTCTGCCCGACCAGGGGCAGCAGAGCCGTCAAGGTCAGCGCTGACAGACTCAGGGCCAGGAGTACATCCAAGAGGATCCAGCCATTCTTTTTTCGGCCCTGCCCATACCAAGAGCCGGCAGGAAACACGGGGGCCATGGTCATCACCTGCCTCTACCTGCCAAAGAACATAATCCTTAGGGAGAATCGACTGGTCATAAGTCACCTCATAAGTCCGGCCTTCGATGACGACGCGGCTTGAAGGCGGACAGCCGCCCTTCCAGCTTTCCATGACCTGCCGGCAGACCATGGCCGCCATCTGCCACTGCTTGGCCTGGTGATGCAGCCTGACAGCTTGGAGAGAAAGGCCTAAGGCAGCCACCAGCAGGGCGGCCCCGACGATGAGCGCTGCCAAGCCGTCGGTCAGGAAAAAGAAACCATTGGCCTCAGGCAATACGGATGCGCCCGGTCTGAGCCGCCACGACGATAGACCGTGCGTACGTTCCATCGGGCGACGTGATGACCACAGACATCGTATGCTGCGGACGACCTTCGACATCAAAGCGTACATCTCCTTTCGTCACGCCCAGGCCCGGCGGATAAGGCCGCTCCTTGACGCGGGTATAACCGTCTTGGAGGACGTAGCGGTCCCCTTCCAGGACCAATTTCCAACGCCCGCTGCTTTGGTTGTTCCCTACGCAGTGCTGGCGGACTTGCTGCATATCCAAGGCCATTTCCCGTACCAGACCATCGACGGCCTGATGGCTGCGGCTGCAATGGCCTGCTATCAGGCACAAGCCAAGATATAAGAGCAGCAGGCCCAGAGCCAGCAGCAGGCCGGTCAGGCTGATAAAGCCGTTCCGCCTCACCATAGCCAATCGCCCGGCCAGGCACACCGGAACGGTTCCTGTGCCAGCCACCAGCCGGCCAGGAGGAAGGGCCCGAAAGGAATCATCGTCTTCCCAGTCCCCAAACGGTACAGCAAAGCCACGAAGGCAGCCAGGCCAAAAGCAGTAACTGCCATGGTCCAAGCGCTCCAATCCGGGCAGCCCAGACTCAAGGCCAGGGCCAGCTTGATGTCCCCACTGCCGATGGCGCCGGGCCAAAGGACATACAGGAGCAGGAAAAAGGCAGCCACGCCCAGGGAGACCGGCCAAAAAGGGCGGATCCATTCGGCATAGCTGGCAGCGCCATTGCCTACGGCCAGAGCCAGGACCGGCGCGTCGGCAATCCAGTATCGCCGGATGTCGGTATAGCAGATCCAAGCCGTACAGCCTGCAGCCACGCTATACCAAAGGGATATTTCAGGCCATTCCATAGACTCAGACCTTCCCTTCCTGGGCCGACGCCAGATCGGATGAAAAATGCTTGTCGTTATAATCGGCAGAAACGACGCCATCGGCAATCTGATATTCCCCTTTGTCCGGCGTAAGCGGCTTGAACTGCAGGTATTGTTTGCCATCCTTGTCTTTGGTCACTAAAGCATCGACACTGGCCGGAAAGACGCCGTGATCGATTTCGTAGAGAGCGGCAGCATTGCTGATAGTCCGGATATCGGCCTGCACTTTGGCTTCCTGGGCCATCTTAGTGGCCGATGAGAAGCGGGGTACGGCAAAGGAGGCAAAAATCAGGATCAAAGACACACAGATCAACATTTCTAACAGAGAAAAACCATTGCGAGTCTGCATAAGAAAAACTCCTTTCATCAGGTCACGATACTAGACGCCATGTCCAGTAACGGTAAGAGGAAACAAAGAATCAAGACGCCCATCAAGGCGCCGGTCAATAAGAGGACGGCCGGCCCGAGCCAGCGCTGTATCCGCCCTGCCAGCTGCTGCAGGCGACTACGGTAATAGGTGGAAATCGACGCCATCGCTTCATCATAAGTCCCGGTCATCTCCCCGACGGACAGCATGGTCTCAACATAAGGAGTCCCAAAACGGCCGGCGTGGACGGCCTGACTGAAAGCACAGCCCCGCTCCAGCAGCAGCCGGGCCTGTAACAGATACTGCCGGAAAAGGCGCGACGGCACGACGGCAGTTGCTTCAGGCAGGCTGTCCAGCAAAGGAATGCCGCCAGCCAGCTGAACGGCCAAAATCTGACTGAAGCGCTGCCAAGCCCAGATGAGGAACCACGACTGTATCCCTGGAAAGCAGAAGATTTTCCGTTCCATCTTCAGCCGCCACCGTTCCCGCTGCCAAGCCCAATGCAGGCCAGCCAAAGTGCAGAGCATCCCGGCCAGGCCACAGAGGCCATACTGGCGCAACCCGTCGAAAAGGGCCAGTACGCACTGCGTCCCTTTGGGCAGGGGCACGGCCATTTGAGCCATCATATCCGCAAAGATGGGAATGATAAAGAGACAGGTACCTGCCGTCAAGGCGGCCAGGCAGACCAGGAGAAAGGCCGGATAGGCCACGGCTTGTATGAAGAGACGCCGTTCTTTCTCCTGCGTTTCATAGAAATCAGCCAGGACCTGGCAGAGCCCTTCGAGGTTCCCCGTCTGCTCGCCGGCCCGGATGATACGACAGGCCAAATCGGGGAAAACCCGGCTTTGCTGCATCGCCTGGGAAGGGCAGATGCCCTGTTCCATCTGCAAAGCCGCCAGATACAGGGAACGGCGGCAGGAGCCGGGCATATCGGTCAAGAGCAGCTGCCAGGCCTGGACCAAAGGGATGCCACTGCCGACGAGGACGGCAAGCTGGCGGAAGAAAAAGGCCAGCATCGCCGCAGACAGCCGATGCGATAGGCGGCTCACGACCTGCCTCCTGGCCTGCAGCGGCGCAGGGCCTGTTCCATCGTCCGCATCCCCAAGGCCGCGCCGGTCTGCATGACCGTCGGCAGCTGGTATTCCTTACCGCTGCGGATGAGCTGGACCACAGCGGGCGTGCGGACTAGGACTTCCCGTACAATATCGATCTGCCCTTGCCGTTCCACTCGGCGCTGCGCCAGGATAGCCTGCAGTACCATGGCCAGGCGGCAGCGGACTTCTTGCTGGGCATCGCCGCTATAGGCACCAGCCAGGCGGCTCACCGCCTGGGCTGCCGACGCCGTGTGCAGCGTCGACAAAACGAAGTGGCCCGTCTCAGCTGCCGTCAAGGCCGCATCCATCGCCGCCCGATCGCGCATCTCGCCGATGAGGATGACGTCCGGATCCTGACGCAGGGCCTGGCGGATCCCGTCAGCAAAAGTCACAAAGTGCGTCCCCAGTTCGCGCTGCGTAATCAAGGCGGCCTTCCCTTCTTCGACGTATTCAATCGGGTCTTCTAGAGTGACGATATGACAGGGCCGCCGTTCGTTGATGGCCTGGAGGATGCGCCATAGTGCCGTTGTCTTACCGCTGCCCGTCGGCCCACAGACTAGGACCAGGCCGCACGTAAGCCGGCTGAGGCGCTGCAATAACGGGCCATCGCCGTCAGGCGGCAGCGACGCTAAGGGATAGAGGAAGCGGATTGTCACATGGAGGCCGGCGTACTCCCGGCAGACGTGGAGGCGGCAGCGCAGGATATTTCGCCAGGAAAAGGCCCCATCGCCCTGGTCTTCATGGCTCCAGCCGACGGCCTGCAGGACCTGGCGCACCCGTTCTTCCGTTACAGGCGGACCGGGAAGTACACAGAGGCCTTGAGCCAGGCGCATCATCGGCGGCCGGCCCGTCTGCAGATGAAGGTCTGCCGCCTGCTGGCCAATGGCCATTTCCATCATGTCCTGTACGTTCACCACGAACCGCCTCCTTCACAGACACGGCGTATCTCCCTTTCATCGGTCCGGCCCGCCGCCAGGGTCCGGGCAATGACATCAGAAAGGAGGACGGCCCCATCGGACCGGGCCGCATCCGTCAGGTCCCGGGCGCCGACACAGCGGCGGATTGCATCGCGGAGATGGCGGCCAGCCGGCACAACTTCGCATAAGCAGAAGCGGCCCCGATAAGACCCATCGCCCATCCGGCAGCGGACCAGTCGCTGTGATACAACACCGGCCAGCGCGTCAGCGGCCAGATAAGGGGCGACGCCCATGTCGGTCAGGCGGATTATGGCTTCGACGGCACTCGGCGCGTGGAGCGTACTGAAGATGACATGGCCTGTCAAAGCGGCCCGCACGGCGACGCGCGCCGTTTCGCCATCGCGTATCTCGCCGACGACGAGGATATCCGGGTCTTGGCGCAGCAAGGCCCGCAGGCCGTCTTGGAACATCATGCCGCCCTTGGCCTGGACCTGGCTCTGGGAAATGCCTTCCATGAGGATTTCCACTGGGTCTTCCAAGGTCGCAATGCTGACCGAGTCATCTTGAATTTCGTGGATAGCCGCATAAAGGGTCGTCGTCTTGCCGCTGCCTGTAGGCCCGCAGATGACGATGAGTCCTTGGCGGCAACGGATGAGTTTTTCCAGACAGCACCGGGCCTGGTCATCCATGCCCAAGGCCGAGAGTGACAGCGGGATGCGCTGGCCGTCGAGGATGCGGATGACGACTTTTTCGCCGCGCACCGTCGGCAGCGTACTGACCCGCAGGTCTAAGCGGCGTTCCCCATCTTTCCAGACGATGCGCCCGTCCTGAGGCAGGCGGCGATTGGCGATATCCAAGCCGGCCAAGACCTTGATACGGCTCACCAATTTCTCCAAGCCGCTTTTGTGGAGCCTCCCAGCCTGACAGAGGACGCCGTCCCGGCGCCAGCGGATGCGGACGACGTCGTCCATGGGTTCGATGTGGATGTCGCTGGCCCCGGCAGCCAGGGCATCTTGCAGTAACTTGTTTACGTCCATAAAAAAATCTCCTTTCCATAGCTAGCATAGCATGGAAAGGAGACCGTTCTAAAAAATTTAATCGTTCTTTAATGGAAAATCGGAAAACTTAAGAATCCGTTAATCTTCCACCTTGTCTTGCGTTTCTTTGTTGCGGATTTCACTTAACTTTTCAGCTAATTCGTGGAAGGTCTTCTGATAAAGATCTTCTTTTTTCTTTTTTTCTTCACCGGCATCGATGGTCTTCGCCATTTGTTCCCAAAAGCTCATAGATAATCCCCCTTTATAAAAGATAAAAGATAAAATAACGATAAGATTATCTTTATTATACGGCAAAGGGATAGCTTCATGCAAGGCATTCTTCCTGTTACCAGCTATTGCGGTGGCGCCAGAAAGACGGCATGAGAATGGCCAGGACCGGCAAGGCTTCCAAGCGGCCCATGAGCATGGACAGGCAGAGGGCAGCTTTACTGAGCGGCGGCAGGGCCGAACAGGTAGCCGTCGCACCGAACTGGCCGAAGCCTGGCCCACAGCTGCCCATCGTCGATATGCTGAGGCCGATGGCGTCGAAGATGGCGACGCCGTCAAAGACCAAGATGAACGTCCAGAAAATGCCGAGCATCGTATAGATGAAGAAGAATCGGGCCACACCGTAAATGAGGTCCAGCGAGAAGTCTTCGCCATTGGAGCGGATGTGCAGGACCATATTGGGATGTATCTTCTGGTGGATAATGGCGGCGACGGTCTTGACGAGCAGCATCATCCGCGTCACTTTCAGGCCACCTGTCGTCGAACCGGCACAGCCGCCGATGAACATCAAGCCTAAGAGGATGAATTTAGAAAAAACCGGCCACTGTTCAAAATCGTTGGAGACGAAGCCCGTCGACGACGAAATGGATACGGATTGGAAAAAGGCCTGGCGCAACGCTTCGACACTGTCCCACTGCTGGGCCAGGACCAGATTGAGAGTCATCGCTGCCGTTGAAATGGCGACGATGGATAAGTAGACGCGGAACTCCGTATCGCCGAGGATGACTTTACAGCCCTTCTTCCAGGCTGCGACGTACATGCCAAAGTTGGCACTGCTGATGAGCATGAAGAAGGCCAGGCACCCTTCGACGACAGGACTGTCGAAATGGGCGACGCTATTATTGTACGGCGAGAAACCGCCCGTGGCGATAGTGGCAAAGGCATGGTCAGCTGCGATGAGGAAGGACATGCCACAAAGCATGAAGACAATCGTCGAGAAGACAGTAAAGACGACGTACACCGTGAACAAGGCCTTGGCCATCTCTTTGATGCGCGGCAAGGCCCGATCCGATCGGGGACCCGTACTTTCGGCATTGAACATGTGGACAATGCCTTTACCGAACTGCGGAAAGACGGCAATGAAGATGACGATGATGCCCAGACCGCCGAACCAATGGGTCAAGGCCCGCCAGAGGACCAGGCTGGCCGGCAGGGATTCGATGTCGTCGATGACAGTCGCCCCTGTGCCGGACAAGCCGGAAATACATTCAAAAATACTGTCCAAGACAGGCAGGTACCCGCCGACAGCATAAGGAATCATGCCCAGCAAGGTGACCATGATCCAGCCCAAGGCCGTAATGGCCACGCCTTCGCGGACGGTCAGGCTGTCTGCCGGCCGATGGCCTTGCCATAGGAGCAGGCGCCCCGTGAGAAGACTGACGACGATGGCCACTAGGAAGGCGATGAGGCTGCTTTCCCCATAAAAAAGGGCAACGACCAAGGGAATCATTAAGGCCAGGCCACAGGCTTGGGCCAATTTCCCCAAGACAAAGAAAACAATACGTATACTCATAATCCACCTCCTACCAGCGCCGCCGCAGGTAACCAAATGCGGTCTGGATGACGACGAGGAAGGAAAATATTTCGACGCGTCCTAAAATCATGAGGAAACTACAATATAGCTTGGTCCATGCCGGCAAGACGGAGACATCGGATACGCTGAAGAGGTCCATCGTCGAACCGACCGTGGACAAGCAGCCTATGGCCATGCCCATGGCCTGCATAGGCGTGACGCCGGATAAGGAAATAATCAGCATAGAGACGAAGAACGTTGCCATAAAGAGGAAGAAATAGCTGAGGACACGGCTGATGATCTTCATGTCGACGGGAACGCTGTCGATTTTCAGGGAAATGACCATGTGCGGATGCAAGGTCCGGCGCATTTCTTGTGCCGCCATCTTAAAAAGGACCATGAAGCGCATGACCTTGAGACCACCTGTTGCCGAGCCGATACAGCCGCCGACGAAGGCCAGGGCAAAGAGGACATATTTGTCGAATTCTGGCCAGGTGCTATAATCAGCCGACGAAAAACCGCTGGTACTGATGAAGGACAAGACCTGGAAAAAGCCGTAGCGCAGGTTATCCCAGCCATCGTAAACGCCGAAGCGCCACAAATGGAAGGATACGAAGCAGCCCGTGACGGCGACGACGGTCAAAAAAGTCCGCCATTCGGCGTCGTAGAAAAGGCTCTTGAAGTCGCGCCGCTCCCAGCTCTTCCAATACAAGAGGAAATTGCCGCTAGCCAGGAGCATGGATACGGCACCGGCCGCTTCCAGGCCCAGGCTGTCATAGTGAGAAAAATCGAAGAGCGAATCGCCGCCGCTAGTGGACATAGTCATGAGGCCCTGATTGATAGCCATTCCCACAGGCAGACCAGCCAGGACGTACAGGACCATGGAAAAGACGGTAATGGCCAAATAGATGAGGCCGGCCTGACGGGCCGCTTCCTGCATGCGGGCTACCATAGGACTGAAGGACACGCTCTGATGAACCGATAAGCTCAGGCCGAAACAGCCGCTGACCTGAGGCATGACCGATACGAGGAGGAGAATGAAATTGAGACCGCCGAGCCATTCCATGAGGCTATGCCACAACAAGAGCGACTGCGGCAGGGCTGCCCCGCCGTCAGCCAGACACGACGTCCCAGTCGTCGTGAAAGCCGAAACACTTTCAAAGAAGGCGTCGACAGGCGACGCGAAGGTACCGGCCATGACGTAGGGAATCATGCCCAAGAGGCCCAATAGGAACCAAGCTGCCACCATGTACCACGCTCCCTCACCCGGTCCTAAATGGCGTTTATGATGGCGGCCGCGGTAACGGCAAAAGGCCGCTACGACCAGGGCAGCTGCCAGAGCCGGGACGAAATAGACGATACCCGCTTCCCCCCACCATAAGGCGGCCAACAGAGGGATAATCAAAGCCAGACCGTTGATTAGAGCCAGGCGGCTGACGAGATAAAAGACGATACTGCGGTTCATGGCTTATTCCCTGCCTTTGAAGTACTTCATGACCTTTTTGGAATATTCCGTCTGGATGAAGAGGATAATCCGGTCACCGGCCATGAGGACGGACTGACCATTCGGGATATAGGCTTCGCCGTCGCGGACATAGGCACAGACCAGACATTCCTTGGGCAATCTGACATCCATGAGTCGCTTGCCCGCTACCGGAGCGCCGTCCTGGACGATGACTTCCACTGCTTCGGCTTTGGCCCCTTCCAGGAGGGATACAGAGACGACGCCGCCGCGGCGGGCAAAGGCCAGAACTTCACTGGCCGACAAGAGGCGCGTCGACAAGACGATATCGACGCCGACTTTTTCCATAAGGTCGCCGTATTCGATGCGTGATACGCGGACGATAGTCTTCTTGGCGCCCAAATGCTTGGCAATGAGCGCCAGCATGAGGTTCAGGCGGTCGTCATCGGTCAGGCAGATGACGACGTCTGCATCGGCAATGCCTTCCTGTTCCAAGAGGTCGATGTCCGTGCCGTCACCATAGATGGCCAGGCCGTTGTCCAGGAGTTCTGCCACCTGGCGGCAGCGTTCGCGGTCTTTATCAAAAATCTTGACTTTAATACCTTCCTTGTCGAGCATAGGAGCCAAAAAGCGGCCGGATCGGCCGGCACCGATGATGATGACCCGTTCGACCATCTTAGTATCGCTAGGGACGAAGTTTTCGCTGAATTTCTCGATGGCCTTGGGGTCACCGATAAAATAGGCATTGTCATGAGGGAACAGGCAGTCATCGCCATGAGGGATAATCATGCGGTGATCGCGGAAAATCATGCCGGCCAAGATGGACGGCGGCATATTCATATCCTTGAAAGGGATGTTGATGAGCGGCGAATGGCGGCGGACCTTCGTTTCAAAAAGCCGGACCTTGCCGTTGGCAAAATCTTCGACATTAAGGGCTGCCGGCGTCATGAGGATACGGTTGATTTCACGGGCCGTAATCATTTCCGGATTGAGCATAAGGTCGATGTCGAAGTTCTGCTTCAGATAATCTTTGGCTTCCGACAGGAACTGCATATCCCGGATACGGGCAGCGGTGTATTTGATGCCGTGTTTCTTGGCCATGATGCAGGCAACCATATTGACTTCATCAATAGCCGTACAGGCGACGAGGATATCGGCACCGCGGATATCGGGATCGTTCATGGTAATCGGGCTGGCCCCATTGGCCAGGACCGTCAATACATCCAAATTATTCTTGACGACTTCCAGTCGTTCTTCATTATGATCGACGACGACGACATCGAACTGTTCATTCGATAACAGCTCGGCAATGCTATAGCCCAGCTTACCGGCGCCTACGACAACAATACGCAAAGGAAAGACCTCCTTGTAAGTTTGATCTTGATGGAGAAAAAGGGGCCTCCCATGATGGCACAAACCATCACGTTCCAGCCCCTACAAATAGTATCACATTTTATCGTTTTTGTACATCTTTCCCTTCGCCGCCCTGGCCTCTTCAGAAAAGGCCCAGTTGTTCGTATTCGTCGAGGCGGGCCAAGCTTTCGGGATGGTGTTCTTCAAAGAAAGCCGTCTTGGTTTCTTTGTCCGGTACCAGGACTTTCCCCTTCTTGTTGGCCATTTCGGCGAAGCGGCAGCTGTAGACGACAGGGAAATACTTGCGGATGAAACTGCCCTCTTGATGGGCCGTCAAGGCAAGAATCTGGAAGCCCAGTTGCTTGGCGATGAAGAAGACCGGACTGAGGACGTGGTCGCTTGACGCTTTGCCAAAAGGATTGTCGGCAATGACGACGCGCGTATTGTACTTGGCCTGGCGCAGGTGACAGCGTTTTTCCGTTGAACCTCTCCCGCTTATAGAAGTGGGAGATTCTTGAGAAGTTTGATACATGGACTAACGCCTGATAGCCTATCCCAAAGGAGTTAGCTGTCAGGATATCCTTATTCTCAAAGGGCTGTCCAAAAGCCCCTTACACAGTCCTTCGAAATCGAAGTTCTGCTTACTTTTACGGAGTATGTTGCATGCTCCATTCACATCCGCGTTGGCAATCCTGCCATCGGCGAACTGGTACAAGCCACGGTGGATACGCTTCCCGCTGAACGTGCCAGTATACGGCTGTTCAGGATTATAGACAGGAATATCGTCTAAATCCAAGCA
>NZ_JAJBQV010000012.1 GCF_020539865.1 Megasphaera elsdenii | reverse complement strand
GCTGGCTTTCAGCAACAAAGGCTTATAGCCGTCAGCCGAGCCACCCGTTTTACGGATGGAGGCGACTTTGAAGTTGTTAAGTTTGAAGCTGAATGTTTGCGGTAAACGGTTTTACGAAATTTCCTGTTCTGACGATTTTTTATCGTCTTGGACGATATTGGTCCATAACTTATCGGCTGCCGGCTGCCAGTGTTTAGCATAGGCTTTGCATTTGGCGCAGAGGTGTTCGACCGATTCTGGGGACTGCATATCCGTCGATTTCGCTCCCGTTCGTTTGACCATATCGACGAGGGCCTGCGGATTTTCCAACATCGGGCAAGGGCGGAGATGATTATGGTTGAACGGCTGCCCTTTGGCATATTCCTTGAATAAGGGCTGCTGGAGACAGGTAATGAGATCCTGGTCGTTAATATTGGCGCTGGAATAGTGGATGAAGACGCACGGTTCGACGTCGCCATTCGGATTAATATGGCAGTAGTTGCGGCCACCAGCGACGCAGCCGTCGATGAACTGGCCATCGTTCTGGAAGTCGATGGCAAAAATGGGTTTGCCACCTTTTACGCTGCGGATTTCACGGATACGCCGTACCATATAAGTCCGCTGTTCCGGCGTGGGCAGTAAATCGACAGAGGCATCATTGCCGACGGGCATATAGTGGAAGTACCACGTAAACCAAGCACCTTTGCTGATGAGGAGGTCGAGGAATTTATCGGATGTGACGGTCTGGATATTCTTGCTAGTATAGCAGATGGAAGTACCAAAGACGATGCCGTACTGGCGCAACAGGTCCATGGCGTGCATGACTCTGTCGAAGACGCCTTCGCCGCGGCGGCTGTCATTGACTTCACGGAAGCCTTCGACGCTGAGGGAGAAGCTGAGATTGCCTACCTTGACGACTTCCTGGCAGAAGGCATCGTCGATGAGCGTCCCATTGGTGAAGGCATGGAATTCGCAGTCCGGATGTTTCCGGCAGAGTTTCAGGATGTCCGCTTTGCGGACCAGTGGTTCGCCGCCAGTGAGGAGGTAGAAATGGCAGCCCACTTCTTTCCCTTGACATACGATTTTATCCATGACGTCATAAGAGAGATTCAAGGTGTGGCCATATTCGGCAGCCCAGCAGCCGATGCAGTGCAGGTTGCAGGCGCTGGTCGGGTCGAAGAGGATGGCCCAGGGAATATTGCAGTGATATTTGGCTTTGGCTTCGTCCCGTGTACGCAGACCGTAGAAACCGGATTCAAAGCCCAAGTCCATGACGGCTGTGCGGACTACATTGGGGTTGAGTGTATCCAGGGCTCGGTTGAGGAATTGGAACCACTTGCCTCCTTCGTCAATGAGCTTGCGGGCATTGGCAAAAGATTCTTCTTCAAATAAATCGCCGAAGAACGTTTCCATAATCGTTGTCAGGCGTTTCAACATTTTCTTGCGGTCTTCTGGATTTTTTTCAGCCATGATACGGTTGACCAAGAGGGCGACCGATTCTTTTTGAGCTTTATACATGAGTTTATTCAAGGGAATCATCTCCTGAGGGGGTTAATGAAGTAAGGGTTAACGAATGATGAGGACAGGAAGGCCTGAATGGGAAGATACGTAGCGGCCGACGCTGCCCAAGAGGACGCTTTCGATGCGGTTCAAACCGCGGCTGCCCATGACGATGAGGTCCGTTTCCGTATCGGCTGCCGTCTGCAAGATGACCGGACCGGGAGAGCCGATTTTATACAGGCAGTTCAAGGGAACTTGCGATGACAATTCTTTTTGGCAGCGGAGGAAGGCGTTATGGCCTTTGGTCCGCATGTGATCGGCTAATTCCTGCAATTTATGCGGTTCCAGCGTATTGGGGATGTCTGTATCGCGCAGGCTGTCGCTGACACTGGCGACGTAGAGGACGGTCAGGGAAGCGCCATCGCCTTTGGCCAGGATTTCAGCCTGCTTCAGGGCCTGCAAAGAAGATTCAGACCCATCTAT
This sequence comes from Megasphaera elsdenii, assembly GCF_020539865.1. Taxonomy (GTDB): domain Bacteria; phylum Bacillota; class Negativicutes; order Veillonellales; family Megasphaeraceae; genus Megasphaera; species Megasphaera elsdenii_A. Next base: position 60,255 of record NZ_JAJBQV010000012.1, on the reverse strand, counting down.
GGGTACCAGAATATGCCGGTAAGGCCCTTTCTTTTCATCGCGTGCCAAGAGAACCGGGCAGGGCGCATGAGTGATGACGTAGGTGCTGACACTGCCGAGAAGGAAATTCTTGAGGGCCTGGCCGCCGCCGCGCCCCATGCAGATGAGATCTGCCGATTGGGATTTCTGTTCTTCCAAGATGGCCGCTTCCGGGGCGCTGAGTTCAAATATCGATTGTACCGGAATCGAATCGGGTACCATGGAGGCAAATTGTTTTAACAGGCCTGTACTATTGGCCTGAGCCGAAGCTGTCATTTCATCTATCGTCAATTCGCTCGTATTTTCCATTTGCCCGAACTGATTGATGATATCGGCCATGTTGGCGACGTTCAGCAGGGTAATGGCACCGCCAGTAATCTTGGCGATATCGATAGCGTGCTGCAAGGCTTGTTTGGAATGATCGGACCCGTCGATGGGGACGAGGATATGCTGATATGATTTCATGAAAATACCTCCTTCAAGGGTACCTATAGGATAGCCTTGAAGGAGGCTGGCGTCAAAGTGGTTTTGTCATATACTCACTATAGCTTATGCGCTATAATTAGGTATACAAAATGTTTTCATTAAATAAGGAGGCCTTGTGGATTTGGAAAGACGCGAATATGAATATATCCGTAAAATTGCTGAAACAGGGAGTTTTATGGCGGCAGCCGAAAAATTATATATCACCCAGCCGTCGCTGAGTCAATTTATCCGCCGTATCGAACGCCATATCGGCGCAGCTCTCTTTGATCGTTCCCATCAGCCTGTGACCTTGACGGAAGCCGGGCGTATCTATTTGGATATTGAAGAGCAGATACAAGATTTGTGCAAGGTCCGGGAGCAGCGTATCCAGGATTTGGGGCAGACCATTGGCGGTACCGTGTGCATTGGCTGTTCTAATTATCGCAGTTCGACGATTTTGGCGAAGGCTATTCCCATCATCAACGAACGCTATCCGCACATCGATATCTGCCTGGAAGAAGGGACGACGCGGGAATTAGAGAGTTTCGCCCTCCAAGGGAAGACTGATTTTTCCATCGTCGTCAGGCCGACAGGGCATACGGACTTGGATTATATCGAACTTTTTCAGGAAGAATTGCTCTTAGCTATCTCGCCAGACTGGGAACTGGGACGGGAACCGCTGCATGACAAGAGCCTCCACTCCCATTATCCTGTCTTTGATTATCACAGTCTCGACGGTCATCCTTTCTTGGTCATGAAAGAAGGACAGGAATTGCGCCATTCCTTTTTTGCGCTTGTTAAAGCCCTGGATATATCGCCGATAGTGGCGCTGGAAACTATCGACATGGCTACGGCCCAGACTTTGGCCGGCATCGGCGTCGGTGCGGCTATCGTTCCGGGCGGTCTGGCTTTATCTAATATCCCGGCTGTGGAACCGAAATATTTTTCCCTGCGGGCCTATCTGGACGACTGGGATGTCGTCTTAGCCTATAAACGGGGACGTTACTTGTCCAAAGCCGATAAAGCCGTCATCAGCGTCATTTGCGACGTCGTTCATTGAATATAGAAAAAGGCGCTGTCTTCATGCGACAGCGCCTTTCTGTATCCCCAAGAGATTATTATTTTGCGAAGTAGCGAGCCAAGAGGCCATCGAATACGCGGCCATGACGAGCTTCATCTTTTGCCATTTCATGAACGGTGTCATGAATAGCGTCGAGATTGAGCTGTTTAGCAAGAGTTGCGATTTCTTTCTTGCCTGCGCAAGCGCCCTGTTCAGCAGCAGCACGCATTTCGAGGTTGGTCTTGGTATCGTCCGTAACGACTTCGCCGAGGAGTTCAGCGAATTTAGCAGCGTGTTCAGCTTCTTCAAAAGCGATGCGTTTGTAAGCTTCAGCGACTTCAGGATAACCCTGGCGGTCAGCGACACGGCTCATAGCGAGGTACATGCCGACTTCGGAACATTCACCAGTGAAGTTGAGGTGAAGGCCTTCGAGGATACGTTCGTCAACGCCTTTTGCGATGCCTACGCGATGTTCGTCAGCATATTCTTTGACGCCAGCGACGAGTTCCGTGAATTTTTCTTTCGGAGCGCCGCACTGAGGACACTTTTCCGGAGCTTCCGTACCTTCATAAACAAAACCGCAGATACCGCATACAAATTTTTTCATCATTCATTCCTCCTGATATTATAATACATTTTGAATAAAATGGATATTAACTGAATACTAACAAATAATCTTTATTTGTTATAATTATATTATAACAGACTGATGGGGGAAAATCAAGAGTAATTTTGTAAAACTTTCAATTGAAAATAATTATTAATTAAAAAATAAGACCTCAAAGAGCTGAGACGTCACCATTTTATTGCAATTTATACATGAGTCTTATATAATGGAGGTAGTATTCAGAAAAGCCAAGACGATAGAGTTAGCATAGAAAAAACTGGAATTTGGAGGTTACGCCTATGTGGAAGAAGAAAGTAGCATGCATCCTGGCCGTCATAGCCGTGTGTGGAACTATGGCAGCCGGTGCGGCCGATTATACGATTCTGGAAAAAGCAGATAAAGTAGAAACGACAGTCTACGGGACGACGCAGACCGGTTCCCTGAACGACCGCATTGCTGCCCTGGACAAACTGCTCAATGGCCAGTCGACTGTTTCTGGCAGCCTGCAGGACAAGACGAATGCTTTATATAAAGATGTATATGGAAATTCTGGGTCCGATTTGTCCCTGTTGACGGCAGTTAATCTCATGCAGTGGCAGTATTCCGGTCAGATTACCGATGAACCCCTCTTGGTCCGCGTGGAATCGCTGGAACAGAGCATCGATGGCAAGACCGTCAGCGGTTCCCTGGAAGGCCGCGTCCTAGCGTTACGCCGCACGCTCCTGGGCAATAAGAAGTACGTGTCCCAGACCGTCACTATCCCGGCGAATACCCTGGTGACGATGAACAATATCGATGCCCTTAACTCTAAGACCATTCAGGAAGGTGACGTCGTCCGCTTTGCTGTTGCCGATGATATTTGTGTCGGCGATGTCATCGCCATCCCTCGCGGCATGGAAGCGACGGGGACAGTTACCAAGGCCCGGAAGTCCGGGCGCTTTGGCAAGGACGGCAAAATCGAGATTACCTATGACAATGTCCGCGCTGCCGATGGATCACCAGTAGTCTTGACAGTCGGCGATAAGACGAAAGAAGAATATAAGCGCATGGCCGGTGCTGTTGGCGCATCTGCAGCAGGGGCCATCATCCTCGGGCCGGTTGGCCTGGTCGGCGGTCTTTTCGTCCATGGCAATGAAGTCGATATCCCGGCAGGGACGACGATGTATGCTGAAACCAAGGAAAATGCCGAAGTCGTAGGTTTCAAGGAAAGTGGTGTCATGGATGACATGAAGACGGCCAATATGGCTGCCAGCGGCGTACAGGTACCTACTTTTGCTCCTGTCACCAATAATGATGTCGATAATAGTGGGACTGGCGATGCCGGTACCTACACCGACACCGATACCGATACCGATACGGCGCCTCAGAGCAGCAACGGTGATTTGCAGGCCGGCCTGAAAGATGGCACGGTTACGCCTGTCGACCTGTATAACAGTAAACACAATGATGACCAGCAGGCCGTCGTAACCATTCAATCCAATACAGCAGGTGACGCGAATGAATAAAACGTGGACAGCGGCGATGATCGCAGCCCTGCTGCCCTTGACCTTTTCGGCCAGTGCAGCTGATACAGCTAAACTTCATACAGATAAGGTCATGGCCGTTCCCGTGACAGAAAAGAAAATCCTGCCCGTCGATTTGGATCAGGCCGCGGCTTCGCAGGACGTCATCCTGCCGCAGCAGCCCGTCCATATGACGGCTGATACGTTCATCGCCCGAAACTCCGATGGTTATGTCAAGAGCCGGGGCAATGTTGATATCAAACAAGGCATGGATGAAGTTCACGCCAATTATGTCGAAGGCAACATGAAGAGCGGCGTCTACCATACGAAAGGGCCTGTCGTCTACGTCAACGAAACCAATGCGCTGACGGGCCAGGATGTGACCTATAATAGCCAGAATGGTGGCATGACTATGGATAAAGTCGAAGGCTTTGTCGGCCCGACGACATACATCCGCGGGACTGATGCCGAAATGTACGACAATATCGGTTACATTAAACACGGCCTGATTACGACGCCGCACGCCGTCGCCAAGATGCCGGACTATTATATTACCGGCGATGACATCCGCATTTATCCAGGTGAAAAATTCACGGCAGAAAATACAGCCCTCTGGTTCAAGCACATCCGCCTGTTCACGTATGGCCATTATGAAGGGCGGCTGGATAGTGAGCATACGAAATCCTATTTATTCACCTTGATGCCGCGGCCGACATACAACAGCGATGACGGTATCGGTGTCCGTGGCTATGCCGACATACCGCTCAATGATTCTGGTGATTTAACCTTCCATGCCAGCTATGCCTTGAACTCCAAGAATGGCCTCAAGCCGGTGGCGCGGATACAAAAGAGTACTAAAATCGGTTCTTTCCGCTTTGGCTACAGCAAGGAAGAAAGTACGGATAACGACGATAATATCTGGGCTACGAAGTGGCCGGAACTGGAATACTTTGCACCGCGTATCCATCTCGGTGACACCGGCATTTATGTCGATTCCAGCGCCAACTGGGGCCGCTGGGCTGAAGATGGCGTCAAGACGGGGACCCATAAGGGCTTCCGCACGGAAATCACGCATGCGCCCATTCCCTTGTGGCAGCGTGCCAATGTGCGCTTCTTTGCCGGCTACCGCAAGGATTTATATTCTACGAATGATGCCCAACGCCGCGATCCCTATTCGGGCGTCATCCTCAACCAGGGTATCAACGACCGATTGTGGACTAGTTTCTGGTATAAGAAGCACAATGTCAGCGGCTATACGCCGTACCGTTTCGATACCCTCGATGACCCGCGTCAGCATGGTCTGTCCATCGGTTATGTCCTGACGCCGCGGGATACGGTCATCTTTACCTGGGCGCAGGACCTCGACGATGACCACATTTCGGACCGCAATTATACCTGGATCCGCGACCTCCACTCGTTCATTGCGACTATCACGTATAAACAAGTCGATAAAGAATGGCAGGTCAAGATCAAGGCCAAGGACTTCGATTTCTAAAAGGGAAGAGCGCATGATGGTACATACTATCATGCCTGTCTTCTTTCTTTTCCTCGCTGTAGGAGTCGCCACGTGCGAGCCCCTACAACGTAATAAGGCGCTGTCTTCATGTGACAGCGCTTTTTTTACTCTCTTTTTACAGGGATTTTTTTATTTTTGCGCTATAATGGAATAAAATGAAACACTGAATTTTATATGAAAGGAAGGTAGCCTTATGCCTTTGATTTACTGTGTAGAAGATGATGAAAATATTCGTGAACTCGTCGGTTATGCCCTGCGTAGCCAGGATTTCGAAGTCGAAACCTTTGTCGACAGTAAGGAATTCTGGCCGGCTTTAGAGAAACGGATACCGGCTCTGCTCCTCTTGGATATCATGCTGCCCGGTGAGAGCGGTAACGATATTCTCGATAAACTGCGCAAGACCCAGCAGTACAAGACGCTGCCCGTCATCATGCTGACGGCCAAGACTAGCGAATACGACATCGTCAAGGGCCTGGATGGCGGCGCCGATGATTACGTTTGCAAGCCTTTCGGTATCGTCGAACTCATTTCCCGCATCCGCGCAGTCTTGCGCCGTTCTGGCCGGCAGAGTATGGAAACGAATCTCTATACGTATGGTCCCGTTTCCCTGGACCAGGAAAAATATATCGTGACAGTCGACGGTAAGCCCTGCCACCTGACGGTCAAGGAATTTGAACTCCTGCGCTACCTTCTGGTCAATACGGATATTGTCCTCAAGCGGGAACAAATCATGGAAGCTGTCTGGGGCTTTACCTATGAAGGCGAGAGCCGGACTATTGATATGCACATCAAGAGTCTGCGCCAGAAACTGGGCGACGGCGGCAAAATCATCCATACGGTGCGCGGTGTCGGCTATGTCATCGGAGGGAATGTATGAAGCGGAAAGTCTACCTCAGCCTGCTGACGATGGGCCTGACCTGTATGGCCGTGACCCTGCTCATTTCGACGTGGTTCTTCTGGAATTCTACGCAGCATCAGATACAGCAGGAACTGGTCATGGCCATGGACGTCGTCGAGACGACCATCGAAGAAGGAGAGGATATATCTCTGTATTTAAAGAAACTCAGTGTCCATGAGACGGATGGCCTGCGCATTACCTGGATCAATACCAACGGCGATGTCCTCTTTGAATCGGATTATGACAAAGGTGTCATGGAGAATCACTTGGCCCGGCCGGAAGTCCAAGCGGCCATCGAGAACGGCAAGGGAACGGCCGTCCGCGATTCCCAGACCGTATCCAAGGCGCTCTATTATTATGCTAAGAAACTGCCAGATGGGACTATCTTGAGGGTCAGCCTGGAACGGGATACTTTTTATGCTCACTTCCTCAGCCTTCTGCCTTGGACGCTGCTGCTCTTGGGCTTATCAGCTCTGGCCTGTATCAAGGTGTCGCGATTGCTGACGGCGAGCCTCCTCAGTCCGCTCCGGCAGACGGCCCGGTTCATCCGACAAATCAACGACAGTGATATAAAAATGGTACAACCGCCGCAGGTCGATCACGAATTGCAGCCTTTAGTCGATAAGATTTTCTTGCAGAGCCAGACTATTACTGACAATATGCACAGTCTGGAGCAGCAGCGAAATATCATGCGCCTCATCATGGAAAATCTCCAGGAAGGCGTCATCCTGACGGACAAGGCATACGGCATTGCCGGCCTCAACCTGCGGGCTGCTCATTTCCTCGGTGCCGGTCAGACCCAGGAAGTATTGCAGCGCAATTTGAAGGAACTCCTTCCCGATGTATCCTGGGATACACTGAAGCATATCGACAGTGCTTATGACGTGAAATTGCCCAGGGCGGACTGCTTGTACTTGCTGACCATCCAGCCCGTCTATAAAGATGATGATTTTTATGGGATGCTCTTTATCATCGACGACGTGACCGAACAGGAGCATCGGGAACAGTTGCGCCGGGAATTTACGTCCAACGTATCGCATGAACTGAAGACGCCCCTCACGTCGATCAGCGGTTTCGCTGAAGTCTTATCGACGGGCATCTTCAAGAACAAAGACGATGTCATCCATTTCGGCACGCTCATCCGCAAGGAAGCCCTGCGCCTCTTGCAGATGATTGAAGAAATCATGCACTTAGCTTGCATCGAAGATGGAAAGCGCCAAATCCATCCGGATCGGCTGCGCCTCAGTGGATTGATCCAGGATATCGTAGAATTTATGGAACCGGTCTTGATGGAAAAGAAAGTCACTGTCCATTGTATTATGGATGATACGGAAGTATGGGCAGACCGTGGCCTTTTCCGGGAAGTAATCATGAACCTCCTGGATAATGCCGTCAAGTATAACCGGCCAGGCGGCCATGTCTATATCCATGTCCGCCATGAGGGTCATAAAGCGGTCTTCGTTATCAGTGACACCGGTATCGGCATCCCTGAAGATAAACAGCCGCGTGTCTTTGAACGCTTTTACCGGGCCGATTCCAGCCGTTCCCGCAAAATCAAGGGGACTGGCCATTGTCAAGCACATTGTTGAACAGCATCACGGCACTATCGCCTTGAGCAGCAAGGAAAACGAAGGCACGACGATTACCATCACCTTGCCGATGTAGGGAGGAGGGGCCATCCGTAGGGGTGATTTTCCGGTCAGGGGCCCCATACCCGTCCGACACATCAAACATCAAACTTTCAACTTCAAACTTAAAAAGGCGCTGTCTTCATGCGACAGCGCCTTTTTTTACAATATTTTACAATACATACATAAAGTCCTTACATCTCCTTGGTAGGATAAGACTGTATTCAAAATCAGGAACATCTCAGATTCGTTTATTCAAAGGAGAGGATTTTTTATGAAGTGGAAAAAGTTAGTTCTTGTCGCCTTAGCTGCTACCATGGCCATTGGGGCTGCCGGTTGCGGAAGTCAGCAGAAAGCTGATTCCGGGAAAGGCACTGCTGTTTCCGGAAGCATTACCGGTTCTGGTTCTTCAGCTTTATTGCCTTTGGTCAAAGATGCTGCCGAAAAATTCAAGGCCAACAATAAGGACGTTACGATTACCCTCAATGCCGGCGGTTCTGGCACGGGTCTGAAACAGGTTTCCGATGGTTCTGTCGATATGGGGAACTCCGACGTAGCGGCTGAAACGAAACTGGACAAAGCCAAAGCGGAAAAATTGGAAGATCACAAAGTCTGTGTCATGACAGTCGCTACCATCATCAATAAAGATGTCGGCGTCAAGAATTTAACTCGTCAGCAGTTGCAGGACGTATTCACGGCAAAAGTCACCAACTGGAAAGATGTTGGCGGCAAAGATATGCCTATCGTCCTGGTTACGCGCCCGAAAACGTCCGGTACACGTGCTCTGTTCAAACAGTATGCAATCAACGGCGCTGAAGAAGCGGATAACAAATCTTTGGAAACAGATAACTCCGGTATCCTTATCCAGAGCGTTGCCCAGAGCCCGGGCGCTATCGGCTATGTCGCGCTGCCGTATCTGCTCAATAACGACACAGTCGATTCCGTTTCTATCGATGGCGTAGCACCGACCTTGGAAAATACCTATAACGGTACATACAGCGTATGGGGTTATGAACACATCTACACCAGCAAAGAACCGAAAGCTGCTGTCAAAGCCTTCATCGAATACATCACAGGCGCTGATTACGGCAAACGCATTGAAGAACTCGGCTATGGCGTAAGCTCGAAGATGCAGACTAAAGAAGTTCACTAATTTACTGGAGGAACGGGTATGAATGCAATCGAAACGGTAGTCCAACGGGCTCACCGCAACGAGAAAGCAGCCAAAACGTTCATCACTATTTGCGGCATCGGTATGGCACTGTTGCCGCTTCTCATTGGCACTTTTCTCTTTATTAAAGGTACAGATACATTTTTCACATTTGGTCACAGCGTGACGGAATTCCTTTTTTCCGGTCAGTGGAAGCCAAGTGATACTGCAGAAGGCGGCGGCCAGGTCGGCGCAGCGATGTTCCTGGCTGGCTCGCTGGTCACGTGTCTCTTGTCGCTGATCATTTCCCTGCCTTTCAGTCTGGCATCGTCCATTTACCTGACAGAAATTGCGACACCTCAACGGCGCCGCCTCATCCAGCCGGCTATCGAATTGTTCACGGGCATCCCGTCTGTTGTCTATGGCTTCGTCGGCATGACCGTCCTCATTCCGGCACTTCGCCATATTTTCCCTATGCCCTTTGGCTTTTCTGTCCTATCTGCAGGCATCGTCCTGGCCATCATGATTTTCCCGACTATTACGACGATGGCCGCCGATGCGATGGCTGCCGTGCCCAAGTCGTGGCGTGAAGCCTCTTATGGTCTCGGTGCGACACGCTGGGAAACGATTGCCCACGTCGTATTGCCAGCCGCTAAAAGTGGTATCTTTACGGGTATCATCTTGGGCCTGGCCCGTGCTTTGGGCGAAGCCTTGGCTGTCGCCATGGTCATCGGTCAGATGAAAGTCTTCCCGACGTCCCTATTCCTGCCAGCTAGCACGCTGACGACGGCTATTTCAGCCGATATGGGCGGCGCCATGGAAGGCGGCGAATATAATGCAGCTTTGTGGACGATGGCTCTGGTCCTGTTCCTGCTGTCATTCCTGTTCATCTTTGTAATTCATCAGATCAATGCCGCTTCCGAATTAAAAGGAGGACGGAGTTAATATGACAAGTATCGAAACGAAAAAAAAGAAAGATAAAATGATGACGGCCGTTTTTACCGGTGGCGCTGCCTTTGACGTCATCTTGCTCATTGCCTTTGTCCTCTACGTCGTCGTCAGCGGCGTCAGCGGTATGACACCGCAGCTCTTGTCCTTCAGCCCGACGGGCTTGGGGAACATGTTCTTCAATACGATTTACCTCGTCGTCCTGGCCCTCATTGCCAGTGCTATCACGGGGATTCCCGCTGGTATTTTCCTGGCTGAATACGCCAAGAAAGGGCGCATTACCCATTGGGTCCGCATGGCCGTCGAAACCTTGGCATCCCTGCCGTCTATCGTCGTCGGCTTGTTCGGCTACCTGGTCTTCATCGTCATGACCGGTTCTCAATGGAACCTCATGGCCGGCGCTTTGGCCGTATCCATCTTGACTCTTCCTTTGGTTACGTCTGTTACCGAAGATGCCCTGCGCAACTTGCCGCCGAGTTACCGCAACGGCAGCTTGGGTTTGGGGGCTTCTCACTGGCAGACTATCTGGCACGTCCTCTTGCCGGCCTGCTTCCCACGCATTATGACTGGCCTCATCCTGGCTGCTGGCCGTGGCTTCGGTGAAGCTGCTGCCTTGATGTTCACTGCCGGTATGTCGACAGACATTGACTGGACGAACTGGGATATTACGGCAACGTCGTGTCCGCTCAACCCCTTCCGTCCTGGCGAAACACTGGCCCTTCACATCTGGGCCCTGCGTACGGAAGCCCTTCACGCAGACGCTGCCCAGCAGGCTGCTACATCATCAGCTATCCTGATGGTCATGGTACTTGTGTTTAGCCTGGTTGCACGCTACTTCAGCTATCGAATTGACAAAAAAATGGGAGGAAATAAATAATGGCAGAAATGACTACGACGCTGACTGGCTTTGCCGCAGCGACGATTGAAAAGAAAAGGGCTGCAGAAGCCGTACAGGAAGGCGCCCAATCTGCTACCGGTGCCGCAGAATATACTTTTGATGTCAGCCACATGGACCTCTTCTATAATGAGTTCCAGGCTTTGAAAGACATCAACATGAAGATTAAGAAGAATGAAATCACGGCTCTCATCGGCCCGTCTGGCTGCGGCAAATCGACATTCCTCAAGACACTGAACCGCATGAACGACTGGGTTGAAGGCTGTCGGGTTACTGGGGATATCCGCTTTGAAGGCAAAGATATCTTCAAAGAAGTCGACCCTCTGGCCTTGCGCTACCGTGTCGGCATGGTCTTCCAGCAGCCGACGCCGTTCCCGAAGAGCATCTATGAAAATATCGCTTATGGTCCGCGCATCCAGGGCATCAAAGATAAGAAGCAGCTCGACGTTATTGTCGAAAAGAGCCTGCGCCAGGCTGCCTGCTGGGATGAAATGAAAGACCGCCTCAGTAAGAGCGCCCTCGGCCTCTCTGGTGGTCAGCAGCAGCGTCTCTGCATCGCCCGTACGTTAGCAGCCGATCCGTCGGTCATCCTCATGGACGAACCGACATCGGCTTTGGACCCGATTTCGACGCAGAAAATCGAAGACCTGGCCTTAGAACTGAAGGGAAAATATACGATCGTCATTGTCACACATAGCATGCAGCAAGCCCGCCGCATTTCCGATAAGACGGCATTTTTCCTCTTAGGCGAACTCATTGAATACGATAACACTCTGGATATGTTCACCAATCCGTCTAATCCCAAGACAGAAGAATACATTACCGGCCGTTTCGGTTAAGAGGAGGAAAGGCACTTATGCTGGAAATTTACGAAAAATCCGTAGCAGAATTGAAGCATGATATGATCAACCTGGGCATGAAGGTCGAACAGGCCGTCGATAATGCCTGGAAAGCATTGGAAAACAAGGACATCGAATTGGCTCAGCGCCTTTACGATGGCGACGATGTCATTGATGATTTGGTCAAGAACTGTATGAAGAAAGACTTGACTATCAGTATGATGCAGGGTCCCGTAGCGGCTGACTATCGGAGCTTGATGGCGACGTTGAAAATCCTCTCCGACTTAGAACGGATTGCCGATCATTGCGCCGACATCAGCCACTACGTCATTCATTTGGAACAGACTCATCACAACGTACCCTTGCCGCAGGGCATTAAGGAAATGTACGGCGTCATGGCCTCTATGGTCAGCGATGTCATCGATTTCTATAAAGAACGGGGTACTTTGTCCCAGACCAGCCTCATGCGCGATAAAGACGATATCGTCGACCAGGCTTTCAACAACCTCATGGAAACCGTAGCTGCTGAAATGGCAGCTCATCCGGAAAATTCCAAGGATTATATCGACTTGGTCTTGGTCATCAAATACATCGAACGCATGGCCGACCACGCCAATAATATTGCCGAATGGCTTATTTATCGCGATACCAACGAAATTCGTATTTAACAGTTCGTGATGGTTTATGCCATCATGGGGCGGTCCTTTTTCTTTATCGTTTGCCTGGGCATCCCCTACGGAAAAAGGGGCTTGTCACACGACGACAAGTCCCTTGTTTCACATATAAAATTCATGAGGAGAGCCGATGCACCACCATCGAGCTATCATTATTTTTGCCATGTCCCGGTAATGAATCCAGTATAGATACAGCCTCAATATTCTGGCGGCATATTCTTCTTGGTATGCGGCATGGAGAGGGCATCGCCGGGATACTGGTGGTATTTGACAGGCGACGTCGTGAAGCCGCGGCCTACGACTTCCGAGGCGTCGCTGATAATCATGAAGGCCTGTGGGTCGATTTTATTGACGATTTCTTTGACCTTGGCCACTTCGGTCAGTTTGATGACGGCGTAAATGACCCGTTTATCCTGCATGGTATAGGCACCCTGACCGTGGAGGTAGGTGGCGCCGTGGCCGACGTAGCGCATGAGGACCTGGGCGATAGGCGTAGCCCGGTTGGAGATAATGATGACGCTTTTACGCTGTTTGAGGCCGATGACGACTTTATTGGTAATGAAGGCGGCGATGTAGATGGCGACAAAGGTCAGAACGGCCCGTTCCAGCGAGAAGAGCCAGGCTGCGGCCAAGAGGATGACTAGATTGAGGATCATCGTGACCGTGCCCATTTCCAGGGAGTAATATTTCTTGACGATGGCGCCGATGACGTCCAGGCCGCCGCTGTTGCCGTTGTATTTATAGATGATGCCGAAACCGATGCCGGCCAGGATGCCGCCGGTAATGGACGAGAGCATGGCATCGTGCATGATGTCCCACGTCGACAGGAAGGCCGTAGCATCGACCAGGACGGATAACATAATCGTGCCGACGATGCTCAAGATCGTATAGCGGCGGCCCATGAATTTATAACAGGCAATCATGATCGGTATGTTGAGGATGAAGATGCCGATGCCGACGGGCAGGCCTGTCAGAAAATAGATCATGATGGCCACCCCGCTGAGGCCGCTGCTCAGCAAATGGAAGGGGATGAAGAAGGCGTTCATGCCGATGGCGACGACCAGGCTGCCGACAAAGGATGCCAGGTAGGGGACGGCTAATTCCCAAAGCGTATGTGAAGTCAGGGTTTTCATAATTTTTTTTCCTCCGTGCTGAATGAAGAATTGTAAAGTAAAGGAAAAAACGGTATAATCATTATAGTATAATGATGGAAATGTGCATTCAGAGAGGATGCGCAAAAAGCGCTGTTCTCTGCTGTCGTCTCATTATAACATAGGAAAAATTTTAATCAATAAGACAATGCACATTTTATGCACGGAGTGAAAGTATGATGAATATCGTAGAAAAAGGATATGGGAAAATTAATCTGGCCTTGGTCATAACTGGCCGTCGTGCCGATGGTTATCATAATATTGATACTATCTTTCAATCAATAGGACTTTGTGATACTGTGACTTTGAGTGAAGCCGATGCATTCAGCCTCACTTGTTCGCAACCGTCGCTGGCTTGTGATGAAACGAATCTGGCCTATAAAGCTTGGAAAGCACTTTGTCCATATGAAAAGGACAATCACCGCGTGGCCATCCATATCGAAAAGCATATCCCCATCGCGGCTGGCCTGGCTGGCGGCAGTACGGATTGTGCCGCTGTCCTGCGCGGTCTCAACCGCTTATGGGGCTTGGAGCTGTCAGAAAAAGAACTCTGTCGCATCGGTGCCGGTCTCGGTGCCGATGTGCCTTTCTGCATCTGTGGGGGTACCATGCGTGGTACCGGTATCGGCGAGACATTGAAACGGCTGCCGCCCTTGCCGGCATGGCCTGTGGTCATCGTCCATCCCCGCGTGCCTGTACAGACCAGACAGGCTTATGCCCTATTCGACAGCCAGAGCCAGACGGCGCCTGTCGCCGTCGATGCCGTCGAGCAGGCCGTCCAGGACGGCGATTTCCAGGGATTGACGGCTGCCATGGGAAATACCTTTGAGGAACTGGTCATTCCCCATGTGCCGCAAGTCGCCGATTGTCAGCAGCGCTTGACTGCATTAGGCTTGAAACCGCTCATGGCCGGCAGCGGTCCGACCGTATTTGCCCTGGTCCCGCCTGGGCGGGAAGACGTTGTCCGCAGCCAGACGGCGTCGTGGCATGATGTCGACGTGTACATGACGGCCATAGTGAAACGAGTGGAAGGTGAGAGATAGAACGATGAAAACCACGAAAAGACAACATGCATTAGAACCGATTAAATTAGATGCTTATAAACCACTGCGCGAAGTTGTTAGCGAAACCCTGCGCCAGGCCATCAAGGATGGCGTCCTCAAACCGGGGGAACGACTCATGGAAATCCAGCTGGCCGATGAACTCGGCGTCAGCCGGACGCCAATCCGCGAAGCCATCCGTAAATTGGAACTGGAAGGTTTCGTCGTCATGGTTCCCCGGCGCGGGACGTATGTGGCGGATATTTCTTTGAAGGATATCGCTCAGGTCTTTGAAATCCGCAGCGCTTTGGAAGAATTGGCAGCCGGCCTGGCAGCTGAACGTATTACGCCGGACGAACTGGAATACCTGGAACGGATTCTCGTCGAGATCAACGAATATATCGACAACGACGAATTCGACAAGATTGTCGATGCTGATGTCCGTTTTCATGACGTCCTTTATCATGCCAGCCGGAACCAGCGTCTCGTCGATATACTCAATAATCTGCGCGAACAGATGCTGCGCTTCCGTTCTATTTCCATGCACTATCCCGGCCGCTTGGCAGCGACGTGGGAAGAACACCGGCAGATGGTAGAGAACATTGCCGACCATAATAGTGCCATGGCCCGCAAAGTCGCCAAGAAGCACATGGAAAATTCCGAACGGACCTTGCTGAAGGGTATCAGCAAAGACGAAGAGTCGGCCCGGCGCGTTCATGAATTGTTTCCGCACGAAGGCGAATAGGGAAAGGAAGCGACCATGGGATGGGACATTTTCTCTTGAATCATTTCCGCCATGTCCACGAGAAGTCGGAACATATGGATGACTTTGAAAACTTTTTGTATATCCTGACCTACATTTTGTTTGTCTGTCTGTTTATCCGCGCCCTGGTCGCCTTGTACATGGGCCGGTGGAACTTGTTCTAACACATTATTTTATATTAAAGAAGGGTATTTTTTATGATGAAGACTTTTTCTCTTCCTTTTGGGAAGGGGACACAGACTGTTGCGCTCGATGAAGCACATGTATTGTATGACCTGCACGGCAATGCCGTCGCTGCTGTAGCCGATGAACAGGCTGCTATCCGCGAAGCCTTGCGCCATCCTATCGGCAGCGCACCGCTTAAAGATGTCGTTCAGGCTGGCGATACAGTGGCCATTGTTGTCAGTGACATTACTCGGCTGGTCCATACGGCGCAGATGCTTCCCGTCATTGTCGATGAATTGAACCAGGCCGGCGTCCAGGACGAACAGATCACGGTCGTCACGGCCCAGGGGACGCATCGGGCCCATACGCCGGAAGAAGATGTCATCGTCTGTGGCAAAGACATGGTCCGGCGCATCAAAGCCATCAGCCATGACTGCCGCGATGCCTCGCAGCTGACAAAAGTCGGGACGACGACGCATGGTAATGACGTCTACCTCAACTCGCACGTCGTCGAAGCCGATAAAGTCATCTTGACGGGTGCCGTGTCCTTCCATCCCATGGCCGGTTTTGGCGGCGGTCGTAAAGCCGTCCTGCCTGGCATTGCCAGTTATGAAACGATTATGCGCAACCATGCGATGGCTTTGACCGACACCCTTGGCGGCGGCTGCAATCCTCGCTGCGAAACGAGCCTTTTGGAAGATAATCCCCTCCACGATGATATGAAACAGGCCGCAGCCTTACTCAATCCTTGTTTTTTGGTCAACACCGTCTTTTCTGCTGACGGCGATCTCTATGAAGTTGTCGGTGGCCATTGGTACGACGCCTGGAAAAAGGGCTGTGACGATTTGTTGCGCATCGCCAGCGTACCCATTCAGGAACTGGCAGACATTACCCTTGCATCGGCCGGCGGCTATCCTAAGGATATGAATCTCTACCAGAGCATGAAGGCACCGATGAACGCCGTCTTCGCAACCAAGCCGGGCGGCACGATGATCTTGACCCTGGACTGTCCGGACATTAAGGAACCGGCCATCTTTACCAACTGGTTCTTCCGCAGCGATATGGAAGCTTTTGAAAAGGATTTGCGGGCAGACTTTTCCATTCCCGCCTTCGTTGCTTTCAAGTCTCACTGCATTTTCCGTTCCATGAAGGCGGTCTACGTCGTCACGCGGCCGGAAAATTTCGATATTATCCGCCACAGTGGCCTTATCCCGGCAACAACCTTGGAAGAAGCTTGGGAAAAGGCCCAGGCCAATCTGCCTGAAGACTACAGAGTTACCGTCATGGGCCACGCTGCTGCTACCTTCCCGGTACGGAAATAGGGGCTGGCGGTTCGTGGTTCGTAGGGGCCCAAAGGGCGGCCTAAAAATATCAACCCATCGCGATGAATGATGAACTACGAACGAAAAACTTTTAAGTTTAAGGGACCTCGCATGATGGCAGAAGCCTTCGTGCGACAGTCCCTTTTTTATGCCCTACGGTTATACGTTTTACCACATTTATTATTTTTGTGCATATATTAAAATGACTAAACTGTATATCTTTTTTTTATAATTTCCAAGACAAACGGTGCCTTGTGTACTATAATATTTATAATTCACGAGAAAAAGTTGCAATAGGTGAAATGATAGTTCCATTTTTCATTAAAAAGTAAAGGGGATTTTACAATGAAAGAATATAACCCGGTTACAGCTGAAGTCATCGACGCTTTGAAAGCCGTCGTCGGCGATAAATATGTGAAAACCGATGCCGATGTCTTGGACATCTATAAATCCGATGAAAGCTTGGCACCTTCTTTCTGGAAGACGCCGGAAGTCGTTGTCTTGCCGGCGAATACCCAAGAAGTTTCGGAAATCATGAAGATTGCCAACCGCTTCGACGTCCCGGTCACGCCGCGCAGTGCCGGTACCAGCGTCAGCTGTGGCGCTGTTCCGGCTTATAAAGGCATCGTCCTGCTCATGGAACGGATGAACCATATTATCGAATTGAACGAAGATGGCATGTATATGACCGTTGAAGCCGGTGTCCGCACTATCGATATCCAGAATGCAGCCCGCGAAAAAGGCCTGCTCTATGCTGGCGATCCTTGCAGCTCCGACAGTTGCCTCATCGGCGGCAACCTGGCTACCAACGCTGGCGGCAACAAAGCCGTCCGCTATGGAACGACGCGCCATCAGGTCTATTCTATCGAAGCTGTCTTGCCGACGGGCAAAATCGTTAACCTCGGCGCTACTTTGAAGAAGTGCTCGACCGGCTTCTGCCTGGACCAGCTCATTATCGGCTCTGAAGGGACTTTGGGTATCATCACTAAAGCGACGTTGAAACTCGTCCCCTTGCCGCCGTATAAGCTCGACGTCCTGGCTGTCTTTACCGACCTGGCCATGGCGACGGCACTGGTACCGAAACTGATCAAAGCCGGCCTCAACCCGACGTCTGTCGAATTCATGGATAACAACTTCGTCCGCAGTGCCAGCGACTACAGCGATTTGAAGTTGCCTCATTATGAAGATGGCTGTTATGACATCATTTCCATCGAAACCTTTAACGAAGATGAACTGGATGACAAGATGGAAAAGTTGGCTGCTGTCTGTGAAGAATGTGGGGCTACGGATATCGTCGAAGCCGACGACCGCGTCTGGAAAGTCCGCCGCAACTGCCTGGAAAGCACGCGTGTCTTCTCGAAAGTCGCCACGTCAGAAGATTTGGTCGTTCCAGTCACAAAAATCGCCGACTGCATCCAGACTTTGGTCAAAGAAAGCAAAAAATACGATTTCCGCCTCTTCTGCCTGGCTCATGCCGGTGACGGCAACCTCCACTTCCAGATTCTCAAGTGCGATATGAGCGACGAAGACTGGGAAAAACAGCTGAAAGAATTCCGGGCCAAAGCGTATAAATACGTCTATGGCTTGGGCGGCCGCCTGTCTGGTGAACACGGCATCGGCTTGAAGCGCTTGAAATACATGGAAAAATATACGGATCCGGCCGAATTGGACCTCATGAAAACTATCAAACGCGCCGTCGACCCGAAATGGATCCTCAACCCAGGGAAAGTCATCGAAGAAAATTAAAGGATTAAGGGGCTAACAGTTAGTAGTTAGCCGTTAGCGAAAGAGGCTGTCTAAATGTGACAGCCTCTTTTTTTGATGGGTGGGGTATAGCTGATGAAGATTAAACGTATTACTTTAAACTATAAAGATACAGCTTAAAATGATAAATTAACTATTGGACAATGGCAGACTTTTTATGTTATACTAATATTATATAAAACGATAATTAGTATCAAAATATAAAAGGAGATGTTATGATGAACGCCATTGTAGTGTATTCTTCTCAGACCGGACGTATTGAAAAAATTGCTCATGCCATTGCCGCAGGCCTTCCGCAGGGGACGCCCTGCGTCAGCGTCGATGACATGCCTGATGATTTTTCATCGTATGATTGCGTTTTTGTTGGTTTTTGGATTGACGAGAACCAGGCGGATTCCAAAGGGCAGGAAGCCTTGAAGAAAATCGGCAACGACCATGTCGCCGTTTTTGCGACGCTCTACGATGATCCCTATTCGGATCAGGCCTCTAAGCACCTGCGCAGTGCCGTCGAACTCCTCAAGCCGGGCAGTGGCGTCATTGGGACGTACGTGGCCTGGACGGACAAGGATAAGTACATGCATCGGCCGGAAGACGGTGAAGACTTGCATCTCGACCAAGCTCAAGCCTTTGCCCGGGATACGCTAAGCCGTTTCAAAGGGCAGTAAGCAAAAAACGAGATATAGGAAAAGGAGCTGTCGCATTATGCATTTTTTGCTCAATGCGACAGCTCCTTTTTGCTGCAGGGGACGCCCAGAGGGCGTCCCCTGCATGATGGCAGTTACTTTCGTTCGATAATCTCTTTTTTATAGGCTTCCGCGCCTTGTTCCGGGCTGATGTATCCTTGCTCTGCCATCAAGGTCAGGACCGTTTTCTGCCGGGCTTTGGCAGCTTCATAATTTTTCAGGGGATTATAGTAGGTCGGTGCCTGTACCAGGCCAGCCAGCATCGATGCCTGTGCCAGGTCCAGTTTTTCTGGCGTCGTCGTGAAATATGTACGGGCTGCATCGTCAATGCCCGTAGCGTTAGCGCCGAAATAGGCTGTATTCAAATAGATTTCCAATATGTCATCTTTGCTGTAGTAATGTTCCAGTAAGAATGCCATGACGAATTCCTGTGCCTTGCGGGCCATAGTCCGGTCCTGGGAAAGGAAGACGTTCTTCACGACTTGCTGGCTGATAGTACTGCCGCCTTCGACGGTCTCGCCAGATTCAATGTTGGTCAGGACGGCCCGGATGATGCCGATTGGGTCGAGCGCACCGTGATCGTAGAAGCGGCGGTCTTCCGTAGCGACGACGGCATGCTGCATGGGCTTGGAAATGGCGTTGATAGCTACGTAGACGGGGATTTTCTTGATCTTGTTGTCCATGGCTTCGTGGAAGTGCAGGTACGGGTAGACCCGGATTTCCAGCGGCCGCAGCGGCGCTGGCCAGCTTCCTTGAGGTTCCTTTTCTTCTTGAATCTTGGCCGCCGTTTCGACAGCCGGTTTGGTCGTCTTCGGTGCGTCGAAGAGCAGGTTCCAGCCGGCACAGACAGCAAAGGCCAAGGCAAAGATGGCAATGTATTTGAGTTTCATTGAATTCCTCCTACTGAATACTTTCATTATACTATACTTTGCAGGGCGAGGGAATTGACAGGCCTGTAAAAAAAAAATGCAAATTTTTTATGCAATATACTTGCATAATATTTCAAGTGGGTGTATACTATCAACCGTAGACAGAAACAAACACACATCAATCGCTTTGGTTCATCAGATAGAGGAGGAAATCATCATGAGTAACACGAAAAAAAATATTAAAAAAATTGTCCTGGCTTATTCCGGCGGCCTCGATACGTCGGTCATCATTCCTTGGCTGAAGGAAAATTATCCGGGTGCCGAAGTCATCGCTGCTTGCGCCGATGTTGGCCAGCCGGACGACTTTGAAGCCATTGAAAAGAAAGCCTATGCTTCGGGCGCTTCCAAAGTTTATGTCATGGACATCAAAAAGGAATTCATGGAACAGTACGTTTGGCCGACAGTCAAAGCCGGTGCTGTTTATGAAGGTAAATACCTCTTGGGTACGTCCTTCGCTCGGCCCCTTATTTCTAAGAAACTCGTCGAAGTCGCTAAAAAAGAAGGCGCCGATGCCATCGCTCATGGCGCTACGGGCAAGGGCAACGACCAGGTCCGTTTTGAATTGACGGTCAAAGCCTTGGCTCCGGAAATGACTCTCATCGCTCCGTGGCGGATGTGGGACCTCAAATCCCGTGAAGACGAACTGAAATACGCTGAAGCTCATAACGTGCCCATCGACTATCAGTCCGAAGAAAATCCCTATCCGTACAGCATGGACTGGAACATTTGGCATCTGAGCCATGAAGGGGATGACCTGGAAAATCCGGCCAATGCACCGAAAGACATGGTCTACATGGTCACGAAGACACCGGAACAGGCTCCGGATGCTCCGGAATACGTCAAGATCGACTTTGAACAGGGTATCCCTGTTGCCGTCAACGGTCAGAAGCTGGGCGCTGTCGAACTCATTACAGCCCTCAATGAAATCGGTGCCCGCAACGGCGTCGGCATCGTCGATATCGTCGAAAACCGGCTGGTCGGCATGAAGAGTCGTGGCATCTATGAAAATCCGGGCGGTGCCATCATCATGTATGCTCACAGAGAATTGGAATACCTCTGCCTCGACCGCGATACGTACCATTATAAAGAAAATGTAGCCAATAAATTTGCTGAACTCGTCTATGACGGCAAATGGTTCTCGCCGCTCCGCGAAGCCCTGTCGGCTTTCGTCGATGAAACGCAGAAGACCGTTACCGGCCAGGTTACATTGAAACTCTATAAGGGCAACATCATCAGCGCTGGCTCTACGTCGCAGTACTCCTTGTACAACGAAGAATTCGTTACTTTCGGCGAAGACGACGTATACGACCAGACCGATGCCGAAGGCTTCATCAACCTCTTCGGCCTGCCGCTCAAGATGCGGGCCCTCATGAAACAGCACGTAGAAAAACAGGGTAAATAAGGAGCGATTCGTATGAAGTTATGGGGCGGCCGTTTTACCAAGGCCACGGATAAAAGTGTAGAAGAATTCAATGCGTCCATTCAGTTCGATTGCCGCATGTATGCTGAAGATATTTGCGGTAGCATTGCCCACGCGACGATGCTGGCCCAACAGGGCATCATCTCCCAGGAAGATAAAGACGCCATCGTCAAGGGCTTGAAGGCTATTTTCCAGCAGATTGAAGAGGGGAAATTCGATTTCGCCGTTGAGTTGGAAGACATCCACATGAACATCGAAAAACGATTGACCGATGCCATCGGCGAAGCTGGCAAACGCTTGCATACTGGACGCAGTCGGAACGACCAGGTTGCTTTGGATACGCACATGTATGTCCGCCGTGAAATCGCTGCCGTCGCCAAGCTCCTGGTCAAGCTCCAGGAATCGCTGGTCAAGGCTGCGGAAAAGTACAGCGACGTCATCATGCCGGGCTATACCCATCTCCAGCGGGCTCAGCCGATTCTCTTCAGCCACCACCTTATGGCCTACTTTTCCATGTTGTCCCGTGACTTCATCCACTTGAAATATGCCTGGGACATGGCCGATATCATGCCCCTCGGCGCTGGCGCCCTGGCTGGCACGACGTATCCCCTTGACCAGCCTTTCGTGGCAAAGACCTTGCATTTCAGCAAGCTTTACGACAACAGCCTCGATGCCGTCAGCGACAGGGACTACATCATTGCCTTCCTGGAATTCGCTGCCGTCCTGATGATGCACCTCAGCCGCTTATCGGAAGAATTCATCCTCTGGTCTAGTTCGGAATTCAAGTTCATCGAACTCGACGATTCCCACTGCACGGGTTCGTCCATCATGCCCCAGAAGAAGAATCCCGATATCTGCGAACTCGTCCGCGGTAAGACGGGCCGGTTCTATGGCCATCTCATGGGTGTCCTGACTATGATGAAAGGCATCCCCATGGCCTACGACAAGGACATGCAGGAAGATAAAGAAGGTCTTTTCGATGCCATCGATAATTTGAAGTTCGCCCTGATCATCTATGCCGCCATGATCGACAAGATGACGGTCAATGGCAAGCATATGCGGGAAGTCCTGGAAAGCGACTTTTCCAATGCGACGGATATGGCCGACTACCTGGTCAAGAAAGGACTGCCTTTCCGGGAAGCCCATGCCGTCGTCGGCAAAGCCGTCCACTACTGCATCGAACAGGGCAAAGTCTTACAGCAGTTATCGCTGCAGGAATTGCAGGCTATGAGCCCGCTCTTCGCGGAAGATATCCATCACTACTTGGATATCGAAACGTGTGTCAAGCAGCGTAACACATATAACGGCACGTCGCCTCAGTCGGTAGCCCGCCAGTGTCAGTCCGGCAAGGCTGCCATCACAGGGGAACAGTCCCAGATCGAAATCTGGAACGACGTCGTCGCCTCTGTCTATGAACTATTGAAGTAAAAGCGATTGAAGAAAAAGGAGCTGTCCCTTTGGGATGGCTTCTTTTCGTTTACAATACCCTTGTCACGTGCCCTGTAAATAAGGTATAATAAAAAAGTATGAAAAAAATCAACTATTTACTCGTAACAGGAAAGGAGGGGCCTGCCTATGTCAATAGTAGCACAAACGACGCTGGCTCATGACGTTTCATATAACGGTATCGGCCTGCATGCTGCGAATGAAGTTCATATGGTATTGCGCCCGGCTCCGGCTGATACAGGCATTGTCTTTATCCGGACGGATTTGCCCGGCAGACCGTCTGTACAAGCCCATCTCACGAATGTAACCAATACAATGCGGGCGACGACGTTGGAAAACGGGGAAGCTAAGGTCTTCACGGTAGAACATCTGCTGTCCGCCTTGAGTGGCATGGAAGTGGATAACTGCTTCGTCGAAATGGATTCGGTCGAACCGCCCGTTGCCGACGGAAGCAGCCTGACTTTCGTCAAGCTCATCGAAGAAGCGGGAATCCGTGACCTGGACGCACCGCGCCGCTTGCTGGCTGTCCAAAAACAGCATCTCGTCCAGGAGGACGATAAATTCATCGCCATCGTGCCTTATGATGGCTTCCGCATTACGTTTACTTCGATTAATCCGCACCCCATGCTAGGCGTGCAGTTCTTGGACACGACGATTACTAAGGAGTCGTATGTCCGCGACATTTCTTTTGCCCGCACCATCGCTTTTACGGAAGAACTGGAAATGCTCAAGAAATTAGGCCTCGGCAAAGGGGGAACCATCGAGAACGTCGTCGTCTATGATAAGACGTCGTGTCTGTCTGTCCCTCGCTGTGACGACGAACTGGTCCGCCATAAGGTCCTCGATATCATCGGAGACCTGTCCTTGCTTGGCCGGCCTGTCCGGGGACACGTCATTGCCGTCAAATCGAGCCATAAACTGAACAACCTGCTGACCCATAAAATATTTGCAGAAATGCAGTGATTTAAGGAGGAATTCTCATGACTTTGGAAGTAACTGATATTATGGAAATTTTGCCGCATCGCTATCCCATGCTGCTCGTAGACCGCATTATTGAACTGGAACCGATGAAATATGCCATCGGCATCAAAAATGCGACTTTCGATGAACAATTTTTCCAGGGCCATTTCCCGGGAAAACCGGTTATGCCTGGCGTCCTTATCGCCGAAGCCATGGCTCAAGTCGGCGGCGTAGCCCTGCTTTATCCGGAAGAAAACCGCGGCCTCATCCCGTTCTTCACGGGCATCGATAAACTGCGCTTCCGCCATCCCGTCATTCCTGGCGACCAGCTGGTCATGCGGGCTGACATCGAAAAAATCAAAGGCCGCATGGGTAAGGTCAAGGCCCAGTGTCATGTCGGCGATACGCTCTGTGCAGAAGGGGAATATCTCTTTGCCCTCATGCCGGGCCAGAACCCGAAGAAATAATTTTAAAAAATTTACTTTGTGTTGAATAAAGCCTTAAATAGGCGGATTTATGAGCATAAAGTGGAAAATAGCGGGAAAAAGCCTGATTTTGCCCGGCAAAAGCGGACACTATTTCTGTGAGTATAACCTATATAGTTTGTGTTGAAAATAAGCGCCTGCCAGTAAGGCAGGGAAGCGAGGAGTGACTTTAATGACCGAGGAAACGAATAACATGCCTCAGAGCATGATACATCCGACGGCTATTATAGACCCGCAGGCAAAAATCGGTGCCGGTGTCAAAATCGGACCGTATGCCGTTATCGGGCCCCACGTTACCATTGGTGACGGAACAGAAATCATGGCCCATGCTACTATCGATGGTTGGACGACAATCGGCAAAGATTGCCGATTTTTCCCAAGCTGTTCCATTGGTTCGGAACCGCAGGATTTGAAATATCACGGCGAAAAGAGTTACCTGATCATCGGCGACCGTTCGGTATTCCGGGAATTCGTCACGGTCAGCACGGCGACTGGCGAAGGGGAAGAAACGCGCATCGGCAACGACTGCCTTTTCCAGGCCTGCACGCATGTAGCCCATAACTGTGTCGTCGGCAACCATGTCATCATGAGTAACTGTGCCGGTCTGGCCGGCCATGTTACCGTCGAAGACCGCGTCGTCATCGGCGGCATTGCCGGTGTTCATCAGTTCGTCAAGATCGGACGCAACAGTATGATCGGCGGCCTGGCGAAGGTGGTCCAGGATATTCCGCCTTTCGTCATTGCCGACGGTCAGCCGGCCCGTTGCATTGGATTGAACAGTGTCGGCCTTTCGCGAGCTGGTATCCCGGAAGAAGTGCGCCGGGAACTGAAAAAAGCCTTCCGCATCTTGTACCGTTCTGGCCTAAACCTGCGCCAGGCTATTGCTGAAATGGAACAGGAATTGGACAGCTATGAAGAAGTAGAACATTTCCTCCGCTTCCTCCGCAATGCCGACCGCGGTATCTGCAGAGGGACGAAAGATTAGGCAGCCGCTAGTGGCTAAAAAGGGGTGTCGCGTCTGCGATGGCCCCTTTTTTTGCTGACAGGGAGCCTGTTTTTTTGTTATAATATAAAGATGAATATTTCTCTTTATGAATAAGGATGATTGCTATGGAAAAAGTAGGATTGCTTGCCGGTGTCGGCAAACTGCCTGTAGAATTTATGCGCGCTGCGAAACAACTGGGTCACGAAGTCATCGTCATCGCCGTCGTTGATGGTGTCGAACCGGAGTTGGCTGCTGAAGCAGATGCTTATTATGAAATCAATGTTGCCAAATTGGACAAGGTCATCAAAACGCTCAAGAAGAATGGCGTTGCCAAAGTGACCATGATTGGCAAAGTTACCAAGGAAATCCTCTTCAAGGGCTTGAAATTCCCTGATTGGCGGGCTATCAAGCTGTTGGCGAAACTGCGCAACCGCAAGGATGATACGATTATGCTGGCTATCGTCGATGAACTGGCCAAAGACGGACTGGAAGTCGTCGACCAGACGTTGTACCTGAAGCCCCTCATGCCGTCTTGCGGCGTCTTGTCGCGCCGTAAACCGACAGCTGACGAAGAAGATGATATCCGCTTCGGTTTCGTTACGGCCAAGGCCATGGGCGGCATGGATATCGGTCAGACTGTCGTCGTCAAACACAAAGCTGTCATGGCTGTCGAAGCTATTGAAGGAACCGATGCCTGCATTCACCGTGGTGGCGCTTTGGGACGGGAAAAGTCTGTCGTCGTCAAAGTGGCTAAGCCCAATCAGGACCCGCGTTTCGACGTGCCTGCCGTAGGTAAGCAGACTATCCTGTCCATGATTGAAAGCCAGTGCAATGTCCTGGCCATGGAAGCCGGCCGGACGCTCTTCGTTGAACAGGAAGAAGTCCTGGATTTGGCCAACCGCCATCATATTTGCATTTGTGCCGTCGATAAGAATTTTTAGGAGAGCCTATGAAAATCATGTTTTCTGCCGGTGAGGCGTCTGGCGACCTCCATGGCGCTAACCTGGCCCGGTCTTTGCAGGAACTCGATCCGCAGATCGAACTGCTCGGCATGGGAGGTAAGGAAATGGAAGCGGCTGGTGTCGACATCGTCTACGATATCAAGAACTTAGGCGTCATCGGTGTCGGGGAAATCATCCGCAAGATTCCTTTTTTCTTCCGTCTTCGGGACTTCCTCGTCGATACGATGCGCAGGGAAAAGCCAGACGTCCTAGTCTGTATCGACTATCCTGGCTTCAATATGCGCCTCATCAAGGTGGCTAAAGCGGCGGGCATTCCCGTCGTCTATTATATCCTGCCGACTATCTGGGCTTGGCATAAGAGCCGGGGGAAGACCATTGCTAAATATACGGACCTGGCCATTTCGCTCTTTCCCTTTGAGGCCAAAATGTATGAAGACATGGGGACGAATGTCATCTATGCCGGCCATCCCTTGGTCGACACCGTCCATGCGACTATGAGTCGCCGCGAAGCTTGCGCCTATTTCGGGCTGGATGAGCGAAAAAAGACGGTCCTCCTCATGCCGGGCAGCCGGATTCAAGAAGTACGCGGCCTCCTGCCGTGTATGCTGGAAGCGGCTAAGCTCATCCGCCAGGAAGCTGGCGACGTCCAGTTCATCCTGCCGCGGGCCTCTACCATTGATGAAGCCTTGCTGGACGAATTGATTCAGTCTTCTGGCATGGACGTCACCATCGGTGAAGACCGGGTATACGATATGATGAATCTCAGTACAGCGGCCATTGCGGCTTCCGGGACGGCGACGCTGGAAACGGCTCTCATGAGGCTTCCGACGCTCCTCGTCTACCGCGTCAACCGCCTGACCTACTGGCTATCGAAGGTCCTCGTCCATATCGACAGTATCGGCCTGCCCAACATCATCATGGGTCGCCGGATCATCCCTGAATTGTGGCAGGATGAAGTGACACCGGAAAACATCGCTGCCGCCATGGTGCCTATGATTACGGATAAGGCGCACCGTGAAGCATTGCACGAATCCCTGGCGGCTGTCCGCCGCACGATGGGGGAACCCGGCGCTGTCCAACGGACGGCCCAGGCTATCTTAGATTTTGCAAGAGAAAGAGGTGCCCATGAAGCAATACAATAGTTGGCAAAGTTATAAGAGATTATTAATGTTTATCAAGCCGTACAAGATGCGCCTCGTCGTTGCGGTCATCTGTATGGCTCTGTCTGGGGCGAGCAACGTCGTCGTCCCGTGGCTCATCAAGGACGTCATCGATAAGGTTCTGGCCAATAAGGATATTTACACGCTGAACCTCATCGTCATCGGCATCCTGGTCTTGTTCCTGCTCCGCGGGTTCTTCTATTTCGGCCAGAAGTACCTTATGAGTTTCGTCGGCCAGAAAATCGTCAACGATATCCGCGAGACCTTGTATCGCCATTTGCAGACCTTGTCCCTGTCGTATTTCGACAAGCACAAGACGGGCAATATCATGAGCAATCTGACTAATGACGTTACGGCTTTGCAGACGGCCATTGCAGGCAATCTCATTTCCTTCGTCCAGGAAGCGGTCATCCTGATCGGTTCCCTGGGGTCCATGCTCTTCCTCTACTGGAAGCTGACCTTACTGACGTTGGTTATCGTCCCGCTCGTCGTCTTTACGATTAACTTTTTCGGTTCCCGTCTGCGTCGGGCCGGTCACGACGTCCAGGGCAAGATGGCCGACATTACGTCGCTCTTGGAAGAAGCCATTTCCGGGATCCGCATCATCCGCTCCTTCAATCGCGAAGACTTTGAAATCCGTCGCTTCATGGTCCAGAACGACCGCAATTTCTGGGCTCTCATGACGACGACTAAGCTGACGGCCTTATTGACGCCGTTCATCCAGTTCTTTGCAGCCATTGCCGTTACGGGCATCATCTGGTACGGCGGCATGAGCGTCATCAACGGTGAAATGACGGCTGGCGCCCTTATTGCCTTCCTCATTTACGCCATCAACCTGGCCAATCCGGTCCGCCGCATCAGTGAAATCTACGGCGACATCCAGAAATCCTTGGCCGCTGCTGACCGCGTCTTTGAAACCATTGACACCGAACCGGACGTCAAGGAAAAACAGGATGCCATCGTCCTGCCGCCGGTCAAAGGGGAAGTCGAATTCCATCATGTCTCCTTTGCTTATGATAAAGACCATCCGGCCTTGACTGATTTTAACTTGAAAGTGGCTCCAGGCGAAGTCGTCGCCCTCGTCGGTCCCAGCGGGGCTGGCAAATCGACAGTGGCCAACTTGCTGCCTCGTTTTTATGATGTCACTGGCGGCAGTCTGACTATCGACGGCATCGACGTCCGCGACGTCACTTTCTCGTCCCTGCGCCAGCAGATCGGCCTGGTTCCGCAGGAAACGATGCTCTTTAATGCGACGGTTCGGGAGAACATCCTCTACGGCCGCCTCGATGCGACAGACGAAGAAGTCGTCGCTGCCGCCCAAGCGGCCAATGCCCATGATTTCATTAGGGAACTGCCTGGCGGTTACGAAGCCCTCGTCGGCGATCGCGGCAGCTCCCTGTCCGGTGGCCAGCGCCAGCGCATTGCCATTGCCCGGGCTATCCTTAAGAACCCGCGCATCCTCATCCTCGATGAAGCGACGTCGGCCCTCGATACGGAAAGCGAAAAAATCGTCCAGGCCGCGTTGGACCGCCTCATGGAAGGCCGCACGGCTGTCGTCATCGCCCATCGCCTGAGCACGGTCCGCAATGCCGACAACATCGTCGTCATCGACCACGGCCGCATCGTCGAAGAAGGGAACCATGAAGAGCTGCTGGCCAAGGATGGCCTTTATGCCCATCTCTATGCTGTACAGTTCAACGATACTACAGAAGACACAGCGTCAGAAGGTTGATTGTGATGAAAAATCTAAAATCTCATCCTATGTACTGGCTGTATAATATCCTGCTCCTCATTTACTGGGCAACCCTTATTCCTATGCTCATTTACCGGCTCATCCGGGAAGAAGGATTTTATCAGCGCATTAAACAGAGTATTGGCTTTTTGCCGGAAGAATTAAAAGATAAAATATCCAACCGCCATGCTATTTGGGTTCATGCCGCATCGGTTGGAGAAATCGTCGCGGCCAGCCCGATTGTGCGGGAAATGCGCAAGACCCATCCGGATGAAGTCATCATCGTCTCCGTCGTCACGGCGACGGGCTTCCGCATGGCCCATCAGATCATCAAAGGCGCCGACGGGATCCTCTATTTCCCGCTCGACCTACCTTATCTGACGAACCGTATCCTGACTATTGTCAATCCCCAGGCCATTGTCCTCGTCGAAACAGAAATTTGGCCGAATTTCTTGCGCATCGCTGCTGACAAGCACATCCCGGTCATGATGATGAACGGCCGCATCAGCCAGCGCAGCGCCGTCCGTTACCGGATGATCACCTTCTTTACGCGCCGCGTCTTGTCGACGATTCGCATGTTCTGCATGCAGAGCCGCATTGACGCCCAGTATATCATCGATATCGGTGCCGACCCTAATAAGGTTATCGTCACGGGCAACACCAAGTACGACCAGACTTATGGCATCGTTACGGAAGCAGAAAAGAAGCGCTTCCTCCATGAATTGGGCTTTGCCGAAGGAACCTATCCTATCATGATCGCTGGCAGTACCCATCGAGGGGAGAACGGCTCGGTCTACAAGGCTTTCGTCAAGATACGAGACCATTTCCCGGACGCTAAATTGATCATCGCGCCGCGCTATATTTATCAGGCCGACCTTATCGCCGACGAAGGGATAAAGCATGGCATCACCATGGTCAAGCGCAGCGACATGAAAGCCGGAAAACCGATTAAGGCCGATTATGACGGCGTCATCCTCGATACGATCGGCGAATTGGGCCGCGTCTACAGCTTGGGCGACCTCATCTTCGTCGGCGGTAGCTTGGCCCATATCGGTGGCCATAATATCCTGGAACCGGCAGCCCATGGCAAACCCATCGTCGTCGGCCCCAATATGTTCAACTTTGCTGAAATCTTCGATCTCCTCAGCAGCCGCGGCGCTTGTGTCATGGTCAAGAATGAAAAGGAATTCATCGACACTTGCCTGGATATCCTCATCCATCCGGACCGGGCCGAAGCTATGAAGCGCAGCTGCATTGAAGTCGTTCAGGAAAACCAGGGGGCTACGCGGAAGAATCTGGAACAGCTGCAGAAGATGCTCGATGCTGTTCACGGCGGGAGGTGAGCCCATGTCTTTTCGCAACTTGGCGGCAGCTTATTTCCATTACCTCACCGGCGCCGGCCCCCATCATTGCTGGGATTGGCCGGCCCTGGCCCTGCTTGACTGGGCGTCCTGGTTGTACCGGAAAGGTGTCCTGGCCAAGTATCATTCCATCGCCGATCATTCAGAACGGCAGGAACACGTGCCGGCCGTCGTCATCAGCCTGGGCAACATCACTGTCGGTGGTACAGGCAAGACGCCAACGGCGTGTATGCTGGCCCGTCGCTTGCAGGCTCAGGGATGGCGCGTAGCCTTGCTCAACCGGGGTTACCGCTCTCAGCGGGAACAAGGTGAGGCTGCGGTCATGTCCGACGGGCAGCACGTCCTGCTGACGGCTGAAGAAGGCGGCGATGAAGCCTGCCTCATGGCCCGCAGCCTGCCAGGCGTTCCAGTTATCGTCGGCCGTCATCGGGCTGTCGGCGGCCGGCTGGCTGTCGAACAGTTTGGGACGCAGGTCCTTCTCCTCGACGACGGCTTCCAGCACTGGCAGCTGTACCGGGATTTGGACATCGTCCTCATCGACGGGACCGATCCTTTCGGCAATGGCCATGTCCTGCCGCGAGGCCTCCTGCGGGAACCGTTGGAGCAGTTGGCACGGGCTGACGTCTTCGTCATTACCAAGCGGGATCAGATTGGGCAGGACCAGGCTGACGCCATTGTCCGTACGTTGCAGCAGTACAACCGGGAAGCGCCCGTGGCCATGGCTATCCATAAGCCGTTGCGATGCCTGTCTTTTGCTGCTTGGTATGAAGGCCGGAACGATGACGCCGGCAAGTTACTGCCCCATGAGCACCCTGTCCTGGCCGTATCGGCCCTGGGCAATCCGGCCTCTTTTGAACGGACCCTGGGCGACGCAGGTTTTACCGTCGTCGGTGCCATCCGCTATGAAGATCATCACCAATATAGCCGCGACGACATCCGGCAGATGGCTGATAAAGCGGCGGCTGCAGGCTGCCCTTTGGTGACGACAGAAAAAGATGCTGTCAAGCTGCCGGCATCCCTCATCCATGAATACGACCTGCCACTATACGTTTTGGGTATTACCATTGAAATCGTAGAAGGGCAAGAGAAAATAGATACGATTTTGCAAGCAGTATTGGAGGATAAACTATGAAATTTGTATGCATCATCCCATCGCGCTATGCATCGACGCGCTTGCCGGGAAAACCGCTGTGCGATATTGCCGGAAAACCGATGGTACAGCGTGTCTACGAACAGGCTGCTAAAGCTTCGAAACTGACAGCTGTCGTCGTCGCTGTAGATAATCCGAAAGTCTATGATACCGTCGTCACCTTTGGCGGCCACGCTGTCATGACACGGGAAGACCATGCTAATGGTACGGATCGCTTGGCCGAAGCGGTCGGTCATTTTCCCGATGCCGACGTCATCGTCAACGTCCAGGGCGACGAGCCGCTCATTGCGCCGGACGTCATCGACGATTTGTGCCGGGCCTTTGAAGCGGAACCGGATCTGACCATGGCGACGGTCGCTGCGCCTTTGCAGGAAGACGAATATGACGACCCGAGTGCTGTCAAAGTCGTCCTCAACCAGAAGGATGAAGCCATGTATTTTTCGCGCTCCCTCATCCCGTATCCGCGCCACTCCTTTGAAGAAGGGGGCATCCAGCCGTATAAGCACATCGGTATCTATGCCTATCGCCGGGACTTCCTCCTGCAGTACGCGGCCATGGAACAGACGCCGGCAGAAAAAGTCGAGTCCCTGGAACAGTTGCGGGTTCTCGAAAATGGTTATAAGATAAAAGTAATAAAGACTCATCACCAATTCATCGGTATTGATACGCCGGATGACCTGGAACATATCCGCCGTTATTTTGCCGAATCTGCTCATAAAGGGGAATAGACTATGGAAAAAGTGAAACGAATTCAGGTTGGCAACCAGACCGTCGGTGGCGATGGCAAGCTTTTTGTTATGGCCGGACCATGTGTCATCGAAGACCCGGCACGGACCCTCGCCATTGGCAAGGCCATGAAGGCTATCTGCGAAAAATTGGGACTGACATATATCTTCAAAGCTTCTTTCGATAAGGCCAACCGCTCGTCCTATACATCATACCGCGGACCGGGTCTGAAAGAAGGTCTGCGCATCTTAGCTGACATCAAGAAAGAGCTCCAAGTTCCCGTCGTCAGCGACATCCATGAAACCTGCCAGGCCGAAGCCGCTGCGGAAGTCCTGGATGTCATTCAGATTCCGGCTTTCCTCTGCCGCCAGACCGATTTGTTAGAAGCCGCTGCGGCTACGGGGAAATGTGTCAACGTCAAGAAAGGGCAGTTCCTGGCACCGGAAGACATGAAGAATGTTGTCGCCAAGATTGAACACGCAGGCAATGAAAACATCATGCTCACCGAACGGGGCATCAGCCTGGGGTATCACAACCTCGTCGTCGACATGCGGTCCTTCCCAATCATGCGCAGCTTAGGCTATCCTGTCGTCTTCGACGCCACTCACAGCGTCCAGCTGCCCGGTGGGGCTGGCACGAAATCGGCAGGCCAGCGCCAGTTCGTCGGCAACCTGGCACGGGCCGCTGCCGGTGCCGGCATTGACGGCGTCTTTATGGAAGTCCACGATAACCCGGCCGAAGCTCTCAGCGATGGGCCGAATATGCTGTACTTATCACAAGTCGAAGGCGTCCTCCGCGATATGGTAGCGATCAATGAAATTGCCCAGCGAAGCGTAAGCACGGAAAAATAAGCAACGGACAAAAAGGAGACGAAATCATGATGGATATTTTAGAAGAAGCAAAAGACGTGCTCCATCAGGAAGCACAAGGCATTGAAAAATTGATTCCTACGCTCAATCAAAATTTCGTCAATGCCGTCAACATGATTATGAAATCGAAAGGCCGGGTCATCGTTACGGGCATGGGGAAATCGGGTCATATTGCTCGTAAAGTATCGGCGACACTGTCCAGTACGGGGACGCCATCCATTTTCCTCCATCCGGCTGAAGCCATCCACGGCGACTTAGGTATGGTTACGTCTGATGATATTGTACTGGCCTTCTCGAATAGTGGGGAAACGGTGGAAATCCTCAACATCCTGCCGTCGCTCAAGCGCATTGGCGCCAAACTCATTACCGTTGTCGGCAATCATAACTCGACGCTGGCCAAGCATGCCGATATCATCCTCGATGCGTCTGTTGAAAAAGAAGCTTGCCCGCTGGGACTGGCGCCGACGACGAGTACGACCGTTGCACTGGCTTTGGGCGATGCCCTGGCTGTGGTCCTCTTGACACAGCATCATTTCACGAAGGAACAGTTCGGCATCTTCCATCCCGGTGGAGCCTTGGGCAAGAAGCTCTTGCTCACTGTCGACGATGTCATGCATAAAGGCCAGGATAATCCTGTCGTCAGCGAAGACAGCATCGTTCAGGATGCCCTTTTCCTCATGACCGAAAAAGGTCTGGGTGCTGTATCTGTCGTCGATGAAGAAGGCAAGCTCGTCGGCCTGGTCACCGATGGCGACGTCCGCCGCGGCTTGGAAACGGGTTCCAATTTCCTCCAGTGGCCTGTCGATGCTATGATGACTAAAAATCCGCGGGTCATTGCCAACCATAAACTGGCGACGGAAGCCCTGCACATCATGGAAAAGAACCAGCCTCGTCCGATTACAGTATTGCCTGTCGTCGACAAGGATGATAAAGTCGTCGGCATGATTCATATTACCGATTTGCTGCGGCAGGGAGTGGTCTGATGAGCTTTTTGACACATATCAAGATGCTGGCCCTCGACGTCGACGGCGTCATGACTGACGGCATCATTTACTATAGTCCGTCTGGCGATGCCATGAAAGGCTTTTCCGCCCGAGACGGTATGGGCATTTCCTTAATCCGGGCTGCCGGCCTTAAGACAGCCCTGGTCACGGGCCGTCGGTCGCCGATGGTCGAACAGCGGGCGAAAGACCTGCATATCGACTACGTCTTGCAGGACTGCTCGCGCAAGCTCCTGGCTATGCAGCAGTTGTGCAGTGAAATCGGCCTGTCTCTCGACGAAGTGGCCTATATGGGCGATGATTTGAATGACGTCGAACTCATTGCCAATGCCGGCTTCGGCGCAGCCCCCCTCGATGCCTGCGAAGAAGCCCGGCGGTCCGCTGCTTTTGTCTCGGCTTATCCCGGCGGCCATGGGGCCCTGCGGGAATTTGTCGAATATATCTTGAAGAGCCAGCACGTCTGGGACAAGGTCCTTTGCCGTTATTTAGGCGATGGGGGCCTTACGTTGCGCCAATAAGAAAGGAGAGTCTGTATTGTGAGTAAGGAATGGCAGTACCATGCTGCACGCGGATTTGGCAAGATTCTCTGTCATCTGCCCTATCCGTTTATCATTTCCTTGGGTCGCAAACTAGGCCCTTTCGTAGGAAAGTTGATGAAGAAGCAGCGTAACCGTGGGATTTTCCAGATTCAGCGCGGTCTGGAATGCAGCCGGGAAGAAGCGGAACGCATCATGACCGAAGTCTTCCGCAATCTCGGCCAATCGCTCATGGAAATCCTCTATACGCCCAATCTGAATCCTGGGAATATCCGTGACTATGTCACGCTGGAACATCCAGAACGCCTGGATGAAGCGATGAAGGAGGATAAAGGGGTCATCGTCCTGACAGCCCATATGGGCAACTGGGAATGGCTCGGCGCCTTGGCTATGTACGGCTATCCGGCTTCGACGATTGTCAAGAATCAGGCCAACGATGCTGTCACGCGCCTGCTCAATGAAAACCGTGAAGGTATGGGGCTGGAAGTCTTTGCCCGTGGCGGTAATGAAATGATTATCGCTGCCCGCGCTTTGAAGCGCAAGAAGCTCTTGGGATTCCTGGCCGACCAGGATGGCGGTTTCCACGGCGTCCCTCAGCCTTTTTTGGGTAAGATGAGTTCGACGCCTAAGGGACCGGCTATGTTTGCCCAGAAATTTCATTCTCCTATCGTACCGGTCTTTCCTGTCCATGACGAAAATCATCGGACCCATTTGATAATCGGTGAGATCATGCACTTTGAAGACACAGGGAATAAAGAAGAAGATATTGCCCGCATGACCCGAAAGATGGCTGTGGTCACAGAAAAATTCATCAAAGAACATCCGACAGAATGGCTGTGGTTCCAGCATCGCTGGAGTACAGAACCGGAAGAAATCATAGCATTGCAGCAGAAACCGGAGGCGCATAACGATGATAGCAGAAAAGCTGAAAAAGAATAAAATTTCCCTTATCGCCGCCGTCGTCGTCATCGCCTTCTCTGTCATGCTGTACGTCTTCATGCATCCTCAGAAGACAGAAGACCCTATGGTCAGTCCGGACAAGCTCGTTGAATTCGAAGGGACGGAGCTGGAAGAAAAGAAAGATGGCCAACTCGTCTGGAAATTGACAGCCGATAAAATCCAAATCGATCCGGATACGCAGATCATGTATTTCACCAATCCCAAGGCCCTGGTCGTCGCGGAAGACGGGACGCAGATGACCATTACATCGGATAAGGGCGTCGTCGATCGCCAGAAGCGGACCATCGAAATCAAACCGCCAGTCAAAGCGGAAACCGATAAGGGCGATACATTGCAGACCGACGGCAGTGTGTATTATAATATGGATACGCGTATGATCAAAGGTGGTAAGGTCGTCATGGACCGCCATGATAAGACGTCACTTAAAGCAGATGCCTTTGAAACGGACAGCAGCCTGACCAAGGTGACGCTGACTGGCCATGCGCAAGTGACAAAGGGAGAATGACTATGATGAAATCACTTGGAAAAAAACTGGCTGTGGCCGCTCTCTTAGGGGCTATGGTCTTGCCAGCTGTCGGCGCTGTGGCAGCGGATAACAATGGCAATCCGGCTGTATCTGTCACGGCAGACACGCTGGAATATAACGGGAAGACCCAGGTTGCTACGGCAACGGGCAATGTCGTCATCGTCCGCGACCAGGCTACGATGACCGGCAGTAAAGCCGTCTACAACCTCAAGACGGCCGAAGCCGATATGGAAGGCAACGTATCGATTCAGCAACCGGATATGCAGCTTAACGCCGATAAAGTCCATTCGACGAATAAGAATTACGTCGTCGCTACCGGCAATGTCCGCGGCGTCTACGACGATAAGAAAGTCAATGGCGATAAAGTCGAATACTATCTCGATCAAGATTATGGCATCGTCACGGGCAACGGCTATCTCGAAGCCCAGGGGTCGCAGATGTGGGCTGACCATATCGATGCCTGGTTCAAACAGATAAAGGCCGTCGGTACGGGCAACGTCCATATTGAATCGCCAGCAGAAAACCTCGTCGCTTATGCCAACCAAGCCGTCTATACCCAGACACCAGGTCAGAATGACGGCGTCATCCACTTGACAGGGAATGTCAATGCCACCCAGAATGGTAATTCCCTCAACGGCGACAACGTCGACATCCGCTTGGCCGATAATTCCGTCCAGACCCGGAGCCGGTCAACCATCGTCATCGTACCGGGCAGTAATCCGTAAGAGTAAGGGGTATCTATGTTTATTCAGACTGAAGATCTCGTAAAAGCATATAAAGAACGAAATGCCGTCAACGGCGTCAGCATCCGCGTCGACCAGGGCCAGATTGTCGGTCTTTTAGGGCCGAACGGTGCCGGCAAGACGACGACTTTCTACATGATCGTCGGCATCGAACGGCCGACATCGGGGCAGATAACCATTGATGGCAAGGACATTACCCAACTGCCCATCCACAAGCGGGCAGCCTATGGCATCGGTTACCTGCCTCAGGAAGCGTCGATTTTTCGCAAACTCACCGTCGAAGACAACCTCCTGGCCATGTTGGAGACGACGAAGCTCAGCAAGAAGGAACAGCATGAAAAAGCGGAAGCTTTGATGGAAGAGTTCTCCATTACTCAGCTCCGCAACCGCTTGGGCATCCAGCTTTCCGGTGGCGAACGGCGCCGTGTCGAAATCGCCCGCTGTCTGGTCATGGACCCGGCTTTCATCCTCCTCGATGAACCCTTTGCCGGCATCGACCCCTTGGCGGTCAATGATATCCAGGGCATCATCAGCCATTTAAAGAACCGTGGCATGGGCGTCCTCATTACCGACCATAACGTCCGGGAAACACTGAGTATCGTCGATAAGGCGTATATTTTGAGTGAAGGGAAGATCCTCCTCGAAGGCAGCCCGGAAATGATTGCCAATGACCCGGTAGCCAAGAAATTCTACTTAGGCGAAGAATTCAGGATGTAACAGGGAGTATGGAATGCGAATATTAGATAAGTATATATTAAAAGAATTTATTGGCCCTTTTTTGTTTGGCGTCTGTGCTTTTACAGCGGTCTTCGTCGGCACGGGGACACTCTACCGTATTGCAAATCTTATCAATCAGTATGGGGCTTCGGTTTGGGCTGCGTTCCGCGTCTTCGTCCTGGCTATGCCGTCGATTATCGTCGTCACCTTTCCTATGTCCGTCCTTTTAGGATCGCTCATGGCTTTTGGACGATTATCGAGTTCTAGTGAATTAATCGTCATGCGGGCTGGCGGTCAGAATTTCATCCGCCTGGCCATGCCGATTTTCGTGACGGCTTTCTTCATTTCCATCGGGGCGACGGCTTTCAATGAATACGTCGTGCCCAAGGCTAACAATGCTTACAATACGATTATCAATGAAGAAATCAAGCACAATGTCGCTCCGACGACGCAGGACCATATCATCATCAAGAATACTAAGGGATCGGATATATCCAGCCTCATGTATGCCCGTCAATATGATGCCAATACGAAGCAGCTGAAGGATATTACTGTCCAAGAATTTGAAAATGATACGCTCATGCGTGTCGAACAGGCTGACCGGGCCGACTGGAACGGCCAGAAATGGATTATGCACGAAGGCACGATTTACGACGTCTCTGCCAATGAACAGACGACGCGGTCCTTGAAATTCCAGAACCAGGCCCTTCCGATTACGCAGAAGCCGAATAAAATCAATGCATCCCAGAAGAAACCGGACGAATTAACGATTCGCGAATTGCGGGAACAAATCAAGCTCTTGGACCAGAATTCAGTCAATACGAATAAGATGAAAGTCGAAATGTACAACCGCTTTGCCCTGCCCTTGGCCAGCCTGGTCTGTGCCATCGTCGGTGCCCCCTTGGGGATGCAGAAACAGCGCGGCAGCTCGTCTATCGGCTTCGGCATCAGCGTCGTCGTCATCTTTATTTACTATTCCATCATGACCCTGGGCAACGCCTTGGGCAACGGCGGCAAGATACCGCCATACATCGCCGCCTTCTTGCCAGACATTGTCTGCGGTATTGCCGGCGTCATCTTAGTCTATAAAAAATCGAAGTGAGGGAAAAAGGCGCTGTCGCATGAAGACAGCGTCTTTTTACGTTGGTCGCAGGTCGTTCATCGTTTGCCGTAAGAAATTAAAAATATTACTCCCTCGCGATGAAAGACGGGCCACCTACTAGACTGCCTTAGGCAGCTCTTGCAGTATATGGTAATTATGGGCTATAATGTAATGATATAAAGATATGAGCAAAGGTGGTGTCTTATGGAATACGGATGGGTCATGCTGATCGTCTTGTCTGTCATGGGCGGGATTATCGCCTATCTTGGCGATAAGATCGGTTCCCGTGTAGGGAAACGGAAAATTAAATTATTCGGCTTGCGGCCGAAGTATACGTCCATCCTGGTCACCATCTTGACGGGCATCAGCATTGCCGTCATCACCTTAGGCGTCATGTCCATTTTGTCGGAAAACGTTCGTATCGCCCTGTTTGGCATGCATCAGTTGCAGATGCAGAAGGCCCAGCTCGAAGCTCAGCGGGACGAACTGTTGCAGCAGGCCAAGGACCTGGGCAAGGAACTGGATAACAAGAACGAGCTTATCGCATCGAATGAAGAACTCCTGAAGAAGCAGCAGGAACAGCTGGACGGGAAAAATGAAGAAATCCGGACGACCCAGTTGGATTTGCAGCAGGCCCAGGCCGCTCGTGACGATAAAGCCCGCCAGCTGACGGCTATCCAGGTCGCCATGGACGAAGCCAAGAAACAGCGCGACTCGGCCCTGGCTGACAGTGAAAAGGCCCGTCAGGATGTAGCCATGCTGGAAGAGACGAAACAGAAGATGATGGATACCATCGATGTCCTTGACAAGCGCATCAAGCTCCTCAATGAAACGATGACTAATATCCGTGAAGGGACGGTCGTCTTCCGCGTCGGCGAAGTCCTGTCCAGTAACGTCCTCAATGGCGGCTTGAGTCAGGCTCAGACACGGGAAGAATTGAGCCGGGCCATGAGCCAGACCAATACCATGATCTGCCGTCATCTCGGTGTCCGCGATGAAAATACAGTACTTCTCTACATTGCGCCAGACGAATTCAACGCGACTGTCGACGCTCTGCAGAAATCGGGGAAATCACAGAAACTGCTCCGCATCATTGCCGCCGGTAACATCATGCTCGGAGAACCGGCTCTGGTCCACGTCGAAATGTATGATAACAACCTTATCTATCACCGTGGTGACGTCGTTTATGAAGAACGGCTGACGGCCCAGGAATTGTCGGGCAATGCTGAACTGCAGGTCATGCGTTTCCTCCATAATGTCAATCAGCAGGCCCAGGCGAAAGGGCTCCTGCCGGATCCGCTGACAGGCAATGTCGGGGCCTTGACGGCGGCAGAAATGTTCGAGACCATTAATAAGATAAAGAATCACAGCGGTGCCGATATCGTCCTCAAGGCCGTTACCGAAACCGATACGTACACGGCCGGCCCCTTGCAGATCGATATCCGCGTAGAAGCCGATGAATGATGGGGCAACGCCGACAATAGGAGGAGATACTTTGATTTTTGCCATTGACCCTGGTTCTGAAAAAACGGGAACGGCTGTCGTCGCCGATGATGGCAGCTTGGTCACCAAGGCCATCGTACCGACGCCGGAACTGGGCGATTATTTGAGTAAGGCCTATGAAGCCCATTCTTTTTCCCATATCGTCATGGGCGATGGGACTAACCATAAGAAACTGCAGCCTTTGGTCGAGCAGTGGATTGCCAGGAGCCATAAGAATATCACTTTTTCCTTGACAGACGAAAAATTTACGACTGTCGAAGGGCGAAAGCTCTACTTCAAATACACGCCGCGCAAGGGCTGGCGTCGTTTCGTGCCCTTGTCCTTTCAATATCCGCCGGAACCGGTCGATGACTTCGTCGCCTGGATCATCGGCCGCCGTTATTTAGCAAAAAAACGAGGAGAAAATCAATGAAATATATCTTGCGTGCCCTGGGCCTGGCCTTTGGCTCTCTCATCTATACCATCGGCCTGGATGTCTTCCTGGTCCCGAACCACGTCATCGACGGCGGCGTCGTCGGCATTGCCCTCATGGCTGCGCAGCTGACGGGTATTAGTTTCAGCGTATTCATTATCATCTTGAATATTCCATTTTTCATTTTTGGGTATAAGAAAATAGGTGCCTTTTTTACGATATCTTCACTTTTTTCCATCCTCTGCCTGTCTGGATGGAGTAATTTCATCCATTACGAACCAGTCACGTCGGATCCTTTCTTGTCGACCATTTACGGCGGTATCATCATCGGCCTCGGCGTCGGCCTCATCATCCGCTGGGGAGGCTCCTTGGACGGGACGGAAGTCTTGGCTATTATCGCCGACCGGCGCACGCCTTTTTCCGTCGGTGAGACGATTATGTTTTTCAACCTCTTCATCCTGGGAAGTTCGGGTTTCGTCTTTTCGTGGGACAGCGCTATGTATTCCCTGGTAGCATACTTCATTGCCTATAAGATGATCGACGTCGTCACCAACGGCCTCGACGAAATGAAAGGGATGCTCATCGTCACGGGCAAGCACGACGAAGTCGCTGACTGTCTGACTAGGGACATGGGCCGTGCCGTGACCCTCATCAATGGCGAAGGCGCATATAAGCGGGAAAAGACGATGATTCTCTACTGCGTCGTGTCGCGTTTGGAAATCACGAAGATGCGCGATGCTATTACCAGCGTCGACCCCAATGCCTTCGTGTCCGTCTTCGATATCAGTGAAGCACATGGCGGTCTCTTTAAGCGGCATAAAATGCATGGGTAAAAAGTCAAAAAAGGCTTGACATAATCGGCGAATCTGCTGTATTGACATACAGCTCATATTTGCTATTATATAAAATAATTGGGTTATAGCATTAACCTGAAAAATGACAACACAGGTGAGAGAGCACCTATTAGGAGGTATACAATGGCACAGTTAAATTTCAACATCGAAGATATTTGCGGCACTTTGTCGGAAAATAAAGACGGCTGGCGCAAAGAACTGACGTACATCAGCTGGAATAATCGAGCACCGAAATTTGACCTTCGCTCGTGGGATCCGGATTATCAGGCCATGACCAAAGGGATTACGATGACCAAGGAAGAACTGGAAAAACTGCGTGATGTATTGAACGAAATGGATTTCGATAAATACTAAGGAGTGATTAAGTATGCTTTCGGCAATTCAATGAGATGAATGAAATGAAAGCATACTTTTTTATTTTCCTTGCCAAATTTGCCAAAACATTATATAATCTCTAGTTGTATGTGCTGTTAGTACTTGGTAATAATTTCAAGGGTGAATGAAATGGTTCGTATAGCGAGAG
This sequence comes from Megasphaera elsdenii, assembly GCF_020539865.1. Taxonomy (GTDB): domain Bacteria; phylum Bacillota; class Negativicutes; order Veillonellales; family Megasphaeraceae; genus Megasphaera; species Megasphaera elsdenii_A. The sequence continues at coordinate 18,105 of NZ_JAJBQV010000012.1, read as the reverse complement.
ATAAGCGACATGCTTTATTAAAGAAGCGGATTGAAGAAAATCCTTTTATAAACGACGAAGAATTGGCTGAAGAATTTTCCGTCAGCGTGGCTACTATCCGCTTGGACCGCATGGCCTTGGGAATCCCCGAAATGCGTATCCGCATCCGCCAGAAGGCAGAAGCGGCGCAGCCGAAATTGCGCAATGCTCCTGTCGTCGGGGAGCTCGTAGACTGCATCATCGGCAAGAATGCCATTTCAATCATGACGGCAACAGATGATATGGTCGACGAAGCTCACATTGTGCGCTCCCAATGCCTGTATGCCCAGGCCAGTTCCCTGGCGCGGACGGTATTGAATCTTCCGGTCTGCATTACAGCCGTAGCCAATATTAAATATAAACAACCTGTCACTGTAGGCGATAAAATGATTGCCAAGGCCGAAGTCATGCGCCAGCGCGATCAGAAATACTACGTATGGGTCACAATCCGGAAGATGCGAAAAGAAGTATTCCGGGCAAAATTTATCATAGAATCTTTGGAATAATGGAGCGGTAGTAGAATGAGAATAGCTGTAGATGCTATGGGCGGTGATTACGCACCTGAAGAAATTGTCCTCGGTGCCGTAGAGGCCGTCAAAGCATATGATTTTGATGTCGTCCTGGTAGGTGACGAAAAGAAAATACGTGACGTACTGAGCAAATACGGCGCCAAAGAAAGCGACCGCCTGTCCATTGTACATGCTAGCGAAGTCATTGAAATGGGCGAACATCCGGCTCAAGCCATTCGTCGCAAAAAAGACGCATCGATTGTCGTAGCGACGCGGCTGGTCAAAGACGGCCTCTGTGATGCTGTCGTCGCCGCTGGCAGCACCGGCGCCGCCGTGACAGCAGCCCTCTTCGGGCTGGGACGTATCAAAGGCATCGAACGGCCTTGTATCGCGACGCCTATCCCGTCGAAGAAGGGCATTACGGTGCTCCTCGACTCCGGGGCCAATGCCAACAGCAAGCCGAAACACCTCGTCGAAGGGGCCATCATGGGATATCATTATGCAAAATACATCCTGGGCGTCGAAAAGCCGACTGTTGGTTTGTTGAATATTGGCGAGGAAGCGTCGAAGGGCAATGAACTTTGCCAAAAGACGTATCCTATGCTAGAAAATTTGAAAACTATCTCTTTCTATGGTAACGTAGAAGGGAGAGATATACCGAAAGGAACCGTCGATGTCGTCGTCTGTGATGGCTTCGTCGGCAATGTTATCCTGAAATTTGGCGAAGGCATGGCCATGTTCATCATCCGCCTCGTCAGAGATACGATTAAAAATAGCGGTTTCATCGCCAAACTGGGGGCTTTAGCCGTCTACCCGGCCTTGAAATCACTGAGGAAACGATTGGACTTCACCGAATACGGCGGTGCACCGCTGCTCGGTGTCGATGGCAGCTTTATCATCTGTCATGGCAGTTCGAAAGCTAAGGCCATCAAGAACGCCGTCCGCGTTGCTGGCGAAATCGCCGAACAGGACGTCGTCGGCCATATTCGTAAAAGTATAGAGGAAGAAGAGGTAGAACAGTATGATAGTGAAAGCTAATCCCGCTGGGATTCTTGGTACAGGTCACTGTGTACCTGATCAGGTATGGACGAATAAAGATTTAGAAAAAATGATGGATACATCCGATGAATGGATTCGCAGCCGTACAGGTATCGGCGCCCGTCACGTCGCTCCGAAAGGTGTCAATACGTCGGACCTGGCTACTAAAGCCGGCGAAGAAGCCTTGAAGAATGCCGGCATCAAAGCGGAAGATTTGAATTTGATCATCGTCTGCACGCTGACCCCGGACCGGGCCCTGCCGTCGACGGCCTGCAAAGTCCAGGCCAATCTCCACGCTGTCAATGCAGCGGCCTTCGATTTGGAAGCAGCCTGCTCGGGCTTTGCTTACGGCTCGATCATCGCTTCCCAGTTCATTGAAAATAAGATGTATAAATATATTTTGGTCATCGGTGCAGAAATCCTGACCCGCGTCGTCAACTGGAAAGACCGCTCGTCGTGCGTCCTCTTCGGAGATGGCGCCGGCGCTGCTGTCATCGGCCCGGTCCCCAGCGGCTATGGCATCCTCGGCGGTGCTATGGGTGCCGATGGGACAGGCGGTGATTTCCTGACCATTCCGGCCAGCGGTGTCGAAATGCCGCCGACCGATGCCCTGCGCGAAAACGGTATGGCCTATGCCAAGATGGACGGCAAAGAAGTCTATAAATTCGCCGTCAAAGCCATGCCTCACGCAGCTGAATTAGCCCTTAAACGCTCGGAACTGACGAAGGAAGACATCGACGTCCTTGTTCCCCATCAGGCCAACATCCGCATCATCCAGTCTGCGGCAAAACGGCTCCATGTACCGATGGAAAAAGTCTTCGTCAACATCGAGAAATATGCGAATACATCCGGCGCTTCCATTCCTATCGCCTTGGATGAAGCCGTTCACGCAGGCATGATCCACCGCGGCGATATCGTCTGCCTGGATGGATTCGGAGCCGGTCTGACCTGGGCCAGCTTAGTTATGAAATGGTATTGATTTTTTTACGAGAGGTGTGACTGATGATGAAAAAGGCATTTGTTTTCCCCGGCCAGGGTGCCCAGAAAGTCGGCATGGTCAAAGATTTATACGATGCATATCCCGTAGTCAAACAGCTTTTTGAAGAAGCCGATGACGCCTTGGGATTTTCCCTGACCAAGCTCTGCTTTGAAGGTCCCGATGAAGAACTCATGAAGACCTATAATACACAGCCGGCTATCCTGACGGCCAGCACGGCTTGCTGCCGTGTCCTCGCCCAGGAAGGGCTGACACCGGACATCGCTGCCGGCCACAGCCTCGGCGAATATTCGGCCCTTGTCGCTGCCGGTGCCTTGACCTTTGCCGACGCCGTCCGCACGGTCCGCCTCCGCGGCCAGTTCATGCAGGAAGCCGTACCCCTCGGTGAAGGCGGCATGGCAGCTATCCTCGGCCTGGCTGAAGATAAGATTAAAGACATTTGCGCTCAGATTTCAGCTCAGGGCGGTACGGTCCAGGCCGTTAACTTCAACTGCCCCGGCCAGATTGTTATCGCCGGCAGCACGAAAGCCGTCGAAGAAGCGGCTGCGGCTATGAAGGAAGCCGGTGCCAAACGGGCTATCCTCCTCCACGTCAGTGCGCCTTTCCACAGCACGCTCATGGAACCGGCTGCTAAACGACTGGCAGAAGTCCTCGACGACATTACCCTTTCCGATGCCAAGATTCCTGTCGTAGCCAACGTCAACGGCCAGATCGAAACATCGGCTGCCGATATTAAGGCCAACTTAGTCAAACAGGCTGCCAGCCCGGTCCTCTGGATCGATTGCACTAAGACCATGCAGGCTTTCGGTGCTGAAACCTTCGTCGAAGTCGGTCCGGGTAAGACCCTTTGCGGTTTTAATCGTAAAATCGACCGCAAAATCCACAGCGAAAATGTAGAAGATATCCCTTCCTTACAGAAAACGCTTGAATTTTTCCAGGAGGTTCGATAAAATGCACTTAACAGGGAAAACGGCTATCGTCACTGGCGGCTCCCGCGGCATTGGCCGCGCTGTAGCTATTGCGCTGGCTGAAGCCGGTGCCAGCGTGGCTATTATCTATGCTGGCAATACAAAGGCTGCTGAAGAAACGAAGCAGGCCATCGAAGAAAAAGGCGTGCAAGCCATGGCTATCCAGTGCGACGTTTCTGATGAAAAGGCCGTAGCTGATATGGTAAAGGCTGTTAAGAAAGAATTAGGCCGCGTCGATATCTTAGTCAATAATGCGGGCATTACCCGCGACGGACTGCTCATGATCATGAAAGAAGAAGACTGGCAGGCCGTCCTCAATACCAACCTCAATGGGGCGTTCCACTGCACCAAAGCTGTATCGCGGCTGATGATGAAACAACGCAGTGGTTCGATTATCAACATTACGTCCGTCGTCGGCGAAACAGGCAATGCCGGACAGGCCAATTACGCCGCTGCCAAAGCCGGTCTCATTGGCTTTACCAAGTCCGTAGCCAAAGAACTGGCTTCGCGCAACATCCGCTGCAATGCCGTAGCACCGGGATGCATTGCCACGGATATGACGGCTGTCCTCGGTGAAGAAGCCGTTGATGCCATGGTCAAGACCATTCCTATGGGCCGCGTTGCCCAGCCGGAAGAAGTGGCCAAGGCCGTCTTGTTCCTGGCATCGGATGATGCCAGCTATATTACCGGCCAGACCCTTAACGTAGATGGCGGCATGGTAATGTAATACAAAAGCATACTCCACTGAAAGGGGGTGAATGGACATGAGCGAACAGGATACTTTTGAAAAAGTTAAGAGCATTGTTGTTGAACAGTTAGGCGTTGACGAAAAAGAAGTCAAAATGGACGCTGCTTACATCGATGATTTAGGCGCTGATTCCTTGGACATTGTTGAACTTATCATGGCTTTCGAAGAAGAATTCAATATCGAAATCCCTGATGATGTTGCCGAAAAAATCAAAACTGTCAAAGATACAGTTGATTACATTGAAAAGGAAAAGAAAGCGTAAGTACGCAATAAGAGCCCGAAGGGGGAGGCATGTTGTATGTCTTCCCCTCCCGGTATCTTGAATGGAGGAAAACAGAGTGAAGCTGCCAGAATTAAGAATAGGTAAGCTCGTAGCAAAGGTGCCAATCATTCAGGGCGGCATGGCCATCCGTTTATCCACAGCCCGGCTGGCTGCAGCCGTAGCCAATGAAGGCGGTATCGGCCTTATTGCGGCATCTGGCATGCCTTTTGACGAATTGCGACATGAAATTAAATTAGCCAGAAAATTGTCTCCTCATGGAATCATAGGTATAAACGTAATGGTTGCAGCCCGTGAATTCAAGGGCATCGTGACCACTGCTATTGAAGAAGGAATCGATCTGGTTGTAGCAGGCGCAGGCTTTTCCCGGGACATGTTCGCCTGGGGCAAAGCATCGGGCACGCCTATTGTCCCTATTGTGTCTTCTGCCAAACTAGCTAAAATATCCCAATCCCTGGGTGCTTCGGCCGTCGTCGTCGAAGGAGCTGAAGCAGGCGGGCATTTGGGGACCAACCGTTCGAGCCGCCTCATCGTGCCGGAAGTCCGCGCTGCCGTTGACATCCCTGTCATCGGTGCCGGCGGGGTACTGCATGGGGAAGACGTAGCCGAAATGCTTCGCCTTGGCGCCAATGGCGTCCAGATGGGCAGCCGTTTCGCTGCCAGCGTCGAATCGAATGGTTCAGAAGAATTGAAAAAAGTCTATCTCCGGGCCAATAAACCGGAAGACTTCATCCTCGTACACAGTCCTGTTGGCCTTCCTGGCCAGGCTATTCGGACGCCTTTCTCCGAACGGATCCTTCTGGGGACGGCACCGAAGCCGGAAACGTGTGATCAGTGTCTCAAGAAGTGCAGTCACAAATACTGCATCATCCGAGCCTTGACACGGGCCCAGCAGGGCGATGTCGAAACAGGTCTGGTATTTTCCGGCAGGCGCATGATGGAAATTCACGATATCCTGCCGGTCAAGGATATATTTGCCAACATCAAACGGGAAATGGAAGCTATTCCCGGCTGATAGTACGTTACTTTTTATAATGAGGTGAAAACTTTGGAAAAACGCGTAGTAATTACCGGGTTAGGTGTCATTTCTCCTGTGGGCATCGGTAAAGATGCTTTTTGGAATGCCCTGCTCAACGGCGAAAACGGCATCGGCCCCATTACCCACTTTGACGCAACCGAATATGCTGCCCGCATTGCCGGCGAAGTCAAAGATTTTAACCCCGCTGACTACGGCATCGACCGTAAAGAAGCCCGCCACATGGATCCGTCGACGCAGTTCTCCGTAGCTGCTGCCAAATTGGCTCTCGACGATTCCAAAATCAATTTGGATGAAGAAGATCGCGACCGCATCGGTACCATCATCGGTACAGGCATTGGCGGCATGGAAACGCTCCACAATTTGTACAAAGGCCTGTTCTCAAAAGGCCCATCTCGTGTCAATCCTTTCGTCGTACCGAAGATGATCGCCAACATGGCATCAGGCCAGGTATCCATCTTCTTCGGCTTTCAGGGCCATTGTGCCAGCGTCGTTACGGCTTGCGCAACGGGCACGAACTCCATCGGTGCTGCTTACCGCATGATTCAGCGCGGCGAACTCGATGCTGCCGTTGCCGGTGGTACGGAAGCCGCCGTATCTCCTGGTGCTGTAGCCGGTTTTGCCGCTATGAAAGCTTTGAGTACGCGCAACGATGACCCGGCTCATGCATCGCGTCCCTTCGATAAAGACCGCGACGGTTTCGTCATGGGCGAAGGTGCCGGCGTCGTCTTCCTCGAAGAATTGGAACACGCTAAGAAACGCGGCGCTCACATCTACTGTGAAATCGGCGGTTATGGTAGCAATGCCGACGCTTATCACATTACGGCTCCGGCTCCGGAAGGCATCCAGCAGTCTAAATGCATGGCTCTGGCTGTCAAAGATGCCGGCCTCCAGCCGGAAGACGTCGATTACGTCAATGCTCATGGCACGTCGACGCACCTCAACGACCTCAATGAATCGAAGGCTATTGCCCGCGTCTTTGGCGACCATGCTAAAGATATGCTCATTAGCTCGACGAAATCCATGACAGGCCATCTCCTCGGCGCTGCCGGTGCTGTCGAAGCCATTGCTTGCGCCATGACCATCGAAACGGGCAAGGTCCATCCGACGATCAACCTTGTCGAACCGGAAGACGAATTGAAAGAACTGGACCTCAATTATGTGCCGGATAAAGCTGTAGAAGCTGATGTCAACGTCGCCATTTCCAACTCCTTCGGTTTCGGCGGCCATAACGCCACCTTGCTTTTTAAGAAATACGCTGAATAATAAAGAAGACTGACCTGATGGATACCGAACGAAAACAACAGCTAGAACAATTCATACAGGTCCTGGGCCTCAAGGAATTCCATAATCTCCTCATTTTGGATCAGGCCCTGACCCATTCATCTTATGCCAATGAAAACAAGGCCAGCCATGGCTATTACAACGAACGCCTGGAATTTTTGGGCGACGCTATCCTGGACCTTGTCGTAGGTGAATATCTATTCCTTCATTATCCCAATATGCCCGAAGGTGAACTGTCTAAGGCCCGGGCCAGTGTCGTCAGTGAGACGCCGTTGGCTTCGGTCTGTGCTAAGTTCCACATGGGGGATTATATTCTCTTGGGCAAGGGGGAACTGGCTACTGGAGGACGCACGCGGCCGAGCATCATGGCCGATGCCTTTGAAGCCGTCGTCGGTGCGATTTATATTGACAGTTCCTATGAAGAAGCCCGCAAATTCATCCTTCATCAGCTTAAAAGCTATCTGGACTTGGTCAAGAGCGGCCATTATGAAAAAGACTATAAGACCCTCTTCCAGGAATACGTCCAGCAGAAGGGACCGCAGCATATTGAATACGAACTGTGCCGCAGCGAAGGGCCAGACCATGACAAGACCTTCTACATGGAGGTTAAAGTCAATGGCAAAGTTCTCGGTGAAGGCTCGGGCAAAACAAAAAAAGACGCCGAACAACATGCAGCCCATACAGCGCTCATGGATTTGAAAGGCGAAGAATCTTGAGTGGCTAGTATTACGAACCACGAACAACGAACTACTAAAAAAGAGGCTGTCGACGAGACAGCCTCTTTTTTCACAGGAGGCATCATGCAAACGTCTATCATCCCTGTTTTCATTCCCCATATCGGTTGTCCTCACCGTTGTGTCTTCTGTAATCAGTGGCAGATCACGGGGCACCAAGGTCTGCCGACGCCTGATGAGGTGCGCCGCCTCATTGTAGCCTACACGGCGTCAGCCCGGACGCGGCGCCACTGGGAAGTGGCTTTCTACGGCGGCAGTTTCACGGCCATGCCAGGGGCTGTTCAGGAACAGCTCTTGCAGCCGGCTTACGAAGCCCTAACGGCCGGGACCATTGATGCTATCCGTTGTTCGACCCGGCCGGACTGCATCACGCCGGAGATATTGCAGCGTTTGCAGCATTATGGCCTGACCTGTGTCGAATTGGGCGTCCAGTCCATGGACGATGCCGTCCTCCAGCAGGCCCGACGGGGCCATACGGCAGGGGATGTCGTAGCGGCGACGGCCCTCTTGCGGCAGTACGGATTTACTGTCGGTCACCAGCTCATGCCCGGACTGCCTGGTGAAGACTGGCCGAGTTTGGTCCGAACGACGGCAGCCATTTGCCATCTCCAGCCGGACCTGGCTCGCATCTATCCCGTCGCCGTTCTGGAAGGGACGGATCTGGCCGACAGCTGGCGATCCGGATGCTATCAGCCTTTAACCATCCATGAAGGCGTTGTCCGGTCGGCTTACATGAAGCAGCACTTCTTGGAAGAAGGTATAAAATGCATTCGGACGGGCCTACAAGCCACAGAAGACCTGGACGACGACACACAGGTCTTGGCCGGGGCCTACACGCCGGCTATGGGCGAATTAGTCGATACCCGCCGTTATGGCCAGAAGCTCTTGCCGTTCCTCCGCAGTCTGCCTGATGAAGAGATGATTACCATTTGTTATAACCGGCGCGATACGTCCCGCGCCCGGGGTTATCACAATGTCACCATCAAGACGGCGGCCTGGAGCCTGTCTCAAACATTGCAGTGGCGCCAGGGCGACGTACCGGTTGGTCATATCTACGTCTTTCAGGGCCGGACAAGGTATGACATCGATGTGAATAGCAAAACCGGGCCTACTATGATATAATAAAATAGTACGCATGATTTTTGCATCCAACCTTTGAAGATAAATACAACATTGGAGGAAATAGAATGGCAAGAGTAAAAATCACAGAAACGGTCCTTCGCGACGGGCATCAGTCCATTGCAGCGACGCGTATGCGCCTGCGCCAGATGCTGCCGGTCTTGGAAGCGATGGATGAAGTCGGCTATAATGCCCTGGAATGTTGGGGCGGTGCTACCTTTGATACGTGTATGCGCTTCCTCGACGAAGATCCGTGGGAACGCCTTCGGACTATCAAGAAGCACGTTAAGAAAACGCCCTTGCAAATGTTGTTCCGAGGCCAGAATATCTTAGGCTATCGCCATTATGCTGACGATGTCGTCTACGAATTCGTCAACCGCGCCGTCGATAACGGCATCGACATTATCCGTGTCTTCGATGCCCTTAACGACCCGCGGAACTTGGAAGCATCCATCAAGGCGGCAAAAGATACGAAATCAGTCCACGTCCAGGGGGCCTTGGTCTATACCATCAGCCCTATCCATACTATGGAATCATTTACCAAAGTCGCTAAAGAACTTCAGGATATGGGTGTTGATTCGATTTGTATCAAGGATATGTCCGGTCTGCTGTCGCCATATGATGCATATAACTTGATCCGCATGCTCAAAAAGCACTTATCTGTTCCCATCGAACTACATACGCACTGCACGTGCGGCCTCGGCGAAATGACCTATATGAAGGCCATCGAAGCCGGTGTCGACATTATTGATACGGCATTGTCGCCGTTCGGTGAAATTACAAGCCAGCCGGCGACGGAATCGATGGTCATGGCCCTGCAGCACAGTATCTATGACACAGACATCGATGTCGACCGCCTGTGGCCTATCGTCGACCATTTCAAGAACGTCCGCAAGGAACTGGAAGACGAATTCAAATTGACCATGCCCAATCAGATCAATCCGGCTGTCCGCAAATACCAGATTCCTGGCGGTATGCTGACTAACCTTTACAATCAGCTCAAAGCCCAAGAAGCGGAAGACCGCTTCGACGAAGTACTGGCAGAAATGCCCAACGTTCGCCGCGACCTGGGGTATCCGCCGCTGGTCACGCCGACCAGTCAGATTACCGGATCAGCAGCAGCTCTAAACGTCCTGTATGGCCGCTATAAAATTATCACCAACGAAGTTCGGGACATTGTTCGTGGTAAATACGGCCGCGTCCCTGGAAAAATCGACGAAAAGTTCCGTAAGATGTGCATCGGCGACGAACCGGTCATTACCCATCGCCCGGCCGACGACTTGGAACCAGAACTGGAAAAATCGAAGAAAACATTGGCTGACGAAGGTTTCCCCAATGCCAGCCCGGAAGATGTCCTGAGCTATACCTTGTTCCCAGAAGTCGCTCTGCCGTTTTTCCGCAAAAGAGATAATAAATAGACTATTGACAAGTCCTGTCGAATCAGTTAAAATAGAAAAGTCGACGGGACGTGGCGCAGCTTGGTAGCGCGCTTCCTTGGGGTGGAAGAGGTCGCGAGTTCAAATCTCGCCGTTCCGACCAAGACAAAAAAAGGGTTTGTCGTTATGCGACAAACCCTTTTAAGCTGTTAGTGACTAGTAGCTGGTTGTTAGCGGACGACTTTAAATTTAAAGGCTTTCTCTGCAAACGATGAACTCTATGCTACAAACTATAAAGTAAAAGGGACTGCACATGATGACATAAATCTTCGTGTGACAGCCCTTTTTTGTCATGGTAGGGGATCGCCCTCTACCGTGGTCTGTTTCAGCAACTGTCCTGCCATTCCTTACAGCCATGACCTGACGGGCTGAAAAGGCACGTGCGAGCCCCTAAGCACGTGCCACGAGCCACTAACAGTTGCTTTTTCGGGTATTTCTGATAGAATAAGCATAAATAGTATAGTATATACGCGTTTGTCATCCGCTTATTTTCTGTCAGAGGAGGTTTTTACTATGGGTTACATTTTGAAGAAAGACCAACAGGATTTGGTCAACTTGGCCAAAGACTTTGCTGAAAAGAAAGTAGCTCCTTTTGTTCATGAACTGGATCAGGCCAAGGAACCGGGCCAGAAATTGCTGGACATTTATCAGGAAGCCGTGGATATGGGCTTCTGTGGTCTGGAAATCCCGGAAGAATACGGTGGCTTGGGCCAGGATTATTACACTGTTGCCGCTGTTTATGAAGAACTCGCTAAAGTCGATGCTGGCGTCGCTACGGCTATTGCCGCTTCCGGCCTGGGGCTGAAACCAGTGCTCCAGCACGGCACGGACGCTCAGAAGAAACTCTATGCCGAATATTTAACCGGTGAAAAGGGCAGCGGTTTCTGCGCTTTCTGCCTGACTGAAGCCAATGCCGGTTCCGATGCGGCAGCTGGGACGACAGTCGCTGTCAAACAAGGGGATGAATACGTATTGAACGGCACGAAATGCTTCATCACTAATGGCGGTGTCGCTTCGGTCTATACAGTATTTGCCATCACCGACAAGACGAAAGGCGTTAAAGGTATTTCGGCCTTCATCGTCGAACGCGACCGCCCGGGCGTTTCCGTCGGCAAAGAAGAAGATAAGATGGGCATCCGCCTGTCCAATACGACGGAAGTCATCTTCCAGGACGTCCACATTCCGGCAGATCATCTCATTGGCCAGGAAGGGAAGGGCTTCATCTACGCCATGCAGACGCTGGACTTGGCGCGCCCCATGGTTGCCTCTTTGGCTGTTGGCATTGCCCAGCGGGCTATTGATGAATCGGTCAAATATGCCAAACAGCGTGTTACTTTTGGCAAACCCATCATCAAGCACGAAGTCATCGCCTTTAAACTGGCCGATATGGATATGAAAACCGAAGTCGCCCGTGCGGCGATCATCAACTTCCTCAACACATATTATGCTGTACCGAAACGGAATTACACCCGCGAAGCAGCCATTGCTAAATGCTTTGCCGGTGATATGGCCGTCCAAGTCGCATTGGAAGCTGTTCAGATCCTTGGTGGCTTCGGTTACAGCCGGGAATATCCGGTAGAAAAACTCGTTCGTGATGCCAAAATCATGCAAATTTATGAAGGCACTAATGAAGTTCAGCGCATGGTTATCGCTGGCTTTGTAGCGAACAAATAGTATTCTGAAGGAGGAATCGCCCCATGAGGGATTTGAACATTATACGTTCTAAAAAAGGTTTTATCAGTGATATGGATGGTGTCATCTATCAAGGTAGCACCTTGATTCCAGGAGTCAAGGATTTTGTAACGTGGCTTCAGAAAGAAAAGAAACAGTTCTTGTTCCTCACCAATTCCAGCGAACGGACTCCGTTGGAACTTCGGAAAAAACTCCAGTCTATGGGACTGGATATCGAAGAAAGCCATTTTTATACGAGTGCTTTGGCAACGGCTCATTTCCTGAAAACGCAGGCTCCCGGTTGTTCTGCTTATATTATCGGAGCCCATGGCCTGATCAATGCCCTTTATGAGGTAGGTATTCCTTTTAATGATGTCAATCCTGAATATGTAGTTGTCGGAGAAACGACAGGCTATAATTATGAAATGATCATCAAGGCAACAGAGCTGATCAACAAAGGGGCCAAGCTTATTGGTACTAATGGTGATATGACCAGCCCTAGCGACCGAGGCGTCATTCCGGCCTGTCGGGCCTTGATTGCACCGATTGAACTGGCTACTGGGAAGAAAGCATACTTCATTGGCAAGCCGAATCCCCTTATGATGCGTACGGGCTTGAAAAAACTCGGCGTCCATTCTGAAGAAGCCGTCATGATTGGTGACCGGATGGATACGGACATCATTGGCGGTGTAGAATCGGGGATGGAAACGGTATTAGTAATGAGTGGCCTCTCCAATAGGGAAAGCATCAAGAAATTCTCTTATCAGCCCCATTATATCTTAGACCGGGTTGGGGATTTAGTACCGAAAAAAACAAAAGCTTGAGACGACAAACTTCAAACTTGATATTCAAAAAGGGACTGTCTTAACGCGACAGCCCCTTTTTCATATATGCACATACCTGACAGGCAATTGGCCCTACGAGAATGCCCAGGACGGCGCCGGTGAAGACGTCGCTAGGGAAATGCATAAACAAATACATGCGGGAAAAGGCGACGACACAGGCCAAGCCATAAGCGGCCATGCCCAGGCACCGGCGGAAGCGGAACAGGACTGTTGCACCGGCAAAGAAAAAGAAGGAATGGCCTGACGGGAAGGAATAGCTGATTGGGTATTTCAGTGTATCCAGCGTTGGCGCATCGGGAATCATTAAATAGGGCCGGATGCGCATGACGGTGTGCTTGATGGCGACATCGCCGATGAAGATGGCCAAGAAGACAGCGATGATGATGGAAATCGTGACCCACCGGCTTTGCCGTTTCCAAAGACCGGCAGCGGCCAGTCCGGCCCAGAGCCAGCGCGTATTGATTATCGTCGTGAACCAAGTGATAAACATATCCATGTGCGGCCCGGCCAAGCGGTGCAGCCCAAAGAGAATGTGAATATCCGTCGTCGTAATCCATTCCATAGTAAGACCCCTTTCGTAGAAACAAGAGTCAGTATATCATGAATTATACGATTAGAAAAATATATATATCATCACTTTTCCATATGAAAAACATATTTGTAAAATCATCGTAAAACAAAATGAAAAGCATTGAGAAAGAAATATGACGGGAATATAATAAATATGAAGAAATTTCATGCTGAGGTGATTATCTTGGAACGGGAAATATATACATCGACTCAAGAACTCTATGACGTTCTCTGCCAGCTCCGGAGTGATGTCCTTTGCCGGGGCGATGCCTTGTTCCGGCATTGGCTGCCGCAGATACAGCGGACGCGCTTTGTCTATAGCGCTTGGAACCTGGCTTTTTATCTGGCACTGCGTTGTCATGACCTGCGAAAAATCCAACGTTCGCTTTTGCCTTTAGGATTATCGTCATTAGGGCGTGGTGAAGCTCGGGCTATTACCAACCTAGATGCCGTTATGGCTTCCTTGGGACGGATTTGTCACGAACCAGAGGATAAACTCATTCCTTATCCTCAGACGAAACGCTTCTTTTACGGTGATGCCCTCTTAGGGTATAATACGGGGCGGATTTTTGGTACGACCAAGACGGGGACGAGGATTATGGTGACTTTGCCGACGGAAGCCGCCGAAGATGATGGAACCCTTATCCGCAATCTCGTCGCTGCCGGCATGGACTGTGCCCGTATCAACTGCGCCCATGACTTCCGAGACGTATGGGATACCATGATTTCTTACATCCGCCAAGCCGAATCCGAAACGGGACATCACTGCAAAGTCTATATGGATCTGGCCGGTCCGAAAGTCCGCATTGCTTCGGTCCTGCTGCGCTATGGTGAAGCCAAAGTCCTGCCAGGAGAACAAGTCTTCCTCGTATCTGGGGCTATTTCGTCGTATCCCTCGGACTATACGGGAAACATCGTCTTGTCGTGCAGTATTCCGGAAGTCTTTAAAAATCTTCAGAGCGGCCAGCCTGTTCTCATCGATGATGGGAAAATCCGGGCCGTCGTCGAAAGCCTGACAGAGAAGGGGGCCTACTTGAAGATTACCTATACCAAACCCAAAGGCGGAAAAATCAAGAACCAGAAGAGCCTGAACTTCCCGCAGACGCCGATGGACCTGTCACCTTTGACAGAAAAGGACAAAGAAGACCTGGACTTCGTCGTCCACCATGCCGATGCTATCGGCTATTCCTTTGTCAAATCAGCAGCGGATGTCGCCCTTTTGCAGAAAGAATTGAAGAAACGCTGTGGAAAATCATTTCATCATTTGGCGCTAGTCGCTAAGATTGAAAACAAGGAAGCCGTAGACAACTTGCCGGATATCATCGTCCAGGCCGCATCCCGGCAGCCTTTGGGCATCATGATTGCTCGTGGCGACTTAGCTGTAGAAGTCGGTTACCGACGCCTGGCTGAACTACAGGAAGAAATCATGTGGATCTGTGAAGCGGCCCACGTCCCCGTCATCTGGGCTACACAAGTCCTGGAAAACCTGGTCAAGACCGGCCTTCCGTCACGGGCGGAAATCACTGATGCCGCCATGGGCGAACGGGCTGAATGTGTCATGCTTAATAAAGGGCCGTACATCGTCGAAGCCGTCACCGTCCTGACCAACATCCTCCAGCGCATGGAACAGCACCAATACAAAAAAACATCGCAGCTGCGGGCCCTCCACATTGCCGAATATGTCTTTGAAGGCCTTTGAAGTGTTGTAAATATAACAGTCTTCCATCTTTTTCTATGGTATAGTATGGATATAGAAAATGATATTCATCCATAGGAAAGGGGATGGAAACAATGAAAGCCTTAGTACTGTATTCCTCTCAGACGGGAAGAGTCAAAAAATTAGCGGAAGCCGTCCGCTCAGTATTGCCGAAAGATACGGACTTCCTGCCCATGGAACAGGCTCCGGAAAACTTTGATGATTACGATATCGTCTTTGTCGGCGTCTGGTTCCTGAACCTGAAATTAGATCCCATTTCTCAAGCTGTCTTGCCGCGGCTCAAATCTGGAAAAGTCGCCCTCTTTGCCATCATGCACCGCGACCTCTTCTCCGATGATATCTCCAAGAACCTGCGTAGCGCCGTAGAACTCCTGCCAGCCGGCGTATGGGTCGCAGGGCCCCATGTTGACTACGTAGCCGAATCCATGGCCAAGACGCCTTTGGGAGACAATGAATTATTTAACGTAGAATCGGTCAAAGATTTTGCTGAAAATACCTATTACCGTACCCAAACTGATAAGGTTGCCTGATTCGTTTACCAGAATCCCATTCCGGTAAAATAGTCAGATGCAAAGGGAACCTCGCATAGCACTTTTGCTACTATGCGAGGTCCCTTTTCCTTTTGCAATCCGCAGGCCGAAAAACTTGACAACCATCCAAAAGCCATGCTATAATATTCCTTGTAACAGACACATGGGGGTATAGCTCAGCTGGGAGAGCGCTTGCATGGCATGCAAGAGGTCAGGAGTTCGATCCTCCTTATCTCCACCATAAAGAATGCGATAACCACGCGGTTCACGGCCGTGTGGTTATTTTTTTTGCCTCTATGCTCGGACTCAGATGCGGCTTCGCCGCAACAGACTCTGGAAATAAGGCGCAGGAGCGCCAAAAAGGCCGTCGTGATGGCTGCGGAGTGTTTTTTTGCAATCGGCTGCTTGTATTCTGTGATCGGTGTATTGTTTTAATCGCCTCTATGCGATACCGTAGGGGACGCCTGTTAAGGAGGCCACTGAAAAAGTCCCTAAAAGCGATTGTCCCTTATAAAATTATCCATATTGGGAAGACAAAAAAGAGAAGAATGGACCTATTCCTTCTCCATTAAATTGATTATTCTTTTGATATTTGTTACAAAGAGTGTGGTTGCTCCTTGTATTTGCATGCCAAACAGGCCCGCATACGATGCCCGGTCGTATCCGTGCCGATTTTTAATCTCGCTGTTTTTTGCTTCTATTTTATATCAGGTAGCTGCTAATTCTTTGAAACGCGCTGTTTCCTGAAAGTCTTTCTGTTTCAGGTGAAGATCCGATTTAATCCGCACTCCATAGGATCTGGATTTAGCGCCTTCTTTATAGCATCCTTCTGCTTTCGGACATTGCTTACACTTTTCCACATCAAAATAATAGGTCATGACCGGGTTTTCCTGTCGGCTATAGTTATGGCGCAGGTATTTATGGATAGCCAGATGACCCGCTGGACATACAAACATCTCGGCGTCTTTATTGTAACTGAATCCGTTGACGCCCTCTGCTCTGTCGGTATTTGAAATAATGGGATTTAACTTAGCAATCAATTCAAAAGACTGTTCCGGGTCTTCTTTTGATTCTGCCAATTCCAGATTTCTTTTGATTCTGCCAATTCCAGATTTCTTTTCCCAGAATAGGCCGTATCCTCGATGACACTTTTCACTTCTAATCCTGTATTACGGGATTTTTCTACCAGTTCCTGAAGATAGAGGCCATCGCCTTTTTCTCCGCTGGTTACTACTGCGGCGGCGATAATCCGTTCATCCGTCATGGCCATATGAGTTTTGTAGCCGAAAAAGGAAGAGTCTGTCGTCTTGTGTCCGATTCGAGCGTCTTGGTCCTTAGAAAATTCCAATTGTTCCCGGTCATCACTAATGATTTCACTCAGCAGATGAAATCGTTCCTTTACAGCCGGGATATCCCGCAGTGTTTCATCCTGATTCACATAATCTACCAATTTTGGGCAGTAATCCAAGGCATCTTCCAGAAGACCATTCTCGACTTTAGCAGGCAGGTGCTCTTTTTGACTTGGCGAATCGAATTGATAGATAGCTTTACGAAGTTTCTTGGCTTCCTCTAATAACCGCTGGTACGCAGATTTATGATTATATCTGGCCTTGGTATGGGTTGCATCCACAATAATGCATTTCTTTTGAATGACTCTGTTTTCCAGCGCAATCTGCATACTCTTGTTCAAGAGCATATCCAGAAGATTCGCGTCTTGCAGTCGTTGTTTACGAAATTTAGACAAGGTAGAAGCATCAATGACATCATCCTCGGGACGCAAATCCAGAAAATATTTAAAGGACAGGTCATACTGACTGCGTTCGACCAGATCTACGTCGGATATGTTATAGATGACTTTTAGCAAGAGGTATTTAAAAAGATAGATAGGAGATAGAGCATTTCGTCCGTTATTGGGACAATATTTATCCTTCAGTTCGTCATAGATGAAACTTAAGTCCACCAGATTGTTGAATTTTCTTAAGAAGTGGTCTTCGGGAATGATTCGGTCATAGATTCCTTCAAATTGGCTGGGGGATTTGGGGCGGCTAGGTTTTAACATGAGAATGACCTCCTGGACAAGAAATGATAAATATATTATACTAAAAAAGACAGATACAGCGGAAGTTGTGTATCTGTCTTTTTGACGTGAGCATTTTTTTATATTAAGACTTTTTCAGTAGCCTCCTGTTAAGGCGTCCCGCGTGAATCTTGGAGATTGCCGGAATTTACGACAAATGGATTCCTTTTTTTGCATGGAATTTAAGGGAATATTGCAGCCTCGTCCTTGACGAAGATTAACTGATAACGGTATAATGAACGTGAAAGAGGTCCTGCCGATAGACGGTTGGCCCCAAAATAAAATGCTACAAAAGTAGCCGCTTAAGATGGGGATCCGGGGCGGCTATTTTTGTGTTTTATTTGAGGCGCATCCGATGGCATACCCAAGCGCAAAAGCACCTAAGCAGAGGCCGAGAATACCAATAAAAGTATCTACAGTCAGAAGCATACAAATCCCCTCTGGTGCTAGCATATAAATAGGACAAGTCAAATTGAGGTTTTCCATAAAGTGATACAATAAAAGTATATATAGGGGGCCTTAGTATGA
>NZ_JAJBQV010000011.1 GCF_020539865.1 Megasphaera elsdenii | reverse complement strand
ATCTGCCTGACATAACGCATAAAGTACCGTGGGTCGCACGGGAATCTACGCCTGTGGAGAGAGTGTAAGCCGCAGCAGTTTCTCGGAGCTGTAGTGCTGTTCTCGTTGAAGCAGGAAGCTCCCGCCTCTGTAGGCGGGGGTACGTTCACATTATTTATGTTTAATTTAATATGTTTGGCAATGGCGCCTGGTCGTTTTCTACGGTCAGGCGTCTCTTTTTGCAAGGAGGGGAGTTTTATGAGTGAATTCAGACATATCCTTCAGCGCGGCAGCCTGGCAGCCATTTTGACTTGCAGTCCATTAGCCGCTTTGGCCGCAGATGCTGGAACGGGCCGGTATTTCTCGGTCGATACGATTTGGATTCTTCTCGGCGCTGCCTTGGTCTTCTTCATGCAGCCTGGTTTCGCTATGCTGGAAACGGGCTTGACGCGAGCTAAGAATGCTGGCAATATTGTCATGAAGAATTTCATGGACTTTGCGCTGGGGACTGTTTTCTTTTGGTTCCTCGGTTTTGGCCTTATGTTTGGTACCGATTTTTAG
The DNA here is from genome assembly GCF_020539865.1 of Megasphaera elsdenii. Taxonomy (GTDB): domain Bacteria; phylum Bacillota; class Negativicutes; order Veillonellales; family Megasphaeraceae; genus Megasphaera; species Megasphaera elsdenii_A. The sequence goes on along the minus strand of NZ_JAJBQV010000011.1, from coordinate 63,043 downwards.
GTATTATCGGGATTCCAGATCCTTTTGTCCAGAACTTCCACGTCGCTGATGACGCCGGTTTCCCGGACATGGCTTTCCTCATTTTCCAGACTGTCTTCTGTGCGACATCGGCGACTATTGTTTCCGGCGCTATGGCAGAACGGACGAAGTTCTCTGTTTATTGTATTTATTCTGTCTTAATCAGTCTGCTCATTTATCCGATTTCCGGTCACTGGATTTGGGGCGGTGGCTGGCTCCAGGAATTAGGTTTTCATGATTTTGCCGGTTCCACTTGCCACATGGTCGGCGGTGTCTGTGCGCTCGTTGGTGCCTGGATTTTGGGACCTCGTATTGGCAAATACAATAAAGATGGTAATGTCAATGCTATTCCGGGTCACAGCCTGCCGTGGGCCTGCTTGGGCATATTCATCCTCTGGTTCGGCTGGTTCGGGTTCAACGGCTGCTCGACCGTTTCCATGACCGGCGCGCTGGTATCGGCTTCGATGATTTTCGTTACGACCAACATGGCTGCTGCTGCTTGCACGGCTATGATTGTCACTTGGATCCACTATGGCAAACCGGATGTTTCCATGACCTTGAACGGCGGCTTGGCTGGCTTAGTCGCCATTACGGCTGGCTGCGATGCTGTCAGCGTTACCGGTGCTTTCATCATTGGCGTCATTTCCGGGGCTGTCATCATTTTCCTCATCGAATTCATCGACCAGAAATTGAAAATCGATGACCCTGTCGGTGCTGTTGCCGCTCACGGTGGCTGCGGTGCTTTAGGCACTATCCTGACGGGATTGTTCAGCGTCAAAGATGGCTTGTTCTATACGGGAGAAACCCACTTCTTCCTCATTCAGGTTCTCGGCGTCTGTGTCGTCGCCCTCTACGTCTTCGTCGCCATCAATATTGTCTTCCGCATCCTCAACGCCATCATGGGCTTGCGCGTTACCGCAGAAGAAGAAATCAACGGCTTGGACTTGGAAGAACACGGTATCGCTTCGGCTTATGCCGGCTTCATGATTACGCCCGATACGGTTACGCAGGCTATTGATGCAGGTAAGGCTCTGGCTGATGCTGTTGAAGTTCCTCTGGATAAACCGGAAGCGGCTCCGTCGGCAGTTACGGTTACGTCTATGCCGGCTGACGGCCATCATCTGTACAATGTCACGATCATTACCGATGAAAAACGCTTTGAACCGCTCAAAGCCGCTATGGAAGCTATCGGCATCACGGGCATGACCATTACCCGGGCCCTGGGCTTCGGCATTGAAAAAGGCCGTCCGGAAATGTATCGTGGCGCTAAAGTGTCGGCTAAACTCCTGCCGAAAGTACGCGTCGAAATGGTCGTTTCTAAAATCTCGCCACGGAAGATCATCGATGTCGCCAAGAAAGTCCTGTACACCGGCAAATACGGCGACGGCAAAGTCTTCGTCTCGACCATTGACAATGCCGTCAAGATCCGTACCGGCGAAGAAGGCTACGAAGCCCTGCAGGATTATCCTATTGATAAGTAGGCACTTTATAGTTTGTAATATGGAGTTTGTAGTTTGCAGAAAAAAACTTAAAATTTAAAATTATCTACTAACCACTTAAAAGGGTTTGTCGTCATGCGACAACCCCTTTTTTATAGATGAAACCATTTATCTGACGACAGCGGGAAAGGGCAAGAGCCAGACCAAGGTCATTTCCCGGAAGGGCCGGAATACGTTATCATGTGCTATAATCTCTATGGTACGCATACGAAAGATGCCGGTCCCAAGGCGGACCCGGCCTTCATAGACACCGTCCTCGGGCGGGTGGGCCGCCTGCCGCGGCCGCACAGCATCGCCTTTGCTACTGGTGGCTGTATCTGGGAAAGCGGACAGAGCCCGCGTATGGTCACGGAAGGAGAAGCCTGGGAGCTAGCCCAATCACTCCACGCTAAGGTCCAGCGCGATTCGGCCAGCCAAGCCTTACAGTTTGAAGGGCATCGGGCCGATGGCACGGCCGTTATCGGCTGGTATGGTGACAGTGGGAGCCTCTGGGCTTGGAAACAGCAGGCATTGGAACATGGCGTCGACGGCATTTCCCTGTGGCGCTTAGGCGGTAATGATCACATTAGGACATACTATGTTGGGTTAATGCCATAATATAGCTATACTTTTGTATGCTGTTTATGCCGATGCAAGGGAACAGGCTGACGGACTACTCCGCCTGGCAGGCAGCTTCCTTTTGGTGCTGCTCAAAGGCCGCGACCATATTTATCAGATGCGAAATCACAGTTTCATCGATCAAATGACCGGCGTGTTTAACCGCAATGCCTTCGATGCCTATCAGCAGCACGTCAACTGCCAGGTCAGTATGGGCGTCCTCTTTGCCGACATCAATAACCTCAAGAAGACGAACGACGAAGAAGGTCATGCCAGCGGCGACCGGCTCATCTGTCATACGGCGTCGATTCTTCAGCAATATCGCCATGGCGGTGAGGTATTTCGCATCGGCGGCGATGAATTCGTCATCATCTGGCAGCATGTGGAAGAACGGAATTTCTATCAGGCCTGCTATCAGATCCGCAGACAAATCGCGTTCCAAAACTTGAACATTGCCCTAGGCTATCATTGGGTAGCCGAAGCCGTCCAAGGCTTGTCTCCGGTCCTGCAGGCCGCCGATAAGCACATGTATGAAGCAAAACGGTGCTATCATAAACGGCAAGTTAGCCGTTAGCCACGAGCCCTTGCGGCCGCTCTTCTTTGCTGGTATAATAAACTTGATGAATTATGCATTGAAGTTTATTTTTTACCCTGCAAAGGAGGGTTTTTTATGAATATTGCGCAATATACGAAAGCGGCATCGCTGGAAGAAGCATGGGAGCTCAATCAGAAGCGGGCCGCTGTCGTCCTCGGCGGCGGCTGCTGGCTCCGCTTGTCGCCGCAGCGGCGCATTGCCCAGGCTATCGACTTGTCCGGGCTGGGGCTGGACAAAATCGAAGAAGGAGATGATTGTTTCCGCATCGGTGCTATGGTCACGTTGGGGCAGTTAGAAGGCCATGAAGGGTTGGCTGCTTTTACCCAAGGGGCTATGAAAGAAGCTGTCCGCCATATCGTCGGGACCCAGTTCCGCAACATGGCGACAGTCGGTGGCAGTATTAGCGGCCGTTTCGGCTTTTCCGACATCTGGACGCTGTTCTTGGCCTTGGATGCTCAAGTCGAATTGTACAAAGGCGGCGCGGTCAGCCTGGCAGACTTCGGCCAGACCGGGCCGGGGAAAGATATCGTGACCTATATCGTCGTCCCGAAAAGGGCTTGCCAGACGGCGTATGATTCGCTGCGCCTCAATGAAACAGACTTCCCTGTCATTGCTGTCGCCGTGTCGGCTGATTCAGAAGACGTGCGCTGTGTTATCGGTGCCCGTCCGGCTCGGGCCCAGGTGCTCTGCCAGTCCGTGAGCGACGTGCGCCGCCAAGGGCTGGAAGGGGCTGCTGAAAAGATGGCTGGCTCCATGAACTATGAAAGCAATATGCGCGGTTCAGCCGATTATCGCCACGATATGGCTGTCGTCCTCTGCCGGCGCTTATTGACAAAAGTCTTGGGAGGTGACCAGTGATGACCATTACGTATTGGCTGAACGGCAAGAAGGCGACGGCTGATGTCGCACCGGGCCTGATGCTCTATGATTTTCTCCGCAGCCAGGGCTGTTACAGTGTCAAGTGCGGTTGTGAAACGACGAACTGCGGCCTCTGTACGGTCTGGGTCGATGACGTGCCGATGTTATCGTGTGCTCTGTTGGCTGTCCGTATCGACGGCCGCCATGTGACGACCCTCGAAGGGTTGCAGGATGAAGCGAAAGAATTCGCTTTCTATATGGGCCGCGAAGGCGCCGACCAGTGTGGCTTCTGTAATCCCGGTTTCGTCATGAACGTCCTGGCCATGGTCCGTAAGCTGGATGCGCCGACAGAAGACGAAATCAAGGAATTCCTGTCAGGGAATCTTTGCCGCTGCACCGGTTATATAAGTCATATGCGGGCTATTAAGGCTTATTTCAAAGCGAAAGGGAAGGAGGTCCGGGCATAATGGAATACAAAGCCATCAATCACGGCGTCGCTAAGAAGGATTCTCAGGCCCTGGTCACGGGACAGCCAGTCTATACAGATGACCTGCGGCCCAAGGACTGTCTCATCGTCAAGGCCCTGCGCAGCCCCCATGCCAGAGCCATCGTCAAGAAGGTGAATAAGAGCGCTGCCGAAAAAGTGCCGGGCATCGTCTGCATCGTTACGGCTGAAGACGTGCCTCAGTCGCGGTTCACCATTGCCGGTCAGACCTATCCGGAATTGAGCCCGTATGACCGCCTCATCTTGGACAAGCAGATACGCTTCGTCGGCGATCCTGTGGCTCTCGTCGCCGGTACGAGTGAAGAAGCCGTCGATAAGGCCCTGCGTATTATCCGCGTCGAGTACGATGTGCAGGAACCGCTACTGGATTTCACTAAGGCCTTAGACAACGAGATCGTCGTCCATCCTGAAGATAACTGGAAACCACTCGTCGATGTCGGCGGCGACAATCAGCGCAATCTCGTGGCCCAGGCTTGCGATGAATACGGCGACGTCGATGCCGTCCTGGCTTCGTCAGATGTCGTCATCGACAGGACCTATCATACGCGCCAGAATCAGCAAGGCGCGATGGAAACGTTCCGGGCCTATGCTTATAAGGACGCCTTTGGCCGCCTGACCATCGTCAGCTCGACGCAGGTCCCGTTCCACGTCCGCCGCGTCGTCGCTACCGCTCTGGAAATCCCGAAGGCCAAGATCCGCGTCATCAAGCCGCGCATTGGCGGCGGTTTCGGTTCCAAGCAGACTGTCGTCATGGAAGTATATCCGGCTTATATTGCCTGGCTGACGGGGAAACCGGCTTACATGGTTTACAGCCGGGAAGAATCGATGACCGTATCGACGCCGCGTCATGAATCGCAGATCCGCGTCGTCCTCGGTGCCAGCAAAGACGGCCATATCCGCGGTATCTTCCTCGACTCCCTGTGGAATGCTGGCGCTTATGGCGAACACACACCGACGACGGTCACTTTGTCAGGTCATAAGTCGATTCCTTTATATAATGCAGCCGAAGCCTTCCGCTTCAGTTATACTTGCGTTTATACCAATACGATAGCAGCCGGCGCTTATCGCGGTTACGGTGCGACGCAGGGGCTGTTTGCCCTGGAAACGGCTGTCAACGAACTGGCTGCGGTTCTGCACATGAGTCCCGTCGCCTTGCGCCTGAAGAATATGGTCCGCCAGGGCCAAGTCCTGCCGGCGTATTTCAATGAAACGGCGTTGAGCTGTATGTTAGATAAATGTCTGGAACGGGTCGTCCAGATGTCGGGCTGGAACGATGATTGCCCGCGCCAGGTCCTGCCCAACGGGCATATCCGGGCCATCGGCATCGCGACGGCTATGCAGGGATCGAGTATTTCCAACGTAGACGTCGCTTCGGTCACGATTAAAGTTAACGATGACGGCTTCTATTCCCTCAATATCGGCGCCACCGATATGGGAACAGGTTGCGATACGATTCTAGCCCAGATTGCCGCCGAATGTCTCATGTGCCCTGTTGACAATGTCGTTACTTATGGCGTCGATACGGATACCTCGCCTTACGACAGCGGCTCTTATGCCTCGTCGACGACATACCTTACGGGCAATGCCGTCGTCAAAACCTGCCAGAGTTTGATTAAGCGCATGAAAGAACGGGCAGCTGTCAAACTCGGCACGGCTAGTATCGACAATTTGGAATTTGACGGCCAAGCCATTACGGATTTGTCTACGGGGAAGAAAATCACCCTCAAGGACCTGGGTAATGACGCCATGTTCATGAACGACATCGCCTTGGAAGCGACCGAATCGTGCTATTCGCCGACGAGCCCGCCGCCGTATATGGCGGGGGCGGCAACGGTCGACGTCGACCCGGAAACGGGGCACATCTCGCTGGTACAGTATGATGCCGTCGTCGACTGCGGCACGGTCATCAATCCGGCTCTGGCCAAGGTCCAGACCGAAGGGGGCCTCGTCCAGGCCATCGGCATGGCCCTGACCGAAAATATCCAGTATACGCCGTCGGGCCGCTTGCAGAACAACTCCTTCATGCAGTACCGCATGCCGACGCGGATGGATCTGGGCCAGATCAACGTCGAATTTGAGCCGAGCTATGAACCGAATGGGCCTTTCGGTGCAAAGTCCATTGGTGAACTCGTCATCGATTCGCCGGCACCGGCCATTGCCCACGCTATTTATAACGCCACGGGCATCTGGCTGCGCGATCTTCCCATGACGGCAGAAAAACTCTACAACGCAATGAGATCGAAATAGGGATCCATACGTCGCAATGTAGGGGCTCGCACGTAGCGAGCCCGCCGACCGCAGGTTGCGGTTCGCCATACCAAGCATAAAAAAGAACATTACATGATAACGATTTCATGTAATGTTCTTTTTTATTGGCAAATAATGTTATCCCCATCATTCCGGACGGACGCCCCACGTGGGCGCCCCTACAAACCACGAACCACTAGGCCATAGGCCGAAGCCACGAGTTCATCATTTTACGATCATGACGGGCAGGCCCGAATGGGTCGTGATGTAGCGGCTGACGCTGCCCAAAAGGATCGAGGTCAGACCGCTGCGGCCACGGCTGCCCATGATGAGCAAGTCTGAGCCATCTTTTTCGGCTTTTTTGAGGATCGTCGGGCCCGGGCGGCCGATATTGGCGACGAAGTGGAGGTTCACGTCGCCTTTATGGTCAGCTATGGCCGCTTTGCACAAAGCAAAGACACGGTCAGCGCTTTGGCGCAGGCGGTCCGTCAAATCTTCGAGGCCACGTTTCTTCTGGTCCAGTGCCGTTTCTTCAGCAATGAGATCGCGCATGTTGGCTACGTGGAAGACTGTAACCGATGCGCCATCGGCCTTGGCGAATTCTACGGCGTAGCGGACGGCTTTCAGCGATTCTTCCGAGCCGTCGGCCGGGACGAGGATGCGCTGATATGGGCCTTCTTTTTCATTGTGTGCCAGCAGGACCGGGCATTTGGCATGGGCCAGGACGTACGTGCTGGCACTGCCCAGAATCTGTTCCGACAGGGAATGACTGCCGCGACGCCCCATGACGATGAGGTCGGCATCGCATTTTTCCGCTTCGCTGAGGATGCCGATTTCCGGCGTGCTGACCAGCTGGACCGTGTGGACCATCAGATTTTCCGGAACGGCTTCCATGGCTTTTTCCAGGACGTAGCCGCTCTTGTCCTTGGCCAGCTTGGTCAGGTTCTTGACTTTTTCGTCTGTCATGTCTTCGAAGACATCGAAGCTGTCCAGGACGGCATCGGCATTGGTGATATTGACGATGGTCAATTCAGCGTTGTAGACGTTGGCAATGTCGATGGCATGCTGCAAGGCGTTGTGCGACGGCTGGGAACCGTCAATGGGAACTAAGATGTTTTTCATGATACATACCCCCTTTTTATTTGAACTATTTTTCCAGTGAGCTGTTGATGCGGACGCCGCTCAGGAAAGGCAGGACCGGTTTCGTATCTTCCTGCACCGGTTCGCGGATGCCTTCAAAGGTCGTCGTCAGCATCAGTTTCAGACGGTTCGTCTGGTTGACTGAGCTGGCACTGGGGTCATAGTCGATAGCGACGATGTTCGTTTCCGGGAAGGCGGCCTTCAAGGTCTTGATCATGCCTTTGCCCGTAACGTGGTTCGGCAGGCAGGCCCAGGGCTGGAGGCAGACGATGTTCTTGGCTCCGCGGTGGATGAGGTCGATCATATCCCCCGTGAGGAACCAGCCTTCACCGGCTTCATGGCCTAGGGACAAGTATTTCTTCGCTTCGTCGGCGATATCGTAGATGGATGTGATGGGATCGAAATGGCGGCTCTTGGCGACGGCCTGTTCATAAGGCTTGCGGTACCATTCCAACAGGCGGACGGCGGTTTTGCTGAGGAAGGAATCCTTCCAGCTGCCCGACAGGTACTTGTGGCGGAACTGGCTGTCCAGCTGGCCGTAGAGGAAGAAGTCTGCCAGGCCGGAAACGATGATTTCGCCGCCTTCTTCTTCAATCATACGGACGATATGGTTATTGGCGATGGGGTGGAACTTGACGTAGATTTCACCGACCAGTCCGATGCGCGGCTTCATGGTTTCGCTCATGTCGATGTGGTCAAATTCGTCGACGAGGTCGCGGATATTTTTCTTGAACGATTTGAAATCGGCTTTCTTCAGCTGTTCGGCGCACTTCTTCTGCCACTTGTGGAAGAGGGCTTCGGCCGTGCCCTTGACCTTTTCATAAGGCCGTGTGCGGTACAGGACCTGCTGCAGGGCGTCACCGTAAATCATGCCCATGACCAGGCGGTGCCAGAAACCGAAGCCGGGCTGGAAGCCGGGCTGCTTGTTCATGCCCTTGAGGTTCAGCGACAAGATGGCGACTTGCGACATGTTGGCGTCGTTCAAGGCCTTGCGGATCATGCCGATGTAATTTGTCGCCCGGCAGCAGCCGCCGGTCTGGGAAATCATGACCGTCGTGTGGTCCAGGTCGTATTTGCCCGACTTGAGAGCAGTAATGATCTGGCCCAGGCTCATGATGGCCGGGTAGCAGGCGTCATTGTGGATATAAGCCAGGCCCGTGTCGATGGCTTTCTGGCCCTGGTGAGGCAAGAGTTCGACGCGGTAGCCTTCGTGTTCGAAGGCGGCCATGAACAGCGGGAAATGGATCGGCGTCATCGACGGAGCCAGGATAACGTTCTGTTTGGCGTCTTCCTTGGTGAATATCGTCTTTTCGTAGGAATACGGTTCGATGACGGAATCTTCTTTCGGACGGTGGCTCATGACGAACAGCAGCGAACGCAGGCGGATGCGGATAGCCCCCAAGTTGGACCCTTCGTCGATTTTGAGCAGCGTGTGGATCTTGTGACCATGGGTCAGGATGTCTTGGACTTGGTCGGCGACGATGGCGTCGAGGCCGCAGCCGAAGGAATTAAGTTCTACCAGTTCCAGGTTGGGATGCTGCGTAATGTACTGGGCGGCCCGGTAGAGGCGGGAATGGTACGACCACTGGTCGACGACCCGCAAGTGCCCCGGGAACTGGCCCAAGGGAGCGACGCCATCTTCGGTTAGGACGGCCAGGCCCAGGCTGTTGATGAGTTCCGAAATGCCGTGGTTGATTTCCGGGTCGACGTGGTACGGGCGTCCGCAGAGGACGATGGCCCGCTGTCCCGTTTTTTCCAGGTTGTCCAGGATTTTCTTTGTCAAATCATAGATTTTCTGTTTATACGCTTCTTCTTCGTCCCAAGCGGCAGCGGCAGCGGCTTTGATTTCGTGAGCCGGCAGGTTCCAAGCCTTCAGCTCTTCTGTCAGGCGCTTGCCGATGCGTTTCTTGTCGTGGAGGGGCAAGAAGGGGCACAGATAGGGCGTATTGGTTTCGGCCAGGCGTTCCCCCATGTTGTTGCGGATGACTTCTGGATAACTCATGACCATAGGGCAGTTGAAGGTGTTGTCCTTGCTGCCTTCGCTGGGACCATTCTGGATGCACGGATAGAAGATGCGGTCGACGCCTTTTTCCAGGAGGTTTTCGATATGGCCGTGGACCAGTTTGGCCGGATAGCAGGCCGAGTCCGACGGGACCGTATCCATGGCCTTTTCAAACAGGGCCTTCGACGACGGATCCGAGAGGACGACCGTGTAGCCGAGTTTGGTGAAGAATGTGAACCAGAAGGGATAGTCTTCGTACATGTTGAGGACCCGCGGGATGCCGACGGTGCCGCGCGGCGCGTTGGCGACGGGCTTGTAGCCGAAGAGCAGGTTGTATTTGATCTTGTACATGTTGGGCAAAGGCTTCTTGCGGGCCGTTGTCGAACCGGCGGCGCCGCGTTCGCAACGGTTGCCGGTGATGAAAGAACGGCCGTCGTTGAAGGTGTTGACCGTCAGCAGGCAGTTGTTGGTGCACAAGCCGCAGTGACGGATAGACGTCGTGACCTGTAATTCTTCCAGGGCTTTCGGGCTGACGATAGTCGATTTGGCATGGTCTTCGTGGTAAGCCGTGCGGCAGATGAGGCCCATGCCGAAAGCTCCCATGAGGCCGGAAATGGCCGGGCGGATGACTTGGCGTCCCAAGAGTTTTTCAAAAGCCCGCAGGACGGCGTCGTTGTAGAAGGTACCGCCTTGGACGACGATGTGTTTGCCGAGCTTGGCCGGGTCTTTGACCTTGATGACCTTATACAGGGCATTCTTGATGACTGAATAAGAAAGGCCTGCAGAAATGTCGGCCAGCGTAGCCCCTTCTTTCTGAGCCTGCTTGACTTTGGAGTTCATGAAGACCGTGCAGCGCGAGCCCAGGTCGATAGGACTCTTGGCCAGAAGGGCGGCTTGGGAGAAGTCCTGAATGGACATTTTCAAGGATTTGGCGAACGTATCCAGGAAAGAACCGCAGCCTGATGAGCAGGCTTCGTTGAGCAGAATATCTTCGATGTGGCCGTCTTTGATGCGGCTGCACTTCATGTCCTGGCCGCCGATGTCGAGAAGAAAGTCGACGTCCGGGCAGAAGTGGGACGCTGCCTGATAGTGGGCAATGGTTTCGACTTCGCCTAGGTCGAGGTGCAGCGCTTCCTTGAGCAGCGCTTCGCCATATCCGGTGATACCGGCTTTGGCAATAAAGGCTTTTTCCGGCAGGCGGCGGTAGACTTCGGCGACGATTTTCTTAGCGGCTGCTAACGGGCTGCCTTCGTTGTTCTGATAGTGCGAATAAAGGATTTTCATGTCTTCGCTGAGGACGACGGCTTTGATGGTCGTCGAGCCGGCGTCGATGCCCAAGTAGCACGGGCCGCTGTAAGTGGCAATATCTTCTTGCGGGACTGTGTGCTGGCTGTGGCGGACCCGAAATTTGTCGAGTTCGGCCTGGTTGTTGAACAGCGGTTCGACACGGTCCGATTTGGCCAGCGTCGATTCATCGACGTTCTTCAACTGTCCCATGAGGTTCATGAAGGAAACGGGCTTCGTGTCTATGCTGCCCAGGGCGGCACCGATGGCCACGTAGACCTGGGCGTTTTCCGGGGCGATGACCTGTTCCGGTGTCAGGTGGAGGGTTTTGGCGAACTGTTCCCGCAGTTGGGACAAGTAGGTCAGAGGGCCGCCGAGGAAGCAGACTGTCCCTTTGATGGGACGGCCGCAAGCTAGGCCGGTAATGGTCTGGAAGACGATGGACTGGAAGACCGACGCCGCGACGTTTTCCTTACTGGCTCCTTCATTGAGCAAGGCCTGAATGTCTGTCTTGGCGAAGACGCCGCAGCGGGCGGCGATGGGATAAATCGTGTCGGCTTTCTTGGCCATTTCATTGAGGCCGCCGGCATCTGTGTCGAGGAGGGTCGCCATCTGGTCGATGAAGGCCCCGGTCCCGCCGGCGCAGTTGCCGTTCATGCGGTGTTCGTTACCGCCGGTCAGGTAGGTGATTTTCGCATCTTCGCCGCCGAGTTCGATGATGACATCCGACTGAGGATAATAGGTGCGGACCGCTTTGGTACCGGCAATGACTTCCTGTAAAAAGGGAATGTGCAGGTAGTCTGCCAGGGCGATGCCGCCAGAGCCGGTGATGGCCATCGTGATTTGACGGTCGCCGAATATTTCATAGGCATTTTGGAGTAAATCCCAAACTTTTTGGCGTATATCCGTATAATGGCGGACATAGCATGCGTGAAGGCATTGTTTGGCATGGTTGAGGACGGCAATCTTTACCGTTGTCGAACCGATGTCAATGCCGATATGTAAGAGATTTTTCATGATCTGTCACCCTATCGGTTTACCAACCGATTCTTTCTTATAAATTTCTATATTATAAAGACTATATATAAAGAGTCTACTTTATATTGTACCATAATCCTCTTATTCTGTAAGGGGTGGGGCAGAGGTTTTTTTGGATGCTATAAAATGAATTACGACAAATAGTAGTAAATATGGTAGAATAAAGATACCAATGTCTTAATGAAATATATACTTTATACAATAAAGGAGCTTTGTCATGAGAAAATTCGTAACAGAACATCAGTCCCCGTACCTGGATTTGACGACGGAAGTGTCAGATATCCTCTACCGCGGCCATTCGCAGTTTCAGGATATCATCGTCGCCGATTCCAAAGAATTCGGCCGTATGCTCGTCTTGGACGGCGTTTTCCAGACGTCCATCAAAGATGAATTCATGTATCACGAAAGCATCGTCCACATCCCGCTGTTCCTCCATCCGAACCCCAAGAAAGTCCTCATCATCGGCGGCGGTGACGGCGGCGCTGCCCGGGAAGCCGTCCGTCATCCGGAAGTCGAATCGGTCACTATGGTTGATATCGATGGCCAGGTCATCGAATTGTCCAAGAAATATTTCCCGGAAATCTCCCAAGCTATCCTCGAAAAGAATCCTAAACTGACGGTCAAAGTCGGCGATGGCATCGCTTTTATGCGGGAAGCTGAAAATTATTACGACGTCATCATCGTCGACTGCTCGGACCCGGTCGGCCCGGGTGAAGGCCTGTTTTCATATGATTTCTACAAAGATACCTTCAAGGCCCTCAAAGAAGACGGACTCTTTGTCCAGCAGACCGAATCGCCTTTCATGCATCGTAAACTGGTCAAAGACATTTTCGACTGCGTCTCGGATATTTTCCCGATTACCCGCCTGTACACGACCTTCATCCCGCTCTATCCGTCGGGCATGCACTGCTTTACGATGGGCTCGAAGAAATATGATCCCTTGACATGGGAACCGAACCGCAAACGGACCTTCCCGACACGGTACTATAACGAAGGCATCCAGAAGAGCGCCTTTGTCCTGCCGAACTTTGTCAAAGATTTATTGTACGGTGAAAAAGAAAGATAAAAAGTGAGAGCTGTCATACTCTGGCAGCCTTTCTTTGTTTAGGAGGGATTCCATGAGATTCCCAATGATTGCTGTTCTGGATGCGTAATCAGGCCGTCGCCCTTGCCCGGCACAATCAATATGATCAAGCCTTGTCTTTATGCCGGAAACTGGCCGATGTTGGTTATGAAGATCCCGGTTTTGGGCAGATTATCTGACCATTTTGTCCTGGGCTGGGAAAGAAACGGAGGCTGTGCTTCAAGAACTGTTGCAGGAATATCCGCGCCTGCGCCTGCTTCATTTACGCAAAATATGGGTAAAGCCCCTGGTCTCAACTTAGCACTGGCAATGAGCCATGGCGAAATCATCGTTACCCTCGATGCCGATTCCATGCTCGACGAGAGGGCTATTGAATGGGCTGTCTGGCATTTCATCACCTTTCCCCGTGTTGGTGCCGTTACGGGGAATCCCAGGGTCCGCAATCGCAGTACGCTCTTGGCTAAGATACAGACAGCTGAGTATTCCAGTGTCATTGGCCTCATCAAGCGGGTCCAGCGCCTCATGGGAAAAGTCATGACTGTATCAGGCGTCGTTGCGGCCTGGCGCCGGAGTGCTATCATCCACGTCGGATTATGGAATACCGTAGCGATTACAGACGATATTGAAATGACTTGGAAATTAGAGACCCATTTCTGGGATATCCGTTATGAGCCGAATATGATTTGTTGGATGTTGGGACATCGTCTCTCACACCTTCTCATTTTTGTGCCACCGTGGCTTCGAGCAATCTTTTTTGGGTTGGAATGGTGCCATCGTAGCTATTATCTGTCTTTGTCAGCTTTTCGTCAGCCTATGGATTGATTCCCGATATGATGAGAACTTATGAAAAATTGCCATATGGGTTTCCTGGTACCCCGTGTTCTATTGAATGCTCAATTCCTTTGCGACCGTTGCGGCGACGCCGGCAGGATTATTCCGCAATATGGACCAACCGGCTACGTGGGTCAGTCCGGATAGGGGGGTGCGGAAATGAATGAAGAAAATCACGGGTTCAAGCCTTCATGGATTATCAATGTCAATAGCCGACGTAAACGATGGGCTATATTCTTGGAGTGGCTTGTTTCCATTGTTTTGACCTTACTTCTGTGAGTGGCTCTGTATAAAGAAATCATCAATCAGCTTTTGGGGCGGGGACTGCCACGGACCTTGGGGATGCTATCGTTTTTGCTCATCGTCAGCCTACTTATTTTCGTCGTCATGGGAGGATGGCAGTTTTATAATTGGTATCGGTTTCATGGAAAAGATCGTCGCAAGGCTTTTAAGGAATGAGTACCAGTGATATGCAAATCATACAAGGCGATTTTCGCCAGGCTTCTGTCCGATATCAGAACGGACACTATTGGTATGTGCTTCCCGAGGGACAATCTGTTGAGATTAAGGCATTGAGAGAAAAAGATAAAAAAGTTTGAAAAAATGCTTGACTTTATGGGCAGCTCGTGGTAAGATTATCTACGTTGACGGCGCTAATGCAGCGTGGCCGACGCAGATAATCTTATATGGCGGGTATGGTGAAGTGGTTAACACGGCGGATTGTGGCTCCGTTACGCTAGGGTTCGAATCCCTATACTCGCCCCATAGGGGTATAGCCAAGTGGTAAGGCACCGGACTTTGACTCCGCTATGCGCTGGTTCGAATCCAGCTACCCCTGCCAGCCATGATTCATTAGCTCAGCTGGTAGAGCACCTGACTTTTAATCAGGGTGTCCCGAGTTCGAATCTCGGATGGATCACCAGTTAAAAAAGCTGTCGCATTTGCGACAGCTTTTTTTTGTTGCTCGTATTCGTTCATTGTTTGTCGTAGGAAATTTTTCATTCTGACAGAAAATAGCGGGCCGCCCGTTGGGACGGCCCGCTACGGATGCGGTATATGGGACCGCAAGCTACTAGCCACGAACTTATAAGAAGAAGATAACCATGTCGATGATGAACAAGGGGATAAGGATGGCTACAGACCAGCCCATATAACCGAAGAAGCTCGGCATTTTGATCTTGTTTTCTTCGGCAATGGATTTAACCATGAAGTTCGGAGCATTGCCGATATAGGTGTTGGCGCCCATAAAGACGGCACCTGCCGAGATGGCTTCCAACATGATCTGGGAGACGGTCCCAACGGAAGTCGTAATGCCCTGCGTAGCGCCGAGGGCGCCGGCTGTCTGGAGGAAGACCAGGTACGTCGGTGTGTTGTCCAGGAAGGACGACAGGGCGCCGGTGGCCCAGAACATCTGCCATGGATGGGACAGACCCAGTTCAGCGCCGTGGGCTTTGAGCAAAATCAAGGCCGGAATCATGGTGATAAAGATGCCGATGAACAGTTTGGCAACTTCCAGAATCGGGGCATACGTGAATTCATTGAGGTCCCGCGTTGATTTCCGCGTCGTCTTGATGGACAAGAAGGCAGCGACGAGGATGATGATGATTTCTGCCAGCGTCGCATAGGGGAAGACGATTTCATCGTAAATATGCAGGCCTGCACCATTGGCGAAAGCTGGGAACATATCCGGCAGGAGACCGTTGGCCAGGACACCGATGATGATCAAGGCGATAAAGATGAGGTTGTGAGCGCCTTCCAGGCGGAGAGGCTGTTTGTCGTTTTCATCGATCAAGTCGAGCGGCGTCCGTCCTTCTTTTACTTCTTTATTATAGAAGTGCTTGTCTAAGAAGGCGAAGAGGGCGAACATGAGGACCAGGTTGAGCACTAGGATGGGCAGAAGATGGAAGGTCCACGTAAAGGGAACGCCGCGCTGGAAGCCCATGAACAGAGGCGGATCGCCGAGCGGTGTCAGGCAGCCGCCCATGTTGGCGACGAGAAAGATAAAGAACACCATGAGGTGTACTTTGTTCTTGCGCCAGGCATTAGCCCGGATAAGCGGACGGATGAGCAGCATCGCCGCGCCGGTCGTGCCAATCCAGCTGGCCAGGAAGGTGCCGATGAACAACAGGAGACAGTTGATCTTCGTCGTACCGGCCAAGGTCCCACGGACAGCGATGCCGCCGGCGACGACGAACAGGCCGAAGAGGAGGACGATGAAGGGAATGTAATCGAGGAGAACCGATTCCAAGAGCCGGAACCACGATTCACCGACGCCATAAGCAGCGGCAAAGGGAATGAGGAATAAAAGAGACCAGGCGATAGCTGCACCGAGCATGTGCTTTTCCCACCATTCAGGGCGGACAAGGGGCACAATGGCGATGGACAAGAGCATCCCGGCGAAAGGGATGATACTCCATACGGGCAAGGTCGCACTTACGAGTTCATGTGTCATAAAAACCACCTTTCTTAGTATCTGATTGCAGAGAAACTTAAAAATTTTACAATCATATTCAGTATTATAGCATATGGACATGAAAGTTTATACTCATTTTTCAGATTTCGCATAGTCATTTAAGTGGAAGCCGAATAATTTTATAAAAATAAAAAACAAACATTTTCTGAAAAAATTTTGGATGATAAAGAAGGAATCCGTAAAAGTCATGGCGAATATATAAGTTAAGGATAAGGACAGGCCTTAATAAGGAGGGATTCATATGAAAAAATATAATAACATCATCGTGCCGACGGATGGTTCGGTTAACTCGAAACGCGCGCTGGAACATGCCGTCGTCATCGCTTCGTCGTTAGGGGCTACGATTACGCTGGTCTATGTTGCCAATATCGTATCGGTCATTTCTAACTTTGACCAGATCCCCAATGCCAGCGGCTATGTAACGGAACAGGTCGCCTTGGACATGGAAGAAGAAGGGAAAGGCATCCTCGATGAATTTGCCAAATCCATTCCTCAGAACATCGAAGTCAGGAGCGTCTTTGAAGTCGGTTCGCCGGGACCGGCCGTATTGTCGGTGGCTAAGAAATATAACGCTGACCTCATCGTCATGGGCAGCCGCGGCCTTGGGCCGTTGAAAGGCTTATTCATGGGTTCCGTCAGCAGTTACGTCGTCACCCATTCCGTCTGCCCTGTATTAATTGTTAAATAGTAATTCGTGGTGTGTAAATCGTACATATCCAGGAGCGCTCGCGTGGTCGCCCCTGCAGGAAAGGCGCTGTCTTCATGGGACAGCGCCTTTTTTTAAAAAATTTCACGTCGTGCCATAGGGGAATCGTTCTTTTTGTGGTATACTGGGTACACAGGTATGCCTTTTTTTGCCTGATTACACAAAACCTATTCATGATTATAGGGTCCCGGACTGCCTCGTTCCGGGATAGGTGCCTGGGAGGCAAGTATGAAACGAAATACCAACGAATGGCTCGACCGTAAGGTCGCTGACTGGGTTTCTAAAGGCTGGATCAGTGAAGAATCTCAGCAGAAAATACGAAAATCTTATGGCAGGGACGAACAAAGGAATCCTCTTTTGACGACCCTGCCTTTATATGCCCTGCTGGCCGTCATCGGCCTGGCTGCTGCCGGTATTGCTTTGATCTGGGGCTTTTCCCAGTTCTGGTACTACGTATCGCTTACGGTCCGCATGGGCTTGGCCTGTGGCCTGCTCTTCGTGACGCAGGCCGGCGTCGGCGTCACTATGTTCCAAGAACGTCAGGGGAGCCTCGTCGCCGAAGGCGTGGCCTTGGTCCACTGTCTGGGCGTTTTTGCCGTCCTGGCCCTGGCGGAGCAGTTTTTCTATATCGGCTGGGATGTGACGGCCTATGTCGCCGTCTGTGCTATCCTCTGCCTGCCCGTCGTCTATCTGCTGCGTTCCGTAGCTGCTTTGGCCGTTTATGACCTGGCTCTCCTGTACTGGACGGCTGCCGGCGGCCCTATGAATACGCTGGGCGGGACGGCTCTGCTTTGGATTTTGCTTGTGCTGGCTGTTCCTTTTTATGATACCCTCATTACGATGCGCGATGAACGGCGCCTGTCCATTTTTTCCTGGTTCATGACGATTACCGTCTTCGCTGCCTTTGGCCTAGCCGCCAGGTCGACAGATTATGTTCCTTTCCTCATGCTGGGGAGCCTAGCCGTCACCATCATGCTCGTCGGCTATTCCATCGACATCCATCAGTCTTGGGGCGTACCCTTCCGCTGGTTCGGCCGCTTTGCTGCAGCCGGCTCACTGCTCATTTCTTGCTTGCCTGCGGCTTGGGACGGTATCGCCAAGGTCCATGTTTTTCACTGGGCTACGGCTTTGGTGACCCTCGTCCTTTTTGTCGTTATGATCACCCTCATGGCCCAGACCGTGAAGAAGCGGTTGTGGGGACCGGCCTTGTACCTGGCCGTGCCGTTCATCCTGGCTTTTGAAACGATTCTCGTCCGGGCCGGGCTCTACTCGTCGATTCCCCTGGTCCTTTCGGCGCTGTACATGGTCGTTTTAGGATTCTTTGAAACGTCTCAGGGTTTCAAACCGGGCCATAGCCTTCATATGAAATTTGGCATCATCCTTTTCATCAGCTTAGTGCTGGCTTTTATTTTCGGGACTCAGTTTTCACCGCTGGCGCCGCTCCTGGCCATCGTCGTTTTGGCCCTGATTATCTTCCAGTTCAAGCGGACCCGTAAGGATAAGGCCGCTGCTGCTTTACGCGCTGCTCGGCGGGCGGGCTTGCGCCATTCGTCGACGCGCGTCCGCAGTGAAGGCGAAGAAAAGATCGGATTTCCGCCTAAAGAGACTCCGTCCTGGCAGGTACAGGACGCATCTAGCGATGCCGACACGCTGGCAGAATGGATGAAAGGAATCCGTATCCCGTCGCCGGACGAACTGGGACTGCCTGCTGAACCGGTAGGAGGAAAGCCGGCTGACGATTTGCCGAAAGTGCCATCAGTCCCGGCAGAACCGGAAGAAGCCTTGCCAGCCTTTACGTTTATGGCACCGGCTGATGCTGTCAAGGAGAAAAAGCCTGAAATACCGGCGGCGCCGGTTACGCCGACAGTCCATGAAAAAACGGAAGCCGTGCCGCAGCAGATGGCCGTTCCTCAAGAAAAGGAACCGGAAGAAAAGCCGCGGGTTACGGAATCGCCGTGGAGTTCAATGAAGCCGGCAAAGAAACGTAAAAAATACTTTACCCACTCGCCGTGGTCACACCAAGGAGGCGATATGAAATGAAATTTCCACCGCCTTTACAGGGATTCCATCTTTCCTTTTCGCTAGATGGACGTTATCGCTGGATTTTTTTCATCTTCGTCGTCCTCATTCAGTTCGCCGTCGTCGCCTATATGGGCTGGCGCTGGCATAATATCGCCGTCGATGGCATCCCCTATCAATGGCGATGTGTCCCGCGGCTGGAAGTATCCGCTTTTGGGACAGACTATGTTCGCGTCGTCTTCCCGGAAGATACGACGCAGTGGAAAGACGATACGCCGCCTGAAAAGGGGCAGCAGATTTACGTCTATATTTCACGGGATACGTCGGGCCTTATGGAAATCCAAGGGGCTTCGGCGTCGAAACCTTTCGTCGGCGGCGACTATATGCAGGCCACCGTCGTTTCCTATCAGGATGGTTTCGTCCAGTTCCAGGTCGGCTTTAATCGCTATCGCATGGCACCGGAGCTGACTGATGGCATCTACAACCTTCGGCCCGATGACAGTATCATCGCCAGCATCCGCATGAAGCGGGGAGGAGGCGTCATCGAAGGCATCTTCGTCAATGGGATTCCGTTGGAAGATATAAGCAATGGCGCCGCCATGGCCAAGGCCCGCCAAGAGAAAGAGGCCCGGACCTTATTTGACCGGCCTCACCTCGTCGATACCGGGATGGTACCGCCGAAAGAAGAATGATGGCACAGAAAGAAAGCGAGGAAATTATGAAATCGTACGCGAAAATTGCCAAGATTGCTATGACTGTCATGCTGTTGGCAGCGTTCTTCCTCTTATCGGGGTTCCGGGCGCAGACCATCATCCACGACGATGGTAGCGAAACACAAGATGTCCTGAAAGTCTCTGATTCGGCGAAAGGGCAGAAAGATTTGAAAGCCGATGCCGATGAATTCCAGAAGCGTAATTATACCATTATGGATTATAACAACGATAATGGCGAAGGCTTCCGGGCGATGAAGACCATTACCAAGGACGGAGCCAGTAAGAGCTCAGTGGACCATATTGTCCACAAGACCCATGATGGCCTCATCTGTTCGACTTATTATATTGATTATAATTTTGATGAAAACAGTATCCAAACTTTGCGCTTAGGCGCGCCGATGCCGGAAAATGGTGTCGATTTGGAGTACATCGTTTCCTTCCCGTCCGGGACTCGTGTCGTCAGCAACAGCGATAAGGCCGACGACCAGGGCAGTACCTACTTGTGGAATTTGTCCAATTCCAATCCGACGGAAATTAAGCTCCAGGCTACGGTTTGGCATAAATTGTTCATCTATATCGCCCTGTTCCTGGTCGTCCTGGTTTTGATCATCGTCCTCATCATGGAACACCGCCGCAAGAACGTCATCAGCTGGAAACGGGCGGCGCATATGCGCAAATTGGAAATGATGCTCCTCTGCATCCCTATTATCATCTTGGGTTACATGGGCTATGAATATTACGTCGGTACTCATGTGACGGCAGCGTCGCTGGATAAAGTCGCCGAACAGCAGCAGGAAGAACTGCTGGAAAATCGGGAAGAAGATAAGCGTCTGCAAGATGCCGATGCCCGTAAGCAGCGCAGCGGTGAAATGGTGGCAGCCCGCATCCGCAGCAAGGCCAACGACATTTCCAATGAACTGCGCAATTTGAAGGTCCAGTACCGCAACGGGGCCATCAGCCGCAGCTCGGCCCGTTCCCAGGCCCAGAGTCTGGCTCAGCAGGCCAAGGACATGCTCAATGAAAGCACTAACTTGTCCCAGGCTGACCGCGAGGTCATGGAACAGCTCATCGACAATGTCGTAGCCGAAGCAGATTCCATCGGTGCATCGGCGCCGAGCCGCAGCTCTTCTCAGGCAACACGGCGCAGTGAATCGACTTCCAGCTCCCAGAGTACGACTCGCAGCCGGTCTGACGATAAGTCGACGAATACTAAGAGTTCCGATTTGTCGAAAAGCCGTCAGTCGTCCGATAACAACCGCGATACAGGCAAAACAAATAAACAATAAGAATTTTTAATTAACTTTTTTTCTTGTTAGTATTTCCTATTTGGCCAAAAGATGGTATGATATGGGTATGAGAATTGAAATTACAGCATGACTGCTGCTTGTACTTTTTAAGGAGGTCATATCAGTATGCATTGTGTAGAAGAAATCAAGAATGGTATTTATTGGATGGGATGTAACGATTTCCGTACGGAATTGTTTGAACGGATTTTCCCGATTCCCGAAGGCGTTACGTATAACTCCTATTTCATTGATGATGAAAAGACATGCGTCGTCGATGCTATGGATAAATCGTGCCGCGACGAATTCTTAGAAGATGTCGAATACTTGCTCAAAGGCCGCAAACTGGACTACTTCGTTCTTCAGCATATGGAACCGGACCATGCCAGCTCCGCCTTGGCTCTCTTGGAAAAATATCCCGATGCCAAGATCATCGGCCAGCCGCAGACGTTCAAACTCTTTGAACAGTTCTTCCGCCATCCCATGACGGACCGCTACGTTGCCGTCAAAGAAGGCGACCAGCTGGCTTTGGGCAAACACACATTGCAGTTCGTCAAGGCTCCTATGGTCCATTGGCCGGAAGTCATCATGTCCTATGACTTGACAGACCACGTCCTCTTCAGTGCCGATGCCTTTGGCCAGTTCGGTACGGTCGGCAATGTCTATGCAGACCAGGTCGACTTTGAAGAAAACTACCTCGATTCGGCCCGCCGTTACTATGTCAACATTGTCGGCAAATACGGCCCGCAGGTCGTCAATGTCCTCAAGAAGGCATCGGGCCTTCCTATCGACTTCATCTGCCCGCTCCACGGCTTCGTATTCCGTACACCGGCTACGATTAAGTACATCATCGACAAATATCTCCACTGGGCTAAATATGTACCGGAAAAGAAAGGCGTCGTCATTGCTTTCTCGTCCATTTATGGCAACACTGAACGGGCTGCTTGCGTCTTGGCCCATAAATTGAGCCAGCGCGGCATCCAGGATATCCGCCTCTACGACGTAGCTAAGATCCATTCGTCGTACATCACGGCTAAAGCTTGGGAATACAGCCACCTCGTCCTGGCAGCTCCGACGTATAACTTGAACCTCTTCCTGCCGATGGAAAACTTCCTCCACGACTTGAAGACCCTCATGTTCCAGAAGCGCACCATCGGCGTTATCGCTTGCCACAGCTGGGCATCGGCTGCTTATAAGACCATGGTTGACTACGTCGAAAACCAGTTCAAATGCTGCGAACTCCTGGAACCGACGATGGATATGAAATCGTCTCTCCGCGATGACCAGGAATGCGAACTCGATGAATTGGCTGATAAACTGGCTGAAAGCATTAAAGAATATCCCGATCCGAAAACTTTGATCTAAGGTGGTGTAAGCGTGATCATCCGTGACGATAGCGCCAAGAGCGGCGATAAGCACGAACAGGACAAGGCCCGCAGCAATGGGGAAGAACTCCACATCGACTTGGGCCGTGACCTGACCGAAGACGAACAGAAAATCTTTGAAAAATTACGCGAAGGATTACATATGTAAATAAAAGGACTTGCCCTTATGGGTAAGTCCTTTTTTCGCTGTAGGGACGGCTCAAAGGCCACAAAGTAGGGTCGCCCACGTGGGGCGCCCGCTTTTGCCTGTCGACTAAAACATACGTTTGCAATGGAAGCGGCCTTATGCTATGATAAAGGCAAAGAGGGGGATTTATCATGGATTGGGACCGGATTCAACAAAAACTGCATATTCTCAGTGATGCGGCCAAATACGACGTGTCTTGTTCGTCCAGCGGCAGCCGGCGGGCCAATCAGGCCGGAGGTATCGGCAATGGCGCTGTCTGCGGCATCTGCCATACTTGGTCGGCTGACGGCCGCTGTGTATCGCTTCTCAAAATCCTAATGACCAACTGCTGCATCTACGACTGCGCTTACTGTGTCAATGCGGCCAGCCGGGAAACGGAACGGGCCATCTTGACGCCGAAAGAGATCGCCGACGTGACCATCGCCTTTTACCGGCGCAATTACATTGAAGGCCTGTTCCTCAGTTCCGGTGTCTATCGTTCGCCAGACTATACGACAGAGCTCCTCATCCGGACGGCCCGCATCTTGCGGGATGAAAAGAAATTCAACGGTTACATCCACATGAAAGGTATCCCCGGGACAAGTGCCCCTCTCATCAGCGAACTGGCCCGCTACGTCGACCGCCTGAGTGTCAATATTGAATTGCCGTCGGCGCCGAGCCTGCGCCTATTAGCACCGCAGAAGACGAAAGAGAACATCCTCGTCCCGATGGCGCACATCCGCCAGGGTATCCTGGAGCGGCGGGAAGAGAAGAAGCATCATAAGAAGGTGCCTTCTTTTGTCCCGGCCGGCCAGACGACACAGCTCATCGTCGGCGCGACATCGGACAGCAATCGGACGATCCTGCGCCTGAGCCAGGCCTTATATGACAAGGTGGATTTAAAGCGCGTCTATTATTTGGCCTATGTCCCGGCCGTGACCGAGCCAAACTTGCCGGCTATCGCCAAGCCGCCGCTCCTGCGGGAGCACCGCTTCTATCAGGCGGACTGGCTGTTGCGCTTCTACCAGTTCAAGGCTGATGAGATATTGACCGACGAGGCCCCTGATTTCGACCTCGACTTGGACCCAAAGGCCTGCTGGGCCCTGCGCCATCCTGAATTTTTCCCAGTCGAAGTCAACCGCGCATCGTACCACGCCTTGTTGCGCGTCCACGGCATCGGCGTCACGTCAGCCCGGCGCATCTGTGCAGCCCGGCGCCAGGCCTTCTTGTCGTATGACACGCTGCGCCGACTGGGCATCGTCCTCAAGCGGGCCCAGTATTTCATTATCTGTAAGGGAAAATATTATGGAGCAACGACGGACCCGGTCCGCATCCGCCAGCGGCTCCTAGCCCGGCCGTCAACCCAGGCGGCTTATGAACCGATGAGTCTGTTTTAGGAGCGGTAGTGATGATTTACAGTTACGATGGAACTTTTTTCGGCTATTTGTCGGCCGTCTTCGATGCCTGGCACGATGGTCTGGGCCAAGTCGAGGATATTTGCCCAGATAGCGAACTGGGCCTGATCTTTTCCCAGCAGCGCTTCGTTTCGACCGATGACGGCAAGGCCCGGCGAATCCTCGACGCCCTCTTGGCCCAATGCGGACCCAAGTCCTGTCACTATTTGTATTATGCTTTCCTGGCCGAACAGGAAGGGCGTGGCCTGGCTCTCTTGCAGTATCTGCGATGGGCTTTCCGGTATCAAGGCGACTTTCTACACCACCTCAGCGAGGAACCCATCTGGTTAGTTCGCCAGTGGGCCCGCCGGACCGGCAATGAACGGCACAAGCTCTTGGGGCTGGCCCGCTTCCAGGAGCTGTCCGAGGGCATGCTCTATTACCAGTTGCAGCCGACGTGCTGCGTCGTTCCCGTCATGGCAACGCATTTTGTCCGCCGTTTCCCTGCTGAGCGCTGGGTTCTCCACGACACGAGGCGCGGTATCGGCGTCTATTATGATGGCTGCCAGCCCGTCATGGTGACGATTCCCCAGGCGGCTGCACCGGACCTGTCAGCTGACGAAAAGGCCATTGAACGGGTTTGGCAGGATTATTACCGGACCATTGCTATCCCGTCGCGCCGTAACGAGGCTTTGCGACGCAGTTATATGCCCAAAAAGTATTGGTCTTTCTTGATCGAAATGAAGTAAGAAAAAAGTATTTCTTTTTCCCGGCACTTGTTATATAATAGTAACATTGGATTTGTGATAGGAAAGGTGGAATACATTGAAACCTGTCTTAGTAAGTGTAAAAAGTATCCAACGTAACAAAGAGGGAGAAGAGCTGAAAATGGAGCTCGTTTCCGAAGGCAAGTTTTACGTCAAGGACGGGACGCAGTACATCGTCTATGAGGAAAGCGAGCTGACGGAAATGAAAGGCGTTACGACGGTCATCAAGGTACTACCCGGAGGGTCCGTCTTATTGTTGCGCCTGGGGAAACTCCGCCAGCGTCAGGAATTCCGCAAAGGGAAAGTGACGCGCTCCCAGTATGACACACCGGTCGGCACGTTTGACGTGCAGATGAAGACCTATGAATGCCGTGCCGATTTGCTCGATGGAGTCGGTACGATTCAGTTGGGTTACGACGTCCATATCGAAGGCGTCAGTGCCAATTATACACAATTAACCATAACCGTGCAGGAGGATCAAGCGTAATGGAAATGAAGGATTTATTGAAGCAGGGTATTACGGAAGCCTTGAATAAGGCTATTGCAGCCGGCACCCTTCCAGCCGGCGACTATCCCGATGTCGCACTGGAAGTACCGCCGCAGAAGGAATTCGGCGATTTTGCCAGCAACATCGCCATGCAGTCGGCCCGCGTCGCCCATAAAGCACCGAGACTCATTGCCCAGTCCATCGTCGACGGGATGGACTATCCCTGGCTCGACCATGCGGAAATCGCCGGTGCCGGCTTCATCAACTTCTTCTTGAAGAACGACGTCATCTACGATACGCTCAAACAGATCCTGGCTGCTGGCGATGCCTATGGTCATGCACCGCTGCGTGAAGACGATACCGTCCAGGTCGAATACGTCAGTGCCAATCCGACAGGGCCCCTTCACGTCGGCCACGGCCGCGGTGCTGCTTACGGCAGTGCCCTGGTCAATCTCCTGCGGGCTGCCGGATATAACGTTCAGGCCGAATACTATATCAACGACGCCGGCAACCAGATGAACAACCTAGCTGCTTCTGTTAATGCCCGCTATCTGGAATTGTTGGGCAAACCGGCAGAAATCCCGGAAAACGGCTATCACGGCCATGATATCATCGAAACGGCTCAGGCCATCA
Source organism: Megasphaera elsdenii (assembly GCF_020539865.1). GTDB lineage: Bacteria > Bacillota > Negativicutes > Veillonellales > Megasphaeraceae > Megasphaera > Megasphaera elsdenii_A. The sequence continues at coordinate 37,319 of NZ_JAJBQV010000011.1, read as the reverse complement.
TCGACCAGGATGGCGACAAATACCTGGACATGCCGGAAGAAGAACGGCTAGAACTCTTCAAGGACCGTGCTTATGCTGAAAAGCTCAAGGCCCTCAAACGCGACCTGGCCCATTTCAATGTCCATTATGATAACTGGTTCAGTGAACGGACCCTTCATCCCGATGCCATCCGGGCAGCTTGCAAGGTCCTGGAAGAACGGGGCAAGATTTATGAAAAGGACGGCGCCTTGTGGCTGAAATCGACGGATTATGGCGACGACAAAGACCGCGTCGTCATCCGCGACAACGGCGTACCGACTTATTTGGCCGCCGATATCGCCTATCATAAGAATAAATACGACCGAGGCTTCAAGAAGATGATCAATATCTGGGGCGCCGACCACCACGGCTATGTAGCCCGCGTCAAAGCGGCTATGGCTGCCCTCGGCTATGACGTCAATCAGCTGGAAGTGCTCCTCTTGCAGATGGTCAGCCTCTTCCGCGACGGCAAGCCGGTCAAGATGAGCAAGCGTACAGGCCAGGCCATCACGCTGAACGAACTCATCGAAGAAGTCGGCACCGATGCAGCTCGCTACTTCTTCATCATGCGTTCCCTGGATACGCAGCTCGACTTCGACCTGGACCTGGCAAAATCGCACAGCAATGAAAACCCGGTCTACTATATCCAGTATGCCCATGCCCGGATTTACAGCATTTACCGTCAGGCCAAGGAAGCCGGTGCTGACCTCAGCACGGATTGGTCCGACGTCAAATGGGATACGCTGACGAACGAATACGAACTGGAACTCATCAAGAAGATGGCTGCCTTCCCGGAAGAAGTCCAGCGCGCAGCCCGCGAACGGGCACCGCACCGCATTGCCCACTTCGTCCACGAACTGGCCGGCATGTTCCATACGTTCTACAACCACTGCCGCATCATCCAGGAAGACAAGAATCTGGAAAGAGCCCGTCTGGCCCTGGTCACGGCAGTCCGCATTACCATCGCCAACAGTTTGGCTATTTTAGGGGTTTCTGCTCCTGAAAAAATGTAATATAATAAAATAAAAGTTATTGATTGATTTTTGATTCGATGAGCAGAAGCTCAACAGGGAGGAAATATGGCTAAATACATCTTTGTCACAGGCGGCGTCGTTTCTTCGTTAGGGAAAGGTATTACAGCAGCATCGCTGGGCCGTTTGCTGAAGAACCGCGGCTACAAGGTCACGATCCAGAAGTTTGACCCCTATATCAACATCGACCCGGGCACGATGAGCCCATACCAGCACGGCGAAGTCTTCGTCACCGACGATGGTACGGAAACGGACCTCGACCTCGGTCATTATGAACGCTTCATCGACATTAACCTCGGCAAGAACTCCAACGTCACGACGGGCAAAATCTACTGGTCGGTCCTGCAGAAAGAACGACGCGGTGACTATTTGGGCCATACTGTCCAGGTTATTCCGCATATCACCAATGAAATCAAGAACCGCGTCTACCGCGTCGGCGACGACGACAATGCGGACATCGTCATCACGGAAATCGGCGGCACTGTCGGCGATATCGAAAGCTTACCGTTCCTGGAAGCTATCCGCCAGATCAAGAAGGAAGTCGGCCGCAATGACGTCTTGTACATCCACGTCACCCTCGTACCGTACATCGGTGCTGCTGGCGAACTGAAGACCAAACCGACTCAGCACAGCGTCAAGGAATTGCGCAGCATCGGTATCCAGCCGGACATCATCGTCTGCCGTACAGAACGTCCCTTGTCGGATGAAATGAAAGAAAAGCTGGCCCTGTTCTGCGACATCGACAAAGATGCCGTCATCGAAAACAAGACCTTGAACAGTATCTATGAAGTACCCCTCCTCTTGTCGGAAGAAGGCATGGATCGCATCGTCCTGGAAAAACTCGACTTGCCCAACCGCCCTTGCGACATGGAAGACTGGAAGAAAATGGTCCATTCCATTTACAATACGGAAAAGACCTTGGAAATCGCCTTGGTCGGCAAGTATGTCGCCCTCCACGATGCCTACCTCAGTGTGGCTGAAGCCTTGAATCATGCCGGCATTGCTTACAAGACGAAAGTCAATATCCACTGGATCGATTCGGAAACCCTGGAAGATTCGAACCTCTCGATGGAAGAAGTCTTCAAGGGAATCGATGGCATCGTCGTTCCCGGTGGTTTCGGCAATCGCGGCGTCGAAGGCAAAATTCGCGCCGTCCAGTATGCCCGTGAAAACAATGTGCCTTACCTCGGCCTCTGCTTAGGGATGCAGTGCGCTGTCATGGAATTCGCCCGCCACGTCGTCGGCCTCGAAGGCGCTACGTCGTCGGAATTCCATGAAGATGCTAAATTCCCGGTCATCGACCTCATGCCGGACCAGGTAGACATCTCCGATAAAGGCGGTACGATGCGCCTCGGCCTCTATCCCTGCAAATTGACGGAAGGCACCAAGGCCCACGAAGTCTATGGGACCAACCTCATTTACGAACGCCATCGTCATCGCTGGGAATTCAATAACAAATACCGCACGGAAATGGTTAATGCCGGTCTCGTCTTGTCCGGGACCTCGCCAGACGACCGCCTGGTAGAAATCGTCGAACTCAAAGATCATCCCTGGTTCGTAGGCTGCCAGTTCCATCCGGAATTCAAATCCCGTCCGACCAAAGCGCATCCTTTATTCAAAGGCCTGATCAAAGCGGCCCTGGAATTAAAAGGGGAATAATTGGTGATTCGTGGCTCGTGGTTCGTAGGGGCTCGCACGTGGCGAGCCCGCCAAGTATATGTGAGATACTTGTGGACTCGATTTGCGTGAACGGGCTCATGTGGGCGCCCATAGATAAAAAAGGTCTTGTCGTTATGCGACAAGACCTTTTTTATCTATGCGGCAGATGCATATAAAATGCATATATATGTGATTTGTTGAACATATGGCAGGTTGTTCTAGAACCGTCAAAATACGATAAAAGTTAGTTACTGCGATAGGAAAAGTAAACTATTTTTTGTTATTATGCATCCTTATAAAATAGGGTAAGAACGCCTTTTATACTATACAAAACGGGTGATGTATACGGAAATGTAAACTGCAGTATCTCTTTGTATCCGGACAATTTTTGACTTCTTTTTCCTGCGCCCGGCAGGTCATAAAAATAAGTTAAATGTGTAACTTTGCTCTGATTTTCACATTGAATAATACGCTACATAATGATATAATGTAAGCGATTAAAAGCATGATTCATGTTTTTATTATTTTTCATTATATAATAATGAGGTGATTTTTGATGTTGAATACCTTTAAAAGAGGTGGGGTCCATCCTGATGATGGCAAGATCTATGCAAAAGACAAAGCCATAGAAACCCCGGCAGTACCGGCTCAAGTCGTCATTCCCATGAGCCAGCACTTTGGTGCGCCTTGTACGCCGACTGTTAAAGTCGGTGACTTGGTCAAGAAAGGCCAGCTTATCGGGACGAGTGACGCATTCTTGCATGCCGACATCCATGCATCTACGTCCGGCAAAGTCATCAAAGTTGCGCCGATGCCGCACAACATGATGGTTAAATGCATGGCTGTCGTCATCGAAGCAGATGGCAAAGATGAATGGGCAGAAGGGATTCCTCAGGCTCACGACTGGAAGCAGCTCGACAGCAAGGAAATCCTGGAACTCATCAAGAAAGCCGGTGTCGTCGGCTGCGGCGGTGCTACTTTCCCGGCTCATGTCAAACTGGCTCCGAACAAACCGGTCGATACGTTCATTGTCAACGGTGCTGAATGTGAACCGTACTTGACCTGCGACTATCGCTCTATGGTTGAAAAGGAAACGACGGACAAACTCGTGACGGGCGTCCAGATTTGCATGAAAGTCCTCGGTGTCAAGAAAGCTTTCATCGGCATTGAAGACAACAAACCTGAAGCCATCCAGAACCTGACCGAAGCTTTCAAAGATATTCCTGAAGTTACTGTTCTCGCTTGCAAGACGAAGTACCCTCAGGGCGCTGAAAAGATGATGATCGAAGCTTGCACAGGTCGTCAGGTCGAACCGGGCGGACTTCCTATGAACGTCGGCTGCGTCGTCAGCAACGTCGGTACGGTCATTGCCATCACCGATGCTGTCTGTCAGGGCATCCCCTTCATCGAACGTCTTACGACCGTCACCGGTGACTGCATCAAAGAACCGAAGAACCTCCGTCTCCGCATTGGCACGACTTTCCAGGAAGCTATCGATTACTGCGGCGGCTTCTCCAAACAGCCGGATCGCCTGATTGCCGGCGGCCCGATGATGGGGCTGGCCCAGTATCAGCTCGATGTACCGATTACTAAAGGTGCTTCCGGTATCCTGGCGCTCTCTCCGGAAAAATGCCAGGTCGGTGAAGAATCTCCGTGCATCCGCTGCGGCCGTTGCGTAGAAGCATGTCCGATGGGCCTCATTCCGAGCCAGCTCAGCATCTTCTCGTCCTGCCAGGCATGGGATAAATGCATGGAATACGGCGTCATGAACTGTGTCGAATGTGGCAGCTGTGTCTACACCTGCCCGGCAAAACGCAACATTGTCCAGTATATCCGCAATGCGAAAGGCCAGTGCAAAGCTATCCAGCGCGCAGCGCAGGCTAAAGCTGAAGCACAGAAAGCCAAGAACTAATTGGAAGAAGGGATATCATGAGTCCAGAAGCTAAAGGACAAACAAATGGAAAGGATGCTAAAGACATGCAGGAATTTAAACTTACCGTAGCATCTTCACCGCATGTTCGCTGTAACGAAACCATTCCTAAAATCATGTGGAATGTCGTCGCCGCCCTTGTACCGGCTGCTGCGTTCGGCGTCTACTATTTCGGTGTTAATGCTCTCGTCAATATCATCGTTGCAATTGTCTCGGCAGTTGTATTCGAATTCTTATGGGAAAAACTGATGCACAAACGCGTCACCATCACAGATGGTTCTGCCGTCATCACGGGCCTTCTCCTGGCTATGTGTTGCCCGCCGAGCCTTCCCTGGTGGATGAGCATCATCGGTTCCTTCCTGGCAATCGTCGTTTGTAAACAGGCCATGGGCGGCTTGGGCTACAACATCTTCAACCCGGCTCACGTCGGCCGTGCTGGCTTGATGGTTTCCTGGCCGATCGCCATGACGACCTGGACCCAGCTCAACGGGACCGTCGTCGACGGTGTCGCTGGTGCTACGCCGCTGAACGTCTTCAAACACGGTGGCACAGACGCTCTCTTCGGGCTCTTCGGTACGAACGATTGGGGTACTATTTATCAGAACCTGTTCTTCGGGTTCCGCAACGGCTCCCTCGGTGAAACCTCTACGGTCCTTCTCATCCTCGGCGGTTTGTGGCTGATCTACAAAGGTTACATCAACTGGCAGGTTCCGGTCATCATGATCGCTACTGTCGGTATCCTCATGGGTGCCATCTATGGCAGTGCCAATGTCGCACTCTTTGAAATGATGGCTGGCGGCCTCATCATCGGTGCTTTCTTCATGGCAACCGATATGGTCACTGCTCCGATTACCCTCAAAGGCCAGATGATTTTTGCTCTGGGCTGCGGCCTCATTACGGTCCTCATCCGTACACTCGGCGGCTATCCTGAAGGGGTTTGCTACTCCATCTTGCTCATGAATACCTTGACTCCGCTCATCGACCGTCTGGTCAAACCGACCGTCTTTGGCGCAGTAAAAAAGGGGGCTAAATAAAATGGCAGACAAAAACGAAAGCGGGATCTTCAAGGTTGCGATGAACCTTGTCCTCACCTGCCTGGTTTCCGGCTGTATCATCGGCGCTGTCTTCTTCATTACCGGCCCGACCGCTACGGCTAAAGCAGAACAGATGAAACAGGATTCCATGAAATCACTCGTTCCGCAGGCTGAAAAATTCGTTCCCGTCCAGGGCGAAAAAGATACCTTCATCGCTGAACAGGGCGGCAAAAAAGTAGCTTATATCATTCCGACGGCTCCGAAAGGTTACGGTGGCCCCATCAAGATGCTGACGGCTGTTTCCATGGACGGCAAAGTCCTGGACTACACGGTCCTCGAAGCCAACGAAACTCCGGGCCTCGGTGACAGAGGTGCTAAATCTCCGTTTAAAGATCAGTTCAAAGGCAAGAAACTGGAAAACCTGGAAGTCACTAAAGACCATGGCGTAAAGGATAAAATCCAGGCCATGACCGGTGCTACCATTTCTTCCCGTGCTTTCACTTTGGGCGTTAAGCAGGCTGTTGAAAAAGCAGCACAGTTAGGGGGTAAATAATAATGAATCTTTGGAAAGTATTTACTAGAGGCATTATTGAAGAAAACCCGTACTTCGTCCTGGCCCTGAGCCTGTGCCCTGGCCTTGCCGTCACGACAAGCGTCATCAATGGTCTGACCATGGGCTGCACAGTATGGTTCGTTATCACGGCTAACAACACGGTCGTTTCCATCATCCACAAGTTGATCAACAAAAAAGTCCGTATCCCTGTTTACATCACCTGTATCGCTACCATCGTAACCTGCGTACAGCTGTTCTTACAGGCCTATGCTCCGGATCTGTACAAAGCCTTGGGCGTATACCTCGACTTGGTCGTCGTATTTGCTATCATCCTGGCTCGTGCTGAATCGGTTGCATCGAAAAACGGCGTCGTCGTTTCCTTCCTCGACGGCATGGGCATGGGCATTGGCTTCACCATTGCTATGTTCATGATTTCCTTCGTCCGTGAAATCCTCGGCAACGGTACTTTCTTTGGCATGGAAGTCTTCGGTCCGTCCTATCAGCCTGCTCTGATCATGGCATTGCCGCCTGGAGCCTTCATGCTCATCGGTTTCATCATGGCCGGCTTCAAGATCTGGAATGAACATGTTGAAAGACAGAGACAACTGAAAGGGAGTGAAGGATAATGGAATACTTTACGCTGTTCATCGGGGCTGTCTTGATTAACAACTTCGTATTGACCAAGTTCCTCGGTTTGTGTATCTTCTTCGGCGTTTCCAAGAACCTGAACGCCTCTGTCGGCATGGGCTTCGCCGTCACTGCCGTCATCACTTTGAGTACTATCCTGGCATGGTGCCTTTACAACTGGGTCCTCGTACCGCTTAACCTGACCTTCTTGCGGACGATTTCCTTCGTTATCTTGATCGCAAGTTTCGTACAGTTACTGGAAATCGTCATCAAGAAAGAATCGCCGACATTGTATAACATGTGGGGCATTTACCTCATGCTGATCGCTACGAACTGTATCGTATTGTCCGTCCCGGTCATCAGTGTCACCAGCGGTTATAACTTCCTGGAAAACATCGTCTTCGCCGTTGGCGCAGGCCTCGGTTTCGCCCTGGCTCTGATCCTCATGGCAAGCTGCCGTGAAAAATTGGACTATGCCGATGTTCCTCATGCTATGAAAGGCACACCGATCGCTTTCATCATCGCCGGCATGATGTCCCTGGCATTCCTCGGCTTCTCCGGTATGATTTAAGGCAAAGGAGTTGGAATTAAATTATGGATTACTCGTTCATTGCAATTATGGCCGTCGTTATCATGGCCTGCATCGGTATCGTCTTCGGCTTTATCCTTGCAAGTGCTGATAAGAAGTTTGCCATGGAAGAAAACCCGCTCATCGGCGAAGTAAAAGAAGCACTTCCTCAGGGCCAGTGCGGTGCCTGCGGTTTCGCCGGTTGTGCAAAATATGCGGAAGCCGTCGTCCTCGACCCGAACGTTCCGCCTAACCTCTGTGTTCCTGGTAAAGCTGAAGTCGCTGCTGTCGTCGCTAAATTGACGGGCAAAGTCGCTGAAGCTACGGAACCGAAATACGCTCACATCAAATGCCGCGGCGGCAATGGCATTGCCAAACTGGCTTATGAATACAAAGGTATTCATGACTGCGCGGCTGCTAAAATCGTCCAGCAGGGTCCGAAATTCTGTAAGTTCGGCTGTCTCGGCTTCGGCAACTGCACGCGGGCTTGCCCGTTCGGCGCTATGAGCATGGGTGAAAATGGCCTGCCTGTCGTCAACAAGACGCTCTGCACGGGCTGCGGCAAATGCGCTTCTATCTGCCCGAACCACGTCATCGAACTCCTGCCGGTCAGTGCTAAAGTCAGCATCAGCTGCAGCTCCAAAGATTTCGGCGCTCCGGCTATGAAGAACTGCAAGGCTATGTGTCTCGGCTGCGGTTCCTGTATGCGTAACTGCTCGCACCAGGAAGAAGGAGCCATCAAGATCATCGACCATCTGGCTGTCGTCAACCAGGACATCTGCCACAATTGTGACAATGCTACCTGCCTGACCAAGTGCCCGACCGGTGCTATCAACGAAATGATCAAAGGCTCTTTCAAGAAAGAAGAAAACGTAGGTTAATACATGGATAAGAAACGGTATGTATGGGTTCTTCTCACCATGGCGTTTCTCATCGTTCTCAGTTGCTCCGGATGCAGTCTGCATCCGGAGTCTTCTTTTGATAGGAGCGGTGTCGCCATGGATACGACGGTGTCTCTGCGGGCGTCCGGGAAAGAAGCCAAAGAAGCAGTCGATGAAGGCTTTGACCGCCTAAATCAGTTGGACAAACTGGCCGGTCAAAATGAAGATAGTGACGTAAGCCGTATCAACGCCGCAGCCGGCAAAGCCTACGTCCAGGTCGATCCGGCTATTTATGAAATGATTGAATATGCCAAGGATTACTCGGCCAAGAGCCAAGGTGAATGGGACATTACTGTCGGCGTCATGACCAATTTATGGCGCATCGGCAACGATGACCAGCACGTGCCCGCGCCTGATGAGATTTCCCAGGCCCTGCTGAAAGTCAACTATAAGGACATCCTCCTGCGGCCGGAAGACCACAGCGTCATGCTGGCCAAGCCTGGTATGGCCATCGACCTGGGCGGTGTGGCCAAGGGCTATGCTGTCGATGAAATCCGCAAGATCTATGAAAAGCACCATATCGAAAGCGGCCTCATCAACCTCGGCGCCAGCTCGATGTATGCTGTCGGCAAGACGACGAAAGGCAAGCCCTGGCGCATTGGCATCAAGCATCCTCGCTCTGACGACGGTAAGAGCTTTTTAGGCATCGTATCCATCGAGAACCAGGCCTTGTCCACGTCCGGTGACTATGAACGCTATTTCGTCCAAGATGGCGTCCGCTACCATCACATCTTCGATCCCCGGACGGGGGACCCTGCCCGGTCCGGCGTCATGAGCGATTCCGTCGTCATCGACGGGTCTGTGCCCCATGCCGGCATGCTCAGCGACATGATGACGACGATTGTCTTCGTCTTGGGCCCGCAGAAAGGGATGGAACTGGTGAGCAGCATGGAAGGTGTCAACTGTGAAATCACAGGAAGTGATAATGCCGTCTACATGACGCAAGGCTTTGCTGATAATTTCTCTGAATTGAATAGTGATTTTCATCTTTCCGATTCGGAATAAACCAACCTCCATAGAAGCAAAAAGTATAGCATAGAAAAAATTAATATCTTTAAGTCTATTTACTTTTTCATTCGTTTGTAAGATAATAGATATGTAAAATTTATAAACTATGGAGGGTAGTATCTACATATGGATCATATCGATGACAAAATTTTAACGATACTTAAACACAATGGGAAGGCTTCGGCCACGGAAATCAGCAAGGTCGTCGGCCTGTCCATTCCGGCAGTTGCCGAACGCATCCGAAAGATGGAACACAACGGCATCATCGAAGGCTATGGTGCCAAAATCAGCCGCCGCAAGACGGGTTATAACGTGACAGCTTTCATCATGGTCAACCTAGAACGGTCTGGCGATGTCGAAGAATTCCGCTCGAAAATCGTCCAGTATCCGGAAGTTTTGGAATGTCATCATGTCGTCGGTGCTTTTGACTATTTGTTGAAAGTGCTGGTCAAGACACCGGATGACTTGGAACACTTCCTCATGCAGGTATTGAACGAAATCCCGACGGTTGCTTCGTCTCAGACCTTCATGTGCCTGTCGACACTGAAGGAAGAATGGAACGTGTAAGAGCGTCGGTACTCGTGGTTGGTAGGGGCTGTCGCATGAAGCTTTTTGTCTTCGTGCGACAGCCCCTTTTTGCTATTCTTTTATTTTTCCATCGAGGGTGATGACATGGACCTTGAAGGGAAGGTCCTTGCCGCTCTGTTCGAGAGCTCTTTTGGCAGCCATTTCCAAGCCGCTGCAGCAGGGGACTTCCATGCGGATCAAGGTGACGTCGCGGATATCGTTCTGGCGGATGATTTCTGTCAATTTTTCGGCATAGTCGATTGCGTCGAGTTTAGGACAGCCGATAAGGGTGATGCGGCCCTTGATGAAATCTTCGTGGAAGCGGGCGTAGGCATAGGCCGTGCAATCGGCAGCGATGAGCAGGCTGGCGCCGTTAAAATAAGGCGTATGCGGTGGTACGAGTTTGATCTGGACCGGCCACTGGCTTAGACGGGAGATGGACGGGCCGGCAGGGATATCATTACTAGCGGTTTTCTGCGTTTTGTCGAGGCTGCGGGCCTGACTGCCCGGGCAGCGGCCGGTGTAGGTCCTTCCCTGGGAAGCCATATGTTTCTTCACGGCTTCTTCATCATACGCAAGGGCTTCGCGTTCGACAAAGGTGATGGCGTTGGTCGGGCAATGGGGCAGGCAGTCGCCCAAGCCGTCGCAGTAATCGTCGCGCATGAGCCGGGCTTTGCCGTCGACCATGGCAATGGCTCCTTCATGACAGGCTGTGGCACAAGCACCGCAGCCATTGCATTTTTTTGAATCAATCTGTATAATTTTACGTATCATAATTTCCTCCATCGTGTTACATGCATCAAACTAGTTTAGAATCGTTCATGTTCTTAGTATAGCTGATGGAGCGAAAAAAGGCTGTTGTTTTTCCAACTATTATCTTTTTAGGAGGTTTTTCCATGGAACAATATCTTTCCCTCATTGAAACGTCGCCGCTCTTCCATGGTGTTGCCGAAGCTGATGTCTTGCCGCTCTTGCAACATTTGAAGGTGCGCAAGAAGAAATATGGCAAAGGGGAATTCCTCTTTTATTCCGGCGATGCTGTCCCTTACATCGGCTTGGTCTTGGAAGGGGCGGTCCATATTATTCAGGAAGATTACTGGGGGAACCGCAATATCTTGTCTCAGATTCCGGCAGGGTTCTTTTTCGGCGAGGCCTTTGCCTGTCTGCACGATACGTCGGCAACGGTCGACGTCGTGGCCGTATCGGATACGGTCATCATGCAGGTCTATGTCGGTAACATCCTTCATGCTGGACAGGTCCTGACGCCGGACCAGGCCTGTTTTATGGGCAATCTCTTGGCTCTCATGGCCGAAAAGAACCGCCTCCTTACGGAAAAGATGCGCTATTTGACTCAGCGCTCGACGCGTCAGAAAATCATGCTTTATCTATCTGACATGGCTCGGAAAAAAGGGAAGACCACCTTTGTCCTGCCCTTTAACCGCCAGCAGATGGCGGACTTCCTCTCCGTAGACCGCAGCGCCTTATCGGCTGAACTGAGCAAGATGAAAAAAGACGGCTTTATCGATTACCGGAAGGATAAATTCACCTTGTTGCAGTGATGGCTTTTAACTTCAAACGCAAAAAGCGGCTGTCGCCAAGACAGCCGCTTTTTTGCACCCTTCTTAATGCAGATGGGGAAGGATGTGGCCCATTTTATTCTTTTTCGTTTCTAAGTAGAATTCGTCAAATTTCTGCGGTTTCATTTCGATAGGCACGCGTTCTACAATTTCGACACCGAAGCCTTCGAGACCGTAGATCTTTTCCGGGTTATTCGTGAGCAGGCGGATTTCTTTGGCTCCCATGTCCTGAAGAATCTGGGCACCAATCCAGTATTCGCGAAGGTCCGGCGCAAAGCCGAGTTTTTCGTTGGCTTCGACTGTATCGTATCCCTGTTCCTGGAGGACATAGGCCTTGAGTTTGTTGATGAGGCCGATTCCGCGGCCTTCTTGGCGCATATAGAGGAGGATGCCCCGGCCTTCGGCGTTGATCTGCGTCAGGGCAGCGGCCAGCTGTTCACCGCAGTCGCAGCGGCGGGATCCAAAGACATCGCCTGTGAGGCATTCGGAATGGACGCGGCATAAGAGGCTCTTGCCATCGCCGATTTCCCCTTTGACCAAAGCGACGTGATGTTCACCAGTGAGGTCGTTGATGTAGCCGTAGATCTTGAAATCACCGTATTTGGTCGGCATTTTGGCGACGGCTTCGCGGATGACGTGTTTGTCGTGGCGGCGGCAGTAGTTCTGGAGATCGTGGATGGTGATGAATTTCAGACCGTATTCGTCGGCAATCTTCCAGAGATTCGGTGTGCGCATCATCGTGCCATCGTCAGCCATGATTTCGCAGCACAGGCCGACCTGTTTGAGTCCTGCCAGGCGCATGAGGTCGACCGTAGCTTCCGTGTGTCCGTTGCGGGTCAGGACGCCGCCGCGTTTGGCGACGAGGGGGAAGTTGTGGCCAGGGCGGCGGAAGTCTTCGGGACGGGCCGATTCTTCAGCACATTTACGGGCTGTCAAGGCGCGTTCGACAGCGGAGATACCCGTTGTCGTATCGACGTGGTCGATGGAAACGGTGAAGGCCGTTTCGTGATTATCTGTATTTTCACTGACCATCTGGGGCAGACCGAGCTTATGGGCATATTCGATGCTCATAGGCATGCAGATCAGGCCCTTGCCGTGGCTGGCCATGAAGTTCATGTTTTCTGTCGTGCAGTACTGGGCGGCGCAGATGAAGTCGCCTTCGTTTTCGCGGTCCGGATCATCGGTGACGATGATGATATGGCCGGCCTGCAATTCTTTCAGTGCTTCTTCGATGGTGTTGAATTTACGTTTTTCTGTAGTCAAAATAAAGACCTCCTTAAAGTCTGTATTGTCTTATTAGTTAGTGGTACTTAAAAAGCCCTGGCTATGAGGCACAGGGCTTTGACATGCAAGGAAAGGCACGCTGCAGATACAGCACGCCACATCTTCTTCCATCCAGACTATACTGTCGGTTTTGGAATTGCACCAAATCACGAGCCAATGGCTCCTACGCCGTAGCGTTCGCGGACTATACCGCCGATCGGGAATTTCACCCTGCCCTGAAGATATACGCTTTATTCAGTTCTGTTATGTATTATACACGGTAGCAGCCATTTTGGCAAGTTACTCGATATCGAAGATTTTCCCTGGGTTGAGGATGTCATTCGGATCGAGGGCCTTCTTGATGGCTTTCATCATTTCCAATTCGCCAGGATCGGTGAATTCTTCCATCAAGTGCTTACGCTTGTAACCGATGCCGTGTTCGCCGGACAGGCGGCCGCCGTGGGCATAGATGAACTTGTACAGTTCCTGTTGGTTGGCCTTGACCCGCTGATCCCAGTCTTCGTAGGTAGCGTCTTCATTTTTCAGGATGTTCAAGTGGATGTTGCCGTCGCCGGCGTGGCTGGCGATACGCGTGACCAAGTTGTATTTCTTGGCCAGACGCAGGATTTCGTCGAGGAGGGCCGCTTCCTGGTCGACAGGGACGACGACGTCTTCTTTGCAGACGATGAGGCTTTCGGCGCGGACGGCTTCGGCAAAGGCCTTGCGGGCCTGCCAGATTTTGTTATGGTCGGCGACGAGGACTGACGACGCTCCGTTTTTCGTGCAGACTTCGTCGAGGATGACCGCTTTGTCGTCCAAGTCATCTTCACTGGTTCCTTCGACTTCGACGATGACGTAGTTGCCGGTGTCGCTGCCCTGGAGGCTTTCATTGAGGTATTTTTCGACGGACTTGATGGTGATGTTGTCCATGAATTCGACACATGTCGGCGTGATGCCTGCCTTGATGATCTTGGTGACGACGCCCATGGCCTGGCGGCGGTCAGAGAAGATGGCCAGCAGGTCGAGCGCGTACTTCGGCTTGGGCAGGAGCTTCAGCGTGGCCTTGGTGATGATGCCCAGGGTCCCTTCGGAGCCAATGACCAGCTGGTCCAGGGAATAGCCAGTCGACTGCTTCTGCAGGCGCGCGCCGAGGTTGACGATGCGCCCTGTCGGATTGACGACTTCCACGCTGTAGACCTGGTGACGCGTCGTTCCGTATTTGACGGCCCGGTTGCCGCCAGCGTTGGTGGCGATGTTACCGCCGATGAAGCACGAATCGCCGCTGCACGGGTCGCCGGCATAGAATAAGCCTTTCTTTTCAGCAGCTTCCTGCAGGTCCGACGTGCGCACGCCCGGTTCGACGACGGCATAGAGGCCGTCCGGATTGATTTCCAGGATATTGTTCATTTTTTCTAGCGACAAGACGATGCCGCCGTATTCCGGGACAGCACCGCAAGCCAGGCCCGTGCCGGCCCCACGGGGGACGACAGGGAAGTGGCAGGCGTTGGCTAATTTGATGATGGCACTGACCTGCTGGGCCGTTTCGGCGAAGACAACGGCTTCCGGCATGTGGTGGTAGGCCGGGTCGGTTACTTCGTCATGGGAATAAGGCTGCATGGCATCAGCGTCGGTGACGACGTTTTTCGGGCCGACGATGGCCTTTAATTTTTCCAGGATTTCTGTCGTTATTTTTTCATAATGCATACGTGTTCCCCCTAAGATAAGATACAAAATGTCGTGTCTCTATTATATATAACTGTTGCCTATTTTAAAAGGAATTTTGCAAAAAAACTTTATCTTGCTATCAAAGCACGGTATACTATAAGATAAGACTTTTTCAGTCTCTTATTCTTAGAAAGGGTGATTGGGTGGAAACCAAGCAGTATGGCCAACCCCGACGCAGGAAGAAGCGCCGTACAGGGCTGCTCATCCGGCTCCGGCAGATGAGCTGGTACAATCTTATTCTCGTGGCTATCGTCATCATAGGCTTCTATCTTATCGGTATCCGCCTCTATCGGCTGTGGGAAATCTATGATGACATGAATCAGACCTTGCAGCAGGAACAGACCTTGAGGGATGAAAATCTCCGGCTCCGGGAGCGGCGTGACAAGCTGAACGATCCTGATGAAATTGCACGGGAAGCGCGCGAACAGTTTGGTCTGGCCAAGCCCGATGAAATCCCTTATAAGCCGTGATTCCTTATATTTTGTATTTTAATGATTGAATTTTTTGGCATTTATGAGTATAATGGCTGTATACGTTTAGCAGTAATGCTGATATTACAAGGAGGAAATTAAAACAGCATGACAATCGAAGTAGGCAGTGTGATGGAAGGTACCGTTACAGGAATCACAAAATTTGGCGCATTCGTAGAGCTTCCGGATAAGAAAGTAGGTCTCGTACATATTTCTGAAGTCGCTAATGAGTATGTCAAAGATGTAAATGATTTTTTGAAAGTTCGAGACAAGGTCAACGTCAAAGTGTTGTCTGTAGACGATAAGGGAAAAATCGCCCTGTCTATCAAACAGACCCAGCCGGCGCCGGAAAAGAAAGAGTTCCGTCCGAAACGTGATTTTCGGCAGAAACACGAATTCCGCCAGCATAACGGCTTTGATTCGCGCCGCTCGTCGGGCTCGCTGTCTTTTGAGGACCGGCTCAGCAAATTCCTGAAGGAAAGCGATGAACGCCTGATGGATTTGAAGCGCAATACGGAATCGAAACGCGGCGGCCGCGGTGCGCGCCATGCTGATTGAGTGCGTATTGAATAGCGGATGGTAAAAAAAGAAGGGCGCTGTTGCAAAAAGACAGCGCTCTTTTACGTTTACGGAAAGGAGCAGATATGGAGTATCAGAAGTATGCAGTCATCGACATCGGCTCCAACTCCTTGCGCCTTATGATGGGCTGGCAGGAAGTACCGGGTACGTGGATTTTTTCGCCAAAAGAACTGGCGACGACGCGGCTAGGGAAAGATATCGATGAAACACACCATTTATCGCCGGCTGGGATGGAAGCGTCCTTTGCGGCGATGGAACGCTGGAAAGGACAGCTGAAAGGCGTTCCGGTCTGTGCTGTTGCTACTAGTGCTGTCCGAGAAGCCGTCGATGGCCAGGCTTTCTTGGCAGAAGTGCGGGCCCGCTTCGGTTGGCATTGCCGGGCTATTTTGGGTTTGGAAGAAGCCTCTCTCAGCTTTACTGGGGCTACGGCCTCGCTCAGCACGGATGTGACGGCTGCCGTCATCGACATCGGCGGCGGCAGCAGTGAAGTCGCTGTCGGCCGTGGCGGTGACCTGTGCTGGTCCCACAGCTATCCTATGGGGGCTGTGCGCTTTACGCAGGGCGAAGTCATGAGTCCTCAAGCCGTCGCCCGTCTGGAAAAACGCTGTTATCAGGAATGGCTGCCCATGCAGGTTCAGCCGGACTTGCTCATCGGCGTCGGCGGGACGCTGACGACATTGGCGGCTATGGATTTGCAGCTGGCCGTCTACGATGCAGAGAAAGTCGAAGGCCATCGTGTTTCCTATGAAGCCTTATGCGCCCATATCGAACGCCTTCAAGCTATGACGCCGGAAGAACGGCGCCACGTACCGGGCTTGCAGCCCAAGCGCAGCGATATTATCGTCGCCGGCCTGATTATTGCCAAATCCTTTCTCCAGCGCTATCACATCCCGGCAGTCACCGTCAGCGAACGGGATCTCATGGAAGGCGTCTTTTTCCGCCATTCCTTCCATGATGCGGCCTGGAACTCCCGGGACCGCCAGCTGTGAACCTCGTCGACCGCGTAGATGCTTACGGCAGGCAGTACGGCCTGTGGCAGACTGGAAAGGCTCTGGTCGTCGCCTGTTCCGGCGGGCCCGATTCGCTGGCCTTGCTGGATATACTGAGCCGCCTGGCCCCGTTATATAGGCTGACCTTGACGGCCTGCTACGTTCATCACGGCATCCGCCAGGCTGCCGATGAAGAAGTCGGTCTGGTGCGGCGCGAAGCCGTGCGCCGCCATTGCGGTTTTGCCTGGCAGTATGTCGATGTGCCGGCCCTGGCCCGGCAGGAAAAGGCTTCGGAAGAAGCCGTAGGCCGGCGAGAACGCTATCGTATCTTGCGGGAAACGGCCCGGGCCTGTGGGGCTGAACGCATTGCCGTAGCCCATCACGCCGATGACCAGGCTGAAACGGTACTGCTCCATCTCCTGCGCGGCAGCGGCCTCGCTGGCCTCTGCGGCATGGCTCCCAAGCGGGGCGATATCATCCGGCCCCTCTTGACGGTGACTAAGGCTGAGCTGGCAGCCTATGCCGTAGCCCATGACCTTCCGGTTTGTCACGATGAAACCAATGACAGCCGTCGTTACAGCCGCAACCGTATACGGCTGGATCTTCTGCCGCAGCTGCAGTCCTATAATCCGGCCATTACGGCGGACCTGAACCGCCTGGCCGATATCGTCAGGGCTGACGAAGCCTTTTTAGACGATGCTGCCGATGCGCTCTATGGACAGCTCGTCCTTCCCCAAGCCATGCCGGCTTTGGATAAGAAACAATTACTGGCCCAGCCGCTTGCCATGCAGCGGCGCCTCATCCGCCGCTTATGGCTGGAAGCGACAGGATCCCGTCAAGACCTGCCTTTTCATTATATTGAAACCATACGGAATCTGGCCGCCAAAGGAGCTGGAAAACAATTCCAGTGCGGCCGGGCCTGTGTTTATACGACCCGGACAGCCCTCTGCCTGGGGCCGGCCGTTCCCCGCAAGGGGCGGCAACGGTAATTCACTTTTCACGGAGGAAAACAAGATGCATCAGGATATCAAAGAAATTTTATTTACAGAAGAACAGCTCGCTGCCCGCGTCCGCGAATTGGGCGCTCAGATCACCAAAGACTATGCCGGCAAGACGATCCTCATGTGCGGCATCCTCAAAGGGGCCGTCACCTTTTTCACCGACCTGGCCCGTTGCATCGACGGCCCGGTCTACTTCGACTTCATGAGCTGCTCCAGCTACGGCTCGTCGACGACGTCGTCCGGTGTCCTCAAGATCCGTAAAGACCTTGACAACGACGTTAAGGATAAAGATGTCCTCATCGTCGAAGATATCATCGACACGGGCGTCACCTTGAGCCATCTCGTCCCTATGCTCCAGGAACGGGGAGCCCGCTCGGTTAAATTGGCAACCCTCCTCAGTAAGCCGGCCCGCCGCCAAGTCGAAGTCCCTGTCGATTACAACGGTTTTGAAATCCCCGATGCCTTCGTCGTCGGCTATGGCCTCGACTATGACAGCCGCTACCGCAACCTCCCGTACATTGGCATTTTGAAGGAAGAAGTATATTCTAAATAGTTGTTGCTTTAGAAGAAGTGTGGTAATATAAGACTGTATTGGTTGGAATAAAAAGCATTATTATAAATTAAGTGAAAGGAGCCATATTTTGAGTAAATTTGTGCGGAATGTAAGTTTATACTTACTCATCATCATCGTCGCCGTATCGATCATAGATGCCTTTACGAGCAGTAAGACAGATAAATCGGAAATTTCTTACACGAATTTCATGAGTCAGGTGCAGCAGAAAAAAGTGGATGCCGTCCAGATCACAGCCGACCACGCCATCGTCGGCCAGTTGAAAGACGGAACCTCTTTTACATCTTATGCCCCGACTGATTCGGCACTCTTGCCGACACTGCGCGATGCTGATGTCAACATCATCGCCAAACCGCCTGAACAGCCTTCGTGGTGGATGAACATGCTGACAGCAGTCCTGCCAATCCTGGTCCTCATTGCCGTCTGGTTCTTCATCATGCAGCAGACTCAAGGCGGTGGCGGCCGGGTCATGAACTTCGGCAAGAGCCATGCCAAGATGCACGGGGAAGGTAAAATCAAAGTTACCTTTAAAGACGTTGCTGGTGAAGACGAAGCGAAGGAGGAACTGGCGGAAATCGTCGAATTCCTGCGCAATCCCAGCAAGTATAATGCCATTGGCGCTAAGATACCCAAAGGGGTACTCCTCTTCGGTCCTCCGGGGACAGGCAAGACTCTCTTGGCTCGTGCCGTAGCCGGCGAAGCCGGTGTCCCTTTCTTCAGCATCAGTGGATCTGACTTCGTCGAAATGTTCGTCGGTGTCGGCGCCTCCCGTGTCCGTGATTTATTTACACAGGCCAAGAAGAATGCGCCCTGTATCGTCTTCATCGATGAAATCGATGCCGTTGGCCGCCAGCGCGGTGCTGGTCTTGGCGGCGGTCATGACGAACGGGAACAGACGCTGAACCAGCTCCTGGTCGAAATGGATGGTTTCGGGTCCAACGAAGGCATCATCACCATTGCTGCGACCAACCGTCCGGATATTCTCGACCCGGCGCTCCTCCGTCCGGGCCGTTTTGACCGGCAGATCACCGTTGACCGGCCGGACCTGCGCGGCCGTCGGGCTATCCTCGACGTCCACGCCAAAGGCAAGCCCCTCGGCAAGGATGTCGACCTCGACGTCATTGCCAAGAAGACGCCGGGCTTTACTGGTGCCGATTTGGGCAACTTGCTCAATGAAGCAGCCCTGCTGGCTGCTCGTGCCAATAAGAAAGTCATCAACATGGCCGAACTGGAAGAAGCTAGTGAAAAAGTCTGCTTCGGGCCCGAACGCCGCAGCCATGTCATCAGTGATAAGGAAAAGCGCTTGACTGCCGTCCACGAATCAGGGCACGCTCTCATCGCTTATCTCCTGCCCGATGCCGACCCGGTCCACAAGGTCACTATCATCCCTCGCGGACGGGCTGGCGGCTATACCATGATGCTGCCTGAAGAAGACCGGTCGTATGAAACGAAGTCGTATTACCTGGCACAGATCCGCGTCGCCCTCGGCGGCCGGGCTGCTGAAGAAATCGTCTTCAACGAAATCAGCAGCGGCGCTTCCGGCGATTTGCAGAGCGTCACCCGTATTGCCCGCCAGATGATCACCCGCTTGGGCATGAGCCCGAAACTGGGGCCTATGGTCTTTGGCGAACAACAGGATCAGGTCTTCCTCGGCAAGAGCTTGGGCCATGAACGGAATTATGGCGAAAGTGTAGCCGAACTCATCGACAAGGAAATGCACGATACCGTATCCGAAGCCTATGCCGATGTGCTCCACATGCTGCGGGAACATTTGGATACGCTGAAGAATATGGCCAATGCCCTGATGGAAGTCGAAACCATCAACCATCAGCAAGTCGATAACCTGGTCAAATACGGTACCTTGGAAGGGCCGCAGGATGCTAAAAAAGAAGCACCTGAAATGCCGGTTGCGACGGCTGAAACGGATGAAGCTGTTAAGCCGGACGAAGCACCCGTTTCCGAAGCGGCTCCGGCAGCCAAGGAAGAAAAGCCTGTACTGGCAGCTCCCAAAGCCGAACAGACAGAAGTACAGATCAGCCCTTGGGGGAACCCCGTTCCCAAAGGCGGCCTGACGACAGGCCTGACCGATAAGGACGACGAAGAAAAAAAGGCTGACGAAGAAAAATAGAGAGTAAAAAGGCTTGTCGCATGTGCGTCAAGCCTTTTTCAGCAGTTAGCAGTCAGGGGGTAGCAGTTACCCCCGAACCCCTCGCATCCCCTTGACAGGGGGATGGTTTATGTTAAAATTTTTACATAGAATAGGCATATTGTGCGCCGTTAGGGGCGCTTTTTTTGAATGAGGGCTGCCAAGGCAGCGGCAGGGGTGATTACTATGAGACAAGATATTCTCGATTTTTTGATACGGCACAAAGACGAATTCGTATCGGGCCAGCAGATTTCTGAACAGCTCGGAATTTCCCGGACAGCAGTATGGAAGCACATCCGCGTCCTAAAGCAGCGGGGCTATGTCATTGAGTCGTATACCAAAAAAGGCTATTGCCTGCGGGAAGCGCCGGAACTGCTGTCGGAACAGGCTATCGAAAAAGGGCTTTTGACGAAGGTCATAGGACATCATATCGTCTATCGGGAACGCGTCGATTCGACGAACAATGTTGCCAAGAAATTAGCCGATGAAGGCGCACTGGAAGGAACCATTGTCGTCGCCGAAGAACAGATTGGCGGTCGGGGGCGCATCAATCGCTCGTTCTTATCGCCTTTTGCTAAGGGCGTCTGGTTCTCTTTGATTTTGCGGCCCGACATCCCTCCTATGGAAGTTTCGAAGATGACCTTGTTAGCTGCCGTCGCCGTGGCCCGGGCTATTCGCCATCATGGCCTGAAGGACTGCGGCATCAAGTGGCCTAACGATATCCTGGTCAATGGCCACAAGATGGTGGGTATCTTGACCGAGCTCAACGGTTCAGCAGAAAAGGTTAATTATATTATCATGGGCATCGGCGTCAATACGGGCATCACCACGGACGACCTGCCCAAGGATTTGCAGCCTATCGTCACTAGTTTTGTCCGCGAAGGTGTCCGCGTCAGCCGGCTGGCTTTATTGGAAACGCTGCTGAAGGAAATCGAAGAATTATACCAGACCGTTTGCCAAGAAGGATTTGCACCGGTATTGGCTGAATGGCGGACCCTGTCTTGTATGTTGGGCCAAGACGTGACGGTCAGCTCCGTCAATCGGACTTTTTCCGGCAAAGCCGTCGATATCGATGAGAACGGCAATCTCCTCGTCGCGACGCCAGATGGCGTGGAAGTCGTCATGGCCGGGGATATTCATGTCCGTCCAGCTTAATTTAGCCGTAAAGACTATTCAAGATAGGCAAACTCTGTTATTATAATAGGCGTATTATCAACTTAAAGTAGGCAGGAGATAAAGTTATGCTATTAGTCATTGATGTAGGGAATACTAATATTGTCTTGGGCATTTTCAAGGGAAAAGAGCTCATGGACCACTGGCGCGTATCGACGAACCGCCTTCGGACGACCGATGAATACGGCGTTCTTATTCGCAACCTCTTTTATTTGAATGGCGTCAACTCTGATGAAATCGATGCCATCATCATTTCGTCCGTCGTACCGCCGGTCATGCCCACACTGGAACGCATGTGCCAGCGCTATTTCGGCCTGACGCCGTTGGTCATCGGACCGGGTGTCAAGACGGGCATGGATATCAAATACGACAATCCTCGTGAAGTTGGGGCTGACCGCATTGTCAACGCTGTCGCAGCTTATGAAAAATTCGGCGGCCCGGTCATCATCATCGATTTCGGTACAGCGACGACTTTCTGTGCCGTCGACAAGAAAGGGACGTATCTCGGCGGCGCTATCTGCCCGGGCATCGGTATCTCTACGGACGCCCTGGTTCAGCGCACGGCCAAGTTGCCGCGTATCGAAGTCGTTCGCACCGATAAGGTCATCTGCCGTAATACCGTCGAAAGTATGCAGGCCGGCGTCTTCTATGGCTTCGTTGGCCAAGTCGACGGCATCGTCGCCCGTATGCGTAAGGAACTGGGTTGCAAGGCCAAAGTCGTCGCTACTGGCGGCCTGGCCGTCATCGTCGCTCCGGCAACGGACGCCATCGACGTCGTCGAACCTATGCTGACCCTGGAAGGGTTGAGAATCATTTATGACCGCAATTGTTAAGCCTTTTTCCATCGGTACAGTCGAGCTCGACGCTCCGGTTATCCTGGCCCCTATGGCCGGTGTCTGCGATGCCCCGTACCGGGTCATCGCCCACCGCTACGGAGCAGCCCTGGTCTGCGCGGAAATGGTCAGCTCCCAGGGCATCCGCTATCGCAACCAGCATACGGAAGAACTGTTGCACATCGAAGATGGGGAACATCCCTTGTCCATGCAGATTTTCGGATCGGACCCGGATGTCATGGCCCAGGCCGCGGCCGTCGTCGAAGAAGCTGGTGCCGATATCGTCGACATCAATATGGGCTGTCCCGTCAAAAAAGTTGTCAAGAACGGTGACGGATCGGCTCTGATGAAGAATCTGCCCTTGGCAGAGAAAGTCATCCGCGCCGTCGTCCGCGCCGTATCCATTCCGGTCACGGTCAAGATGCGTACCGGCTGGGATGATGCTTCTTTTACGGCACCAGAGCTGGCCAAACGGGCTGAAGCGGCCGGCGCTGCGGTCGTCACCGTTCATGGCCGGACGCGGGAACAATTCTACAGCGGCAAGGCGGACTGGCAGAAAATCAGAGCCGTCGTCCAAGCCGTATCCATTCCGGTCATCGGAAACGGCGACGTCGTCGACGGCCCGTCGGCGGCTGCCATGATGAAGGAGACTGGCTGCGGCGCCGTCATGGTTGGCCGCGGTGCCCAAGGGAATCCTTGGATTTTTCCACAGATACGCCATTACCTGGTGACAGGCGAAGTGCTGCCGCCGCCGACGGCGATGGAACGTTATGAACAGATGTTGTCCCATTTCGAAGCCCTGCTGGCCTATAAAGGCGAGTATATCGGTGTCCGGGAGATGCGCTCCCACGCTTCCTGGTATACTCACGGTCTCTATGGTTCGGCAGCTCTGCGCGAACGCATCAACCGGGCCGGTTCGGCTGATGAATTCCGGTCCATCGTCCACGATATGATGGATAAGGCGCGCCAGGCAGGGAAATAGCTGTTTTATTGACACAAGGGACGGATATGCATATAATTAAGAGTACGGTATAAATTAAAGATATAATATTGAAACGTGATTATATCGCAGGAGGAGCAGGAATATCATGACCAACGAAACGCTGATTACCCAAGAAGGGTTACAGAAATTAAAAGATGAATTGAATGAACTGAAATCGGTCCGCCGCATTGAAATTTCTCAGCGCATTAAAGAAGCTATCGCCCTCGGTGACTTGAGCGAAAACGCCGAATACGATGCCGCTAAGAACGAACAGGGCATCATCGAAGGCCGCATTGCCGAATTAGAAGCTAAGATTCGCACGGCGAAGATCATCAAGGAAACCGATGATGGCTCGGATAAAGTCCGCCTCGGTTCCAAAGTCATCCTGGAAGATGTTGAAACGGGGGACCGTTTCGATTACACCGTCGTCGGTACGGCTGAAGCCGATCCGTTCAATGGCCGCATTTCCAATGAATCTCCTGTAGGGAAAGCCATTCTCGGCCAGATCATCGATGCTGCTAACCCGGCTATCGTTACCGTCAAAGCACCGGCAGGTGAAATCAAATACCGCATCTTGCCGCCTGATGCAGAATAAATCCTAGGAGGAATATCATGTCGGACACGAAAGAAAAAGAAACGCCCATTATTGAAGAAGAAAAATTGAATGACCAAATGAAGGTCCGCCGCGAAAAGATGCAGGAATTCATCGACGCTGGCGTCTATCCCTTCGGTCAGAAATACAACTGGGATCATCATGCACAGGAAGTCAAAGATGACGCTGCTGAACTGGAAAAGAATGAGACCGTCGTCAGCGTCGCCGGCCGCCTCATGGCTATCCGTCGTCACGGTAAGACTGCCTTCTGCGTCCTCCGCGACTTGAGCGGTGAAATCCAGCTCTATTTCCGTAAAGACGTACTCGGTGAAGAATCGTATACTTTGTTCAAGCTCCTCGATATCGGCGATATCGTCGGCGTTGAAGGGACTGTCTTCGTCACCCATACAGGCGAAACGACGATCCGCGTTGAAAAGTGGACCCTCTTGTCCAAATCGCTCCGCCCGTTGCCGGAAAAATTCCATGGCTTGACCGATAAGGAAACAAGATATCGCCAGCGTTACCTCGACCTCATTGTCAATCCGGAAGTCAAAGACACGTTCATCAAACGGTCGAAAATTATCAAGGGGATTCGTAAATACCTCGATGAACGGCACTTCCTGGAAGTCGAAACGCCGATGCTCCACACCATTGCCGGTGGTGCTGCTGCCCGTCCCTTCAAGACCCATCACAACGCCCTCGATATGGATATCTACCTGCGCATCGCACCGGAACTCCACCTCAAACGACTTCTCGTCGGCGGCTTGGAACGGGTCTATGAAATGAACCGCTGTTTCCGCAACGAAGGTATCGATACGCGGCATAACCCGGAATTTACGACTGTCGAATTGTACCAGGCTTATGGCGACTTGGAAGATGTCATCAACATTACGGAAGACATGGTCTCCAAATTGGCAGAAATGCTCTATGGTACGATGAAACTGACCTACATCGACAAGGAAATCGACCTCACTCCGCCGTGGGACCGCATGACCATGATCGAAGCTGTCAAGAAATTCAGCGGTGCTGATTTTGAAGGCATTACCGATGTCGAAACGGCCCGCAAGATGGCTGACGAACACGACGTCGAATACGGCCAGTACGATGGCGTCGGCAAGATCATCAACGCTTTCTTTGAAAAATTCGTCGAAGAAAACCTCATCCAGCCGACCATCATTACCGGTCATCCCCTGGAAATTTCACCGCTCACCAAACAGGACCGGGACAACCCGCTCTTGACATATCGTTTTGAAGCCTTCATCTATGGCCGCGAACTGGCTAACGGGTTCTCGGAATTGAACGACCCCATCGACCAGCGCAACCGCTTCATCGAACAGATGAAAGAACGGGAACGCGGCGATGACGAAGCACATCAGATGGACGAAGACTACTGCCGCGCATTGGAATATGGCCTTCCTCCGACAGGTGGCTTGGGCATTGGCATTGACCGACTGGTCATGTTCTTGACCAACAGCCCGTCTATCCGCGACGTCCTCCTCTTCCCGTTGAGCCGTCCGGAACAGCATAAATAAGACAAGGACGGTTCCATGAAGGTTTCTGCCATCATGCACGATTCCTTTGACTTTAAAGTTTTTCGTTCGTCGTTCATCGTTCATCGCGATGGCTTGATGTTTTTTGATCCCTTGCGACCAACGTAAAACGGAGCTGTCTTCGTAGGACAGCTCCGTTTTCTCAATCCTATAAAGGAGAAAAGCTATGAAATGTACAGCCATGGCTGCGCTGGTTTTCGCTGCTTGTCTGGCTTGGGGGCCGGCAATGGGGGCGGTACCGGCTGAAAAGCCGGAAAAAGCCTTGACCAGGGCTACAGCTACTGCCGCAGTGGATGCCGTCGGGAAAGCCGGCATTGTTCAGCCCACCGATAAGGCCGTCAAGGCCGTTGCACCGGAGCCCGATGACCAGACTGGGAAAGCGGATAAATCCGATAAAGACGGCAAAGACAATAAAGACAGCAAAAAAGAAATGCCCCATGTACCGACAGATGATGACTGCGTTCTTCTCGATTCACTGGATACGCTGACTATTCTTCCGCTGCAGGCCAGTGATTTCTACATCGGCAGTATCCATCACGGTGATAGCCAGGCCAAGGTCAAGCGCATTTTCGGACCGCCGACGAAATTTTCCAGCAGTACCCATTATACGACCATGCAGTACAATGACAAGGACTTGAAGATGCGTTTCGTCTTCCGCAACAAGACGGCGGATAGCCTGCGCCACGGCGCAGAGACGCGCAAAGCTGTCATCCCCGGTGCTGAATCGATGTTTCTGTCTGCTGGAACGAACATCCTCATCGGCCGGGACGTGCGATTGAAATATCCGGCTGAAGTGTTGTTGCGCCAGTACGGCCTGCCCGATTCGGTCCTGCGAGATGCTGATGCCAACGTCTATTACTTTACCTATGAAAGCCCACGGAAAGATGTCATGTACGTCTTTGCCATTGGCAACCGCCGCATCGAACGCGTGGCCCTCATGCCCGTGCGGCCGCCGTACATTACTGGCGACGAACCAGCGAATCGCATGAAAATGGGCGAACGGGACTTTACCCTTATGGGATTCGGCCTCAACCAGCCTTTTGAACCGAACAAATACAACATGTGGACTAACCTGGTCAAGCGCAATAATAGCAATTTCTGGCTCTATGGCGACTACGGCGTCGAAGTAGACCGGCGCAATATCGTGCAGAAAGTCTTCCTCTTGACGAATAACGCCTATACCGGTCGTGGTGCGACCTTGGGCTATCACGTCTCGACGATTCTGGCCTTATATGGCCGGCCGGACCGCATCGAATGGGGGCCGAACAAGGAAAAATCTGTCGACGCCTATTATTACGACAGCCCGTATCAGAAAGGGGTGTCCCTGGTCATCATCGTGCGCCACAATGAGCCTTATGTCGATGACATTATTCTGACGTCGACACCGATCAAGAACATTCAGGACCCGATGGAACGGTATGGTTTGAAGTAAAGTTACATATTGTTTTATCATATGTCAAAATAAAATAGCGAAAATGCTTTACTTATATGATGAAAGTTAGGTATAATAAAATAAATAATATAAGAAAACGAAGGTGATTTTCATGGTTACAGATGCAGATGTTTTAAAACGGTGGAAGTACATTGCCCAGGACGATGAAAAATTGTTGATTCTCATTGGCGGACCCGGCTCGGGCAAGAGCAAATTGATTCGTGAACTGACGTTCCAAGATGGTTGGAAAATCTGTGAAGCCCGGGAACTCTTTGATGACGAATTCCTGGAAATCCCCCGTGCTGACCGCCCGGATAAGGCCATTGCCCTGGTGTCGGCTGCCATTCATCGTCTCAATGCCCGTGTTGTCATGATTGATAACGTTGAATTCCTGTTCGCACCGATCCTGAACCTCGACCCCGTAGCGATGCTGAAGAAGTTGAGCCGTGAATGCCCGATTATTGTCAGCTGGCGCGGCAGCCTGGAAGGCAATACCTTGTATTTTGAACACAATGGCGATCCGAAATACGCTAAGTTCGTCATCGATAACCCGAATCACGTCATTTGCCTGGACGAATAAAGGCCGTTTTTTATCGGCTTTTGTCTCTGTGTGTGCTGTTACGTAAAGAAAAGCTCTTTGCGTAACAGCACTTTTTTTTTGCCTGCCATTGTGGTATACTTTCTAGTATTGTTGTAAGCATTTCATCAGGCATTCAGCGAAAAGGAGTTAAAAAATGAGTGATTATATTATTGCCGTCATCCTGGGTATCGTCGAAGGGATAACGGAATATTTGCCAGTTTCTTCAACAGGCCATATGATTCTTGTAGGCGATATGCTCGGTTTCACCGGTCCTAGGGCCAGCGTCTTTGAAGTCTTCATCCAGCTCGGCGCTATTTTGTCAGTCATTGTCATCTATAAAGAGAAGTTCATCCGTATGCTCCATCAGTACCGCTGCTGGGACCTGTTCCGTCGGGAAAACTGGTTCCGTACGGATACGGGCTTGACCTTGGCCCACATCGCAGCCGGCATCGTACCGGTCATGGGTATCGGCTACCTGGCCCATCACGCCATCAAGACCTATCTCTTTTCGGCAGGAACGGTTATCATCGGCCTCATCATCGGAGGCATTTTCATGCTCGTTGCTGAAAAGTCCCATACCAAGACGGTCTGTAACGATGTAGAAAAGATGACCATTGCACAGGCCTTCTTGACGGGAATGTTTCAAGTTCTGGCTTTATGGCCCGGCTTCTCCCGTTCCGGTTCGACTATTGCCGGCGGCCTTTTCTTGGGTTTGAGCCGTAAGGCAGCTGCTGACTTTTCCTTCATCATCGCCGTACCGGTCATGATTGTTGCCTGCTTCTACGACCTCTTGAAGAGCTTGAGCGACCTCAGCGGAAACGACCTGGTCATGATTGTTATTGGCTTCATTACGGCCTTCATCGTCGCTTACATTTCGGTCCTCTGGTTCCTGAAATTCATGAATAAATCGACATTGGCCTCTTTTGCCTACTATCGTTTCATCGTAGCCGTCATTTCCTTCGTCTACTTCTTCATCTTGTAGGGTATCGGCCTGCCATTATGCATGCCATCTACATCAAACTTTTAACTTCAAACTCAAAAAAGCGCTGTCTTCCTGGGACAGCGCTTTTTTTACGGAATGCGATGGCGGAATTCCTGCAACGGGCGCCCCACGTGGTTGCCCCTACGATGTGGACATGAGCCACGAATTACGATCCGCTGCCGGCGAGCTGGCGGAATTCGTTGGCCAGTTCGTCGAGGAAGGGGATGATCTTTTCGTCTTCGATGTCGGCGTTGAAGGCTTCCATCATGTTTGGGAAGAAGATATACAGGCCCTGCATGTAGACGTAGTAATAGTACTGCAGGTCATCGTGGCTCATGATAGCCGAAGCCAAGGCGTCGTTGACGGCGAAGTTGAGGTCGTAGAAATCGAGGATTTCATCTTTGAAACGGCCTAAGTCGAGCTCGTTGCGCTGATAGTCTTCCATGAGGTGGCTGCCCATTTCGCCCAGGGCATCGGCGACATCGCCGACGTTAGCTGGGACGGAGAGACCGGCATCTTCCATGACGTGTGTCAAGGTATGGAGCGAGGTAATCAAGGATTCACAGAAAAAATTAAAGGTCAGGGCTCCTTCAGAGCCGCGCAGATTCGTAAAGACAGTAGATTCCATAAGGACCTCCTTAAAGTAATTTTTTCTATTATAGCATATTTTGCCGGAAATGAATTGAATCGAGGCCATGAATATAGTAGGATAATACTGTAAGCATTTTATAGGAGGTAATCGTTGTGTCTCAACGCAATCAAAAAATTAAATTGAAGAAGCGGTCCCGCCAATCGGCCCGGATTCACCGTGGTTTTGCCATGCCTGTCGGTCCGGGGAGCGAAAATAGCCTGGTCAGTTTCCGCGACTTTGCCGATTTGAAGGCCAAGTATTTCCGTTTTACCGGCCGTATCCAGCGCCGGCCTTTTATTTTCCGGACGCTGATCTTGATGTTCGCTCAGTTTATGTTCTCTATCATCCTCTACAGCAAAATCGTCGAATCTATTTTAATCAACCATATGGAATATGCTATCATCTTCGGTATCATCTTCATCTTACTATCCATTCCAGCTGTTTGGTCCCAGCTTTCCTTGGGTGTCCGCCGTTGTCACGACATCAACAAGCCGGGCCTGATGTTTGCCATCCCTTTTATTTGCTATCTTGCCAGTTATGTCCTGCCCGTCTTGGGACAGGATATGGCCGCTACGGCAGTTCAGTCGATCATGGCTGTGTCTTATCTGGGCCTGTTCACTGTCAAAGGGACGGCTGGTGACAATGCTTATGGTCCGGAACGGGCGCGATAGGAGGCAGTAATATGACTTTAGCAGAAGGAAAAATCGGCTATGATTATATTGTGGAAAAATTGACATTGCCAGACCAGACGGAAAAACGCCTGCAAGCCCTAGGCATGATCGAAGGGACGGAAATCTCTGTACTCAACAATAAGAACGAAGGAACGGTCATCATCAAGATGCGCAGTACCCGCCTGGCGTTGGGAAAAGGGATTTCATCGCACATCGCAGTAAGGGGGAAGGAACATGAATAGCGAAGTAAAGACAAAGGCCTGCCGGCCGCAAGTCCAGAAGGCGCCGGCCAGTGCTGAAAAAAAGGAAATGACCGTCGCTTTCATCGGCAATCCGAACTGCGGCAAGACGACGCTGTTCAACGCCTATACCGGTGCCAACCTCAAAGTAGCCAACTGGCCAGGCGTTACCGTCGAAAAGGTCGAAGGTGCTATCAATGCCCATGGCTATCACATCCACCTTGTCGACCTGCCCGGCACGTACAGTTTGACGTCGTACACCATGGAAGAACAGGTTTCGCGAAATTTCATCATCAGTGATGATGTCGACGTCATTGTCGATGTCATCGACGCGTCGGCGTTGGAACGCAATCTCTACCTGACCTTGCAGCTTCTGGAACTGGGAAAACCGGTCGTCGTCGCCTTGAACATGATGGATATTGTCGAGAAGCGGGGCATGGAAATAGACTTGCACCGCCTGCCGGAAATGCTCGGCGTGCCGGTCATCCCCGTATCGGCTTTGAAGCGCCGCGGTCTGAACGTCCTGCTCCATGCGGCCGTGCACCACAAGGACCACGTCCATCCGGACCGGCTCATTCACAACCATTCGGACCATACCCAGCATCAGCATAACCATCACAGTGAATTCGCCATGGTCTATAGCGACGCTATGGAAGATCGCATCGACGCTGTACGCCAGCTCCTGCATGACAAATATCCCGATTTATACAATCATCGCTGGTATGCGCTGAAGCTCCTCGAAAAGGACCCGGAAATCACGGCTAAGTATCCCGTCGACGACGTCCATCACGTCTTGGACCGTAGTTATGAAACGGATATCATTACGGAAAAATATGCTTTCATCGAAGAAATCATCCATGAAGTCGTCGTCAATCAGGCGTCGAAAGCGGCGGCAACGGATTCCGTCGATCGCTACTTGACCGATAAATGGCTGGGTATCCCTATCTTCCTGGCCATTATGGCTATCGTCTTCTTCCTGACCTTCTTCGTCGGCGATATAGTACAGGATTCTTTCCAAGGGTCCATCGATGCTCTGTCGGCCATGGCAGAAGGCGCCCTGACCTCGTTGGGGGCTGACGATATGCTCGTTTCTCTGGTCTGCGACGGCATCATTGCCGGCGTCGGCGGGATTTTGACTTTCCTGCCCAATATCTGTATCCTCTTTTTTGCGCTGGCCCTCTTAGAGGACAGCGGCTATATGGCCCGCGTAGCTTATGTCATGAATGACGTCATGAACCGTCTAGGCTTATCAGGTCGGGCTTTCATCCCTATGATTCTCGGCTTCGGCTGCAGCGTGCCGGCCATCATGGCTTCGCGGGCTTTGGAAGATAAGCGCGACCGCTATCGGACAATGTTGGTTACGCCTTTCATGTCCTGTAGTGCCCGCCTGCCTATTTATATCCTCTTTTCAGGGATGTTCTTCCCAAACGAGGCCATGATTGTCGCCTATTCCATGTACCTCATCGGCATCGTCGTCGCCCTGGTCGCCTTGAAGGCCATGAATGTCTTCAGCCATGTCAAGAAGGAAAACGACCTGCTCATCGAACTGCCTGAATACAAGCGCCCCAGTGCCCACACGGTTTATATCTATGTCTGGGAAAAAATCAAGGACTATTTGAGCCGCGCTGGCACAGTCATCTTTGCCGCATCGATCCTCATGTGGTTCATCTTAAATTTCGGTCCCGCCGGTTATGGTGATATGGCCGACAGTTTCGGCGCTATCGTCGGCAAAGCTATTGTACCTTTCTTTGCGCCCATCGGGTTGGGGTACTGGCAGATTTGTCTGGCCCTCTTGGCCGGTATTTCCGCCAAGGAAGTCGTCGTCTCCAGTTTCGCCGTCCTCTTCGATGGCGTCAATATCAATTCGTCGGCAGCCTTGACAGCCCTCGCTTCCATGATGAGCCAAGGCGGTTTCACTCAGCTTAATGCGTACTGCATGATGCTGTTCTCCTTGCTCTACATCCCCTGTGCCGCGACGATTGCCACGATTCACGCTGAATCACACAGCTGGAAGTGGACGGCCTTTTCCGTCTGTTTCCAGGTTGCTGTCGCCTGGAGCCTGACCTTCGTCGTCTACCAGGTCGGAAGCCGTATTTTTTAACCATGAATAACTAAGGAGTTAGTATGACAGAACCTATGATTAAAACGGATCATCTCAGCCACACGTATGAAGACGAAGACGGCAAGGTGGTCTATGCTTTGAAGGATATTTCCTTGGAAATCGGTAAAGGCGAGTTCGTCGCCATCATCGGGACCAACGGATCGGGTAAGTCGACTTTGGCTAAACATTTCAATGTCCTCTTGACGCCGACGTCCGGTACGTGTGAGGTCTGCGGTATGTGGACTGATGATCCCGCTAATATTTGGAAAATCCGCCAGCACGTAGGCATGGTCTTCCAAAATCCGGATAACCAGATTGTCGCCGCCGTCGTCGAAGAAGATGTGGCCTTTGGGCCGGAAAACCTCGGCGTTCCGTCCGATGAAATCAAGACCCGCGTCAGCGAGGCCCTGCGCCGTGTCAATATGACTATTTATGCTAAGCACGGTCCGCATCTCCTGAGCGGCGGACAGAAACAGCGCGTCGCCATTGCTGGTATCCTGGCCATGCAGTGCGATTGTATCGTCCTAGATGAACCGACAGCCATGCTTGACCCTGTCGGCCGCAAGGAAGTTATGGATACGCTCCATCAACTCCATGAGGAAGGCATTACCATCATTATCATTACCCATTTCATGGAGGAAGCCGTCCAGGCCGACCGGGTCGTTGTCGTCGACCGGGCCGAATTGAAGATGGACGGGGCGCCGCGCGATGTCTTTACGCATGTCAGAGAGCTGAAGGCCATGGGCCTCGACGTGCCTGTAGCGGCGGAACTGGCAGAACAGCTGCGTCAGAAAGGCCTTGACCTTCCGGACTCCATCATTACAGAGGAAGAATTAGGAGATGCATTATGTCAATTAAGTTAAGCAACGGGACCTATACCTACGGCATCGGTACGCCTTTTGAAAAGACGGCTCTCTACGATACGGATGTCGAAATCCATGAAGGGGAATTCGTCGGTATCATCGGTCATACCGGTTCGGGTAAGTCGACGTTGGTCCAGATCCTCAACGGCCTCATCAAGCCGACAGCCGGGACGGTGACCGTCGACGGGACGGATATCGGCAAGAAGACGAAAGAAGCCATGGCTGTGCGGCATAAAGTCGGCATGGTCTTCCAGTATCCGGAATATCAGCTCTTTGAAGAAACCATTGCCAAAGACATCGCTTTTGGGCCGCGCAATTTCGGCTTGAGCGAAGAGAAAATCACGGAACGGGTCAAAGAAGCCATGGATTTCGTTGGCCTCGACTATAAGACGTATGCTGACCGCTCGCCGTTCCGCTTAAGTGGCGGCCAGATGCGCCGCGTTGCTATTGCCGGCGTCATCGCCATCCATCCATCCTATCTCATTCTGGACGAACCTTCGGCCGGCCTGGATCCCATCGGTCGTCGGGAAATCTTTTCGGAAATCCAGCGCTGGCATCAGGAAAAGGGTATTACAGTCATCTTGGTATCGCACAATATGGATGATATTTCCCGCTTGGCCAGCCGTCTCCTGGTCTTGTCCCACGGCCATATCGTCCTCGACGGTGAACCGCTGGATATCTTTGCGACCCAGCAGCAGGCCCTCCACGATGCCGGCGTATCCGTGCCGCCTGTGACAGGAGTCCTCCAATATCTCCAGGGACGAGGCTTTGCCGTCGATGACCGGGTGCGGACGGTCGAAGAAGGGGCACAGGTTATTTTCGATTGCCTGAAAGGAGGCAAGGGCCATGCTCACTGATATTACTTTGGGCCAGTATTTTCCTGGCACGTCTTTTCTGCATAAACTCGATCCACGAATCAAAATCGTCGCTACGATGATATTTATTGTAGCCATCTTCTTTGCCCATTCCCTGGCATCCTATGCCATCGTCACGGCTTTTGTGGCCCTGAATTTCGCCATTTCCCGCTTGCCGGCGAAGTTCATCCTTAAATCGCTGAAGCCCTTGTGGGTCATCATTATTTTCACTATGGGCGTCCATATCTTCACGACGCCAGGCGATGTCCTCTGGCAGTACGGCATCTTTCACATCACGAAGGAAGGCTTATATCAGGGGGGCCTCATGACGGCGCGCCTGGTCTTCCTCATCGTCTTTTCATCGCTGTTGACGTATACGACATCGCCTATTGTTTTGACCGACGGCATCGAACACTTGCTCAATCCCTTTAAGCGCATCGGCGTGCCGGCACATGAACTAGCCATGATGATGACCATTGCCCTGCGATTCATCCCGACCCTTTTGGAAGAAACGGACCGTATCATGAAAGCCCAGACGGCGCGAGGTGCCAATTTTACCAGCGGCAGCCTCTTGCAGCGCGGTAAGAACATGATTCCTTTGTTAGTGCCGCTTTTCGTCAGCGCCTTCCGCCGGGCCGATGACTTGGCGACGGCTATGGAAGCCCGCTGTTATCGCGGTGGTGAAGGGCGGACGCGGATGAATGAATTGTCCTATACCTATCGAGATGGCATCGCCATGGCAGCGGTCCTGATCGTCACGGCCATCTTGGCCGCTATGCGGTGGTTATAATGAAAAAGAATATCTGCCTCATCGTCGCCTATGATGGCACTGATTTCCATGGCTTTCAGCGCCAGACCAATGCCGAGTCGATCCAGGGCTGCATTGAACAGGGACTATCGGCTATTTTCCAGACGCCCATCACAATTTATGGCGCAGCCCGCACGGATGCCGGTGTCCACGCCCGCGGTCAAGTCGTCAATTTCTATGGTCAGGGCTCCATACCGACGGAAAAGATACCCTATGCCATGAAAGGCTATTTGCCGCCGGAAATCGCCGTTCTATCGGCCCGGGAAATGCCAGACCGATTCAGCGTCCGCCACGATAATGTTGGCAAACATTACCGCTATTCTATTGACAACAACCGCATGCATGACCCTTTTCTCTTGCGTTATGCCTGGTTCATCCGCAAGCCCTTGGACCGACAAGCCATGCGAGAAGGGGCGGCTATCCTCTTGGGGCCCCATGATTTTTCTGCTTTTGAAGGGCAGAATACGACGCCGATGAACCCTGTGAAGACGATGTATTCCATTACTCTCCATGAGCGGGGCCATGTCCTCGATATCGATGTCGTCGGCGACGGCTTCCTCTACCATATGGTACGGAATATTGCCGGCGGTCTCGTCGATTTAGGCCTGCACCGCCTGACACCGGACCGTTTCCGGGAAATCCTCGCTAGCGGCGATCGGGCGCAGCTCGGTGCGACGGCGCCGGCCCAGGGCCTGTGTCTGGAAACGGTCTTTTATGATGAAGGAGAATTGAAAAGGCGCATTGCCGAATTAGAAGGCGAATGAGCCTTCTAATTCGGTCCGGATAGGTATAAATTAACGGGCATAATATGCTATAATAAAAGAGAATAGTGTAGTTCCGTTTTTTTTAGGCGGAGGTGAGGTCGATGCTGACTAGCTTACTGAAAACCATTACTAAAGGAAAAGACCTTAGCGAACGGGAAAGCGCTATCGTCATGGAGCAGATTATGGAAGGGACGATTTCAGACGTCCAGTTGGCGGCTTTTTTGGCAGCTTTGACGACGAAAGGTGCTTCAGAGCGGGAAATCACGGCCTTTGCCCGGACGATGCGGAAATATAGCATGCATGTTCCCTGTACGATAGACGCCTTCGACATCGTCGGGACTGGCGGCGGCCGGATGAAGACCTTTAACATCTCGACGACAGCGGCTTTCGTCATCGCCGCTGGCGGCGTCTGCGTCGCTAAGCACGGTAACCGGGCTAAGACATCGCGCAGCGGGTCTGCCGATGTTCTAGAGGCCTTAGGGGCCAATATCTTCCTCAGTCCGGAAAGCTGTCTGGATATGTTGCAACAGATCGGCCTCTGTTATTTTTATACGCGTTACTACTATTATATGATGAAACGCATCGATGCCGTCCGCGAACAGTTGGGAATCTATACGGTCTTTGATGTCCTGCGGCCGTTGACCAATCCAGCTCATGCAGTGTATGAGATCCTCGGCGTCAATGCGCCACATTTGGTTGAACCCATGGCCCACGTCCTGGCGGCCCTCGGCGTCCGCCACGGTATGGTCGTCTATGGTCAGGACGGCAGCGATGAAATCTCGGCATCGGCAGCGACGACCATCTGTGAATTTACGCAAGAATCGTTTTCGACGTATGAAATCAGTCCGGAAGATTTCAACCTGCCCCGGGCTTCGCGGGACGAACTGCGCGGCGGCTTGCCCAAGCACAATGCTGCCATTACCCGTGCTGTCCTCGACGGCCGAAAGGACGGGGCTCGGACGGCAGTCCTCCTCAATGCCGGCGCCGGCCTCTACGTCGGTGGCAGTGTCCTCAATCTCTATGCCGGTATCCGCAAAGCAGCTCGTCTCATCGATAGCGGCCTGGCCCGGCAGAAACTCGACGACTTCCTTATCTTGAGCCAGCGCCTGGGACAGGCTGAAAAAGTGAAGATTATAGCAGACAGAGACCCAGAAGATATGGTATAATAAAGGGTACGAAAAAATTCATTATTATGTGAGGACCGCATTTCTATGAATGATAAATATTTAGGTTGGCTCCTTCATATCGGCGGGGGCCTCTTGGTCATCTTGCTGTTTTTATCGATTCAGCTTATGGCACCTGATTTTTATTCGATCATGTGGCATCTGACTGTCAGTGGAGATCTGGATGGGTTAGCCGATTATATCGCATCTTTTGGTTTTTATGCCATTGGCATCAGCATATTTATGATTGCCTTTGTCAATGCCATCGGCTTGCCGTCCATTCCCTTCTTGACCGTCAATGGCATCATCTTCGGTCTCATCCCGGGCATCATCATTTCCTGGATCGGCGAAGTCATCGGCATTGAAATCAGCTTTCGCCTGACCAGGACGCTACTCCGCAAGCAGGCACAGAAGGTCATTTCCAAGAGTAAGATGTTGGAAAAACTTGATTCCTACAGTTGCATCAAGACCGTCATGCTGGGCCGGTCCATTCCGTATGCGCCGAATGTCGTCGTTACGGCGTTCAGCGCCTTGAGCCATATTTCTTATCGTGACCATTTCATTGCCAACTTCTTCGGCAAGATGCCGGCTGTCCTGGTAGAAGTCTGGCTGGGCCATGATCTTCTTCGTATTCAGGAACATTGGGGCCGCCTGCTCATCTTGGTAGCCGTCGTTTCTTTCATTTATGGCATCATTTGGTGGCGTAAGCGTCACATAAAAAAAAACCGTTATCATAGGGTGAATTGAACCTCTCCCGCTTATAGAAGCGGGAGATTCTTGAGAAGTTTAATACATGGACTAACGCCTGACAGCCTATCCCAAAGGAGTTAGCTGTCAGGATATC
>NZ_JAJBQV010000108.1 GCF_020539865.1 Megasphaera elsdenii | reverse complement strand
CAAAATGATGCCGAACGCCGAGCCTACATCAATCGTGAACTCGCCATCCTAGACTATAACTCGGACCATCGTGATGCTTTTGAAGAGGGGGAAGCTAAGGGACGTAAAGAAGGCGAAGCCCAAGGGCGCAAGGAAGGTGAAAAGAGGCTGGGGATGTTGATGAATCTTTTATTTAAAGAAAATCGTTACGACGATGCGAACAAAGCGGCTGATGATGCCGATTTCCGTGAAAAACTTTTTAAGGAATATGGAATTTAGCCGATAGAAAAGGGACTGTGGCGTGAAAGAGACTATCATGCGCAGTCCTTTTT
>NZ_JAJBQV010000107.1 GCF_020539865.1 Megasphaera elsdenii | reverse complement strand
TTCCTCAATAGCTCAGTTGGTAGAGCAATCGGCTGTTAACCGATTTGTCGTAGGTTCGAGTCCTACTTGAGGAGCCATACAGGGGTGTCGCCAAGCGGTAAGGCAACGGACTCTGACTCCGTCATCCGTAGGTTCGAATCCTACTACCCCTGCCAATCATGATCCACTAGCTCAGTTGGCAGAGCACCTGACTTTTAATCAGGGTGTCCCGAGTTCGAATCTCGGGTGGATCACCACATTCCACATTACGTGGCCCCTTGGTCAAGCGGTCTAAGACATCGCCCTTTCACGGCGAGAACATGGGTTCAAATCCCGTAGGGGTCACCAC
>NZ_JAJBQV010000106.1 GCF_020539865.1 Megasphaera elsdenii | reverse complement strand
CAAATTTGGGTACCGTCGTATCATCGACACTGAGGAAGACCGGCTCATTCTGTAAAGCTGCTGGAATCAAGCTGCACGCCAATTCCGTCGTTTGCAGGCGGAGAGAACGGCTCGTCACCGTTTCATTCTGAAGAGCCCGGTAATAGCTGTTCAAGCAGCGATGCGTCACCTGGGCCAAGAAATTCCGGTGAAGAAAACGAAGAGATGGAAACGACGGCAAGGCCAGCTGGGCTATGACCAGCCAGGTCAGCAGGAATTGCGTGGGCCGTGTCGCCGCAGAAAAATATGGAGAAAAGAAACGAAACAGACTACCAATAATCGAATTTTCGAGGTATAA
>NZ_JAJBQV010000105.1 GCF_020539865.1 Megasphaera elsdenii | reverse complement strand
GGCGATGGCTAAACGCAAGAAAGGCGGTAAATTCAGTTTTGGTAAGTCCGTAGCAGATAATGGCTGGAATATGTTCACAAATATATTGGAATACAAATTAGCATGGCAAGGAAAACAGCTTGTAAAGGTAGACAAGTGGTATCCAAGCAGTCAGCTATGTCATGTTTGTGGCTTCCAAAACGATGCAACGAAGGACTTATCTGTAAGGGAATGGGATTGTCCTAAATGTGGCAGTCACCATAAACGAGATAAGAACGCTGCCATAAATATACGAGAAGAAGCTAGGCGAATATCTGCCTGACATAACGCATAAAGTACCGTGGGTCGCACGGGAATCTACGCCTGT
>NZ_JAJBQV010000104.1 GCF_020539865.1 Megasphaera elsdenii | reverse complement strand
TCGGTGCCGGTGACGGCTTTGCCGTTGGCTTTACCAGCGCTATCCTCGATGGATTAAACCTGGAAGACGCTGCCCGCCGCGGTGCTGCTATCGGTGCCATGGCCATCCAGGTCGCCGGCGATAACGAAGGCTTGCCGACGAGAGAGAAGCTTGAAGCGTTCATGGATGCGCAGCACTAGCCTGTTAAATGCGTAGGGGCGCCCATATGGGGCGCCCGCCTGAAGTGTGTGAAAAAGGAGTTCTGAACAATGGATAAACTTGATGTTGTCAATAAAATTAAAGAAATCGGCGTCGTCGCGGTCATCCGCGGCAACAGCCCGGAAGAAGCGATGATGATGTCCGAAGCCTGCATTAAAGG
>NZ_JAJBQV010000103.1 GCF_020539865.1 Megasphaera elsdenii | reverse complement strand
GTGTGAATTACTACCAGACGGCCTGGATTCCTGGTTTGCTTTGCCATTTGAATCATCCTAACAATGCTAGATGCATCCAACTTCCGGGATAAATTCCAGGCAATGATTTTTCGAGAAAACAAATCCATGATACTGGCCAGATACACAAATCCTTCAGTGGTCCAAATATAAGTAATATCGCTGCACCAGATTGTGTCTGGTCTTGGCGGATTAAATTGTTCTTGCAGAATGTTAACCAATATGGCATCCAAACAACGGCTCTGGGTCGTAACGGTATAATGCTTGACCCAACAAGCACGAATCCCCATTTGCCGCATGTAAAGGCCCACTGTCCTTTCGGAAATACATTCACCTTTCT
>NZ_JAJBQV010000102.1 GCF_020539865.1 Megasphaera elsdenii | reverse complement strand
GACCGCGGTTGTCAATATCTTTCGCAATCCTATATCAAGGAAACCGCACAGATGCGCCGCAGCTATTCGAAGAAAGGCTATCCATGGGATAATGCCTGCATAGAATCATTCCATGCCTTGATTAAGCGAGAATGGCTGAATCGATTTAAGATTGAAAATTATCAACAAGCCTATATGCTGGTGTTTGAATACATTAACACGTTTTATAATACCGTTCGAATTCACAGTCACTGTAACTATATGTCACCAAATGACTATGAAAAATTATATGCAAACTACAAGAAAAAGGCAGCTTTGATTGCTGGATAACTGATTGATAGAAACCTCAATTTAATTTGTACTCAAACTTGACATAGGACCA
>NZ_JAJBQV010000101.1 GCF_020539865.1 Megasphaera elsdenii | reverse complement strand
TCATACTAAGGCCCCCTATATATACTTTTATTGTATCACTTTATGGAAAACCTCAGTTTGACTTGTCCTATTTATATGCTAGCACCATATTTTTACTCTATTACCATCTTGTTTTGGTGGTACAGTATCGCCGCAAAGTATTCTCTGACCCAATGAGCCAATACGCTAAAGATATTTTTGTCCGCATTGGTTCATCGTATCTGATCAAAAAAGATTTTCCAGAGGTTAGGCGTAAATTGTGAATACATAGAACATCAAGGCAGGTGAGATTATAGTGAATAAGGCATACCGATACAGGCTCTATCCAACGGCTGAACAAAAAATTATGTTTGCCAAGACTTTCGGCTGTGTCCGATTCATCTATAA
>NZ_JAJBQV010000100.1 GCF_020539865.1 Megasphaera elsdenii | reverse complement strand
TTCTTCTTTCATGGGATACTTAAAAGGAAAATCGGCGCTAATGATGTTCGATAGGCACGCCAATCTCAAGTATAAGTTTGGGAACCGTCATTTTTGGTCAGAAG
The DNA here is from genome assembly GCF_020539865.1 of Megasphaera elsdenii. Lineage (GTDB taxonomy): Bacteria > Bacillota > Negativicutes > Veillonellales > Megasphaeraceae > Megasphaera > Megasphaera elsdenii_A. Next base: position 268 of record NZ_JAJBQV010000100.1, on the reverse strand, counting down.
GATATTACGTCAGCACCGTAGGGCTTAATGAAAAAACAATCCGAAAATATATCCAAGACCAAGAAAGAGCAGACATTATCCAGGATAAATTAAGTGTAAAAGAATATGAAGATCCGTTCAAGTCCTGATTGGTGTTGGGGCAATCCCTTTAGGGATACGTGACGAGTGAAATGCACAGTGGCTTGAACAAAGTGAAAGCCAGCGCCTTGAGATGCTGGCTTTCAGCAACAAAGGCTTATAGCCGTCAGCCGAGCCACCCGTTTTACGG
>NZ_JAJBQV010000010.1 GCF_020539865.1 Megasphaera elsdenii | reverse complement strand
GAAAGAAGACTGCAACAAAATGAGCTAAAAAGCTCATTTTGTTACAGCCCCTTTTTTTCTACTTTCCTTCGTAATAATAGCGCGTCCACATGACGACTTCCGTCAGGGATGGGTGAGGCGTCATGGTTTCGCTGAAGGTGTAGACTGATTTGGGATCGAGGGTCCGCGTCAGCGGTTTGGCCCGCAGGGCCTGGGCCGTGGGAGAGGCGATGTCTTCGTGGACCGGGCGGATGACGTGAGTACCGCTCATGAGGTTGTTGATGAAAGGCTGGATGAGGATGGACGCTTCCGGGCCGACGATGTGGGCGCCGAGAATGAATTTCGTCTTTTTATCGATGACCAGTTTGATGAAGCCGTCGTCTTCATCGCCCGGTTCATAGCCCATGGCGTAGCCCTTGGCCGATGATGAATAGTGGTTGATGGCCCTTTCGACGTCGTAGCCTTTCTTCAGGGCCTGTTCTTCGGTCAGGCCGACGTGAGCCGCTTCGGGATAGGTGTAGGTGACGGCCGGTACCGCATCGTAATCGGCCCAGCGCCATGTTTCCGGAGCGTTTCCGGAAAAGAGGTTGTGCGCCAGGATTTCCGCTTCGTAATTGGCCTTGTGGCGGAAGGGGGCCAGACCATTGACATCGCCTAAGGCCCAGATATTCTCAGCTGTCGTTTCCAGAAATTCGTTCGTTTCAATATAGCCGCGCTTGTCCAGGCGGACGTCGGTATTTTCCAGGTGCAGCAGTTCCGTCATGGGCCGGATGCCCGGGGCGACCAGGATTTCTTCAGCTGCCACTTCGCCTTCTTCGCCGGTCGTGCGGTCGCGGAAGGACAAGACCTTCAGGCCGTCGCGCTGGCTGACGGAAACCGTGTCTTTGTTTAGGCGGATATCCATACCGTAACGCTGGAACTGCTTGAGGATGAACGCCGATACAGCCGGGTCTTCCTTGGGCAGGAGGCGGACATTGTGCTGGACCATAGTGACCTTGGTGCCAGCCGCATCGAAGACGTGGGCGAATTCACAGCCAATAGGGCCGCCGCCGATGATGATCAGGCTCTGGTAGGGCTTCTTCGGATACGACGGGCCAAAGAACGATTCCGACGTCAAATAGCCCGCTTCTGCCAGGCCTGGCAGGGAGGGGATATTTGTCCGGCCGCCAGTGGCAATGAAAATCTTGTCGCCTGTCAAGGTAACGCTGGTGCCGTCATTTAAGGCGATGGCAACTGTGTGATTGTCGACGAAAGAAGCCGTACCGTTGAAGGTGTCGACGTTGGGGAATTGGTCGTAATAACCTTGGATGGCCGGGCTTTCATCGACCTTTTCCCACAACCGCTTGGATAACATATCCCAGTCCAGGCGGACGTTGTCAGCCAAGACGCCGATGCGGCTCCCTTCGCGGATCTCGCGGATGCGGTTGGCCGCCGTGACCATGACCTTCGTCGGGATACAGCCGCGGTTCAGACAAGTCCCGCCGAACCGGCCCCGTTCAATGACGGCTACCTGCAAGCCCTGGGCCAGGGCCGCATCAGTCACGATATTGGCCGCCCCCGTACCGATGACAATGACATCATAGCTCTTCATAAACAACACTCCTTTATTTTTTATAATCTGTTAAATGCAACCTTTTTAGTATAGTATAACGAAAGGAAGACAGTTTGACAACTGGGAAATAAAATACAGGCGATTCTATACGTCAAACTCCAAACTTCAAACTTCAAACGCTCATTTTCCCTTTACACAACCGGCCGGGTATAGTATAATAGCTATGTCGTACGGGTGCTCGGTGTCTCGATGACTCCGACGATCACTTAGCACTTTGCGAATAGATTCAATTTTTTTACACATGGAGGAAAGATACAATGTTAAGCGTAGAAGAAAAAAAAGCAATCGTAGCTAAATTTGGTGCCAATGAAAACGATACGGGTTCTCCGGAAGTACAGATCGCGCTCCTCACGAGCCGCATCATCTATTTGACGGAACATCTCCGCAGCCACAAAAAGGACCATGCATCCCGCCGCGGCTTGTTGAAACTCGTCGGCCAGCGCCGTAACTTGCTCGGTTACTTGCAGAAACACGATCTCGACCGTTATCGTGCTATTCTCGAAAAATTGAACTTGCGTAAATAATCTCGCATATTGTGGGGGCTGATGCTGATGTGACTGCATCAGCCTCTTTTTTCAGGACACAGGGTGGTAGGTTGTAGCCTGGGTATATCGCCGATGTCCCCAGACTAGTGCCTATCACCTGTGAATTCAAGGAGGTAACAATGGAAGAACAGAAATTCCAAATGGATTTCGCCGGCCGCCCGCTGGTGATTGAAGTCGGTAAACTGGCTAAGCAGGCCAGCGGTGCCGCATTGGTCCGCTATGGCGACACCGCCGTTTTCGTCACGGCTACGGGGTCGAAAGAAGCGCGTGAAGACGCAGACTTTTTCCCGCTCACCGTCGATTATGAAGAAAAGATGTACTCCGTCGGCAAGATTCCTGGCGGCTTCATCAAACGCGAAGGCAAACCGCCTGAATCGGCAACCCTTTTTGCCCGCCTCATCGACCGTCCGATCCGTCCGCTCTTCCCGAAGACATATCGTCATGACGTCCACGTCGTGGCTTATGATTTCTGCGTAGACCATGACAACGCTCCGGAAATCGCCGCTATGATCGGTGCCTCCGTATCGCTGTGCATGTCCCACATTCCCTTTGCCGGCCCGATTGCCGGTGTCCGCGTCGGCCGCGTCGATGGCCAGTTCGTCATCAACCCGACCGTCGCCCAGAGCGAACAGAGCGATATGGACATCGTCGTCGCCGGTACGAAAGACGCCATCCTCATGGTTGAAGGCGGCGCTCACGAAATCCCGGAAGAACAGGTCCTGGATGCCATCATGTTCGCCCATGAAGAAATCAAGAAAGTCGTCGAATTCCAGCTCGGCTTCCTCGACAAGATTTCCGTACCGAAACAGGAATTCGTCGAAAAAGAACCGCCGGCAGATATCGTCGAAGCTGTCCATGCTTATGGCGAAGAAGCCATGAAGACGGCTATCTTCACGGCTGACAAAGTCGAACGCGAAGAAAAGATGGATGCTGTCGAAACGGATATTTACGAACACTTTGCCGATATCTATCCGGACAACGCCGATGATGTCGCTGAAATCACGCAGAAAATGATCAAGGAAATCGTCCGCCACATGATCGCCGTCGACAAGATCCGTCCCGACGGCCGCCGTGTCAACGAAGTCCGTCCGGTCAGCTGCGAAGTCGGCCTCTTTGCCCGCACTCACGGCACTGGCTTGTTCACCCGCGGCCAGACGCAGATTATGAGCTTCTGCACGTTGGCACCGCTGTCGGAATGCCAGCATATCGATGGCGTCGGCTTGGAAACGGATCGCCGCTACATGCACCACTACAATTTCCCGTCCTTCTGCGTCGGCGAAACGAAATCGTCCCGTGGTCCTGGCCGTCGTGAAATCGGCCACGGCAAATTGGCAGAACGCGCATTGACCCAGGTCATGCCCAGTGAAGAAGAATTCCCCTACGCTATCCGCGTCGTATCGGAAGTCCTCGAATCGAATGGCTCCAGCTCCATGGGCAGTGTCTGCGGCAGCACCTTGGCCTTGATGGATGCAGGCGTACCGATCAAAGCGCCTGTTGCCGGCGTCGCCATGGGCTTGGTTACCAAAGGTGATGACTTCACCATCTTGACGGATATCCAGGGCATGGAAGATGCTTTGGGCGACATGGACTTTAAAGTCGCTGGTACTATGAAAGGCGTCACGGCTATCCAGATGGATATCAAGATCAAAGGCCTTAGCCGCGAAATCTTGGCCCAGGCTTTGAAACAGGCTCATGAAGGCCGGATGCATATCATGGGCAAGATGCTGCAGGTCATCAACGAACCGCGAAAGGAGCTTTCTCCCTACGCACCGCGCATCATTTCCATGCACATCAAACCCGATAAAATCCGCGACGTCATCGGGCCGGGCGGCAAGATGATTAAACAGATTACCGAAGAAACAGGCGCTAAGATCGACATCGACGATTCGGGCCTGGTATACATTGCCGCTGTCGACGGCGAAAGTGGCCAGAAAGCCAAAGAATGGATTGAAAAACTGACGGAAGACGTTGAAGTCGGCAAGACCTATGTCGGCAAAGTCACGCGCATCATGAACTTCGGCGCCTTTGTCGAAGTCCTGCCGGGCAAAGAAGGTTTGGTCCACATTTCCCAGCTGGCTAAAGAACGGGTCGAAAAAGTTGAAGACGTCGTCCACGTCGGCGATGAAATCATGGTCAAATGCGTCGAAATCGACAGCCAGGGCCGCGTCAATTTGTCCCGCAAAGCCCTCTTGGGCGGCGGCGACGAAGGCCCGTCCCATCGCAGCCGGGGTCCCCGCGGCGGTCATAACAGCCACGACCGCCAGAAACGGTAAGGCTTATGGCAGGCAGAGGATTTGAAATCGTTACGGCCTATGAAGGCTGTGACATCCATCTTCCCGTCCGCAAGACGGCCAACAGTGCCGGCTACGATTTGGAAGCGGCAGAAACGACGGTGCTCGCACCGCATACCGTCACCGTCGTGCCGACAGGATTGAAAGCCTTTATGGAAGACGATGAATATTTGTCTATCTTCATCCGCTCCAGCCTGGCTTTCAAGAAAGGCCTTATGCTGGCCAACAGCACGGGCATCGTCGACAGCGATTACTATAACAATGCCGACAATGAAGGGCACATCATGATTGCCTATTATAATACGAACGATCAGGCCTACACCTTGGAAAAGGGCGAACGCATCGGCCAGGGCATCTTCATGAAGTACCTGACCGTCAACGACGACGCTGCCAGCGGTATCCGCACGGGCGGTATCGGCAGCACAGGCCGCTGATTGTTTGACAGTTGCTATCAGACATAAAAAGGCTGTCGCACGAAGGTCTTGGCCATCTTGCGACAGCCTTTTTGGGTATCATATCGACTACACTAAAGAGGAGGAAAGACTATGAGTATCAGCAAGGAAACACTCGTTTCTCGTAAAGAAATCATGAAAGGCCGGGTCCTCCACGTTACGGTGGATACCGTTTCTATCGACGACGGCCAGGGTGGCGAACCGAAGACGGCCACGCGCGAAGCGGTCTGGCATTTCGGCGCTTGCGCCATCCTGCCGCTGACGGATGACGGCAAAATCATCCTCGTCCGCCAGTACCGCTATGCTGCGGCGCAGGCCATGTTGGAAGTACCGGCCGGGAAAATCGAACACGACGGCGAATCACCGGATTACTGCGCGGCCCGGGAACTGGAAGAAGAAGCCGGCGTCACGGCTTCGGAAATCCTGCCCTTAGGCTATACGTATACGTCGCCGGGCTTCTGCAGTGAACGGATTTATCTCTATCTGGCCCGAGGGCTCCAGAAGGGGAAGCAGCACCTCGATGATGACGAGTTCATGAACATCGAATACTATACGCCCAAAGAAATGGAAGACCTCATCGACCAGAACGAAATCACCGATGCCAAGACCATTGCAGCCTTTGAAAAAGCCCGTAAATATCTGCCGGGATTATAAGGAGGGAGTTTTATGAAATTCAATCGCATCATCGTCATCGTTACGGATAGTGTCGGCGCCGGCGATGCACCGGACGCTGAAAAATTTGGCGACAAAGGAGCCGATACGTACGGCCACATCGATGCCAACGTACCCTTGAACGTGCCCAATCTGCGCCGTCTGGGCTTGGGCCTCGTTGCTCATATCCATGCCGAAGCAACAGATGTCATCGGCTCGTATGGCCTCATGCAGGAAATCTCGGCCGGCAAGGATACGACCAGCGGCCATTGGGAATTCATGGGCAACCCCGTAGAAAATCCCTTCCCGACTTTTCCCGACGCCTTCCCGCCGGATTTGTTGAAAGCCTTTACGGAAAAGACGGGCTACGGCTACATCGGCAACGAAATCGCGTCGGGTACGGAAATCATCGAACGCCTGGGGCCGGAACACTTCCGCACGGGCCTGCCCATCGTCTATACGTCGGCAGACAGCGTTTTCCAGATTGCCGCTCACAACGATGTCATTCCCTTGGAAGAATTGTACCGCATCTGCGATATTACGCGCCGTGAAGTCTGCGTCGGCCCTTATGAAGTAGGGCGCATCATCGCCCGGCCTTTCGTCGGGACCCAGGGCCACTTCGTCCGCACCGGCGACCGCCGCGACTACAGCCGGCTGCCCAAGCGGAAGATGGTCTTTTCCTACTTGTCCGAAGCGGGCTATGCCGTCGTCGGCGTCGGCAAGATCGGCGACATCTATGCCCATATCGGCCTGACCGAATCGTACCATACGGCCAATAACCATGAAGACATGGAAGCTTTGAGGACTCAGCTGGCAGCCCATCGGAAGGATAAGGGCCTGCTCATGGCCAACTTTGTCGACTTTGACAGCATGTACGGCCACCGCCGCAACGTCAAAGGCTATGCGGACTGCCTGGAAGCTTTTGACCAGGAACTGGGCCAGCTCTTGACAGAAATCCATGACGACGAACTGCTGGTCATCACGTCGGACCACGGCAACGACCCGACATGGCATGGCACAGACCATACGCGTGAACGGGTACCGCTCCTGGTCTACAGCCCGGCCCTGAAGGCTTCTGTCGACTTGGGTATCCGCCAGACCTATGCCGATTTGGGCATGACGATCATGGATAATTTTGGACTGACAGGCCTTAAATTCGGTACCAGCTTTTTATCAGAACTGAGGTGATCCTATGTGGCCCATCGACTGCATCGAATACAAGCGGGACGGCAAAGTCCTGACCAAAGAGGAAATTACGCGCTTCATTGACGATTATACGGCCGGCCGCATCGCTGACTATCAGGCCGCAGCCTGGCTCATGGCCGTCTATTTCCAGGGCATGACCTATGAAGAAACGAAGGAACTGACCCTGGCTATGGCTCATTCTGGCGATATGGTCGATTTGTCGTCCATTCCGGGCATCAAAGTCGATAAGCATAGCACCGGTGGCATTGCCGATACGACGACGCTCATCGTTGCACCGTTAGTCGCAGCCGCCGGCGTTCCCGTGGCTAAGATGAGCGGCCGCGGTCTGGGATTTACCGGCGGTACGGCAGATAAACTGGAATCCATCCCCGGTTTCCACGTCGTCCTGCCGGAAGCGCAGTTCCTGGAACAAGTGCGCCGCATCGGCTTGTCCCTCATCACCCAGTCCGGCGAAATCGCGCCGGCTGATAAACTGCTCTACGCCCTGCGCGATGCTACGGCGACTGTAGAGAGCATCCCCCTCATTGCCAGCTCCATCATGAGCAAGAAAATCGCTTCCGGCGCCGACGCCATCGTCCTCGATGTCAAGTACGGCGACGGGGCCTTCATGAAGACCAAAGAACGGGCGCGGGAACTGGCTAAGACCATGGTCGGTATCGGCAATCTCGCCGGCCGGCCGACACGGGCCGTCGTCACGTCCATGGAAGCACCCTTGGGGACGGCTATCGGCAACTGCTTGGAAGTCGATGAAGCTGTGGAAGCCTTATCGGGCCAAGGTGGCCGGCGGCTCATGGAAGTCGTCGAAGCCATTGGCGCTCAGATGCTCATCGTCGGCGGCAAGGCCCAGGACGAAGAACAGGGGAGAACGATGATCCGCGACCTCATCGCTTCCGGCAAAGGCCTGGCCAAGTTCCGGGAATTCGTCCGAGCCCAAGGCGGCAGCTCGTCGTGGATTGGCAAGCGGTCCCTCACCAAGGCACCCCAAGTCTTTACGGCGGTCTGCACCGATGAAGGTTACATTACCCGTATCGACGGCCGGGCCCTCGGCGAAATCGCCATGGCCATGGGCGCCGGCCGGGCCCGCAAGGAAGATACTATCGACCCTATGGTCGGCATCCGCCTGTTCAAAGAACTCTACGACCCGGTCCGTCCTGGCGAAGCCTTGTTCACCTTGTACGGCAAAAAAGGCGTCGATATGATGGCCCTGGCCCAGCAAGTCGCCGACCACATCATCGTCACGCCGGAACAGGCTCCCGTCCAGGAACCGGTCGTCAGTGAAATCATCGTCTAATCAGAAAGGGAATCTATGAAAGAGAAACACGCAGTCCCCGTCCAGAAGGGGAAAACCTATGACATATCCATTGCCCGCCTGGGTACCAGTGGTGAAGGCGTCGGCCGTTACGAAGGCTTTACGATCTTCGTGCCCTTCGCCTTGCCAGGCGAACAGGTCCGGGCCCGTATTGCCCTGGTCAAGAAAAATTATGCCACAGCGGCTTTAGTCGAGGTCTTGAAGCCTTCGCCGGACCGGATCCAGCCCCAGTGTCCCGTCTACGACCGCTGCGGCGGCTGTCAACTCCAGCACCTCAGTTATGAAGGAGAATTGAAGGAAAAGTGCCAGCAAGTCCGGGATGCCCTGGAACGCATCGGTCACTTGCAACATATCGACGTCTTGCCGACTTTAGGCGCTAACACGCCTTGGCATTACCGCAACAAGATGCAGTTTCCCGTCGCCGCTGCCGGAAAGGGGAAAGTCGCCATCGGCTGTTTTGCTGCGGCTACGCACGAAGTCATCGACGTGACGGATTGTGCCATCCAGAAAGAAGGCAACAACGCTATCGTCGCCGTCGTCCGCCAGTGGATGAAAGATTTCAAGATTCCCGCCTATGACGAAGACGCCCGGACGGGCATCGTCCGCCATATCATGGGCCGGATCGGTGTCCATACCGGCGAAATCATGGTCTGCCTGGTCACGGCCTGCGATATGGTGCCGCACATGAAAGACTTGGTCCAGCGCCTGCGCCGGGATATCCCCGGTCTGACCAGCGTCGTCCAGAACGTCAACAAGCGCCATACCAACGTCATCTTAGGGCCTAAAACTAAGACCGTCTACGGCAAAGGGACTATTCACGACTCCATCGGCCCTTTGACCTTCCACATTTCGGCGCAGTCCTTCTTCCAGGTCAACAGCGAGCAAGCCCAGCGCCTCTATGAACAGGCCCTCGAATTTGCCGACCTCAAAGGCGGCGAAACCGTGGCCGACGTCTACTGCGGCACTGGGACCATCACCTTGTTCCTGGCTCAGAAAGCCAAACAGGTCTACGGCATCGAAATCGTCGCCCCGGCTATCCGTGACGCCGTTCGCAACGCCAAAGACAACCACGTCGGCAACGCCCAGTTCATCTTAGGCGATGCTATCTATAAATTGCCGGAACTCATCAAAAACGGCATCCGTCCCGACGTCATCGTCCTCGACCCGCCCCGGGCCGGCTGCGGTGAACCCGTCCTCAAAGCCATCGCCCAGAGCAAACCCAAACGCGTCGTCTACGTCTCCTGCAACCCGGCCACCCTGGCCCGCGACCTGGCCTACCTGGACCAACACGGCTACCATACCGCTAAAGTACAGCCTGTAGACATGTTCCCGCGGACCCACCACGTCGAGTCGGTAGCATTGATGTCACGCAAGATGTAGCATTATGTAAATTTACGTTCCACTATATATTGTAAAAACCTTGAATTAACGCCCCTAGATAGGTTGAGGCTGTGGCAAAATTATTTCATCATAAGCCCTATATTTTTATTGAAGTATGGAATCGCTAGTGGTTGAAATGAATGTATAAAACAACATAGGCATTGTATTCTGAAACTTTGAATTTGATGGTAGAGTAGGGGTCGAGAACTCAACATAGATGATTTTGTATGTCGAGTACGCCAGATAGATGCCAGAAAAATGAATCAGATAGAAAAAGAGCAGGTGCTCCCTTTTTATGGTGAGTACCTGCTCTTATTCGTTTATGTCTACGCTTATGCCAGATTTAAATTCGACAGTGAAGTGGTCCGGAAACACTGTAATGCTTTTAATGAGTTTATGGACTAACGATTCATCGAATGCTGTAAGATTCGAGGGCTGTTTTTTTATGAATTCTTGCAAATCTTTAATACGGTCAGCGACTTCTTTCTGGCTGCGAAGATTATTTTCAGCTTTTTCTTTTTGATCCCGCAAGCGGAAAATTTCATCGGCAATGGCGTCATAAGACTGACGATTATTCGCCTTTGTGATAAGTTCTTGCTGCAATTCTTCCAACCGTTTCTGTATGCCAGTCGGCGAAAGTGTGTCAGATTTCGTGATGGCTTTGGCAAGATTTTCTTGCAACTGTTGAATAAATGAATTGTTGCCTAGCAGAATCTGGTTCATGGCTTTTAGTGAAATTTCCTTGAGTAGCTCCTCATTTACCGTACGATTTGCGCAATTTGTATCTGAAGAAGTAGGTTCCAACCTGGTAATGCATCGCCAAACGATGGATTTATGGCCATGATTATTCCAATGAACGCGCCGGTAAAGGTCTCCGCATTCACCACAGCAAACAATCTGAGAAAAACAATTATTACTGGAGAAATTACGCTTTTTCCCAGAAGGACTGACATGAACTACGCGGCGGCGAACCAGTTCGGCCTGCACCTGCATAAAGATTTCCTTAGGAATAATGGCTTCGTGATCATCCTCAACATAGTATTGTGGGACGATCCCATTATTCTTGACGCGCGTTTTTGTCAAAAAATCAGTCGTATATGTTTTTTGCAGTAGCGCATCTCCCATGTATTTTTCATTTCTCAGAATTTTGTTAATGGTACTACTGTGCCATTTTGTTTTGCCGGCTCCAGTACGGATGCCGTCTTTTTCCAAATGGCAAGCAATCTTTGCCAGGCTGTACCCTTCCAGGTATTCGCGGTAGATACGTTTGACCACTTCTGCTTGCGATGGGTCAATTATAAGATGACCGTTTTCATCTTTTGTATAACCCAGAAAATAATTATGATTGATTTGTACTTTACCTTGCTGATAGCGGTACTGAAGGCCGAGCTTAACATTTTGGGAAAGTGATTGGGATTCTTGTTGTGCGAGACTAGCCATGATGGTAATCAGTACTTCGCCTTTGGCATCCATAGTGTTGATAGATTCTTTTTCAAAGAAAACGGGGATATTCTTATCCTTTAGCTTTCGTATGTATTTTAGGCAGTCCAGCGTGTTGCGGGCAAAACGACTGATGGATTTTGTGATGACCATATCAATGTTTCCAGCCATGCATTCGTCTATCATGCGATTAAATTCTTCACGCTTTTTAGTATTTGTGCCTGAAATGCCATCATCGGCAAAAATACCGGCAAGGACCCATTCCGGATGATTATGGATATATTCTGTGTAGTGGGAAACTTGTGCTTCATAGCTTGTTTCCTGTTCGTCTGAATCGGTACTGACGCGGCAGTAGGCAGCGACGCGTAACTTTTTCTGTTCCGACTTTTTTATGGTATTTCCCATTTGCTTTTTTGCCGGAATAATCATAACAGTTCCCATTATATTACCTCGCTTTCAATCAGGCTATAAAGATATTCAGCCTGTAATTTGGGATTTTTATAGTGCTTAGACGCCTTGGATAAGTGGAAAGAGGTCGGTAACAAAGGAGGATTTACGGTTGTTTTGCGATGTAATCTTCCTAGTGCAGTGGCACGCCGAATGCTTTCCTTCGAAGCTTTATCAAATGTATCCTTGTCTATAATGGCAGGATAGAAGTTATCTCCTAGGTAGTGCTTGTTTTCCATCAGGCGTTTTGCTGTACCATGATATGTTTCAATTCCAGCTTCAACAGCTGCTTTCGCCAGTGACATACCAGATAAATAATTTTCATAGAGCTTTTTAACTTTATCGGCCTGTTCTTGGTTAATGATGGCTTGGCCGTTTTTTATGATATATCCATAAGGTGTGTGCCCCATATCATTACCTTCTTTCTGTAAGCGTCAGACCACATTTTAATATAAAGCAAATCTCATTACGTGATCGAATGAGGATGTGATCTACAAATTGCTCAAAGAGTGTTTCATCAAATGCGGTCATAGCAGATGCTTTTTCCACAAAGTGTAAAAGATTTGTTGCCCCTGTTACAAGGGCCATACTATCGGAAACAGTATGATTCAAGAACTCAATCTCTTTTTGATAAGTATCGGATTGCAAGAAGAGTTCACTTGTTTCCTTATTGTAGATAATAGGGTCAATAATACCCTGGGATAGAAGCTTCATTAATATTTCTCGTTTTTCACTATTTTGGGCCAACAGTGTATGGATTTCCTGAATTCTTTTCAAGGATTCATTATCAGAATCTGTTTTTAAAGCGTGTACATAGGGAAATAAGATGATTTTATGGAAAGAAATCATCTTATTCATCATGATGATAAAAGCTTGCTTTAATGTCTCATCACGGATAAAGCGTATATGACATTTATTTTTGTTTCGGAGATGTGTGCTGCAACACCAGGCAACATATTTATGCCCGGTGTAACCGTGCATTCGCCGTTTGAAAGTATCGCCACATTCGCCACAAATTACTTTACCGGAAAAAGCATAACGATTCTGATACTTTCCACTTCCTTGGATGATTCCTTTTTCTATGGCACGTTGATGAACAAGTCTTTGAGCCGTCTTGAAATCTTCACGGTTGATAATAGCTGCGTGATGATCTTTCACCAAATATTGTGTCGCTTCGCCATGGTTGTGATGGCGAACGAAGTGCTGATCTGAGTATGTTTTTTGGAATAGGCAGTCGCCAACGTATTTTTCATTGGATATCATGTCCCGGATGGTTGTTGCAGTCCAATGCCCACTTCGTTTAGATGCCACACTTCTTTGATTTAAATCATCGGCTATGGCCTGCGTGCTCTTTCCGGATAAAAGCATCGTGAAGATTTCTCGAACAACCTTTGCCTGTTCTGTATTGACAACCATTTGCTCTCCGTTCCAATCATAACCGTAAGGTGGGTAACATATTTTAAATGTGCCATTTTCAAATCGTTTCTGTATGGACCATTTACTGTTTTCTGAAATAGATACGGATTCATTTTCAGCTAACGTAGAGAGCAGCGATAAAAAAAGTTCGCTTTTCATAGATCCAGTATTGATGTTTTCTTTTTCAAAATAGATGGGAATATGCAATGTCTGTAAATCTCGAACTAATTCTAGGCAGTCCATAGTATTCCTGCTGAATCGGCTGATGGATTTAGTTACAATAAAATCAATCTTGCCTGCTTTGCAATCATCCATGAGTCTTAACAATTCTGGGCGTTTTTCTTTCTTTGTCCCGGTAATGCCTTCATCATAGTAGATGCCGGCAAATTGCCAATCGTCGCGTCTGTTGATATAGGTTTTATAATGAACTTTTTGTGTTTCAAGACTTTCAAGTTGGGCATCTGAACTAGTAGAGACGCGACAGTAAGCGGCGACTCTAATTTTTCTTTTTTGGTTTTCTGTATCTTGAAATTTTGCAATTTTTGTTACCTTCTTCAAATAAATCTCTCCTTTCCGTGTCTATATATCACTCTGTCATGGTAATATTTCAAGTGGTTTTGGAAATATTTCCGCAAATAACGGAGAAAATGTTTCACGATTGATGTTGGAGAGAATACCAAACTCTTTCTGGCTAATGAGTTTATCCTCTAACATGGCCTTGGCGATGCGTTGGGCCATATAGAAGTACAGTTCGCCCTGAATGCGTTCCGCAGTGTAGTAAGGGTTAAATGTGTTTTCGACTGATTTGTTCATAAATCTCATCTCCTGATTTTTTGTGGGAGGTGAGTATGGTCATATGATAAAAGACTGGAATGGTTCTCACCTCTACTTTCCTATGGAGAAAGCAGAGCTCTTTGAGCAAAGAGAATTTATATATTTCAATTAAAAAGCCGTAGGATTCCATTAGTGGAAAAGACCTGCGGCTTTTTTGCTCAATCATAAATTTTATCTCCATTAGATAGTAGGAGGAGCGATTCAGATTAGAGGAGCGAAAAAAAATAAAAAAAGTTTGCTCAAAACCAGATTCCTTCTCCAAAAGAAAGTAGGAGGTGTGATAAGGCCTCTGGAAAGGAGAGAAAAGTGATGAACACAAACTATCCAGATACCGATATAGCCGTGTGCAATGTAGCTGAAGAAATTCAAGTCCTAAATGCTATTAGTCGAGTATCTGCCAGAATGGCAAGGAACTTATTACTCTTTGCCGTGAATCATTCTACGATGGAAGGAGAGACAACCCATGACAAGTGAAGAAACAGCAAGACAAGTTGCACAATTACTACATGCAGCGGCAGATTCCATCAATCAAGCAGCAGACAAAGTGGCTCAAATAGTGGAAATGGAAAAGGGCCAAGAAGTCAAGGCGAACAGAAATGAACAGAGTCCTCAGCTAACTCTGGAAGGTGTCCGCAAGGTCGCTGCTGACAAATCCCGTCAGGGATTCACGGACGAAGTTCGCAGCCTTATTCAGAAGTATGGAGCGGATAAACTGTCCGGTATTAATACAGCACAGTATGAAGCGTTCCTGAAGGAATTGGAGGCGATTGGCCATGCCAGATAAACACGCGGTACTGTCCGCTTCATCCTGCTACCGATGGCTGGCCTGCCCGCCTTCGGCACAGGAATGCGCCAAAATGCCGGATATCTCCAGTGAATTCGCCCGCCAGGGTACGGATGCTCACACGCTCTGCGAATTCAAAGTGAAATCGGCGCTGGGGCAGAAATTGGAAGACCCGACGAAGTTCCTGACGTATTTCGACGAAGGGATGGCGCAGTGCAGTGATGATTATGCACAGTTCGTTATGGAATGTCTAGCAACTGCCAAAGCATCCTGCAAGGATCCGTTCATCATGGTGGAACAGCGACTGGACTTCTCGAAGTGGGTGCCTGGCGGCTTTGGCACAGGCGACTGCCTCATCGTAGCCGATGATACCTTGACCGTTATTGACTACAAACATGGACTTGGGGTCCTAGTAGGCGCCGAGAAGAATCCGCAGATGATGTGCTACGCCCTCGGCGCGCTGAACCTGTTCGATGGCATCTATGATATTCGTCAGATATCGATGACCATTTTCCAGCCCCGCCGTGATAACATCAGCACCTACACCATGCCCAAAGAAGAATTGCTCCAGTGGGCTGAAACCGTATTGAAGCCAGCGGCAGAACTGGCGGCAAAGGGAGAAGGAGAGTATAAGGCTGGCGACCACTGCCGCTTCTGTAAAATCAAGGCGACATGCCGCAAGCGGGCTGAATATAACTTAGAACTGGCTCAGTATGATTTCGCCGTCCCGTCCACGCTTCAAGATGAAGAAATCGAAGCCGTCCTTTCTAAGGCCGATGAACTGGTGAACTGGGCCGGAGATGTCAAAGAATACGCTTTACAGCAGGCCCTATCCGGCAAGCAGTGGGATGGATGGAAACTGGTCGAAGGCCGGTCGAACCGCCGCTACGTAAATGAAGATGCAGTCGCCGCCAAAGTGGAAGACGCGGGCTTCAATCCATATGAAAAGAAGCTGCTCGGCATCACGGCGATGACGAAACAGCTCGGCAAGAAGCGGTTCGAAGAACTGCTGTCAGATTTAGTAGAAAAGCCGCAGGGCAAGCCTGTCCTGGTGCCGGAATCGGATAAGCGTCCGGCCATGTACACCGCGGCAGATGATTTCAATGTTAAATTTTAAGGAGGAAAAAATTATGTCTAAAAATTATGTAAACCCGTGCAAAGTAATTACTGGTGTCAACACTCGTTGGTCTTACGCTAATGTTTGGGAACCAAAGTCCATCAATGGAGGTACGCCGAAGTACAGTGTCAGCCTGATCATTCCTAAGTCGGATACGAAGACCGTAGAAAAAATCCGCGCCGCCATTAAGGCCGCTTACGAAGAAGGCCAGGGCAAACTCAAAGGCAACAATCGTGTAGTTCCTGCCCTCGAAGCTATCAAAATCCCACTCCGTGACGGTGATTTGGAACGTCCGGGTGATGATGCTTATAAGGACAGTTTCTTCATCAATGCCAATTCTACTACGAAGCCTGGCATTGTCGATGCCGACTGCCAGCACATTCTGGAACGCTCTGAAGTCTACTCTGGCGTCTATGGCCGTGCTTCCATCAGCTTCTACGCTTTTAACAGCAATGGCAATAAGGGCATTGCTTGCGGCCTGAACAACCTGCAGAAAATCCGTGACGGCGAACCCCTCGGTGGCAAACCACGTGCTGAAGATGACTTCGCTACAGCTGACGATGACGATTTCTTGGCATAAGGAAGGAGAATTTCAATGGAAACTACGATGCAAATGATTTTAGAGCTGATGTATTGCCTGGTGGCACTGGCAGCAAGCGGTTTTTTTGTGGCCTTAATTTATACAGACCTCAAGAAAGATCAACGTGACGAAGAAATAGCACGGCACCGGGAAGAACGGGAAGCGGAATATCACCGCAAACAGATGGAATCTTTTCGGAAATAAGTATTGGTAAATGGTGGTGGCGGGACCTTGTGTCTCGCCGCTTTTCTTGAGGTGAAACATATGAAAAGCATGAGTATAGATATTGAAACGTTCAGCGATGTCAACCTGGCTAAATGCGGTGTGTACAAATATGCTGAATCGCCGGCCTTTGAAATTCTCCTTTTCGGATATGCCGTGGATGGCGACGAAGTACAGGTCGTTGACCTGGCCCAGGGAGAAACTATCCCTGAAGATATTCTGGAAGCCTTAACCGATGAAGCAGTCACCAAGTGGGCCTTCAATGCCAGCTTCGAACGAATCTGCCTGTCGCGATATCTGAGTGATTTGGGGATAAGCCTGGACCCGTTCCATGACCATCACCCTCTTTCCCAGAACTGTGCAAGGTTCCTCAATCCGGCGGGATGGAAATGCTCCATGATCTGGTCGGCCTACATGGGGCTGCCCCTTTCACTGGAAGGCGTCGGTGCCGTTCTGAAACTGGATAACCAGAAGATGAAGGAAGGCAAGGAACTGATTCGTTACTTCTGTGTACCATGCAAGGAAACTAAAACGAATGGTGGCAGGACGAGAAATCTACCTCATCATGCCCCGGATAAATGGACCCTGTTCAAGTCTTATAACAAACGAGACGTAGAAGTGGAAATGGCCATCCAGGAGCGGCTGAAGCACTACCCAGTACCGGAACAGGTATGGGACGAATACCATCTGGATCAGGAAATCAACGACAGAGGCATTGCCATTGACCGGACGTTGGTCGGCCAGGCCGTGGCCATGGATGCCCGGTGCCGGGAATCATTGATGGACGAGTTAAAGAAAAAGACGGGCTTAGAAAATCCGAACTCCGTCATACAGATGATTGCCTGGCTGGAACAGCACGGGATGAAGACTGATTCTTTGGGCAAGAAGCAGGTACAGGAACTGCTGAAGACGGCAGAAGAACCGCTGCGCAGTGTACTGCTTCTCCGGCAGAAGCTGGCAAAGTCTTCGGTCAAGAAATACCAGGCTATGGAACTGACGGCCTGTAATGACAGCCGGGCCAGGGGTATGTTCCAGTTCTATGGGGCCAACCGGACCGGGCGGTTTGCTGGACGGCACATTCAATTACAAAATCTTCCCCAGAATCATCTGCCGGATCTTTCGGAAGCCCGGGGACTGGTGCGCCAGGGAAATTATGAAGCCCTGGAATTTCTGTACGACTCCATACCTGATATTCTTTCCCAACTGATCCGCACCGCCTTTGTGCCACGTAAGGGAATGAAATTTGTGGTATCGGACTTTTCGGCAATTGAAGCACGGGTCATTTCGTGGCTTGCCGGGGAGAAGTGGAAATCAGATGCCTTTGCGGCCGGGCAGGACATCTATTGCACGACAGCCAGTCAGATGTTTGGTGTACCTGTGGTGAAGCATGGGATAAATGGCCACTTGAGGCAGAAAGGCAAAATCGCAGAATTGGCCTGTGGCTATGGCGGTTCTGTCGGTGCGCTGAAGGCGATGGGCGCACTGGAAATGGGACTTTCGGAAGATGAACTGTATCCTCTGGTGCAGTCCTGGCGGTCGGCCAATCCGCATATTGTCGATTTCTGGTGGCAAGTGGATGCCGCCGTGAAAACGGCCATCAAGGAACATGTCCCTATGCGGGCAGGCTGCATCCGCTTCCTGTACCAGAGCGGCATGCTGTTCATCCAGCTTCCCAGCGGACGGCGGCTTTCTTATGTGAAACCCAGAATAGGCGAGAACCGCTTCGGCGGGGAATCCGTCACCTATGAAGGCATCGGCGCAATGAAGAAGTGGGAGCGGCTGGAAAGTTACGGCCCGAAATTCGTGGAAAACATCGTCCAGGGCATCAGCCGTGACATCCTCTGCTATGCCATGCAAACTGTTCGATGCAGTGATATTGTCGGCCATGTCCACGATGAACTTATCATCGAATGCGACAGGGATGTCAGCGTTGACGCCATCTGTGAGCAGATGGGGCGGACGCCGCCGTGGGCTGAAGGACTTATTCTGCGAGCCGATGGATATGAATGTGAATTTTATCAAAAAGATTAATATTTTTGCTCAAAATGGATTTCCTTCTCCATAGGAAAGTAGAAAGAGCTTTTAGGAAGGGGAATTTGAGATGAATAAATTCAATGATGAGCACTACTTAGATCCTACGCCACAGCAAGCATTGTCCACTATTGAAGCAGAGAAAAAGGCAATGAAAGCAT
This sequence comes from Megasphaera elsdenii, assembly GCF_020539865.1. Taxonomy (GTDB): domain Bacteria; phylum Bacillota; class Negativicutes; order Veillonellales; family Megasphaeraceae; genus Megasphaera; species Megasphaera elsdenii_A. The sequence continues at coordinate 45,774 of NZ_JAJBQV010000010.1, read as the reverse complement.
ATCGACCTCTGGTTTATGTGTGTTCTCCTTATTCAGGAGATACCTTGAAAAACACTGAAAATGCTCGCCGATATTCCAGATTTGCTTTCGAACAGGGCCGTATCCCCATCGCACCGCATCTGTTATTTACGCAATTCCTGGATGACTATAACCCGATTGAAAGAGAGATGGGTATGCATTTTGGCAATGTGCTGATGAGCCTATGCCGGGAAGTGTGGGTGTTCGGCGATATCATTTCTCCTGGCATGGATGCGGAAATCAGGAGAGCCCGGTGGAAAAATTACAGGCTGAAATTTTTTACTAATGACCTCGAGGAGGTAGAAAGATGATTTTTACGATTTACACTGCTGACTGCACTGGCAACGAACACAATGCTGTATATCCAAACAAGGCAGTTATTTCGAACGGCGAGGAATTAAAAACTGCAGCCGCCTTTGACCACGTATGTGCGGTGTATAAGGACAACTACCGGAACCGGGATAACTTTCTGGTATCTGATGTGGCGGTCATGGATTGTGACAATGGAGATACGGACAATCCTGACGAATGGGTGACCGGAAAAAAACTTATTACCCTGTTACCCGATGTGGCTGTGGCTATTGTCCCATCTCGCAATAACATGAAGGAGAAAGATGGAAAAAGTGCTAGACCACGTTTTCATGCTTATTTCATGATTCCCAAAATGACAGACGGAGATGCTTATACAGCACTCAAACGAGCCGTACAAAAGCAGTTTCCGTTTTTTGATGGAGCTGCACTAGATTCTGCCAGGTTCCTTTACGGAAGCCAGGCAGAATCAGTCCTTTGGCAGGATGGGGCTAGAACCATTGCTGATTTATTTTGCGACACGAAGAGCAATGATTCTATCCCACAGGGGCAGCGCAACAATACAATGAGTCGGTTTGCAGGGCGTGTCATCAAACGGTATGGGGCAACAGAACGGGCATATTCCATATTCCTTGAGGAAGCCGAAAAATGTGATCCGCCTTTGGAAGATGCCGAACTCAATAAAATCTGGCAAAGCGCCGTCCGGTTCGGGGAAAAGGTGGCTAAGCAGGAAGGCTATATCAGCCCTGAACAGTACAACAATGATTTTGGCACGGGAAAGTCACTGAAGCCAGGAGACTATTCGGATATCGGGCAGGCGAAGATGTTGGTACGGGAGTATGGCAGTGAGCTGAAATATACTGCTGCCACGGACTATTTGCGCTATGACGGAACGCACTGGGTGGAATCGAAGCAGCGGGCTGTGGGTGCAATGGAAGAATTTCTTGACCTGCAATTGGCGGACGCTCTGGATACCTTAGTTAATACCATAAACACGCTTAAAGAAAGTGGAATATCAGAAGAAGAAATCCGCAGCGGAGGAAAGTCACTTGAAAAACAGATAAGCGAAAAACAGGTCGAGGCCTATCATGCCTATCTGTCTGCCCTCGCGTATAAGAAATTTGTTATGAAACGGCGAGATATGAAATATGTGGTTTCAGCGCTCCAGGCGGCAAAGCCTATGCTTGAAATCAGCTATGATGATCTGGATCAGAACCCGTTCTTGCTGAATTGCCCAGACGGTACCTATGACTTGAACCAAGGGGCATCATCGCGGCAGTTACATAACAGTATGGATTTCATTACCAAGATTACATCGGTTTCTCCAGGTGATGATGGAAAAGCACTCTGGTTGGATTCAGTCGGGCGGACATTCCAGGGAAACGTAGAATTGATTGATTACGTGCAACGAATTGCGGGCTTGGCGGTTATCGGACAGGTGGAGCTGGAAGCCTTGATTATTTCATATGGGGAAGGTTCCAACGGAAAATCTACGTTCTGGAATACGATTGCCAGTGTTTTGGGGAGCTATAGCGGTACTATTTCTGCGGATGCTTTAACGGCCAACTGCAAGCGGAACGTAAAGCCTGAACTGGCTGAAGCTAAGGGGAAGAGACTCCTTATTGCCGCAGAATTGGGAGAAGGCATGCGCCTTTCAACTTCAGTGGTAAAACAGCTTTGCTCCACAGACCGAATTTCAGCAGAAAAGAAGTATAAAGACCCGTCCAGTTTTATGCCTTCCCATACGCTCGTCTTGTATACGAATCATTTGCCACGCGTCGGTGCCATGGACACCGGCATCTGGAGACGGCTTATCGTCATTCCTTTTACGGCAACCATTACGCGGAAGATGGATATCAAGAATTATTCAAAATACCTCTTAGACCATGCGGCACCCTACGTGTTGAAGTGGGTGATGGAAGGGGCCAAGAAGGCCATCGACTGCCAGTTCCATTTCCATCAACCGATGTGCGTGAAGGAGGCCATTCAAAAATACAGGGCAGATAATGACTGGATGACGCATTTCCTGGAAGAATGTTGCGAGATAGATCCTGGCGCGCACGAACAATCTGGGAAATTATATGAATCTTACCGGAGTTTCTGTATTCGGACGGGCGACTTTGTCCGTAATTCCACAGAGTTTACCAGAACTTTGGAGCAGAGAGGATTTGAACGGGTGAAAAAGCGGGACGGACGGTTCATAATCGGCATCAGGCTTAAGATTTCGGACTTTTTGGAATGAGTGGTGTGACGGACGGTGACACCCAAATATAAAACCCCTTTTAAGGCTGTTTTTTAGAGAAAAAACACATATAGAAAAGTTTAGGTTTGGGGCGTCACCGTCCGTCACAGAAAGGAGAAATTCATGCGGGAACGCACAACAGAAATCAAATTAGTGATGGAAACCAGGAAACGTGGGGGCATGGCATTGAAGTTTATTTCGCCGTCATACAGCGGCATGCCTGACCGGTTAGTACTTTTGCCGGATGGAATAATGGCTTTTGTAGAAGTGAAAGCACCGGGGCGGAAGCCAAGGCCTCTGCAAAATAGCCGCCATGCCATGCTTCGTAAAATGGGGTTCCCGGTTTTCGTCCTGGACAATCCAGAGAATATTCCTGGGATGCTGGATGGATTGGCACACATGAAGGAAAGGAGGCGGTGCCAGATGAAGTTTCTGCCGCATGATTATCAGAAATACGCCATTGAATACATCAAGTCCCATCCAGTTACGGCCCTGTTCCTGGACATGGGCCTTGGCAAGACGGTGACGACGCTGACTGCCATCCGTGACCTGATGTATGACACCTTTGAAGTACGGCGGGTGCTGGTAGTAGCGCCTTTACGGGTGGCGAGGGACACCTGGCCGGAAGAAATCCGGAAATGGGATCACCTGAAAGACCTTACCTGCAGCGTGGTTGTGGGGAACGTGGCGGAACGGCGGCGGGCCTTGCAGAAGGAAGCTGATATCTATATTGTGAACCGGGAGAACCTGGCATGGCTGTACCAGAACAGCCGCCTGGATTTCGATATGGTCGTCCTGGACGAGCTGTCGAGTTTTAAGAACGCCAAGTCCAAACGGTTCAAAGCCATGAAAGCCATGCGACCTGAAGTGAAGCGCATCGTGGGACTTACGGGTACTCCAAGCGGCAACGGGCTGATGGACCTCTGGGCCGAGTTCCGGCTCCTGGACATGGGCGAACGGCTGGGAAAGTATATCAGCCAGTACCGCAGCCTGTACTTCAAGCCGGACAAACGCAACGGCATGGTGGTGTTTTCCTACAAGCCGCTGCCGGGAGCGGAAGAAGTCATCTATCACCAGATTGCCGACATCACCGTGTCCATGAAGGCGTCAGATTATCTGAAGATGCCGGAGATGGTGAGCGTAGCGAAAGAGGTCAAGCTGAACGAAATGGAAAAGAAACGTTACGACGAACTGAAGCAGTCCCTGGTATTGGAGCTTCCAGGCGGCGAAGTCACAGTCGCCAATGCCGCGTCGCTTACTATGAAACTTTCGCAGATGGCGAACGGTGCCATTTACACAGACGACAAGAACGTCGTAAATATCCATGACCGGAAGCTGGATGCCCTGGAAGATCTGGTGGAAAGCGCTAACGGGCAGCCAGTCCTGGTGGTGTACTGGTTCAAGCACGATAAGGAACGCATCCAGAAGCGCATGGAGACCAGAGAGCTGAAGTCTTCCCAAGATTTTGCCGACTGGAATGCCGGCAGGATTCCCGTGGCTCTGATTCATCCGGCCTCTGCCGGACATGGGCTGAACTTGCAGCAGGGCGGCTCTATCCTGATATGGTTCGGCCTGATCTGGAGCCTGGAATTGTATCAGCAAACCAACGCCCGGCTCTGGAGGCAGGGGCAGAAGAGCCGTACGGTCATCATACAGCACATCGTGGCCAAGGGCACGATTGATGAGCGTATCCTGAAAGTATTGGAACACAAAGACGGAACCCAGGCCGCACTGATTGACGCGGTGAAAGCTGACCTGGGGATGACGGAACCAGGAAACGGGGGTATACTATGAAGCGGCAAACAGAAGGAGAAGAAAAACGTATGGAAGTAAAAGCGTACCTGGAACAGGCACGGAATATCAATATCCAGATAGACAGCAAGCTGGAACAAGTATCTGCCTTGCGGCAGCTGGCCATCAAGGCGTCATCGACAATCAGCCCGGTGCCGCCAAGCGGGACGCCAGACCCGCACCGTCTGGAAAAAACCATCACCCGGATGATGGATATGGAACACGAAGTGGATGAAGCCATCGATGGCCTGGTCGAACTCAAGGCAGACATCATGAAGACCATCAGCCGGGTGCCGGATGCCCGGGAACGGGTCGTCCTGGAACTCCGCTACCTGGCCTTCAAAGACTGGGCATCCATTGCCGATGCCCTCGGGCTTCATATCCGCCAGGTGTACCGCCTGCATGACGAAGCCCTGAAACACATCGAGATTTCTGGCGAATGTCACTGAATGTCACTAAAGCAGCACTTGATGTCACTGGCTTCTGTAAGATATACTATAATCAGCAAAAAAAGAATGAAGGACCGAGGCTTGAACACCATCGGTCCTTTTTTGATGCAGAAAAATAAAAGAAAGAACCTATCAGTAACTCCAGCGCAAGCTGCTGAAAACAGCGGCGGCATTCTGGCCATAGACAGGTTCTCTCTTGGCGGTAAAGGCTATGCTGGTATCTCAGGAACCAGAATCTTCTGCAGCAGCCCTCGGCACTCCCGCCGTCAACATATCCTTTGCCTGAAAAACGCGGGATTTGCCGTGGGAGTACTCCTTTCACTAGCAAGTCAGACCGTTCTTCTGATTTTAGTATAACAGGTTTATGCAGAGGAAGGAAGAACACCTTATGCCAAGAAGACCGCAGACACCGTGCAAGTATCCGGGATGCCCAAGGCTGGTGCCGTATGGGAGAAAATATTGTGACGAACATGAACAGCAGTGCCAGGGCGAACGGAAGAACGCGGTGTTGCGTGGCTACGGGAGAGAGTGGCAGAAAGCCAGGAAGTTCTTTCTGAAACGTCACCCCTGGTGCGTCCGATGCAAAGAGAAAGGACGGCTCGTCCCGGCAACCGTCGTGGATCATATCAAGCCGCACCGCGGCGACCCGGACTTGTTCTGGGACGAAAAGAACTGGCAGCCTTTGTGTAAGAGCTGCCATGACCATAAGACGATGACGAAAGACCGGAATGTCGAGTATAAGTATTAATAGCTCCACACACTATAAAAAACGGATTCTATCATGGACCCTGGTGCTATTGTATTCCAATGATCTCTTCTGTAATTAAAATCATAGGAATTTATCAGACTACCGTCTGAATTATAATCAAAGGAATTGGTAATGATATATGTACGATTATCGTGGCTTAACGCTATTTTATCCATAGTAAAACTAGCATCTGGGTTAGTGATTTTAACCCATACGACAGCATACTGCATGTTCTTTTGAACAGAATCGTTGTCTATGTAGTAATTATATTCATTTGTTGACGACGTACCTATCCAATACCAATTAACGGCGAAACAAGGGGAGGCTAAAGATAAAATAAGAAATAGAGAAAAGATAATTTTTTTCATAACAAACACGACCTTTATAAATGAGCATGAATTTTATAACTTATATGCATTATATCATAAGACTAGAAGATTATGAAATATAATAAATGTCTTATGGGTGGGGATGCAAATCTCTGCAGCCCTTCCGTCCATGACCGCCGCCCCCTCAAACGTGAAAAAACGCGAAATTCCATAGGGGGGATATAAGAAAAAATTTGGAAACAAATAGTGAGCAGCTCCAGGCTTTCGGCCCGGAGCTTTTTTGTTGTTGGAAAGGAGCCGGCTTTATGGATGACTGTCAGCGTCGGCAGATAGAAACGATGCGAAAAAAGGGGATAGGCTATAAAGCCATCGCCCGGGAAACGAAGCTGTCACGGGACAGCGTACGGAATTACTGCCGCTGGCATCACCTAAACGGGTACGGCGCTGCCGTTGCTGCGGCATTCGGAAAGGAAACGGTACATGAAGACATCTGATATGGAATGGAAAACCCTGCCCATCGGGCAGCTGAAACCTGCGGCCTACAATCCCAGGAAACAGCTGAAGCCCGGCGACAAGGAATACGAAAAAATCAAGAACTCCATCAAGGAATTCGGCTACGTGGAACCCATCATCGTCAACTACGACATGACAGTCATCGGCGGCCACCAGCGGCTCAATGTGCTGAAGGACCTGGGGTATGAAGATGTCCAGTGCGTGGTTGTCCATATCGAGGACGAACACAAGGTCAAGGCCCTTAACATCGCGCTCAATAAAATCACGGGTGCCTGGAACGAACAGCTCTTGGCTGACCTTATCGTGGATTTGCAGAGTGTCGATTTCAATGTGGATTTGACGGGTTTCGAGGCCCCGGAAGTGGAGCAGCTCTTTTCCAAAGTCCACAATAAGAAAGTCAAGGAAGATGACTTTGATGTGGACGGGGAGCTGGAAAAGCCGACTTTTTCCAGAAGCGGCGATATCTGGATCCTCGGTGAACACCGCGTCATCTGTGGGGATGCCACCCTGCCGGAAACCTATGCAAGGCTGATGGACGGGAAGAAGGCCAACCTGGTACTGACGGACCCACCGTACAACGTCAACGTGGAAGAAACAGCCGGGAAAATCAAGAACGACAATATGCCGGATGATAAATTCTACCAGTTCCTGTTCAGTGCTTTTGTAAACATGGAACAGAATATGGAACCGGATGCCTCTATCTATGTATTCCATGCCGATACACAGGGGCTGAACTTCCGAAAGGCTTTCAAGGATGCCGGCTTTTACCTGTCCGGGTGTTGCATCTGGAAGAAAAACGCACTGGTCCTGGGCCGCAGCCCGTACCAGTGGCAGCACGAGCCGTGCCTGTTCGGATGGAAACTGAATGGGAAACACCAGTGGTATTCTGACCGCAAGCAGACGACCATATGGGAATATGACCGGCCGAAAGCCAGCAAGGAACACCCGACCATGAAGCCGGTGGCCCTGATGGCCTATCCCATCCAGAATTCATCCATGAGTCACTGCATTGTCCTCGACCCGTTCCTCGGATCCGGCTCCACCCTCGTGGCCTGCCAGCAGACGAACCGTATCTGCTATGGCATTGAACTGGATGAAAAATTCGTCGATGTTATCGTGAAGCGATACATCGAACAGTTTGGAAGCGAAAGTGTGTTTGTACTGCGTGGAAATGAGAAAATTCCCTATAATAAAGTGCAGAAATGACTTGCTATTATTGGCGTTCAGAGTGATATATGTACTAACAAAACAAGGAGGTACATAGACCATAACAATCCAAACGAATCTGAACGACCGTAAGGAACTGGCCAGAAAACTGATTCCTTTCAACCATAATGAAAAGCTTCATTACGCTGGAGCGCCGACCTTTGCCTATGAAGGGCAGAGCTTCCGCATCCTTCGCAGCGGCGATATCGAATGTGACGATGGAAAGACAGAAGCCGCCATGATTGGTTTTCTCCAGCAGGAAGGCATCCTTCCGCAGCCGGAAGCGGCGCAGAAATCCCGACCACAGCAGGGCGAAGAACCTGAACAGGAAACGAATCCGGATGTGATGGAAATCACGATTCCGGCTGACGGCATGGACGGGGCGCAGATGCGCAACCTGGTCTTCATGCTCCATGCCCAGCAATATCTTCTGAATCGGGCTGCGGGGCATGAAAATATCCAGGTGCCGGACAAGCTGATTGAAGACCTGAAAGAGGAACCTGTGACAGACAGGACTTCATTCTTTGCGGTCTACCAGAACTACAGCAAGGAAGGGAAAGGATTCCTGATTGCTGCAGAAACAGTGACATTCTGTTTGGCCGCGACAGACAACGCCGTGAAGAACCGTGCTTTGATTGAACTGACAGCCTTCATGGTTGGCGCAGCGAAAAAGGCGAAACGAATCAATCCTGTCACTCGGAAACCGGAGAATGAGAAATACTATCTGCGGATGTGGCTCCTGCGCATCGGCATGGGAACTAAAGCCAGTCACGAATCGCGCATGGCCCTGCTGAAAGGCCTGAACGGATGGAGCGCTTTCCGCACAGAAGCGGATGCCAAAGCCCACGCCGAACGGCAGAAGGAACGCCGGAACCAGAACACATAAACCCTCAATTTAATTCATAATTATTCTCAAAAATACTTGCTATTATGTGCCTTTAGAGTGATATATAGTGTACCGAAAGAACACACGCACACATAGAAAGGACAGAGATAATTATGAAAACACTGCACTTTGGAATCGAAATGGAAATGACAGGGATTACGAGAAACCGGGCGGCCAGCCTTATGGCCAGATTCTTTGGAACGGAAAGCCGGCACGAAGGCGGAGCCTACGATACCTACACCGCAAGGGATGACCAGGGGCGGAAATGGAAAGCCATGAACGATTCCAGCCTGGTCCCGCAGAAAAAGGTGGACGGCGAAATCATGGACGCTTCCAACCATTACCGCACGGAAGTGGTCAGCCCCATCCTTTCCTACGAAGACATCCCGAAGCTGCAGGAACTGGTGCGGACGCTCCGCAAGGCCGGGGCCTTTGCCAACAAGTCCTGCGGCATCCACATCCACGTCGGAGCCGAACGGTTCACGGCAAAGACACTGCGGAATCTGGTGAACATCATGGCGAGCAAGGAAGATATGATTTACCGCGCCCTCCAGATTAACCCCTCGCGGGAAAGCCGGTACTGCCGGAAGACGAACACCACATTCCTCAAGGATCTCAACCGGAAAAAGCCGGTCACCCTGGACGGCATCGCCGACCTCTGGTATCAGGAAGCGCCATACGGACGGAACTACCACTACAACAGCACCCGCTACCATGGGCTGAACCTGCATGCCACTTTCACCAAAGGGACCGTCGAGTTCCGCCTTTTCAACGGCACTCTCCACGCCGGCGAAATCAAGGCCTACATCCAGTTCTGCCTTGCGGTCGCCCATCAGGCCCTCACGCAGAAGAAAGCCTCGGCACGGAAAACCGAAACGGACAATGAAAAATACGCATTCCGGTGCTGGATGCTCCGGCTGGGACTTATCGGCGACGAATTCAAGACCTGCCGGCTCCACTTCCTCAAACACCTCACAGGCAATTCCGCATGGCGCAATGCCGCCGCTTGAAGGAGATAGCCTTCCGGGCAGCTTCGGCTGCCCTTGGGGTGGTAGAAGGGCATTCCCTTCAGAAAGGATGAGAGCGATGAATAAAAAAATCTACATTGCCTACGGCAGCAACATGAGTGAAGCGCAGATGACGCAGCGGTGCCCCGATGCCACCCTTGCGGGGACAGGACGGGTAAATGGGTATGAACTGCTTTTCAAAGGCTCCCTGACCGGATGCTACGCCACTATCGAGAAAAAGGCGGATGCCTTCGTGCCGGTCGTCCTCTGGCGCATTTCGGCAGCAGATGAACGGCGGCTTGATGCATATGAAGGATTCCCGCGGTTCTACTATAAGAAAACAATCCCTGTCGAAACGGACGGCAACACAATCCGCGGTCTGGTGTATATCATGCATGAGGAGCGGAGATTTGGGGAACCGGGCGATTGGTATTACCAGAACATGGAACGGGATTACCGCAAGTTCGGTTTCGACCTTGCCATCCTGCGGAAAGGGCTGACGGAAAGCCGGGCAAGGACGAAGGGCGCACGGGTACGGCTGATCTTTATGGATGATGTGCAGGCACCACCTGCAGGTACCGAAGGCACCGTCCAGTATGTCGATGATGCCGGAACCATCCATGTGCAGTGGGATACGGTCGGAAGCCTCGGTCTGGTACCCAATGCCGATGAATGGGAATTAGTCGAATAAATGCATAAATAATCGAAAAATGACTTGCTATTATGTGCCTTTAGAGTGATATATATATATACATGACAAAGGGGACAAGCCCCAAAGAAAAAGCACATGAAAGCGAGGAAAAAACGATGAGAACAATCATTACACTGGATGGAAAGAAAATCAGCAAAAAAGCAGCCTGCGAAATGTTTGGAAAGGAAGACATGGACAAACGGATACGGGAAGCCAAAGAAGTCTTTTTCGAAGACCCAAATGAAGAAAGCAGCTGGTGGATGGGAAGCAGGATGCTGACCATTGAGTTTCGGTAAACTTCCGAACAATAAGGGGCCGATAGCAGGCCCCTTTTCTCGTAGAAAAATGCATAAATAATCGAAAAATGACTTGCTATTATGTGTCTTTAGAGTGATATATATACATGACGAAGGGGGAAGCCCCAAAGAACAAGCACATGAAAGCGAGGAATTTACCATGACAAACATTTACGCACTCCGCAACCATTTCGAACTCCACGAATACAAGACAGCAATTACAAGAGCTGATTTCGAAGCCCATTTCAAAGCCACGAAGGAAAAGGTGACCTTCACTTTTGGAGGCTGGGATGGCAAAAGCTATCACGGTGAAAGCCGCACCGCAAGGGTTTACCGGACAGATATAAAAGGCTACGAAGATGTCAGGTTTATCAAAGTGGGGAAAGGGCTTCATTACATCGAGGATGATCTCCCGATTCTTGAAGAAGCGACCGGGGAAACTCACCCGAGTGCCGAATGGCTGGTCGATGTCCTGAAAAGCGCACGATAAGGAAAACCTGAAGACGGGGCCGAAAGGTCCTGTTCCTTGTTATGAAATAAAATACATAAATAATCGAAAAATGGCTTGCTATTATGTGCCTTTAGAGTGATATATATATACATGACGAAGGGGGAAAGCACCAAAGAAAAAGCACACGAAAGCGAGGAAGCTGCGATGACAAGATTTGAAAAAGACTACCATGAAATGCTGAAGGGAGCAGGGCGGTACATCCTGAAAAAACGGATGGAAGAAATCAAGGAACTGAAGAACGAACAGCGGTCCTGCAAGAACCGTTTCCGGTTCCAGTGCATCTGCCAGACTCTCAACCGGCTGGAACGGGAATACGAAGCCCTCGAAGAACTTTACTGAGGCATCTAGTATTTTTTTTGCAGAAAAATAAGAGGAGACCGCAGACGCGGCCTTCTCCGTCGTACAGCCCGCAAGGGCTTTTTTTATTGGGAGGTGAGCGCCATTGGCTGTACGAGGAAGGAAACCGAAACCGACAGCACTTAAAGTGCTGGAGGGAAATCCCGGCCATCGGCCGCTCAACAAAAACGAACCGCTGCCTAAGGGCCGGCTGCCCCGCTGTCCAGACTGGCTGGAAGACGATGCCAAGAAGGAATGGAAACGGCTGGGTAAAGTCCTTGCGGAGATGGGTATGCTGACCAATCTGGATATGATGGCCTTTGCCGGCTACTGCCAGGCATACGCCCGTTGGAAAGGGGCGGAAGAATTCATTACCCAGCATGGGGATATGGTTCGGACACCGAATGGGTACCTGCAGCAGGTGCCGCAGGTATCTATCGCCCAGACTAACCTCAAAATCATGTTGAAATTCTGTGAGCAGTTCGGCCTGACACCGTCTGCCCGGAGACGTATGGTCGGGGAAGAAAACGGGGTCGAAAAAGAAACAGATGAAATGGAATTGCTGTTAAGGGGGTGATGAGTTTGGCATTTGTGTATAAGCCGTCAGTGTTTATGCTGCCGGATTCCCATTACGATAAAGAAAAGGCCGACCGGGCCGTCGCTTTCATCGAGAATCTCTGTCATACCAAAGGAAAATGGGCCGGAAAACCTTTCCTGCTCCTGCCCTGGCAGGAGCAGATTGTGCGTGATTTATTCGGTATCGTGAAGGAAGACGGAAAACGGCAGTTCCTGACGGCCTATATAGAGATACCAAAGAAGAACGGGAAACAGCTCGCGTTGGACACGCCGATTCCGACTCCGGACGGATGGAAAACCATGGGAACTCTTGCCGTTGGGGATTGCGTCTTCGACGAAAGGGGAAAGCCATGCTATGTCGTGGCTAAAAGTCTGGTAGATGACACGGAACAGGCCTATGAGCTGGTTTTCCGTGATGGCGGCCGGATTGTGGCCGGGGAACGGCATTTGTGGGATGTGGAGTACATCCATGGAAAGACAAGGGCGAAACGCTGGACAACGGGCGAGATTTACCGCCGTACCCGGCAGTATCGTGAAACGTTCAGCGACAACCGTTCCATCATACGGATTCCCGTAAATGAACCTTTACATCTTCCAGAGGCAAACCTTCCTGTAGACCCGTATCTGTATGGCTACTGGCTGGGGAATGGCTGCGCAACGAAGCCGGAAATCACTGTCCGGGATTGCGATGTGGATGACCTTATTTCATTCATCCCTTACCCTCTGCATAATCGGTATCCACAGACCTGCGGCGGCAGCGAAATCCTGGTCTATAAAGAACTGAAGAACATTCTGGTGCCGCACTTCAGAGAAAAAGTTATCCGGCCGGAATACCTGCGGTCATCGGAACATCAACGATGGGAACTGCTTCAGGGACTCATGGATTCTGATGGCTGTGTAAGTGATGTCAAAGGCCAGAGTATCTACGTCAGTACCATCCGGCAGCTGGCGGAATCTGTACAGGAACTCTTGTGGACGCTGGGAATCAAGAATTCTCTGACTACCTGTCCGTCTACCCGTTACGGGGAGCCGACCGGGGAAATACTATATCAGATCCGGTTCACAGCCTTTACTGACCAGCCGGTCAGCAAACTTCATCGAAAAAGCATCCGAAGACAGGAGCGTGTGAAACAGACACGTTCCTGTTTTCATTATTTGAAAGAAATCCGGATGCTTGACTATAAAGTCAAAATGCAGTGCATCCAGGTGGATAGCCCGTCCCATTGCTACCTGGCCGGGCGGAATATGGTCAAAACGCACAACAGTGAACTGGCAGCGGCTATTGCCCTGTACCTTCTCTACGCCGACAATGAACCGAGCGCGGAAGTCTATGGCGCAGCCTGTGACCGCAACCAGGCTTCCATCGTCTTTGATGTCGCCAGGCAGATGGTGGAAATGAGTCCCGCGCTCCTGCGCCGTTCCAAGATACGGTCGGCAGGGAAGCGGATCATCAACTACCGCAACGCCGGGTTCTACCAGGTGCTTTCTGCTGAAACAGGAACCAAGCACGGGCTGAATGTTTCGGGTCTTGTATTTGACGAAATCCACGCCCAGCCGAATCGGAAGCTCTACGATGTGCTGACCAAAGGTTCCGGCGATGCCCGGGAACAGCCGCTCTTTTTCATCATCACCACAGCAGGCAACGACAAGAACAGCATCTGTTATGAGCTGCATACCAAGGCCCTGGATTTGATGCAGGGCCGTAAGAAAGATTATACGTTCTATCCTGTCGTGTATGGCTTGGAAGCTGACGAAGACTGGACGGATGAAGCCAACTGGTACAAGGCGAACCCGTCCCTGGGACACACCATCAAAATTGAGCGTGTCCGGGAAGCGTATCAGAACGCCATTGAAAATCCGGCTGAGGAGAATGTGTTTAAACAGCTCCGGCTCAATATCTGGACATCGGCCAGTATCCGATGGATTCCGGAACAGGTCTACGATAAAGGGAACCTTCCCATCGACCTGGATTCTCTCCGGGGCAGGATGTGTTACGGCGGCCTGGATTTGTCCAGTACGTCAGATATCACGGCCCTGGTTCTGGCGTTTCCGCCACGGAATGATGATGAGAAATATATCCTTTTGCCGTTCTTCTGGCTGCCGGAAGACACACTGGAACTGCGGTGCCGCCGGGACCATGTCCTTTACGATGTCTGGCAGAAACAGGGCTTCATCCAGACTACGGAAGGGAACGTCATCCATTATGGCTTCATTGAAAAATTTATCGAACGCCTGGGCGAAACCTACAATATCCGGGAAATCGCTTACGACCGATGGAATGCAACCCAGATGGTGCAGAACCTGGAAGACATGAGCTTCACCATGGTTCCCTTCGGCCAAGGTTTCAAGGATATGTCACCGCCGTCGAAGGAGCTGTTCAAGCTCCTGATGGAAGGGAACATTCTCCATGGCGGCAATCCCGTCCTCAAATGGATGGCGGGCAATGTTGTCATGCGGCAGGATCCGGCGGGGAACATCAAGCCGGACAAAGAAAAATCCGTCGAAAAAATCGACGGAATCGTGGCGACCATCATGGCACTGGACCGCTGCATCCGCAACGGGACTGGCAGCAGCAGTGTCTATGACGAACGAGGTGTTATTGCATTTTAAAGGCGTCTGTAAAAATGGCAGGGGCTTTTTTTGTGCCTGTTTTGGGAGGTATTTTATGAGAATCCCATTTTTATCCAGCCTGTTCCGTACTCGGGACAAGCCTCAGAACTATTATATCGGCACGGATTTCCGCTACCTGTTCGGCCCTTCTGCCAGTGGCAAGACGGTGAACGAGTTCACGGCCATGCAGACAACGGCAGTGTATGCCTGCGTCCGCATCCTGGCGGAAACCCTGGCAGCTCTGCCGCTCCAGCTGTACCGGTACACGCCGGGCGGCAAGGAGCGGGTCTATGACCATCCGCTGTACCATCTGCTCCATGATGAGCCGAACCCGGAGATGACCTCGTTCATCTTCCGGGAAACGCTCATGAGCCATCTGCTCATCTGGGGCAATGCCTACGCCCAGATTATCCGTGACCGCCTGGGACGGGTGCAGGGACTCTATCCGCTTCGGCCGGACAAGATGACCGTCTGCCGGGATGACCGGGGAAAGATTTTCTATCTGTATACCAAGACGGGTGATGAGAATCCGAACATCAAGCCGTACGGGCAGGTGGCCCTGCAGAAGGAAGAAGTGCTGCATATCCCCGGCCTTGGTTTTGACGGCCTGGTCGGCTATTCGCCTATTGCCATGGCCCGCAATGCCGTGGGCATGACCATGGCCTGCGAGGAATACGGTGCGTCTTTCTTTGCCAACGGGGCCAGTCCCAGCGGGGTACTGGAACATCCCGGCGTTCTGAAGGACCCGGCCAAAGTCCGGGATTCGTGGAATGCCGTCTACCGGGGAACGGACAATGCCCACAAGGTAGCTGTGCTGGAAGAAGGTATGAAGTACCAGCAGATCGGCATCCCGCCGGAAGAAGCACAGTTCCTGGAGACGCGGAAGTTCCAGCTCGATGAAATTGCCCGGCTCTATCGCATCCCGCCGCACATGATTGGCGACCTGGAGAAAAGTTCCTTCAATAATATCGAGCAGCAGTCCATGGAATTTGTGAAATACACCTTAGACCCCTGGGTCATCCGTTGGGAGCAGTCCATGCAGAAAGCCCTGTTCCTGCCGGAAGAGAAGAAGCAGTATTTCCTGAAGTTCAATGTGAACGGCCTCATGCGCGGCGACTATGAGAGCCGCATGACCGGATACAGCATCGGCCGGCAAAACGGCTGGCTGTCCGCCAATGATATCCGGGAGATGGAAGACATGAATCCCGTACCCGATGAGGAAGGCGGCAATCTGTACCTGGTGAACGGCAGCATGACCAAGCTCAAGGATGCTGGGGCCTTTGCCCAGAAGGGAGAAACGAATGAAACATAAATTTTGGAAGTGGGTGACCAATGCGGCCCCCGATGCCTTCGGCAGTGAACGGACGCTGTACCTGGACGGCCAGATTTCGGACGAGACCTGGTGGGGCGATGAAGTGACCCCGAAGGCTTTCAAGGAAGAACTGAATGCGGGCAGCGGCGACATCACCCTCTGGATCAACAGCCCGGGCGGTGACTGTTTTGCCGCTGCCCAGATTTATAACATGCTCATGGATTATCCTGGGAACGTTACCGTGAAGATTGACGGCCTGGCGGCTTCGGCTGCCTCCGTCATCGCCATGGCCGGGACGAAGGTCTGCATGTCGCCGGTGGCTATCCTGATGATCCACAATCCGGCGACCCTGGCTTATGGGGACAAAGCCGAGATGGAAAAGACCATCGGCATGCTGAGCGAAGTCAAGGAGAGCATCATCAATGCCTATGAAATCAAGAGCGGCCTGGCCCGTACGAAGATTTCGCACATGATGGATGACGAGACCTGGCTCAATGCCCGAAAGGCCGTGGAACTGGGCTTTGCCGATGAAATTCTTTTTGACCAGGAAGACGGAGAACAGCAGCCGGAAGCCATGCTGTACAGCCCGGTCACGGTGACGAATTCCTTTGTACAGAAACTGAAACCCAAGAAACCCTTGCAGAAAGTGCCAGCCGCTTCCTTAGAGAAACGGCTGGCATTGCTCATTCATTGACAGGAGGACAAATACAATGGATACGATTTTAGCACTGCGCGAGAAGCGCAAGAACCTCTGGGATGCGGCGAAAGCCTTCCTGGATATGGCCCGTGATGAGAACGGCATGGTATCGGCAGAAGACGCTGCCCGGTACGACAAGATGGAAGAAGATGTGGTGAACCTGGGCAAGGAAATCGACCGCCTGGAACGCCAGCAGCGTATGGATGCAGAAATGGCAAAGCCTACCACTGTTCCTATTACAGAACAGCCGGGGGTTCCCAAGACGGAAAATGAGAAGAAAGGCCGCACATCCAACGCCTACAAGAAGGCCTTCTGGGACAGCATCCGCCATAAGAATTTCATCGATGTGCAGAATGCCTTGAGCGTAGGTACTGATGCCGATGGCGGCTATCTGGTGCCGGATGAATTCGAGCATCAGCTCATCGACAAGCTCCAGGAAGAGAATTTCTTCCGCAGCCTGGCGACGGTCATCCATACCAGCGGCGACCGCAAGATTCCTGTCGTGACGGGACATGGGGAAGCGGCTTGGATGGAAGAGAACGGCCTCTACCCGGACAGCCAGGATACCTTCGGCCAGCAGTCCATCGGGGCGTACAAGCTGGGGACGGCTATCCGTGTGTCGGAAGAACTCCTGAATGACAGTGTTTTCGACCTGGAAAGCTATATCGCTGGCGAATTTGCCCGCCGTATCGGCACGAAGGAAGAAGAAGCTTTCCTCACGGGCGACGGGAAGAACAAGCCGACTGGCGTGTTCCCGTCTGCGGAACTGGGCGTGACGGCCAATGGCGCATCCATCACCTTTGATGATGTCATCGACCTGTATCATGCCCTGCGTATCCCGTACCGCCGCAAGGCCGTATGGCTCCTGAACGATGCTACGATCAAGGCCCTGCGCAAAATCAAAGACAACAACGGCAACTACATCTGGCAGCCGTCTGTCACGGCCGGGACACCGGATACCATCCTGAACCGTCCCTGCTACAGCACATCCTTTGCCCCGGAACTGGCGGCCGGCAACCGTCCCATGCTCTTCGGCGATTTCAGCTACTATTGGATTGCCGACCGGGAATACCGCTCCTTCAAGCGGCTCAACGAACTGTATGCCGCCAACGGCCAGATCGGCTTCCTCGCCAGCCAGCGCGTCGATGGCATGCTGATGTTGAAGGAAGCGGTCAAGGCCCTGGAGATGAAGGCGAAGGGATAAGCCATGCTGGTCAGCCTGGAAGAAGCCAGGGAATATCTGCGGATCGATGGGGATGATACGTCCAATGATGACGTCATCCTGTCTTCCCTGGAAACGGCCCAGGCCTTGTGCCTGGATCTGGCCCGCTGCGAGGAAGCGGATGCCGAAGAGAATCCCGTCGTGTTCCATGAAGCCATCCTCTATGCCGCCGCCTTTTTGTACGAGCATCGGGAAGAAGCCGATTATTCCGGCCTGCTGAAGCGGCTGCGGTGGCTGCTGTTCGGGGTGCGGCGGAGCTGTTTTTGAAAGGGGGATGCCCATGAAGACTGGGCTTTTGAACAAACGGATTGAAATCCTGGGGAAGCAGGTGGCAACGGATGCATTCGGCTTCGACACCCAGACCGACGTCGTGGTGTACCGCTGCTGGGCATCCATCGAACCCGCCCGGGGAAAAGTGTTCTATGAGATGGAACGCAAGGCGGACACGGAGTACAGCAAGATCACCATCCGCTGGCGGCCGGGCGTTACTCACGATATAAAGGTGAAGTACCAGAATCACCTGTACGACATCGACACCATCGTGGACCCGTACATGCGCCACGAAGCCCTGGAACTGTACTGCATGGAAGAAGTGAGGGGGACGGATAATGAGCGGAAGTGACTTTGAGGTCAAAGGATTGGATGACCTTTCGGAAAAACTGCTTTCTGCCATTGAAGAGTTTCCCGGCACTGCCGAAAAGGGCCTGGTAACAATTGGCAACAAGCTCAGGAAGGAATGCGTGAAGAACACGCCGGAAGGCAGCACGGGCAAGCTGAAGAAAGGCTGGAAGCACAAGGTAGAAGGCTATAACGGCTCGGAGCTGACCTATGAACTGGTCAACCGGCACTCGGTCCATCACCTGCTCAATAACGGCCATGTCAAGAAAACGCCGGGTGGCAGGACCGTTGGCTATTATGAAGGCCAGCACTATACGGAGAAATCCGTCAAGGCCTTCGAAGCCCGGGAATTGCAGCCGGGCCTGGAGAAACTGGCGAAGAAGCTCCTGAAGAAAGCAGGCGGCACATGATCCAAGACATCGACATCCTGCAGGCCATACAGCAGAAGTTGAAGGAACGGTTCCCGTATCCCGTGTACCTGCAGGAAGTGAAGGAAGGGTTCCGTCCGCCAGCGTTTTTCCTGAAGACGATGACGGTGGCTTCGCCCCAGAGCTGCAAGGAAGTGTATCGGGATACCGATATTTACATCACCTATATACCGCAGAAGCAGACGGCCAGCGCATCTATCTATGACGTGCTGGCTGCTGCAGAAGACCTGTTCCGTGACGGGATTGCCGTCCAGGACAGGTTTTTTGCTGTCCGCTCGATGAGCGAGGAACTCATCGGGGCGGATAACGACGGCGGCCGGCTGACGCTGACCGTCCAGTACTACGATTCCGCAGATGAAACGGAAGCAGCCGAACGGATGAAAGTGCTGCATCAGCGGTATCGGGGAAAGGAGACAACGAAATATGAAAATGCCATCCATTAATGTCGTGTTCAAGGAAAAAGGCATCAGCGCCATCGAGCGCAGCGAGCGCGGCATTGTCCTCATGATCCTGAAGGAAGAAACACTGCCTTCGGTGACGGAAGTGAACCTGTACACGGCAGATGACATTCCAAAGGAACTGTCGGATAGCAACCGGGAGCAGCTGGAACTGGCGCTCCGGGGCTATGTGAACAGCCCGAAGAAGGTCATCGCCGAAATCATCAGCAGTGAAGCCGAGGACTATACGGATATCCTGAAGGTCATCGAGAACAAGCGCTTCGATTACCTGGTCATTCCGGACATCGGGACGTCGCACATCGATACGATTGCCACCTGGGTCAAGGGGATGCGTACCAATAAAGACAAGATGATCAAGGCCGTGCTGCCGGATTGTACGGCAGATACGGAAGGCGTCATCAACTTTGTCAACAAAACGATCCAGACTAAGACAAAGACATATACGACAGCGCAGTACTGCAGTCGCATTGCCGGCATCATTGCCGGGACGCCCATGACGATTTCCTGCACCTACGCACCGCTGCCGGAAGTCATCGGCTGTGATGTGTGGACGAAAGAAGAAATGGACACCATGGCCGGGGCAGGGAAGCTGTTCTTTTTCTTTGACGGCGAAAAGGTGAAACTGGCCCGGGGCATCAACTCCCTGGTGACCACCGTCCAGGACAAGGGGACGAGCTTCCAGAAAATCAAGCTCGTGGACTTGATGGACATGATGCACGATGATATCCGCACGACAGCCCAGGACCATTACCTCGGGAAGTACGCCAACAGCTATGCGAACCGCTGCCTCTTGGTGACGGCCATCCAGGGGTATCTTGACCAGCTGGCCCAGGAGGGGCTGCTGGAACAGGACCAGAACACAGCCTATATCGATGTGGAATCCACGAAGATATGGCTGGAATCCAACGGCAAATACACCAAGGCGGAACTGGCAGACATGTCCGATATGGACATCAAGCTGGCCAATATCGGCAGTAATGTGTTCATCGCAGTCAGGGCATCGCTGCTGGATGCCATGGAAGACGTGACGATTACCATCAATATCTGAGGAGGTGAAACCGGATGAACAGCATGGAAGCCAAACGGGTCATGAACGGCAAGTACGCCGACCTGTATATCGACGGCGACCTCATGGCCGAGGCAACGGCATTCAAGGCCGAGGTCACGCTGACCAAGGAAGAAGTGAAGATGCTCCGCCATGTGGGCAAGGGCTACAAGGTCACAGGCTACGACTGCAAAGGCCAGCTGAAGCTGCACAAGGTGTCGAGCTACATGATCCGGAAGATGAACGACAACATCAAGGCGGGCAGGCAGACTGTCGTGACCATCGTCTCCGTCCTGGATGACAAGGATGCCATCGGCAGCGAGCGCATCGTCATCAAGGATGCGACCTTTGACAGCCTGATTCTGGCTGACTGGGAAGTGGACAAGATGGGCGAGGAAAGCTACAGCTTCACCTTCTCGGACTGGGACCTCTTGGATTTAGCATAAGGAGAACAAGCATATGAATATGGTAGACCGGCTGCTGAAAGCCGATGTAGTGAACAAGCTGGCCGAACGGCCTGAAAAGAAAGTGAAGATGGAACGGCTCTCGAAGTTGTTCGGCTTCGATTTCGTCATCACGCTCCGGGCCATCGACCCGGAACGCTATGCAGATATCCAGAAGATGGCTGTAGATTTCACTAATGGCAATGCCGATAATGTAGACATTTACCAGATGCAGACCCAGACACTCCTGGCGGGGATTGCCGACCCGGACCTCAAGAACAAGGACCTGCTGGAAAAATTCGGGGCCGTACTCCCTGGCGACATCATCCGCAAGCTCTTCCTGGCAGGCGAAATCGCCGACCTCACGGCACAGATTACGGAACTCAACGGTTATACGACCCAGGAAAAGGCGGACAAAGCCGTAAAAAACTGATCCGGACCGATGGCGAAGTGCAGGCGATGTATCTCCTGTTCCGGGAGCATCACCTGCTGCCGTCAGCGGTCATGAAACTGGGCTATGGCGAACGGCAAGTACTGTACGCTTTTATCCGATATGAGATGGAAGAACGGGAAGAGAAAAAAGTTATCTCCTAGAGTATTTATCTTCCCATTCAAGGTCATCTTGATTTTCTTCTTCTAGAGAAGATGTTCCTTCTGAAAAACCCTCTTCATAACCATCCATATAATCATCGTTTTCATATTCTGGGTCGTACCCTAAATCAAAATAGCCGTCTTCGTGGCCCTTATCATATCCTTCGTCATAGGTTCCTTCATTAGTATTATAGTAATCATCGTAGTAATCGTAATTATTGTTATCACTAGAGGTACTGCTGTGAGCTTTAATAGACTCTTCCTTGAGTCTTTTCAGTTCCTTTTTATATGCTTCACCATCAGCTTTTAACTCAGCTTCGAAATCAGTTTTTGAAGATTCAATTTGTTGTGGTTTTGTTTTGTGGGTACTGTTTGTGGTAGTGGTGCTGCCACAGCCCGACATAAAAAAAATGATAGCCGATAAAAAAATGGTTAACGATACTTTATGAAAAACGATGAAACCATTTTTTCCTGCTTTTTCAGGCTTCATAACCATCATCCTTTCTGCGTAATGTCTTTTTTCTTTTATTGTACACGATTCTGGCTGCTTGAAAAGCGGCAGGATGGATTCTTTTGAAGTGAGGTGAAACAGCGTGGCCAATAACGTTATCGATGCCGCCATCCGGCTGCGGGATTTGTTCACGCCGACGGTACGGAGCGTCAATGCCAGCTTGGGAAGCATGAAGGCCCAGATGGCGGCGGCGAAACAATCGGTCAGCGGCCTGTCGGACAAGCTGACGGAGCATGAGCGCATCCAGAAGCGGACGGCAAAGAGCATCGAGCAGACGGGAAGCAAGATTTCCAGCCTGTCGGACAAGATGGCCCTGCTGTCAGCCCCCATCCTGGCAGCCGCAACGGCAGGCTTCAAGCTGCACAGTGACTTTGCGGGTGGCATCGCCAAGATTTCTACCCTGGTGGATACGACGGTCGTTTCCATGCAGAAGGTCAGTGATGAGATCCGTGCTGTCAGCGATGAAACCGGGGCAGGCGTTGCCGACCTTTCTGAATCGGTCTACCAGGCCATCTCGGCAGGTGTCGATGCCGGCCATGCTGTAGGCTTTGTCAAGGATATGACCATCGCCGCCAAGGCCGGGTTCACGGATACGACAACTGCCGTAAACGGTGTCACGACTGTCCTCAATGCCTATGGAAAATCGGCAGAAGAGGCTGCGGCGGTGACGGACCAGATGCTCCTGGCACAGAACTTCGGCAAGACATCCTTTGGCGAGATGGCCCAGTCCATGGGCAACGTCATCCCCATTGCCGCCCAGCTCAACGTTACTACGCAGGAACTCTTTGGCTCCATCGCTGTCCTTACCAAAAACGGTATCGCTACGAGCGAAGCCATTACGGGACTCAAGGCGGCTTACAGCAACATCCTGAAGCCGTCTTCTGAAGCGGCGAAACTGGCTCAGTCCCATGGCCTTGAGTTCAACGCGGCTCATTTGCAGAGCGTAGGATGGGTGAAGTTCCTGGACGAAGTGAAGCGGGCCACCGGCGGTGATGCCGAACAGATGGCCCAGCTCTTTGGTTCCGTCGAAGGATTGAACAGCATCCTGGTTCTGACAGGCAAGGGAGCCGGGGATTTCGATAAGGTCATGAATCAGATGGCCCAGTCTGCCGGCATGACCCGGGAAGCCTATGAGAAGATGCTGACCCCGTCGGAGCAGATGCAGATTACCATGAACCAGCTGAAGAATGCCGGGATGGACCTGGCGGTTTCGTTCACCCCTTATTTCAAGGCCATGTCCCTGCGGGTGAAGGAACTGGCGGCCTGGTTCCGGTCCCTGACGCCGGAGCAGAAGGCCCTGATCGGCCAAGTGGCTTTCGGCATCGTGACCTTCCAGCTCTTCGGTTCCACCCTGGGCCGGGTGCTGACGATAGGCGGACGGGCCTTCGGGACGTTCAGCTCCATCGCCGCGGGCATCAGCAAGGCCGGGAGCGTATCGAAATACCTGGCTGTCCAGTTCAAAGGACTCGTCACGGTGGCGAGAGGCATCGCCATTGTTGCCAAAGGCATGGGCAGTACCTTCCTGACCGTGGGCAGGATGATGATTACGGTCATCCGGGCAGTCGGCGCAGCAGCGATGGCCAATCCCATCCTTATCGTCATCGCTGCCCTCATCGCAGGGCTGTATCTCCTCTGGAGCAACTGGGATACGGTTTCGCAGTATATCGAACAGGCCGTCCGGGCGGTGTCGGATGCCGTGGATGCCGGGATGCAATGGATTGCTTCGGCCTGGGACGGGGCCATGAACGGCATCAGCGAGACGGCTTCCAGCATCTGGGAAAGCATCAAGGATACTTTCCGGAGCGGCGTGAACTGGGTCATTGACCAGGTGAACGGACTCATTGCCAGCATCAACGGCCTGTCCATCGACATCCCGTCTCTGACGGGCGGGGCGCCGACTCATGTGGGATTCAATATTGAACCCATCAGTCATTTTGCCAGAGGCGTCGAGAACTTTGACGGCGGCTTTGCGGTCATCAACGAAGACCACCGGGGCGAACTGGTCCACCTGCCAAACGGCAGTACCGTGGTCCCGCATGATGAAAGCATCCGGCAGGCCATGAACGCAGGGAGCCGCTCTATTACTATCCGCATCGATACGATGAACGTCCGCAGCCAGCAGGACATCGATGCTGTAGCCGACAAGCTGGTAGAAAAGATCCGGCTGTACGGCATGAACCGCATGAAAGGAGCGACCATCTGATGGCCTCATTCTTAGAATCCATCCTGAACGCCATCGGGCAAGCGTCACAGGACCTGACAATTTCCCTGGCCGCGGGCAGCTCTGTCGTGACCTTTCCCGTGCTTCCTTCGGAACTGATGGTTTCTGTCAATACGAACCATGGTACGGTGAACATCAACAACTACGGGGAGTATCTCATGAAAGGCAGGACCGGGCTGAAGTCCCTGACACTGGCGGGATTTTTCCCGGCCCAGGATTATCCCTTTGCCGTGATGACGCTGTCGCCTTATACCTATATTGCCGAACTGGAAGCCATGCGTACAGGCGGCGAGGTCTGCCAGCTCACGGTATCGGACACGCCCATCTCCATGCCCTGCCTGATCAGCTCCTTCAAGTTTGGGGAGAAGGATGGAAGCGGGGATGTGTATTATGAACTGGGACTGATGGAATACCGCTATGTCACAGCGGCGGAAACAGGGAAAACGGACCCGGCAACGGGGCTGAAGAAACGCCCTGGGTCGTTCTGGCAGAAGCTGAAGAAGAATATCACCTATTATCCGGGCGACAGCATCGGCAATGTCGTGGGCCGGGCCGTCGGAAAATCGGTCACGCTCAATAAGGAGCAGTTCTCCAAGTTCCAGGTCTACCGCAGCATCATCCGAAACGGCGGCCTGAAAACGGGTGACATCATCCGGCTGACGACCATGAACCTGAAAAGGAATGATGAAAATGTTCCAGTTGGCAAAGATAAATAAGGCAGATACGGAAAACCAGCAGGCAGGCAAGCTGCAGAACACGGACTTGTCTGCTTACGTCCTTTCCTATACCTGGTCGGGCGATGTGGAGCAGGCCGGGAGAAAACTGGAATTTGACATCGCCTATACCACGAAAGACAAGGACTGGACGAATGCCGTTCTGGAGCTGGGCGATGAAGTGTGTTTTTCCTATACCGATGAGGTCACGCAGGAGACGTACCCCGTTTTCCAAGGGCGCATCTTTTCCCGGAGCCGGGACAGCGAGTCCTATGCTATGCGCTTTGTGGCCTTTGACAATATCATCTATCTGGCCAAATCCCGCATTACCCGGAAGTACGCCAGCGTGACCGTTGCCGATGCCATCCGGCAGACCATCCATGACTTTACCATCGAAGCCGGGACGATGCCGGACCTTTCTGTGGTGTGCAGTTTCATTGCCGATGACATCTCAGCGACCGATGCCATCAAGCAGGCGCTGTCTTACCAGTCGGCACAGGATGGCAAGGGGTATCACATCTACATGACGGACGGTAAGCTGAATGTGGTCTGTACCAATGATCAGGTGGTGGAGGACTTCCTCATCAGCGATGAAACGAATCTTACCGGGGCGTCCGTGTCCGAGTCTATCGAAGACATGGTGTCGAAAGTAGTCGTGGTAGACAGCGCAGGCCAGACGAAAGGCGAGATGCCGAATGGCACCGACATCGAACGCTTCGGCACCATCCAGGCCATCTGCAAGGCCGACCCTAAGCAGGACGATGCCTCGCAGGCCCGGGCCATGCTGAAGACCGTTGCCCATGACATGGCTGTCAAGGCGCTCGGCCATATCCAGTGCATCGCCGGATTTTCCGTGGACATCCAGGAAGAACAGCTCAAAGGGCGTTTCTTCATCAAGTCGGACAGCCATCGGATCGAGGGGAACAGGCACACCATGGATCTGCACCTGGTCTTCAACAAGCTGCTGGATGAGCAGAAGCAGGAACTGGACAGTGCATCGTACAACGCCAACCCGGATTACGTGCCGCCTGCATCGGCCGCTTCAGGAAGTAAGAGCGGGGCGTCCATGAGCGGGAATGCGGCCGGAGGCGATGTGGTGGATTCGTGCATGGAGAATTTTGATGGCACCGTTTCGCCTTATGGCTCCAATGGCTGTGTGGACCGGGCGACGGTTGCCGCGGCTGGTTATTCGCCCTTTGCTGCCCGGGAATACAACAACAACGTCAAAGGCTGCGACCAGCTCCGGGCCGATGCCGAAGCCCAGGGACTGGCGATTCCCTACGACCCGGCACAGCTGGAGAAAGGCGACATCATCATGTACAACCGCTACAGCAAGCCGGACCCGAACTGGCATGTGGTGGTCTATGACGGCAACGGCGGCTGCTGGGGCAACAGCTCCAATGTGTACGGCTGTTTCCATCATTACGAAGGGAGCATCGACATGGGGAGCGACTACTATCCGGCGACCATCATCAAGACGTCGAGGGGGTGACGGGAGATGCAGAAAAATCCATACATCAGCCTGCTGAACCTCATGGAGCAGGTGTCAAGGAGCAGCAACAGCCCGTCTATCCAGATTGGCGAGATACTCCAATCTCCGCCGGACATCCAGGTGAAATACAATGGCATCGTCCTGACCAAAGAGGAGCTGTGGATTTCCCATTACCTTCTGGCAGGCTACGGCAGGACGGCCCGGGGCCATCTGGTATCGGCTACGCAGAACCGGGCAGGCGGCAGCGGGGATGCGGCGTATCAGTCGCATAACCACGACATCCATAACGACTACACCGATTCGGTGATTACCACGGATACGCTGAAGCCGGGCATGAAAGTCGCCATCATGCCCATGCTGGTGAACGGGAAAATCCAGCAGTATGTGATTTTAGATGAGATTGTGAGGTTGGACGGATATGGCTGATCCTTTTGTGGCCTTGGCATCCGGAGCGGATGCCAGTTCCAGAGAAACATTGCCGCTCCTTTCGGAATACGGCTATGACTTTGAGAAGCATCGGTTCCGCTATGACGAGAACGGGAACAACATCACTGTGACGGAAGACGAGGCCCTCAGGGTGTGGATTTATAAAGCCCTGATGACGGAACGATATCGGTATCTGGCCTACCATGATGAATACGGCATTACCATTGAACCCTATCAGGGAACGATGCCCAACAGCGTCTATACAGCAGACCAGATCTGCCAGAACATCCGGGAGGGGCTGGCCGTCAATCCCTATATTGCACGGATCAACCGGGTGGACGTGGAAAGGCGGGAGAAAGATGACTTGTTCATTTTGGTGGATGTGACATCTATTTACAGCGATGAAAACATCACGATTACCGCAGAAAGGAGCCTTGCATGAGCAATTTGTTTGATGCCCAGACAAAAGACCAGATTGAGAACCGCATGGTGCAGACCCTGCACACGCTGACCGATACGGATAAGACGGCCATCGAGGGTTCTTTTGCCCGGGACATGATTGATACCAATGCCGTGGAATTCGAGAACAGCTATGCCGAGATAGCCATGCTGCGAGACGCGGCTTTTGCCGAGACCGCCTGGGGCGACTATCTGACGCTCCGGGCTGAGGAGTTCGGCATCCAGCGGAAACAGGCCGTGCAGGCTAATGGCAGTGTCACGGTCACCGGCCAGTCCGGGGCCTACATCATCCGCGGCAGCATATTCCAGACCAAAGACGGACTGCGGTTTTATACTACGGAGTCGGCAACGATTCCAGCGGATGGAACGGAAGTGGAAATCGCTGTCCAGGCAGCAGAGGCGGGCGTGAATGGTAACGTGGCGAAGGGAACGATTACGGAAATCCCCTATTCCATTCCCAATGTGTACAGTGTGACCAACCCAGAGAAATGCACGGATGGGGCCGATGAGGAAACTGACGCGGCTCTTTTGACACGGCTTCTGTTCCGGGTCCGCCAGCCGATTACTTCCGGTAATGCCAATCATTACCGCTCTTGGGCTATGTCCGTGGACGGTGTGGGAAACTGCAAGGTCATCCCGCTCTGGGCTGGAAATGGCACGGTGAAAGTCATCATCGTGACGGCAGAAAATGAATCAGCCTCGAACGAGCTGATCCAGAAAGTGGCCCAGTATATCGAGACCCAGCGCCCTATCGGGGCCACCGTAACGGTGGTTTCACCGGCACCTCTGGCAGTGGATATCACCGCAGAAGTGTACGGCACAGCCAACGTGGCGGCTGTGGCTGCTGTTGTGTCTGACTATTTCAAGAACACAGGTTTCAGCTTGTCCTACGTCAGCCTGGCCCAGATTGGCCGGCTTATCCTTGGCGTAAACGGGATTACAGATTATCGGAACTTGAAACTCAATGGCAAGGCGGAAAACATCAGCCTGACCAATGAACAGATTCCAGTAGCCGGAAAGGTGGTGCTGAGCATTGTCAGCGAATGAGTGGATGCGCCAAAGTGAAGTCAACGTATTGGACTATCTGCCCCGGTTCCTGGCGAAAGACCCGATGTTCAAAAAAGCGGCGGATACCTGCAGCACGGAGCATAACCGTTTGCGGCTAGCTTTGCAAAATCTGGCGGATAACTTCTTCGTGAACACGGCCACCTGGGCGTTGCCGCTCTATGAATCATTCCTTGGCATCAAGCCCGGTGACGGGGATACCGATGAGTTCCGCAGACAGCGGATTCTGTTCAAGTTGCAGCATGTGGATGTGTCCACGGTGGATTTTATGAACTCTATCATTAATTTGTACAGCGTTGGGCATATCGAGGAAGTGAACGAAGAATATTATTTCAAGGTGTACTGCATTATGAATGACACGGATACCGAAACGCTCTCGAAGCTGATTGCCCAGCTCGATATCTACAAGCCGGCCCATCTGGGCTATGCTATCTATCTGGGCTATTCCTGGAACGGGAAGATCCACTGGGATGGCGAGGCGACGTTCTCGACAGCGACCATCGTATCCGGGAAAGGAGTGAAGGCAAGTGGCTGAGTATATCAAGGAGAAGTGGTCGGAGGATTTCCCTGACCGTGCCGGACAGGAAGTACGTCCCACAGAAGCGGTGGATAATACCCTGGATTATGATGTGCTGTTTCCGCAGTATCTTTCAGAAGACCCGGTGGTATTCAACCAGCAGAACAAGACGGTGTCTCAGCTGGTCAGCAATGATGCCCGGCTCTATGAGCGAATTTCTGCTACGGCAGCCGACATCAATGCCCATCTGACCGATGCCAAGGCCCATGCCAGCGGCATTAGCGGCAATGCAGCCAGTGCCTCGAAGCTGCAGACGGGTCGGAAGATCCACCGTGTTGTCTTTGACGGCACGAAGGATATCACCCTGCCGGATTTCGGCGGCTGCGGTGAAAAGACGGCAGGCCAGAGCGGCATGGTCCCATCACCGGCCGCAGGAAAATTGAATACCGTCCTGCACAGCAATGGCAGCTGGGGCAAGGTCACCTACGCTGATATGGATGAGGAAGCCGTGGCCAAAATCCAGGCATGTCCATTCCCTGTCAATGCCATCTACATTTCTGCGGACGGGAAGAATCCTGCAAACTACTGGCCGGGGACGACCTGGGTAGCCTTTGCTATGGGGCGTTGTCTGATTGGGGCCGGGGCAGCAGACAGCGGAGTCATGTATAAGGCTGGGGACAAGCTGGGCGAAGAAAAGCATACCCTTACGATTCCGGAAACTCCGGCCCATGGGCATACAGTGGGCAATAGTGGAAATCATCGACACTGGTCTTCGGGTGCGCTTCCGCGGAACCTTCAGTGGGATGCCTGCGAAGGCAATGATGCGCCAACAGCTATCGGATACGGTGATGGCTGTTGGCATGGAAACCAAGTGGACGGGCATACGTCATGGGATGGTAATCATTCCCATAGTCTTTCTTCGACAGGCGGCAACCAATCGCACAACAACATGCAGCCGTCCATCGTCGTGTACATGTTCCAGCGTACAAAATAGGAGGTGAGGAGTATGGCTGAATGGGTACAGATGGTTGGTTCTCTGGTATCCGTCCTGATGCTCTGCGGCATCATTTTTAACTTTAGTGTCATCAAGCCACTGAATCAGTCGGTGCGGAGCTTGCAAGAGTGCATCGACCACCTGCGGCGCCAGCTTTCCGAAACAGAAGCCAAGCGCCAGGAGATGGCAGAACGCCTTTCCCGCGTGGAGGAAGCAACGGATCATGTGCAGCACCGTTTGGATGTAATCGAGCAGCGGCAGATTGAATGAGGAGGTGGCAGGATGGGCTTTTCAGTCGTTCGGAACCGAATTTCCATTACCCGTGGGGATTCGGCGCAGATTACGCTGACCATCCATGACTGGGTGACGGGCAGAGCGTTTGTGCCGGGAGCGGATGATCGGCTTACATTTACCGTCAAACGGGAGCTTTCTGATGAAATCCCATTGGTGGTGAAAACCCTGGATAATGGCATCATACGGCGGGCAACAGACTGCCTCCTGCTTCTGTTGCCGGAAGATACGGCATTACTTCCTTTCGGAGCCTATCGGTACGATGTGGAATTAGTGCTGGTTTCCGGCTATACGGATACGGTTATCCCGCCCAGCCCGTTTATTGTGACCGGGGAGGTAACGGCTCATGGAACGATATAAAGGAAAACTGGAAGGGAAAAGCACACTCTGCGGAGTGCTTTCTCTGCCGCAGGAGCCGTCCGGGGCGTATCAGGAAAAACAAATCATTCCCAGTGATGTGGAGCAGGTCATCATGCCCGATAAGGGATTTACGGCTATGCGGTCGGTGACGGTAGCTGCCATCCCGTCGAACTATGGCAGAATCAGCTTTAATGGCTATGAGTTGAAGGTCGAGTAAAGGAGAAATCAACATGGCGAAAAACGTAAAAATCAATGGTGTCACCTATGAAAGCGTCCCGCAAGTATCTATTCCTTTGGCAGGGGGAACCGGGACGGCAGAGTTTTATGATACGACATCGGCAAATGCTGTTGCGGCAGACATCAAGAACGGGAAAACGGCATTCCTGGGAAGTGGTGTGGTGACAGGGACGATGACAGACAATGGTGCGGTAACAGGTTCCATCAGTGCTGTGAAAGGGACATATACTGTACCGTCCGGCTACCATAACGGCAGCGGTACCGTCAGCATTGCTTCCTCCGAACAGTTAAAAATCGTTACGGGAAATATTAAAGCCGGGGTGACCATTCTCGGGGTCGCCGGAAAGTCCAGCGTAGTTGATACGGCTGATGCAACAGCAGCAGCGAGTACCATTGTGTCCGGGAAAACGGCCTATATCAACGGTTCTAAAGTGACCGGATCATTGACTTCTGTTGCGGTATCCCAAGACAGCTTGACCAAAGTGCTGACTATCGAATAAAGGAGCGTGATGACATGAAGGTGGATGTGAAAATCGCTGGCGCCAGCTACAATGAGGTGCCATCTGTACTGCTTCCGCTTACGGCTGGCGGAAAAGCCAGATTCTGCGAAGTTTCGGATACAACAGCAGAAACTAGTGACGTTGCAAAAGGCAAGAAATTCTATACGGCAGATGGAGAACTGGCAGAAGGAGCCTTGCAGGCAACGCAGAGTTCGGTATCAGAAACGAACGTCTTTTACTATTGGGATTTAGGCACTAAGAATATTTGGAAGATTCCATTGACTGTATCTGGCAATACGTATGAACTGTATACTTATGATAGTGCAAACAAAAATGCTACGATTGACTTTGATTTTAGTGCGGATAATCTGGCCTTGTTTATTGGATATCATGATAATGTGACGTTTGCCAGCCTGTCAGAAGACGGGGAATTATATAACTTCTTCAAATCTCATGATTTTGTGGCAGAAATCGTGAAAGACAGCCAACTCACTGCAGATGTATCATGTCGGATTTCCAAAGCCGATATCAGTGTATATGCATACCCGGCTTTTGCATTGGTGTATTTTCCTTACAGTAAATTTTCCAATGCAACCAGTCTGAAAAACAATAAAAATTATGTTATACGATTTCGGTTTGTATGATTTATAAATCGGAATGGAGTGTTTATTGAACATTATGTTTGAGAAAGTGAATATTCCCGACTGCATCGTCATCATCGGGCTGGTCACAGCACTGATCATGGCGATTTTTTATACCCTCAACGAGCTGGCCATGTCCATCGCCTCTGGCTTGCTCGGTTACATCGGTGGCACCGTGAAGTCCGCCGTTCATCAGAAAGGAGAAGAAAAGACATGAAAGTATTCCTGAACCCCGGCCATGCGCCGAACGGTCATCCCGACCCGGGTGCTGTCAACAGTGAAACGGGTCTGCGTGAATGTGATGTGGCTCTGGCTGTCGGCAAAGCTGCCGAAAGCTATCTGAACGCGGCAGGCGTAGCAACAGAACTGCTTCAGTCGGACAGTCTGTATGAAATCTGTGAAACCGCCAATAGCAATGATGCCGACATCTTCGTATCCATCCACTGCAATGCCGCTGAAGCCGAAGAAGCTAATGGCACAGAAACCTGGGCCTGCGTCGGCAGTTACCGTGGCAGCATGCTGGCCAACTGCATCCAGAGCCAGCTTGTCGATGCCCTCGATACTACTGACCGGGGTGTGAAAATCGCCACGCCCGGCGTCAACGGCCTGTATGTCCTGACCAACACCGACATGCCTGCTGTCCTGGTGGAACTGGCTTTCATCTCTAACCCTGGTGATGAAGAAATCCTGGCGAATGCCCAGGACGCACTGGCGCGAGCCATTGCCCGTGGCGTTACCGATTATGAACAGCTGATTTTAGGAGGTAAGTGAACATGAACAGAGAAGAAATTAAGAAAGCCGTCGCCGATACTGTCGTATCCTTTGCTAAGAGCGAAGCCGAAGCGGCTATCAAGGCCATCGATTTGAATGATGTGCAGGCATTGGTGGAAGCACAGATGAAGAACCTGACAGACCCGCTGGAAGCGGAAATCCAGACCACTACGAGCTGGTGGGTAAAAATCCGGAACCGTCTGTATGTGACGCTAATGCAACAGGCGGTCAAAGCCATTGTGGCAGATATAAAACAGAAGATTGAGTAAAGAAAAAAGCCGGTATGGGACATCGGGAAGGATGTTCTGTACCGGCCTATTTTGCTTTTATTGAATTGCTGTAACATAATGAACAGAACAACAGTACTTGATTTTTTTTGGTTTGTGGGTTATTATATCTATAACAGAGTTGCCCAGATTTTTGCGATTTGGGGACCAAGCCGAATCCAGTGGATTCGGCTTTTCTACTTTTATATGAGGAGATTGGTATGGAGTTAAAAAGTCCTCTAACATTTGTTGAACAAGTGAATCGGCTTAGAGCGCATGGAATGCTTATTGAATCAGATGAAGAGGTGCTCACATTTCTCAAACAGGTTAACTATTATCGCTTTACTGGTTATGCATTAGAAGACCGAAAGAATGAACACAGTAGCGAATTTATTCAAGGAACATCTTTTAATCGAGTCCGGGGAAGATATCAATTTGATGTAGACATGCGGCATGTGTTGCGAAAATCACTAGAGATAATAGAGATTTATTACCGCACTGAAATTGCTTACGTATTCTCTATGCTAAAATGCAAAGAATCTCCCCATGATCAGCATTACGATGTTGCCAATTATTACATGAAGACCAACTTTGAGACGCTGATTAAACAAGTTTCTAAGGAAGAAAATTATTATAAGGAAAGCCTGATTATTCGACACCATCGGAGAAAATACCATAATCGAATGCCTCTATGGGTGCTAGTTGAGGTCATGACTATGTCAAGTTTGTCAAAGCTGTATCGATGCATGTATGCTGATGACCAGACACAAATTGCTACAGCAGTTGGTACTACAGCATCTCTGCTAAAAAACCATCTACATTGCTTAACAATCCTTCGTAACAAATGCGCGCATGGAGCACGGCTCTACGGAACTAAGTTTAACCCACCTGTTCGTTTTGGCCGGAATTTTTTAATAGCACATCCAGAGATTAAAACAGATACATTATTTGGTTACATAGTCATGCTGGCGCAGTCTTTGCCTGATGAGAGACAAAAAAACGAGCTGATTGAAAATGTTATTGCTATAACACGGGAATACGAGGAATCCCTTTCTTTGAAACAAATTGGATTTCCTCAATTGTATGCAAAGGTCTTGAAACAACTGTAAACAAAGAGCCGGTACAGAACATTGAAAAGGGTGTTCTGTACCGGCTCTTTGTGTTTTATAGGCAAGTATTAATCGTAAAGAAGATGATGATACTTTTCTCGAAATCTTTTCATTTCATCTGCGAAAGTTCGCTGTGGGCGACCTATGAGCTTTGCAACCTTACGATCGGAAATGCCATCTGGATGTTCGCACCAGATGGTGATTAGTTTATCAGCTTCTGGGTCCAGTTCTCGCAACTTAGCGAAGAGATACTGCAGTAGATTGCGGTCAGAAATTATCTTTTCTGCAATAGCTCGTGAATCTGCAACATGGTCTAAAAGGGTGCCATTGCTGGAACCGTCATCATTGAAAATGGGATTATCAAGAGAAGTTGTTTGTGAAATATAGAATTCACAATCCAGGCAGTGGGCATCACAAAGCCACCATTTACCTTTCGGGCACCAACAGCGCCCTTGATACTGCATCCGTTTCCGCGTCGTGTTACACAAGCGGTCGTAGGCCTTATAAAATTCATCAGGGACTGCATACCATTTTTTGCTGGCCTTGTCATAAATTCGTCTGTTTTGATTTTCTTTATTTGTCATCATTTGTCCTCCGTTCGGTCCCGAACCGGAGGAGATGACAAAACAAAAGAGCATGACAGGTCGTCCGGAACGGGAATAAAAATCTCGTTTCGATAGACCTGCCATGCTCGTAGGCAGGATAGGCTATTCAATTTTGAACACTATAGCCGCTCGAGCCACCTGTGTACTTAGGGTGAACGACTATAGTGATGAACCTTTTAACGTCTTGTTCAGGACACTTTATCAGTACTCAAAAGTATTGAAATTTTTGCTATAAAAAGCATACTAAAAAAGCCACGAATAAGAAATCGAGCGGTTGGCATGTAAATATTCATTAAGCAAATAAAATATTTGCTTAAGAAATTTATCGATTCACCAATAGATAGTGAATATTTGTGATATAATATAAATATTCGTGGCACGAATTATTTAATTCGACTTTTGAATATGGGGTAGAAAATGAATACCGTAACTGAGATAATAAAAAGAAGAATTAAGAAAATAATAGGTTATAGTTCTTTTCAAAATCCTGAGCTCATAATTGGAATTAATGGCTGTAGCCCGGAGGTGGGTTATGTGCAATAATTCACGTTCTATCAGTGATAGATTAAAAGAACTTTTTGCAGATGAAACTGATGTTGTTACAGCAAGTAAGCTTCATATGACTCAGGGGAATCTAAATAAAATAAAAAATGGTAGACAAGCTTTAACTGTAGACAATCTTCGTTTAATTAGTGAAACATATCATGTATCTGCTGATTGGATTTTAGGTTTAAAAGAAGGTAGAGCCATTAATGATATTGATTTAGATAGGCTAGATTATAGCCAGGTGTTTGTACTCATCGATAAATTGTATGAAAACAAAACAATTGAACCAGCTAGTTCAACTGAAACTATCAAAACATCTGATTCATATGATGAAGTGGATTCGGAAGAAGTGCAGGATGATAGCCAACAAATTTCTACTGTAGGTATTGACTATGACCTTATACGAATTAATGATCCAGCATTATCATTCATGTTACGACGAAGAGTGAAATTAATTGAGGTGGATTTTAATATTTTTAATGATTGGAAAGAAAAACATTTGAAGGACTATAAGGGAATTCCTTTATTACTTTGTGATGAAGAAATGCGCGATTATTTACTCAATCATTGCTCTGGGAAAACAGAAGGGGATTTGATTGAAACGTTAAAGAATTATATAAATTTGCTTTCAAAAAATAAGGGGGAAAATAAATGAGTAATGTAAATACAGCTGATATAGGATTTGAAAAAGAACTGTGGGACGCTGCCTGTGTCCTGCGTGGAAATATGGATGCTTCTGAATATAAAAATGTTATTTTAGGGCTCATCTTCCTCAAATATATATCTGATAGTTTTGAAAAAAAATATAAAGCCCTCGTCGAAGAAGGCGAAGGCTTTGAAGAAGATCGTGATGAATATGAAGCGGAAAATATTTTTTACGTGCCTCAGGGTGCCCGCTGGGAAGATATTGCCAAAGCGGCCCATACACCAGAAATTGGCAAAATCATTGATGAGGCCATGATTGCCATTGAAAAGGAAAATAAATCCTTAAAGGGAATCTTGCCGAAGAACTTTGCTCGTCCGGAATTAGATAAAAGACGGCTAGGTGAAGTGGTGGATATCTTCACTAATAAAGTGAAGATGAATGATACGAATGAAAAAGATATCCTGGGAAGGACCTACGAATATTGCCTGCGGAACTTTGCCGAACAAGAAGGAAAGAATGCCGGACAATTCTATACTCCATCCTGTGTAGTTCGTACGATTGTAGAAATTCTGCAGCCCTATAAAGGCCGAGTATATGATCCCTGCTGTGGGGCCGGAGGGATGTTTGTACAATCTGCAAAATTCATCGAAGCCCATCAGGGAAAGATCAACGATATCTCCGTATTTGGACAGGAAAGTAATCCGACCACTTGGAAAATGGCTAAAATGAATCTGGCAATTCGCGGTATAGATGCAAATCTGGGAAATATTCCAGAGGATACCTTCTTAAGTGACCAGCATCCGACAATGAAGGCTGATTTCATTATGGCTAACCCACCATTTAATCTCAGTCCATGGGGGGGCGACAAGCTAAAAGAGGACCAACGTTGGATGTACGGCATGCCACCAGAAGGCAATGCAAACTTTGCCTGGATGGAGCATATGATTTGGCATCTTGCTCCAGAAGGAAGAATTGGCATGGTACTTGCTAATGGTTCTCTTTCTTCCAATACTGGTGGTGAAGGTGATATCAGGAAAAATATCGTAAATGCAGATTTGGTGGAATGTATTATTGCGATGCCTAGTCAGTTATTCTATACCACGCAAATTCCGGTTTGCCTCTGGTTTCTAAACAAGAATAAGAAACGTAAAGGTGAAACACTGTTCATTGATGCACGAAAAATGGGTACGATGGTTAGTCGGAAGCTGCGAGAACTTACTGACAGTGATAAATCCGATGAACTAGGAGATATCCAAAAACTTGCACAGACCTATAAAGAGTTTGTAGCTGGATCCTTGAAACCGGTAAAAGGATATTGTGCTGTCGTTTCTACATCAGATATAGCAAAACAAGATTATATTTTAACGCCAGGGCGGTATGTTGGCATTGAAGAGCAGGAAGATGATGGAGAACCTTTTGATGATAAAATGAAACGGCTTACCAGTGAGCTTTCGGAGATGTTTAAAAAATCCCATGAGCTTGAGGAT
This sequence comes from Megasphaera elsdenii, assembly GCF_020539865.1. Taxonomy (GTDB): domain Bacteria; phylum Bacillota; class Negativicutes; order Veillonellales; family Megasphaeraceae; genus Megasphaera; species Megasphaera elsdenii_A. Next base: position 8,585 of record NZ_JAJBQV010000010.1, on the reverse strand, counting down.
GCGATTAAGAAAAATCTGGAGGCGATTGGATATGAAATCTAAGCTATCAGATATTTGCTTTTACTGTAAAGAAAAGATTGCGATTGCTGAACTATCCAGAGAAAATTATATTTCTACTGAAAATATGCTTCCAAATAAAAATGGAGTAACTATTGCTGCATCATTGCCAACAACGATTCAGACGCAAAAATATGAGAAAGGGGATGTCTTAGTATCTAACATTAGACCGTATTTTAAAAAAATATGGCTTGCTAATAAAAAAGGTGGATGTTCTAATGATGTGCTCGTGTTTAGAGCTAAAAATGATATAGAACCGCGGTACCTTTATTATGTCCTTGCAAATAACTCGTTTTTTGAGTATTCAATGGCAACCGCCAAGGGAACCAAAATGCCAAGAGGCGATAAGAAAGCCTTGATGGAATATGGGATACCAGATTTTGACTTAAAGGAACAGCATAAAATTGCTAGTATACTATCAACCATTGACGATAAAATTCAATTGAATAATAAAATAAACAAGAATTTATTTGAGCAAGCGCAGGCTCTTTACAAAGATAGATATATTGATCTTTCATCTACTGCTGGAAAGATTCCTGACGGTTGGCATATCGGAACTGTTTCGGAGATAATTGAGCTGCACGATTCAAAACGCATCCCGTTATCAAGCCGTGAGCGTGAAAAACTCAACAAGATTTATCCTTATTACGGTGCCACCTCAGTGATGGACTATGTTGATCGATACCTTTTTGACGGCATTTACCTTCTTCTTGGTGAAGACGGAACCGTTGTAGATGATAAGGGGTTCCCAGTCCTCCAGTATGTTGAAGGCAAATTCTGGGTTAATAATCACGCACATATCATCACCGGGAAGTGTGGCTTTACAGTAGAGCTCCTGTATCTTCTCTTCAGTTTGACAAATGTAAAATCCATTGTCACAGGAGCGGTACAGCCTAAGATCAGTCAATCTAACCTAAACAAGGTTCCGGTCCTTATCCCGGATTCAGATGAACTTGAGTCTTTCGATTCGGTGATACAGCCTTTTTTTGCTCAAATTCGAGATCTGAGAGTCGAAAATGATCGGTTAGCAACTCTTCGAGATACACTACTACCGAAACTCATGTCAGGCGAGATTGATGTCTCTGACGTTGACCTTTAAGCCGCAATGTGCCGCGCAGGTTCGGGAGCTTGCGCTCCCTCACTATCCGGCAGTCGCCGGATAGTCCCGGTCTGTCGTAAACGTCCGCCCGTGAGCAAGCTCCCGGCGTCCGTTTCCGCCATCCCGGCCTGCCCGGCTCGTTGCTCGCATAAATTCTTGTTTATAACTCCCACCAACGGCGGGAGCAACAACCAACGGAACTGCCGTTGATGTCGTTCTCTGGAAAAATTATGGAAGGAGAACTGACAAAATGAGAGAAATCATCAAACAAGAAGTTGTACAGCGTATGCTACCACTTCTTGACAATGCACAGATAAAGGCACTAGAGCATACGCTGGAAGTTGTTCTTGACAAGTATCTGGAGAACAAGCCTGATAATGACGAAATAAGCAGCGTAGAACTGTTGCAGAAGTTTTTAGAGGCTAAACGAATCGAGGGATGTTCTGAGAAGACACTGGCCTACTATCAGAATACGATAAATCGGATGCTTTCGAATATCGGGAAGGAAGTGATGCACATTATGACCGAAGATTTACGGTCGTATTTGACGGATTACCAAAAACAGAATAGTCTCAGCCGGGTTACTACCGATAATGTGCGCCGAATCCTTTCAAGTTTTTTCTCATGGCTTGAAGATGAGGAATATCTCATTAAAAGTCCTATCCGACGAATCCACAGGGTAAAAACCACAAGTAGCATAAAAGATACTTATTCTGATGAAGAGTTGGAAAAAATGCGTGATAGCTGCGATGAGAAACGTGATCTTGCTCTGATTGACATACTTGCCTCTACTGGCATGCGTGTGGGTGAATTAGTGCGTCTGAATCAATCGGACATTGATTTCAATGAACGTGAATGTAAAGTTCTCGGTAAGGGGAACAAGGAACGTATTGTTTATTTCGATGCCCGGACAAAGATTCATTTACAGGAGTATCTTGAAAGCCGGATAGATAATTGCGAGGCACTGTTTGTGACTTTAAAAGCACCATATTCTCGCTTGACTATCGGTGGGGTGGAATCAAGGGTGCGTGGAATTGGCAAGCGACTGAATATTGATAAAGTGCATCCGCATAAGTTCCGCCGGACGCTTGCCACGAAAGCAATAGATAAAGGAATGCCCATTGAGCAGCTGCAGCAGCTCCTCGGGCATAAAAGAATAGATACGACGCTTCAGTACGCAATGGTCAAGCAGAGCAACGTGAAGCTGGCACATAAGAAATATATTGGATAGGACGTGAAATAATGAAAGGTTGGAGAAAATTTAGATTAGGTGATGGCTGTATCACAAATGCAAATTCATACACACCAAAAGAGAAGTGGAAATTTGTGAATTATTTAGATACAGGCAATATTACCGATAATAAAATCAATGCAATACAATATATAGATATTGAAAATGAAAAACTTCCAAGCCGAGCAAGAAGAAAAGTTCAAGAAAATAGTATTATTTACTCGACTGTTCGCCCAAAACAAAGGCATTTTGGTATTATCAAAAATCAACCCGATAACTTTCTTGTTTCTACGGGTTTTGTTGTAATAGATGTAAATGAAAGTATCCTAGATGCTGATTTTCTTTATTATTTATTAACGCAAAATATAGTTGTAGAAAAACTTCATATTATTGCTGAACAAAGTGTCTCAACATATCCATCAATTAAGCCTTCGGATATTGAAAATCTTGAAATCAGTATTCCTGATATTGTAGTACAGAAACGGATAGCTTCAATATTAGGCTGTTTGGATAAAAAAATTGAACAAAATAATATGATAAACAAGAATTTAGCAGCTTAAATGTCAATGTTAGAGACATCAATTTCACCTGACATGAGTTTTGGAAGTAACGCGTCACGTAAAGAGGCAAGACTTTCATTCTCATCACGATTGTTTATGTAACTTCCAATCAAAGGACTTACTTGGGCTTTCCATTCTAACTGCACTTCAATTGGGGGACACTTAAATAGAATTTTCTTTAAGTTGGTTGCTGGTCGAGCAATTGAAGGAACACCCGTCTGATTGGCATAAGAAAGCAGCTCATGCTGGCCGTAAGTACTGTGGAAGAACATGAGTATGAATTCTGGAACCACTTTGGTTTCATCGCAACGTAAATAGAATTGACGCTGTGATAAAACATAGCGATCATACTTACAACCATCGGGAATCATCGCAACTTGGCCAATATTGCCCGCATGAGTAAATATGATGTCATGAGGATAAACACTTGAATTTTTAAGACGGTCAGCGTGTTCTTCCGTTATGTAGTTGAATTCTGGTTCCTCAAGAAAATACCCACGAAGATGATTGCCGCTTATAATAGGGACACCTTTAGGAACGAATGTCGATACTTTGATATTAGAGCCAAACGGACCCATTGCTACTTTCTCGGCAATGTCATGAATTGTTGTGGCGGGCCAATCAGAGTTTTTAACGAGCTTATTATACAACGTCATTATTTGCTGAAGTAAATTCTTGTTTATCCATTCAAGGAGTAGCGTGTTAATTGATATTTTAAAGTTTCGAGAAATGGGAGGATGTATTATGGAATCTTCTTATACAGAAGCAAGTTATGAAAATTCCATTATAGAATTGTTTGAAAATATGGGATATACATATTGCTATGGACCTAATTTTCCACGGGATCTTACAGATCCGATTATGGAAGATCAGTTCAAAAATTCATTGGAAACTGTAAATCCTAAATTGCCGTCCCAGGCGATTGATGAAGCCATCTATAAGATAAAAAATTATGAAGCGGGGACACTGGTTTCTAAAAATGAAGTATTTATGGACTATCTCCAAAATGGCGTTGAAGTCACATATCGTGATGGGGAAGCATCACGGTCTACGTTAGTTAAATTAGTGGATTATGACCATGTGGCCAATAATAGTTTTATCGTGGCCAATCAATGGACCTTTAAAGACTTTGAAACCAAACGAGCCGATGTAGTCATCTTTTTAAATGGACTGCCCGTTGTTTTGATTGAATTAAAATCCCCCAAGAACGATGAAGTGACCATTAAAGATGCCTATCTCCAGATTCAAAACTATATGAAATCCATCGAGAGCGCATTTATTTATAATGCCTTCTGCGTCATCAGTGATCAGTCCCAGACCCGTGCTGGCTCTATTACAGCCAGCTTGGAACGGTTTATGGAATGGAAGACCGTTGATGGGAATTATGAAGAAACCCGCTTTGCCGATTTTACGACCTTATTCAAAGGGATGTTTGAAAAAAATCGCTTCCTAGACATCCTGCATAACTTTATCTGCTTTTCGAAAGAGAGTGGTGGTGATGTCAAAATCATAGCAGCGTATCACCAGTATTTTGCCGTACGCAAGGCCGTAGAATCTACGGTTAAAGCCAGTGGCAAAGGGGGAGACGGACGAGGCGGTGTATTCTGGCATACCCAGGGGAGCGGTAAATCATTGTCCATGGTCTTCTATGCTCACCTATTGCAGCAGGCTATGGATAGTCCAACTTTGGTTGTTATCACGGATCGGAACGATTTGGATGATCAGTTGTTTTCTCAGTTTAGTAAATGTAAAAACTTTTTACGTCAAACAGCTATTCATGCGGATAAACGAAAACTATCTGAAGACGAAAAGAAAGCAGCTTCGAAACAAATAGGCTTAATGGACTGGCTGGATGGGAGAACGGCTAATGGAATCATTTTTACGACCATGCAGAAATTCGAAGATACGGACGAACCGTTGTCTGTACGGAAAAATATTGTCGTCATGGCCGATGAAGCCCATAGAAGCCAATATGGGTTTGAAGAAAAGGTTAATGCTAAAACTGGTAAAATTTCCATCGGTAATGCCCGCAGAGTACGAGATGCCCTGCCTAATGCGACGTATATTGGTTTTACGGGTACGCCCATTGCCTTAGAAGATCGAAATACCATTGAAGTGTTTGGCGATTATATTGATGTCTATGATATGACGCAGGCTGTAGCCGATGGCGCGACGTTGCCTATTTACTACGAAAGCCGGGTTATTAAGCTCAATCTGGATCAGAAAGTATTAGAGCAGATTGACCAAAAATATGCAGAGCTAGCTAGCGAAGCCGAACCGGGAGCCATTGAAAAAAGTAAACACGAACTAAGTAACTTGGAAAGCCTCTTGGATCGAGATGAAGTCATTACATCTCTTTGCTCGGATATCATCGATCATTATGAAAACTATCGGCAATATGAACAATCCGGAAAGGCCATGATTGTGGGATATTCCCGCCCCATTGCTATGCATATTTACCATAAAATATTAGAACTACGGCCGGAATGGAAAAAGAAAATCGCGGTAGTCATGACTGGGAGCAATCAGGACCCACCGGAATGGAAAGAAATCATTGGCAATAAGGCCCATAAAGAAGAACTGGCCAATCAATTTAAGGATAATTCCAGTGAGCTGAAAATTGCAATTGTAGTCGATATGTGGCTGACCGGTTTTGATGTGCCGTCTTTGTCTACGATGTATATTTTTAAGCCAATGAAAGGTCACAACCTGATGCAGGCTATTGCCCGTGTCAATCGGGTATATAAAGATAAAGCCGGTGGGCTGGTAGTGGACTATATCGGAATTGCTTCGGCCTTAAAAGCAGCTATGAATCAATACACCAAGCGGGACCAAAAGAACTATGGCCAGATGGATGTAGCCAAGACGGCGTATTTAAAATTCAAGGAAAAATTGCAGGTCTGCCAGGAACAATTTTATGGGTTTAATTATCAAGAATTCTTGACGACAGACAGTGACCTGCGGCGGGCAGAACTAATTCGTGATGGCGTGGACTTCATGGTGCGGCCGGGGCGGGAAGAAATCAAGAAAAACTTTCTTACGGAATCTCTGCTGATGAAGCAAGCGTTTTCCCTCAGTAAAAGTTTGGCCAATGCGGAAGAAAGAAGGTCGGAAGCCTATTTTGAAACGGTACGGTCGATTCTTAATAAGTTGGAGGGCAAGGAACCACTGAAGTTAAAAGAAATCAATCGACAAATCAACGAGTTATTAAAGCAGACGGTCAAGAGTAGCGGAATTATCAATCTGTTTACGGATGCAGATAAAGAGTTTAACCTGTTCAATACGGCCTATCTGAAAGAAATCACCAAAATGCCGCAGAAAAACTTGTCTATCGAAATCCTGAAAAAATTGATTGCCGAACAAGTCCATCTTTACCAACGGACCAATTTGGTAAAATCCCAGAAATTTTCGGATATGCTTAGTAAAGCTATGCATTCGTATTTAAACGGCATGCTCACCAACGAAGAAGTTATCGATGAGCTCATGAAAATGGCGCAGGATATGGCTAACGCTAGTAAGGCCGGTAATGCATTAGGGTTATCCGACGAAGAAATGGCCTTCTATGATGCATTGACACGTCCCGAAGCAGTGAAAGATGTATATACGAATGATCAATTAGTAGCAATGACGAGAGAACTGACCGACCAGTTACGTAAATCTAGAACGGTAGATTGGAATTTGAAAGAATCCGCAAGAGCTGGTATGAGACGGATGGTTAAACGGCTACTGCATAAATATCATTACCCACCAGAAGGAATGGTGGATGCTATGAAAACCGTTCTCCAGCAATGTGAAATGTGGACGAATCAGATGGAGGCATAAAGGAGAGCGCACAATGGATAACAAAAAAAGTAATGGTCAAAATTATTCTGATGATGTTGCTATGGTTATCAGAGTAAAGAAAGATTTATATAAGGGGAATACATACTATACAGCCGAGTGTTGCACTCCAGATGGAATATTATGGGGCATAAGTACAGATTTGCAAGTACTATCTTATGAAAAAGATCATTACATTATTGATTATCCACCTCTTTATGTCCTTGATGGCTATATAAATATATTACATGCACTAACAAGCGCAATAGATGCCGCTGGATATACAGGACAATGGACATATAGGCCGCTGGAAAGGGCGTTACAAGAAGAAATTGAAAAATTTGGTGTTAATCGACAAACGATGGTAGATTTATTTGATTATTTGGACAGAACTTGTAGTCAAGCAAATTCTACAGATTTAGAAGAGATTGTCGAAACTGCAGATATAAAAAGGACTATGGCTTATTTTAATATGCCAGAGAAAAAGGCCCAAAAAGAGCTGAAAAAAGAACTCGCATATTTTTTTAATGTAAAATTACCAAATCTTGTTTTAGAAATTAATAACAATCAAAAGTAAATAAAAAGTGGTAGGTTAAAGAGAAAAATGCAGTAATGCATTTATGATACATTAAGCTACGAAGATAGAATTTCGTAGCCCATTAAGTCGATTCTTGAAGGGCTTCAGGAAGCTGATAGCCAACTGGGACGTTCGGAAATTCGAGATACGTCAAGTCCGTGTCCTTGCTGACAAGAAATTAATTTGTATAAAATCAGTAAGAAAAAAGAAAGGACCAGCGATAGAAGATGAAGACAAATGATAGGCAGCTTATCGAACTTATGAAAGAGGTGGACAGTGGTGCTGCTCAGCTTCCTGATTTTCAGCGAGGCTGGGTCTGGGATGATGGCCGTATTCGAGCATTAATCCTTAGTGTCATTCACAATTTCCCTGTTGGGGCAGCAATGTTCCTTGAGTATGGAAATGAGAGTATTCACTTCAAACACAAACCGATTGAAGGTTCGCCGGCGAATCCGACCATGGAACCAAATGAACTGATTCTTGATGGTCAGCAGCGACTGACGTCACTTTACAATGCACTTTACAGCAGAAATCCGGTTCATACGAAGACAGATAAAGGCAAGGACATTGACCGTTACTATTACTTGAATATCGTAAAGGCACTTGATCCAAAGGCTGATGATGAGGAAGTCGTGATTTCTGTGCCTGCAAGTAAAAAAATTACATCTGATTTTGGCAGAAAAGTCGATATAGATATTTCTACGAGAGAGCAGGAATTTAAACTCAAGATGTTTCCGCTGAATATCATACTGGATACATCTGAAGAACAGAATTGGCAGAATGAATATTATAAATATTATAATTATGATGCTGAGGTGATTAAGCAGTTTACAGAGCTGTTCTCAAAAGTCATCAATCCGACGCAGCAGTATCAAATGCCGGTCATCCTTCTTGACAAAACTACCCCGAAAGAAGCGGTATGTCAGGTCTTTGAGAATGTAAACACGGGAGGCGTTTCACTGACTGTATTTGAGCTTGTTACAGCTATCTTTGCAATGGATGACTTCCAACTTAGAAAAGATTGGGAAGAGAGAAAGAAAAAGTATTTTTCCGGTGACCTATTGTCAAAGGTGACAGCAACTGACTTTTTGACGGCATTGACTTTACTTTCATCGTTCAAATCCAGGCGCACCGTCAGTTGCAAAAAGAAAGATGTGGTGCTAGCATATAAATAGGACAAGTCAAACTGAGGTTTTCCATAAAGTGATACAATAAAAGTATATATAGGGGGCCTTAGTATGA
>NZ_JAJBQV010000001.1 GCF_020539865.1 Megasphaera elsdenii | reverse complement strand
TAACTGATTGATAGAAACCTCAATTTAATTTGTACTCAAACTTGACATAGGACCAGATTGTAATTGAGAGGCTATTGTTTGTTTATCATAATCGTAGTAAAACAGCATGGAACATTTCATGCCTCCATGTAAGACATAATCAAAATAATAGGTAGTAGCTTGTATTTCGTAATAAGGCGGATCATAACGAACGACATTTACAGAATCCATATCAATGTATGCCTTGAATCTTGATGTTGAATCATAGCTAACAAAGCGCTTGGGGTAGTTATCAAAATAATTGGCCCATGCAACGGAAGTCAGCAATAAACAGGATAGTAGCGAAATTAAAATTTTTTTCATAAAGAATCATCTCCCCACTTCATATCCATAGTTTTTTAAATCGTCGATGTCTGATTCACAGGTATCAATACGAGAATCAAGATCAGACAGTTCGGACTCTAATGAGTTGATTTTATATTCCAAATCAAATTGAGTAGAAGTAGATTCTATTCGTTGTATTTTCTTTGACAGTGTTTGAATTTGCCATTCTTGATAAATAATAAAGCAAAATGATAAAGCAATAATTATAGAGAATATAAAATACGGCATAGAAATTTTGATATGATGCGTCGTTGCTGCGGGTGGCTCTTCAAGAGGAACTGGAGGCTTAGCGACGATTTGTGGAGATTGTTTAGAAGCGGAAGATTTAAATGATTTACGCACTATGGATATTAACAAATAACCCAGGTAATATAGGACCAATAAAATGGCCGCTATTGAAAATATCCAAATAATCATATTAAGCATAGTCACATCATCTCCTTTTAAAATCTATGATAATTAAATTACCTCGTCGTTCTTAATCTTGGGAGATACCATTTCATACTGAAGGTCCAAAATAGTCAATACCGTTTTTTTACCTTCGGGAGTGAGGCGACGATATTTTTTTATTATATTTATTTCTTTTGGAGTAAAGCTGTTATTTGTGGAAGGCAGAGTAGCAATCGACGCCATTCCACCATCTTCAATTAGATTGCTTTTTTTGATTCCAAAATGATCCGCAATCTTTTGAATAGCTCCCATGCGAGGTTCCTTCAGCCCTCGTTCCCAAGTAGATACGGCTTTGTCGCTTACTCCAGCAATAAGTGCCAGGTCTTTTTGAGATAAACGGTATTTTTCGCGCAATAATTTTATGTTTTCACTGATAGCCATAAGGGAAAACACCTCCTTGATTACTTACATCATACAAGAAAAGTAGAAATAAATCAACATAAAGTAGAAATAATTCCACAATACAGCATTGACATTCTACTTAAAGTAGATTATTATAAAGATGAAAGGAGGGAGCGTATATGACGTACAGTATATCGCAAGCACGAAAATTAAGGGATAAAAGGCAAAAGGATATGGCTGATTACTTGCATATTCACGTACAGACATATCGTAAAATTGAGAAAAATCCTGAACTCGCTACCATCAAGCAGGCGAAAATGATTTCGGAATATTTGAATATGCCTTATGACAATATCAATTTTTTTAACTCGTAATTCCACTTTAAGTAGATAACAAATTTGCCTGTTCATTTCGATAGAGCAGTTAATCGACATGGTGATGAAAAATGAAAGTCATGGAAATCAGGGCTCACCACAGCGCGGCACCGAAAAAGTCAAAAGCCCGCAGAATCATAACCGTAGGGCTGGGGCTGGCGCTATCGTTCTGCATCGGCGCGTATATCGGCCATACGGCCAGCCAGGAAGTCAAGACCGTGGAACGGCAGCAGATTCATTACGTCCAAGAAGGGGAAACCCTCTGGGACATTGCCGGCGGCGTAGCCAGTAACCACGATGATATCCGCCGTATTATCTGGAAAATTCAAAGAGATAACGACATTGGCGGGAATGAAGACATTCAGCCGGGCCAGCGCCTGATTATTAAATTTTAGGAGGCAGCTATGAACGACAGAATTTTCCCGGACGACGGGGACCGTCTCATGAGCATTGATGAAACGGCAGCGCGCCTGCGGACGTCGCCGGCTATTGTCGGCAAGCTCATCAAGGCGGGCGCACTGACATGCATGAGACGGGGAACGTCGAAGAGCATCCGGAAGTACACGCTCAACGCGTTCCTAGCGCAGCATGACGGCGAAGATCTTTTCGCACTGCTGGAGGGACGATGAATTGTCCCGTCTGCGGCAAATCGTCGAACAGCTGGATTTACTGCAAAGCCAGGGAGACGGACATTTGCCAGGGACACTGTAAGACATGCCCGTATTTTGCGGGGACTATGTTGTGGTCCTGCTGGTACGGCATAAAGAAAGTATCTAAGGAAACACTCGCAGCATCCGGACCGCTGCCGGCAACTCGCGGCGGCCGGGCGGTAGAGAAATTCCGTAATGACATGAGGGCAATAGAAAAGCGCCTCACTCATAAAGAATGAGACGCTTTCTACCTTGTGTTGCAAAAGAGATCGTCGGTACACAATCAGTATAACATAGAGCAGGTTTCAAGGATAGGGCACGGCCCTATTTTACACTTGCTTAAAGGTATTAAATATACAAACAACCGGCGGACAGGAGGTTCGGCATGTATGTCATGGAAACGGTGACAGCTGGTCCCGTCATTGAGGTGAGAAAATATCATACCGCCCGCTATCATAATCCATCGATGCCGCGCAGCCGGAATTGCAATAAGACCGGCGCCGACCAGTGGAAGGTAAATGAGCGCAACTCCATCCGGAACCTGCGGCTCCTCATCCTGGAGAACTTCCAAGATGATGACATACGACTGGACCTGACCTATGCCGGGGAAGCTCCGACCGAAGCCGAAGCGAAAAAGCGGCTGGACAACTTCATCCTATGTCTAAGACGCCATTACCGGGCGGCTGGGCATGAGCTGAAGTGGATTGGCACAAGCGAGGGAAAGGACCATCGCCCTCATCATCATCTGCTGATAAACAACATCGGCTGGGGACGGCGGGAGTATCAAACCCTGTGGAAATGGGGCAAGATTCCCTATAACGCCTTTCGCTTCTACGATGGGCAGCCAGATGATGCGGAACGAGTGGCCCAATATCTTGTCAAGGAAACGCGCGAAACGTACTGCCAAAAAGAGCGTTGCCAGCGGTCCCGCTATCGGTGCAGCCGGAACCTCCGCAAACCCAAAGTCGAAAAGGAAATCATACAGTCCAAGACGTGGCGGGAACCGAAACCCAGGAGGGGCTATTACATCGAAAAGCCCGTGCAATACGGGTATACGGCCTATGGGTTCCCGTACATGTTCTATCGCATGATAAGAGAGGAGGAAAGCGTTGGTGTACCTGATCCGCAAATCGCCGGTGCCGTTCGCTGCCGTGGCAGAGGGACGGGAAAACACGCTGCTGCTCGGAAAAAACGAATGTGTCCGGATTGACGAGAAAATCCACTTCGTCGAATTCGAGCACGGGCGGCGGACCGGCAAAGAATGTTATGGGCGCGTCGAGTATATCTACGATAAGCGCCTGGTCAAATTCCGGGTATACAAGCACCGGACAAATAGAAAGAAGGCCCGACAATGGAACTCAAAAAAAAGAAGCGAATCCACCTGACAGGCAGAAAGGCCAGGGAATTTTATGATAAGATTTACGAACGCGATGGCGGCCACTGCATCTGGTGCGGCGTGCCGATTAAATATGGCGTGAAGTATCACCATGAGCCGTGCGGCATTTACCGCAGCGACGAAGAAACGAAAGTCGTCATGCTCTGCCCGCGCTGCCACTTCATGCGACACCACAAGACGCCAGCAGTGGCACGGGAAATTTGCGTCGACTATCTGCACTTTCTGTATGGCGAAAAGGGGGCGCTCAAAGAATGATTGCTACGTGTGAACTGTGCGGAAAATCATTTGAAACCAGCCAGGAACGGAACTTGTGCGAAGCATGTTCCGTGGCAGCTGAACAGCGGATTTATCATCCGAAACATGGCGTGTGCTGTATCTGTGGGCGTACCATGCCCGATGCCAGGCGCGGCCAAAAGTATTGCAGCCCAAAATGTAAGCGCCTGAGCCGCAGTATCATCAATTTGCGCTGGCACGATAACCACCCGGAATATAAACAGGCCCCAAAAATCAAGAAGCCGAAAACGCGAAGCTTCATGGCCGAAGTGGAAGACCTGGGACGGAAAATGGGTATCGGCGGCTATGGCCAGATGATGGCCATGATCAAGACGCGCTGTCAGAAATCCGGTCTTAGTGTGCGGAGTGAATTCTGCCATTTGAAATTTGTCTATGAAAAGGAGCATGGCCATGATTAAAATAGCCGTGTACAGTCTCAAGGGCGGCGTTGGGAAAACTATAACGGCCGCCAACTTGGGGCATTTGTACGCAACCCATCGAACAAAAAAACTCAAAGGGACGAAGCGGAACAGCTTGCGCCGTGTCCTCTTGGTCGACCGGGACCCGCAGGGGAACTTGTCGCAATATTTCAGCCGCTATGATGCGGACGGCCCTGTCCAGCTGAACCCGGTCGGCACGGAATGGCCCTGGCTGGACATTATCCCTGGAAATTTATCGCTATCGGTTATAGAAGATGCGGCCTTAGACGTTGATTGCTTTGCCGACGATTACGACCTTTGCCTTATCGACTGCCCGCCAGCCCTGGGAAAACTGACAGCCAGTGCCTTGCGGTGTGCAGACTATCTGATTATTCCTATCCGCCTGGATGCCTTCAGCACACATGGCCTGGAAAATCTCATGCAGCAGTTAAGCTACTTGCAGGAAGCGGGCTTTGATGCGAAAGTGCTGGGCGTCCTGGTCACGCACGATGAGCCGGCATGGTACAGTAATGACGTAAAGGATTTGCTTGGCGAACGGCTGCCGCTATTTACGACGGCCATCAGCCGCAGTGCCTGGGTGGCTGAATCGACTATCGAGCATAAGCCGCTGGCAGAACTGACCGGGCCGGACCATCATTTAAAGCCGATGTGCATCAAGCCGGCCTGGCAGTATCGGCGTGTCATGAATGAAATCGTGGACAGGTTGTCCAAATTGGACAGGAGGTAGCACATGAATTTAGCAGAAAGCCTGGGCTTCGTACCGCAAAAGACGGCACGGGCCGTGCGGGCTATTAACGTAGGCAAGCTCATCCCGAACCCGGCGAACTTTTACCACATCGATAGTCTGGATGAGCTGAAAGCCAGTATTTTAGAAGACGGCGGCGTTCGCCAAAACCTCATCGTCGAACCGAAGGGCGATGGAACGTACATCATCATCAGCGGGCACCGGCGCTGTCAGGCCGTCAAAGAACTGCTGGCCGACGGGGCCGACGTGGAAGCGGACCTGCCTTGTGAAATCGAGCCGGACCATGCGAAGGCGGAACGATTATTGATTCGTGCCAACAGTGCGGCCCGTATCCTGACGCCATGGGAAGAAGTCCTGCAAGCGCAGCGGGCCGACGAAATCATCACCCGCCAGCGGCAGGAAGGCGTCATCTCCGAAACGAAGCGGCAGGCCATGCAGACCTTGTTGCATAAAAGCAGCGGAACCATTGGACGCCTCTGCGCCATTTACAATAACCTCATCGTCGACTTACAGCAGAAAATGAAAGACGGAAAACTCGGTATATCCGTGGCCTATGAAATCTGCCAGTTACGGCCAGAAGACCAAAAGGGCCTGTTCGATGGAATAACCAAATTCGACATAGAAGAAATCAGCCTGGCCGATGTCCGACACTATAAGGACATGAACGGCATTAGTAATAAGCCGGCCGATGATCCACGGCAGACAACCATCATGGACTTCATCGACGACAAGCCGGCCGAAGAGCCAGCAGAAGAAACACGGCCTATGGTGGAAGCTGGTCGAGAACCGGAACGCCCTGCGGCGGTGGAAGCGGAACATGAACCGGCAGAAGAAGAGGATGCCACGGACTCCGAAGAAAACCAGGTACTGAAAGAATACCAGACAGTAGCAGAGAGCGTCTGGCAGAGAACGTACAGCCTTTGGGAACTTCATGATAAATACGTTAACGGGAATATCACAACGGAAAATTATATCGCCGAATCACAGCATGAAGCACGGACGCTGTATTATGAAGCACGGACGCTGTATCAGGAACTGGATCACCTGCGGGTTCTCCACGAAAAAACGAAGAAAAATAAAGGGGAGGGGAAAATCAATGAAATGGGTAGCAACAAGTGAAGAAATGCCTAAAGTAGGACGCCGCGTGTTGTGTGCAATGTACGCCGACACCGAATACGGATTCCCGGTGTGTGGAGTTTTTGATGGGGAATATTGGATTATCGACGACGTGCAGCAGCTCGTAGACAAAAAAAGGGTGCAGTATTGGTGCCCGATAGCACGCATACCAAGAAGGGGGAGATAACGTGGATCTGAAAGGCATTGTCTGGCTGGCAATTATTTTGTGGTGCATCATCTTCTGGCTGGGAATTACCATTGCGCTGGTAAGGTGGTGACGGCATGGACATTGTGAAAGCAAATATCGTCGATGCCAAAAAATTCCTATTGACCATACGGGAGCAGCATTACGAATTGGAAGAGCTAAAGTACGAACGCTATCTCGAAGAAAACGGCCTCTGCATCAAAGTCTCGAACCCGGCGCGGACTTGCGTCGGACGGGGCGGCCAGAATGATTTATCTGCCGTGCCAGTCCATATCGAACGATTTGTGCGGCGTATCGCAAAAGAAGAAGCAGCCCTTTACCAAATAAGAGAAGCAGGCAAAGACCTTATCGCCCTGCTGCCGGATGCGCGGGAACGGACGATTTTAAAATATTACTACATCGACTTTTTAACCTGGGAACAAATAGCCCTGCGAGTTCACCTTTCGCCGTCGCGGACCTACGACGGGCACCGAATGGGTCTGGAGCAGCTGAACGGCTATATCCGGGCCGCGTGGATGCGGAAATTGATTGCTCTGTTGAAAGTTCGGAGTAAATCGGAGTCGAACATGTGGTAAAATGATAGTGTCAGAAAACAACAAAATACGGGCGCTCGCCTAACCGCGGAGCGCCTTTTTTGTACCCAGAAAGGGGGGGACGGCCATGATTCACTGCGATAACATCCGCTGCAAGTTCAATCAAATGGAAATCTGTACGAACCTGCGTCTGGAAATCGTCCATGAGCGCTGCGTGTGTTTTGAGCTGAAATATCATCGGGCGAAACGCCATGTGTCGGATCTGAACCATGAGCCGGTCCCCTATCGATCCAGAAAGAGGGTCTTTAAATGACAGCCAATAAAATCCGGGGAACACCGATTCGCCGGGAAAAGATATTTTTAAATAAAAATAATACGCGCCCAAATAGCGCGCGCAAAATAAAAACTAAGAAGCGCCGCGCCGTAACCTGGGCTAAATTCAACACGGCGAAAAATATGATGATTGTCCAGTCCATGTGCCGTAAAGGCTGGACTAATGATGAAATCGCCGACTACATCGGTATCAGCCTGTCTACGTTTTACAAATGGCAGGCCGAACATGTAGAGTTTTCGGAGGCCCTCAAAGAGCCGAAAGAATACTGCATCGCCCGCGTAGAAAATGCGCTCCTGACGCGGGCATTGGGAATCGAAAAGAAAATCCACGAGTCCGAAACTGTCACCGTCGAAAAAGACGGCAAGAAGGTAACGACGACAACGGAGAAAAACAGCCTCTGTTACTATCCGCCGGACACGCGGGCCGGTATCTTCTACCTGACGAACCGGGCCGGGAGTGACTGGAAGCAGAAGCAGCAGACGGAAGTAACAGGGAACATGAGTATCGATGCGGCTGTAAATACAGAGGACCGGCTCAAAGCCGCTATGGAAAGGAAGAAAAAGGAATGACTATAGATGAAGCTTATCAAGTCATAGACTGCCTGGGGCAAGTAAGTGACGATCCGGAAGCCTTTGTCTGGTTTGCTTTTGACTGGGACCATGACCCGGATTTGCAAGGTCAGGCGCCACAGGAATGGCAACTGGAACAGCTAAGGATGATAGGGAAAGGGCTGTCTACGCCGAATGAAGTCATTCATCAAGCGGTAGCTTCTGGTCATGGTATCGGCAAATCGGCGCTGGTCGCCTGGATCATATTATGGGCTATATCGACGTATCCCAATACGCGCGGCGTCGTCACGGCAAATACAGAAGCACAGCTGCGGACGAAGACCTGGCCGGAACTCGCGAAGTGGTATCGGCGTTTCATCGGAAAGGAGCTGTTCCATCTGACGGCAACGTCGCTCTTTTCCATCCAGGAAGGGCACGACCGGACATGGCGTATTGATGCTATCCCTTGGAGCAAAGACAATCCGGAAGCTTTCGCCGGGTTGCATAACCAGGGGAGCCGAATCCTGTTGGTATTCGACGAAGCCTCAGCCATTGACGATGCTATCTGGGAAGTCGCTGAAGGGGCGCTGACCGATACGGATACTCAGATTATCTGGTGTGCCTTCGGCAACCCGACGCGTAACACCGGGCGTTTCCATGATTGCTTTACGAAATACCGGAAATACTGGAACACAAAGAAGATAGACAGCCGGTCTGTACCTATATCGAATAAAGCCCAAATAAAACAATGGGAGAATCAATACGGCGAAGACTCGGACTTCTTCCGGGTCCGTGTACGCGGCGAATTTCCGGCTACATCGGAAAATCAGTTCATCTCGGCACAACTTGTAGAAGATGCACAGAAACGCGCCTTGCGGCCTGCTCAGTACAATTTTGCGCCGGTTATACTCGGCGTCGACATGGCTTGGAGCGGCGGTGATGCGACCGTCATCTATTTGCGTCAGGGACTGTACAGCCGCAAGCTTGCGTCGTATGCGAAAAACGACAACGACGGTGTCATCGCCGGAAAGATTGCCGCATTTGAAGACCAGTACCAAGCCCAGGCCGTCTTCATCGACCAGGGCTACGGAACGGGCGTGTACTCTTTCGGCCTGACCATGGGGCGCCAGTGGCGGCTTGTGGCCTTTGGCAGTGCGTCCGGGAAACAGGGCTATGCCAATAAGCGGGCCGAAATGTGGGGCGCCCTCCGGGACTGGCTGCGGGATGGCGGGGTACTCGAAAACGGGGACGTCATCCATGACGACCTCATCGGGCCGGAAGCCTTTGTCAATGCTAAAGGCGAAATACAGCTGGAGAAAAAAGAAGACATGAAGCGGCGCGGGCTTCCATCTCCGAACGAAGCAGATGCCCTGGCGCTGACCTTTGCCTTTCCTGTACTCCGCAGGGATGCGGATATAGGGACGGCTAATACGACATACGATTTGTTCAAGAGGAGGTAACACTATGTGTGGAAAAGTAGGGAAAGCCATTGGCGGTATTTTAGGATTTAGCGGTGGCAGCAGCGCCCCGACGGTCCCGCAGGCAGATCCCGTAGCAACGACCGTCAACGTCGGCGATGATACGAGTAATACGACGGACGATGCTACAAGGAATGCGAAGAAGAAACGCGGATTTTCGGCGACGCAGTTGCGGGACTTCCGGTCCGGCCTGGACTCCATTTTAGGGAGCACCAATGGCAAGAATACGTTAGGGTGATGCTATGAGACCGGTTATTGAAACAGAATTGGCCCGCTCACCGACGGGCAGCCATAAATTCAAGAAGACCAACACAGTCCAGCAGAAATCAAAGCTCGTACAGCGCTATGCCGCACTATTCCGAAACCGCCAGCGCTGGCTGGATATATGGAAGGACATACGGGACAATGAACTTCCCTACGATGGCCAGTTCGACGATGATCAGCCAGGCAAGCCGAACCTGCACGATGACAATATCTACAACACGACGCCGGGCGACTGCCGCAGTATTTTTGCGGCGGGGATCCAGTCGGGCCTGACGCCACCGTCGCGGAAGTGGTTCCGCTATACCCTGGCCGACATGACGCTCAATGATAACGTCATGGTCAAGCGCGTGTTAGATCAGCGCTGTGACATTACAGAGTATGTCCTGGCACGGAGCAATTTCTACAATGCCGTCCATACGGTATACATGGAATTGCCTATGGGGCAGGCGCCTATGGGTATATTTGCCGCCGGACGCGGCATAACCTTTGTGCCGTATACCATTGGCACCTATGCTCTCGGCACCAATGCCCAGGGTATCGTCAATACTTTTGCCCGCAAGGTCCGCATGACAGCGGCCCAGATTGTCGGAAAATTCGGCCTGGAGAACTGCCCGCAGAGCGTGCAGGATGTCTACCGCAGTAATAATGGCTACAGCACATACTTTACCGTATGCTGGCTCGTCGAAGAAAACGATAAAGCCGACGGAGACGAACTGGGAAACCAGCACATGCCGTTCCGCTCTGTCTACTGGGTGGAAGGCTCCAATGACCAGGAAGTATTAGCGGCGACAGGCTTTGAAGAATGGGCTATCCCCGTAGCCCGCTATGACGTAAAGGGACTGGAAGAATACGGTATCGGCCCGGCATGGTATGCCCTGCCAGACTCGCGGATGCTCCAAAAAATGGAATACGACGCGGCCATGGCTACCGAACTCGGTATCAAACCGCCCATGCAGGGGCCGGCAGATATTGCCCACCGTATCAATTTGTTCCCTGGCGGCTATACGGCGAACCTGGACCCGAACAATGCCGTTCGTCCCTTATTCCAGGGACAGCTGGATATTGGCACGCTGGATCAGAAAATTGTCCGCGTCGAAGACCGTATCAAACGGGCCTATTCGACAGATCTGTTCCTCATGCTCGACCAGCTCGACCGGGGACAGATGACAGCACAGGAAGTCATGGCCCGGAACCAGGAAAAACTTCAGCAGCTGGGACCAGTTGTCGAACGACTGCAATCAGAATTTTTGAATAAAGTACTGGAACGTGTCTACAACATCCTCGACCGGAACCAGGTATTTCCACCCTTGCCGGACAAAGTACAGGAGTTGCTCGACGGGCAGGAAATCAAAATCGAGTACCTGTCTCCGCTGGCACAGGCCCAGAAAATGTCCGGCCTGACGGCGATTGAACAGGGCCTGGCCTTTGTCGGACAGACGGCACAGCTCGACCCGCGCGTTGTGAACCGTGTCGACTTCTCCGATGCCGTGGCTAAGTACCTCGACCGGATTGGCGTACCGGCTACGATGGTCCGCTCGGAAGACGAATATCAGCAAATCCTGGAGGCACAGCAGAAAGCCGAACAGGAAGCGCAGCAGCAGGCCCTGGCCGCGCAGCAGGCACAGCAGGCGGCCCCGCTGGCCCAGGCGGCAAAGAATCTGACTGATGCGGCCAATGACGGCAATCCGGCATTACGAGAATGGATGGGGATGGAAACATGATGGATGAATACCAGCGCCTCGACCAGGAGGCTTTGAATTATGTACTGGCGGACCGAAAAGGCCGGTGGTTCCTCATGCGTCTGTTAGACCGGGCGCGTGTCAACGTACCGACTTTTCACCGCAGCGCTTTGATTACGGCGTATAACGAAGGCAGGCGTTCCGTCGGGCTGGAATACCTGGCCATGCTGACACGAGATGTCGACCACATTACGAAGAAACAGCAGGCCGAAAACGAATACGCCTTGGAAATCGCTCGCATTGAAGGAGGAAAGAAACATGTTTGACTTACAGTTATTCGCGGAATCAGCCCCTTCCGCTCCTGTTGTACCCACTGCCTTGGGTGGTGACGAAGGGACACCGGCTCCGCAGGACACGAATCCGCCGACGGAACCGCAGGATACGAACCCGTCGGCCGCACCGGAAACGTATGACTACTCCGGCGCACTTCATGAAATCTTTGGCGAAAACGCCGAAATGGATGATGGATTGTCGAACCAGCTGAGCGACATTCTTCACGGCCTGGAGGCCACTCAGGACCAGGCCACAGCGGCCGCACGGTTTGGCATGACCTATGCACGGGATGCAGCACAAGCCGCTGCACAGCAGGTACAGGACAGCTACGTCCAGGAAATCCAGGGATGGGGTGAAACAGCCCGCCAGGAACTGGGCGGAAAATTCGACGAAACCGTAGCAGCCGCTTGTACGACGCGGAACTACTTGGAACAAAAAGTACCGGGTTTTACGAAAATGCTGAACCTCACCGGCGCTGGCAACCACATTGCCATGATCCGCGCCATGGCCGCGATGGCTTCCCTTGTGGGCGAAGACCCGGGACACAGTGGCCAGGGCAGCGGCGGAGGAAGCGGCCGCTCGTTATATGATCAGACAGATTTTTCAAAATATTAGGAGGCTAAACTATGGCTTACGGTAACACCGCATTGACTTTTTCGGATCTGCGCAAGCGCATGGATCCCGATGGCAAGATTGCCTGGATCATGGAAATCATGGCCCAGAGCAACCCGATTATGCAGCACATCCCCTGGATGGAAGGCAACCTGCCGACAGGCAATCAGACGACACTGCGCACGTCGTATCCTCATCCCCAGCTCCGCCGTATCAACCGCGGCATTACACCGGGGAAATCGACGACCCGTCAGATTGTCGATACCTGCTGCCTCATGGAAGGTATGAGCCAGGTAGACGTTCGTATCGTCAACTTGGCACCGGATAAAGAAGCGACCCGCCGTTCGGAAGACGGCGCCTTCGTCGAAGGCTTCACCCAGGACCTGGCGAAATATATGTTCTACGGCGACACGGAAAAGAACCCCGACGAATTCAATGGCCTGGGTATTCGCTTCAACACCTTCACGGGCGATAAAGGAACCTATGGCTTCCAGACCATTAACGCCGGCGGTACGACGGAAAATAAGCAGACGTCGATGTACATTGTCGACTGGGGCGAAAATGCCGTCACCGGCATTTATCCGAAAGGCTCCCAAGCAGGCCTGAAGATGGAAGACAAGGGGGAACACATCGTAGAAGACGCAGACGGCGGCAAATACAACGCCCTTGTCACTTGGTTCTCATGGGACGCTGGCCTGGCCGTCCAGAATCTCCGTAAAGTCGCAGCTATCCGCAACGTCGACGTCGCCACAACCCCGACAGGGATTACAGCAGCCGACCGGAAGAAACTCGTCGAAAATATCATCGTCGCAAAGAACCGTATCGTCAATCCGAAGCGCCCGATCCTCTACGTATCGGATAAAGTCTATACAATTCTCGAATTGTACTTGAACGACAAAAACAACATCTACGTCACCCAGAGCGAAGCCTTGAACGGAATCCCGAAACTCTATGTACAGGGCCTGGAAGTGTCCAAATGTGACGCCCTGAGCGATACCGAACCGGTTATTACAGAATAGGAGGCCCCTATGGTTTACGATGGCGAAAACACCTTTTACTGGAAGAAAGCACTGAACGGGACGACGACAGGTACGTCGGACGTCGTCCAGACCGGAAAAGGGGATGCGGGTAATCCGCTTATCCTCTACGTCACGGCTCCTGGCGCTACGGCCGATTTGACCATTGAATTACAGACGGCTGTGGACGAAGCCTTTACAAAAGCCGTTACCCTGGGAGCGTATACCCTGAAAAAAGACGACGGTTTGAAAACAAAAGTTCCCTATGGGGACTTGGGCTTCATGCGTATCAAATACACCGGCGCGTCGGCTCTGACAGGTGGTACCTTGACGGCCGCCCTGGTCATGGATGCGGACCTGGCATGATACCGGCTATTCATTTCAAAAACGCCGGGCCAAAGCGGAGACTCGAAGACTTACATGCCAATGAGCTGCGACTTCGCCTGGAACATGCCGGGATACCGTATCCCGACGATGCGACGAAACAAGACCTCGTCGACCTCGTACGGAAACACAGATTGTAGATGGGAGGGGCTTCGGCCCCTCACTCTATAGAAAGGAGCAGCCATGACCGATACAGATATTTGTAACATGGCCCTGTCGAATATCGGCAAGGGCGTCATTGAAAACATGGAAGAAGGCGTGGAAAATGCGAGAGCTTGTAAACTATTCTACGACCCGACGCGTCGTGAAGTGCTACGGTCTTTTCCCTGGGGGTTTGCACACCGGATTGAGCGCCTGGCCGTAGTCGATGTCGATGTGCCGGGCTGGGATTTTGCATATGGTTATCCAGATAAATGTCTGATGATCCGTAACGTCGTATCCGATGCCAGCGGCGCTGACCGCGTCTATGAGCGCTTCGACGTCGTCAATGTCGGCAGCAGTACGAAAGTCATCGTTACCAATGGCGAGCAGTGCTATGCCGACTATACGTGGGATGTGGAAGACCCGGAATTGATGGATACGATTTTCCTGCAAGGCTTCTCTCATCTGCTGGCGTCGAAACTGGCTATGCGGCTGACTGGCAACCCTCAGCAGGGACAGAACGAATACCAGCTGTACCGGGCTGTCATCGCTCAGGCGCAGGTCCAGGATGCCCGGGAAATGGAACCGCACACCGCCTTTGAAAGCAGCTATATCGCCGCAAGGAGGGGATACCGTGGCTAACATCTACGTCATTCAGCCGGCCTTCACGGCGGGTGAAATATCCCCGGCAGTCGGCAGCCGTGTCGACTTAGAGCAGTATAAGTCAGCCCTCCTGAACGCGGAGAATACTGTTATTCGCCCGTATGGCGGCTGCTATCGCCGTCAGGGGTCCAAGTATATTGGCGAACTCAAAAGTAGCACTCAGGACGCTATCCTCGTTAGTTTTTACAATTCTGAAACTGACGCATATCTCCTGGAAGTCGGCGTACAATACATCCGGATCTGGAAAGACGGAACCTATACGGGCATAGAAATCGATACGCCTTATAGTAATCCTAAAGGCTTGCAATTCAGTCAGTCCGGCGATGTCATGTATATTTGTTCCGGCCAGTATCCGGTAAAACTGCTGCGGCATAAACAGGCCGGCTGGGACCTTATCGACATGGAAATCACCGAACCCTATTATGACGCCATGCTCGATGCCGTCGTCGATAATAAAGTCACGCCATCCGGCACCTCTGGGACCGTGACTATCAGCTCGCAAGCCGCTATTTTTCACAGTGGCATGGAAGGCGGCTATATTCAGCTTAACCAGAAAGTCGGCAGTCAGACCTTGTCCGGATCCTGGGGCGAAGAAACGACGACCTGGACGTCAGGCGAACTCTATGTCGGGGAAAAATGGAAAATCATCACTCACGGGACACACCATTACGAAATCCTTCTTCAGAAGCGGGAAAAGAAAAGCTCCATTTGGCGGGAATATCGCAAGTACACATCCAATGACGACCAGAACTACACGGAATCGGGGAGTGAAACGGAGGGCTGCTATTTGCGTCTCATCGTCAAAGTCTGGAATGATGATGCGGCAAGCTCATCGAAACTGACCGTAGATCTGACACGCTTGCCCTATACCCATACGGGGACGGCAAAGATTACGGCTGTCAATTCTTTGACGACCGTCACCGCTGCCGTCAAAGATGTATTCGGCAGTACCGACGAAACGGCCGACTATGCATTGTCGTCGTGGAACAGCTATTACGGGTATCCCCAGCAGTCCTGTTTTTTTCAGGACCGCTTAGTCTTTGCCGCCAACTACAAGAATCCCTATTCGTTATGGATGAGTAAAACCGGCGATTATCCGAACTTTTCCGTTGAAAAAGTGGACGGTACGGTCACCGATGACAGTGCTATCAAAATGGACCTCATCGTCCGCAACTCCTATCAGATTCGCCACCTCGTCCCATCGCAGGACCTCGTCGTCCTCACATCCGGGAATGAATGGGTTATCAGTGGCGACAGCGTCCTGACGCCGACGAAGGCTTATCCAAAGTCACAGACCATGCGCGGCTCCTCGACGTGTCTGCCACAGCATATCGGTAACCGCATCGTCCATGTCCAGCGGTCCGGTTCGACCGTCCGCGACCTGGGCTATCAGTACGAATCGGATAACTATAACGGCGATGAACTGGATATTCTGGCTACGCACTTAGTCAAGAACCATAAACTGCTCTCATCGGCTTATTGCCAGGAACCGGATTCTACGCTCTTTTTCGTCCGCGATGATGGCGTACTCCTGGCCTTTACGATGATACGGGAGCAGAAAGTATTCGCCTGGTCCCATTTCGTTACAGACGGGAAATATAAATGGATTGTCGCCATCCCACGCAATGAGAACGACGAACTCTACGCGATCGTCGAACGGACCGTGAACGGGCAGCCGAAGCGGTATTTGGAACAGTTTGCCGTCATGCGCGACGATACCGACCAATATGCCGACTCGTATGTCACGGGCAGCGGCACGACGATTGCTTTGCCACACCTCATCGGGAAAACGGTAACCATCGTAGGCGACGGTATCCGTCAGAAGGACGAAGTCGTCCCAGCTGACGGCATGGTGCATCTTGATGAGTCGTATAACCGTATCATAGCAGGCCTGCCATACACGACCAAGATTGAACAGCCCGGCATGGAAGTCAGCCTCCGGGAAGGAACCCTGCAGGGGCGCGTCCATAAAATAAACGCGGTCACCCTGCGCGTCGAAGATACATACGGCGGTAAAATCGGCCTGACTTTCAATAAAATGGACGAACTCAAATACACCGACGAATATACCTTATTTTCCGGGGACCTGACTCAGAGCGTCCCCTTATACGATATTGGGGCCAACACGCGCAACCACTTGTGCATCATGAGTGATGAACCGTACCCCTTTAAACTCAACGCCATAATCAAGGAGGTCAGTATTGATGGGGGATTGGTTAGCGCATATAACGGTTAAACCGATAACGAAAGAATTGCTGCCCGACGTCCGCTGGCTGGCAGAACGCCTGCGGGATCGGGACGATATGGAATTAAAAGCCACAGATACCGATTTGGAAACCTTCGCCGTCGATGTAGACTATGAAAATTACATCGCCTACGTGGACGGCCAGCCGCTATTGCTGTTCGGCGTCAGCCGCAGTGTAATTTGCGGCTATGGCCATGTCGTGTGGTGTGTCGCACGGCATGACCTCTATCAGCATTACAAGAAAGAATTCGTCGCCCTGGGCCGGCAGGTCCTGCCGAAGTGGAAGCGGCGGTTCCCGAAAATGTGGAATATGATAACCCAGAGCAACGAGAAGTCCCGGCGCTGGCTGAAATCATTCGGCGCGGAATTCTCGAAGCCCTTTCTCTATAAAGATATGTCGTGGCAGTTGTTTTTTGTGAAAGGGGATGAAAAGCATGTGCGGCGCACCGTGGATGATGGCCCTTACGGCTATACAGGGAATCAATCAGTACAACCAGCAAAAACAGCAGTATAACGCACAATCGGCGCTGTATAATGCCCAGGCTAAGGCAGCCGAACAAAATGCCCGTATCAGCCAGGTCAAACAAGAACAGATTGCCGAACAATATGCAGCGCAGCAGTCTAAGCTGAATGACCGCATGAAATTAGCCGCCGGGCAGACAGCCGCTCAGGCCGGCGCCAGCGGACTGCAACTCAGCGGGTCCCCTTTGGATGCCCTGTCTTCCAGCTATGATGCCTGGCGGGATGACAGCAGTACCTTATTGCAGAACCAGCGCAATGACGTTTGGTCCGAACATGTGAACGAGGTCAACTATCAGAACCAGGCCAATGCCTACCGGACCAGCGCGGCTAACTTACAAGCGCAGAAAAAGAGTGCCTTATGGGGCACGATTCTAGGGACGGCCGCGTCTATGTACGGTATCCATCGAACTTACGGAGCCGCCGACAAGACCAGCGGCACCTATAATGGGGCCTATGATATTAACCCGGGCACCTATTATAACGGCAGCGGCCACTATACCTATACGAACCGGTTCAAACAGGAAGCCGGCATTTTCACGCCGGCCTACACGTATACGGGGATTACGCCAGTCAACCTGGATAAGGCGATTGCCAAATACGATTCCAAGCCGCGTATCCGTCAGGTCAATCTCGAAAAATACTACTAGGAGGAAATCATGCAGATCAAGAGCTATAACCCGTCCGTGGACCCGAACACCATCCATGGCAATGTCCAGCCTCCAAGCGACTCGAACGCCTATGGGGCCAACGTGTCCGGCGCTAAAGTGTGGCAAACTGGCATGAGCGCCGTTCAACAACAGATGCAGGCCTATGTCGACGACCAAATCAACCTGAGCGTATTGGACGCAAAGAATAAATATGAAGCCGGCATGAACGACCTGCTCAACAACCCCGATACGGGACTGCTGAATAAGCAGGATATAAATGCCCTGGATGTCGTCAATCAGTACCAAGCCGGCGAACGGGCTATCCGGGAATCGGCCATGGCCGGACTGCCGAACTACCAGAAAGCCCACGATGCCTTCCTGCGTATGGCTGATGACGTAAACGTTCAGCGGGCGGGCCAGGTCATGAAATACCAGTACGCGAAAGACTTGGAACATCGAGACAACACGTTCAATACCTTTGTCACGAACGAAACGGACCACCTCGTCGAAAGCGGCAACAGCGACGGCCTTTTCAAAGGGCTGAACCGCATTACGGCGACGGCCTATGCCCTCTATGGCAATATATACGGGAAAGATAAGATGGACGCCATGATAAAAGACAAAGCCACGACGATGGTCAACTCGGTGCTCACCAATTTGACGGCCAGCGGTAATGCATCGGACTTCGACAAAGCGACGGCCTTGCTGGAAAAGGTCAGTCCCTGGGTCGATGACAGCAAATTGACGTCCATGCGGCATATGCTCTTGCAGCGGAAACATGATAATGGCCTGCTGGAACGGGCCAAAGAAGCGGCCCGCCTGTATCCAAATGACCCCAAAAAGAGAGCTGAATATATCCGGGCCGGAGCGACGAAGACCGTATATAGTGGCAGTGCCAGTACGGGCAACCAGATTGTCGATTGGTATATCGACGCCGCCCATGAACAGGGACTGGACCCTAGAATCTACTTATCTACAGGCATGCGTGAAACCGGTGGCGATACCATCGAAGGGATGCACATGGCAGACGACGGCGGGTACGCCCAGATTACCGATGAAACGGCGCGGGACTATGACCTTGACAACAAATTCCCTGGCTGGAATACGGATCCGAAACAGAATATCCGTGCTGGCGCGTATATCCTCAAACAAAAGACCGACGAAAACGGCGGCGACCCCTGGGAAGGTGTTCGGGCATACAATGGCAGTGGGGAAGCGGCGGAACAGTATAAACAGCTTGTCAAGCATAATTACGACTCCTTAGATGGTATGGACTTATCCGGTAACGGCGGCAGTAAGATACAGCCATATAACCTGCCGACCCAGGGAGCGGACATCGACGAACAAGTTAAAGAACTGAAGCCGGAATTTCAGCAAGCCCTGCCGTTCATCGGCGGGATGCTCAACCAGATGGGTGTTGCCGACGGCGCGGAAATCTCTTCGGCCGCCCGCACACGGGAACATAACGCCGAAGTCAATGGCTCACCGACCAGTCAGCATATCATTGGACCGAACGGGGGCAATGCTGTCGACATTGTACTGCCTGAAGGGACCAGCGCTGAGAAAGCCGAAGAAGTACGCAAAACCTTTGAAGACAGCGGCGCCTTTGACCAGGTCCTCTTCCACGATGCCGGCAGTGGCTATCACTTCCATTTAGGCGGTTATCACGGCGGCCTGGAAAAATCCGGCGGCGTGACGGCTCATACGGAAGTCATCTATGATGAAGCAGAACTCCAAAAAGCGGAACAAATGGCGACTTCTATCATTGCTGAGCAGAAACGGCAGGAAAAAGAAGCCAATGACGCTATCGTCGAACAGGGACGAATGGAAATGCAACAGCTCTATCAATCGGGGAATCTGGACCCGCAAGCCTACTTAGCCATTGCAGAGCGATACGGATACAACAATCCTGATGTATATACGACGCTGAAAAGCTGTATCAGTGCCTATGTCAGCTTCCGTACTGGAGGCTCTGGAGAATCCGGAGGAAGCGGCCGCGGCGGTGGTCGTGGTGGAAGCGGAGGATCTCGTAGCAGTGGGGCCAATATGACTGTCCTAAAATCACTGTTCGGCAGCAACGGCATAGAGTCCTTCAACGATATAGTCAACTATTGCAATAATCATGGGATTCACTTATCAGCGTCAAACCTCAATACCTTGCAGAAAGCGGCCAGTGATTATCAGAATGGGACCGGTGAATATAAGCCGATGTACAATATCGCGCCTGAGCAGATTGCTGATGCCAGCGGTATCAATCCGGCGGAATTTAAAGGGAATTGGCCTGTTATTCAGCAGCTGATTCGCGGGGCAGCCGTTCAATACCGTGCCGAACATAATGGGAATGAACCGTCTACGAATGATTTGATTCAGTTTGGCGTCAATGCTATAACGGCAGATCCGACGAATGGCGGCTATTCACAGGCACAAATGCGGGCAGCAGGTATCCTGCGTATTACGGTAGGTGACGATGGATATGCAATCGTTACAGACTGGAACCACAATTCATATACCATTGACCGCTGGGACGTACAACAAATCCTCGACGGCGCACGGACCTTGGCCGATGTAGTCGAATCGGCTGAAGCGGCCAGTGATGATGGAGATAGTAGTGATAGCAGTGATGATGACAATAGCTATGTTGACACTTTGACAGAAACAGCCAGTGAAGTAGGCGAAGCTGTCAGCGAAGCGGCTGATGCCGTCGATGAAAGCGTTACGGAACACGTGGAAAATAATATAGCTTATGCGAATGGGGAAGATGAAGACCAGTCCGAAGGTGGCGGGTCTTATATTTATTAGGAGGAAATATGGCAGACTATACCTTTGATACGTCGGGCGATATGAGCGATGCCCTTAAAATAACACCTGTCAAAGAACAGACGCAGGCCATGATTACGCCATCGGCAGAAGAAACGGCTGAACGGCATGAAGCCGAAGCCCAGGAAGCGGCCGCCAATGATGAGAAAATTGGGGAAATTATCGCATCCGGCCGGCCTGTCATGCGTAAAATACCGGATTTACTGACAACGCCAACCATCACGGGTAACTTGAACCCACCAGAGCCGCAAGAAAAGCCAGAATGGCAGAAGGCCGCTGAATGGGTCGTCGATTCGGCCCGCGACATTTGGCGCAATCTTTTCAACGAAAATGCGCAGGTACTCAAGGATGCCGATACCTATGCCCCTATGCTCGGCGTGTCGCCGCAGTATATGGTAGATCATCCCGAACTTTTGGAAGAAACCAAAAAACGAGATACCTTATTGACCATCAATGACTTTCTTCCTGGCAATAACTGGTATTCGCCGGAAACGCTGGATAAATACTATCCGGAGTTGGCGAAATTCCGGCAGGAAAACCCCGTTGGTGCGGCCCTGGCCTTGCGGAATCACCGGGACTTGAATGATACTCGCAGCATCTTCGAACGTATCGGCGATGCCATCAACAGTGCGGGTGAACTCTTTGCTGACGCATTTAACTCCGGCTCCGATATGGTGAAACTCTATGATGCACAGATGAAAGCTGTCAATGGCGAAGACCTGGATACCGTAAAACCGGAAGTCGACGAAATCACACAGCGTCTCAAAGCCTACCAGGAAGAAGACCGGCCCACATCGGCACTGGGGAAAATCGTCTATGATACCGTGCAGCAGCTGACCATTTACGGAACTCAGGGCTTGCGCGCTCTCCAGTATGTCCCGAAGGGCATGGCCCTGGCTATGGCCACGGCCGCTCCTGCCGCCGCCGCGGCTGGCCCGGAAACACTCGGGGCTGGCTCGGCTGCCATCTTGGCCGCCGCCGGTGCGACCGGGGCCGCCTGGGGGTTACGGACCGGCCTGTACAATGAAATCAGCAAACAATCCATGGCCGACCGCTATTGGCAGATGGCACAGCAACAGTCGAATGGCAAGCCTTTATACAGCCGGGCGAACATGCTGACTGATAGTGCCGTCGTCGGCGCGCTGAATGGGGCCGTCGAATTGGGATTGCTGGAATTTGGCTATGGTCCGATTAAAGCGGCCTTTGGCAAAGATGCCGCAAAATCTCTGCTGACCAATGCGGCTGCTCAACGGGACGTAGTAAACCAGGGGAAATTAGCCCTGGCTAAGCTCGCCGCCCTCGCAGGGGCGAAGCAGTACGCCCGTGGGACGCTGTCTGAATTGACGGAAGAAGGCGTGCAGTCCATCATCGGTGACGTCGCGACCAACGTAGAATATGGAATCCATCATAAGGGAAGATGGAACACCGTCGGCGATGTGCTCAACAACGCCGTCGACGCTATGGTGGATGCTGCCCCGGCCGCTCTCGGCATGGGCGCTATGGGAACCGGCATGCATACGGTCGGGCACTATAACGCCATGCGTAATATTGCCAGCCTCAAAGTCGACGCCTGGCGCGAAGAATATCAGCGCAACGTAGAAAAACAAATGATTACAGACCTTGTGGCTAATAAATTGGACAATAAGCTGGCTACAGATTCTCCGTCCACGTATCAAACCGTCATCCAAAGCCAGGCCGAACAGCACGATATGGGCACTATCTACACCGATGCCCAGGAGCTGGCCCGGACTCCGGAAGGCGTCAACGTACTGAACGACCTCGTAAAGCGCGATATAGTGACGCCGGAACAGGTAGATACAGCGGTACAGAATGGCACAGATCTGGAAATCAAGACCGGCGTCTTTGCGCAGCGGGCCGATGAATCGTTTGATACGAATACCCTCATGGATGCGTCTACCATGAACCAGGGCGGTACGCATTTGGTAGCGCTTCGCGAACGGAAGCAGCGCATGGATGCTCTGGCACAGGAACTTCGCGACATTGCCAACGATAAGAGCGATGCCATCTCCGAAGAAATCATGCAGGAACATTTCAAGGATGCCGATGCCATCGAACAGGATGCTGCCCGTGATGTCGTCTATCGCAATCCCTATGACTTGCAATCTTCTTACAAAGAAGCGCTGAAAGACGCTCGTAAGCAATATGAAGACGCAGTCAATTTTAAGTATTACTGGACCTACAAGCCCCAGGGCGTGTCTATTATCGTGGCCGATACAGACGGTCATGATAACGTCCAGACCGGACGTGGCTATCGCATGAGTAACAATGAACCCTGGTATAGCGATATGTATAAAGAGTACGGCGGTAAAGCGACGAAAGAGCAGATGCTTGATGTGGCCTATAAGAACGAACGGGCGGAACTGGCAGCGTCATCGCCGGAACTCCTGCCACAATGGGATGCCAACGTGGAAGCTGCTAAACAGCGCTATGAAACATTGCGCGATATGGGCGAAAAATTCGAAGAACTCAGCCATAGTGACTACGCCCTTCGTAAGACCTTCAGCAAAGAAGGCGCGGCCGTTTATCAGGATGCTGTAAAAACCTTCCAACAGGGAAACCAGGCCGTATCTCAGGCAGCCAAAGAAAACGCCTACCTATACGCCCGCATGGCCGAACGGTGGGCAAAAATCCGCCGGGACTACGGCGATACAGCTTACACGGCTAAAGACTTTGCCGCTGCTCATCCCATCCACATTGGCGGAACCGGAAGCGATGTCCAATTTGGACAACCGATAACTAACACATCCATTAACTTAGATGCCCCGGCGCCGGTCATTACGATTAAAGAAAAATATGCAGGTATGGACTGGAAGGACTTGCGCCGTAAACTGCCTGGTACTGTCGAAGATGACATTGTTTCTAAGAAAAACGACAAAGGTGAATATATTCCCTATGTCAATGAAGCGACAGGAAATAAAGTCATTGTTAATAAAGATTCAATCAATCATTTTAAAGCCAATAAGACTAGTACTGAAGGGAGCGAGGTAAACAGGAGTAACACTGCTCATTACGAAATGATTGAGGCTATTCCAGCAATTATAAAGAATGGAATATGGGCAGAAGATCATATTGATAGGCACAGTAAAGCAAAGAAAATATCGTTGATTTTTTCTTTGGTAAAAATGAATAATGAAATTTATTTAGTAAAGGTAACAGTAAAGGACTTAAGAAATAGATTTCTCGTAGAAGGCGGTGAATATATATCCCTAAAAGCATATGATATTTCCAATAAAAAAGAATCAATATTTAGCAGTACCTCTGGAAATTCTTCCTCGAAAGAGCAAGGGTCTAACCAGCCATTACTAAATATTGATTCTTCTAATATTAGTATACGAGTGTTATTACAGCATGTCAATGATTGGCAGGGGAGGCCTTATGTCAATTCCGATGGTACCCCCAATTATGGAATCTATTTTGGAGATAACAAAACCGGAGGTGTCATGTACATAGGTTCTGATGGATATAAACGGGCATACCGTCAGGGGAAAATCCGTGGGGCCTTTGACTCTAACTCTGGTGCTATCCATCTCTTTGATGCAGCGGACCAGTCTTCTTTTATCCATGAATCAGCCCATATGTATTTGACGGAAATGGAACGCATGGTGCAGGAAGAAGGAGTGCCGAAACAGCTTGTCGAGGACTGGCATACGATTCAAGACTGGGCGTCTTATGCTGATGGCAGACTGGATGACTACAAAGGAACAATCCTGGAAAAAGAATTTGCAGGCTATGAAGCCGCTATCCGGAAGGCCCGCGAAAGTGGCGATACTGTGGCCGTTAAAGTCACCGAAGAACGCTGGATGCAGGAACGCTTTGCCCGCGGCTTTGAACGCTACATCGCCGAAGGGAAAGCACCGGTCAAAGAATTACAAGGCCCTTTCCGCCGTTTCAAGAAGTGGCTTGTCAGTATCTACCGGGATTTGACCAACCTCGGCAAAGAACCGTCCGACGACGTGCGCCGTGTCATGGACCGGATGCTTGCGTCAGACGATGAAATAGAAGCCTGGGCACGGCTGCGCGAACTCGATGCATGGAACCGCAAAGGCTTCGCCGGGGATCTCTCCGGCAGCGAAGGGGACATGATAAAGAAGTGGGCCGAAAAAATCAAAGAAGAATGTAAGGAAAAGTTGCTTTCCCAGTACGAAGAAGAAGCCCGGCAACGTGACGAATTGGAGCGGCAGCAGGGGCTAGAAGAAGAGCGTATCAGCTACCAGAAACAGTTGTGCGCGGAAAATCCCATTTACCAGTACGAAAACATCTGCAATAATATGCCAGAAGCCCGCGCCGGTATCCTGGCAAAACTTGGCTATGAAAATGATGCCGAATTCAGACAAGCTTTAAGAGACGCCGGCGGCACCATGGAAGAGCGGACCGATGCCTATATCGACTCCGTCCGCAAGACCTACGAAGAAGACATGGCCATGACGCCGGAAATGATCCGCGCGGAAGCGGACGAAATGCTGGCCTCGACTAACGGGCAGATGGCCCTGAATCAGCTGGAAACGGCGGCCATGCGCCGCAAAATGAACGGCTATATCGCCGAATGTGTAAAGGCTCTGCGGGAAGTCGGCAGCGTCTCCGGTACGGATGCGGAAATTGCCGCACAGCTGCGAAAAATCCTAGGCGTCGAATACGATAAGAACGAAGCCCAAAAAGGCGCCCTGAAAAACAGTATTCTGACGAAGAACCAGCAGATCAAAGACCTCAAGAAACGCCTGGCCGAAAAGGATGAGAAAGCAGCGGCGACAAAAGCCGAAAACGACCATACAATCAAAGAGTTGAAAGACTCGCTGAACGACGTCATCCATGGACTCAACCAGGCACGCGACATGGTCCAGGGGACCTATACGGCAACCCTGCGGCTGGCCCGACAGGAACTGGATGCCATGAAAGTAAACGACGCGATCGTCTGGCGGCACTATGAAATGAAAGCGAAAGCAGCCAGTCACCGTGCAGACCAGTACATGAGTGCTGGATCTTTCGAACAGGCAGTCATGGAAAAGGCCAATGCACAGAAATTCTATGCTATGGCCAGGGCCGCCAAAGATAATGCCGATTATATTCGCCGGGCCATGGCTGGAGAAAGCGGTTCCCTCGATATGAATGGCCAGGAAATATACGGTATCAAAGGAATACTTAAACAATTAGGCCGTGCCGACCATCCGGCGCGCATGGGACCTCATGCAAGGTACTTCATCCAACATCTGGCCTATAACCTCGGCATGACTGACCGCGACGGCCGGCCTCCGCTGGATAAGGACGGCAACCCGGCACCATTGAACTGGGACTACATTTATAGGGACCTTTCGCCGGACTATGCGACGGGACAGGACACGGCACCGAACCCAGACGCCATGGTGGCACCGTGGATCCGTGCCATTGTCGACGGCAAAGACCGTATTCAATACGACAAAGACCTAACGATGGCTCAATTCCGGGACATTAACGAAGCTATCCGGGCTGTCAATAAAGTGTCCCGCCGCGATTACGAAGCCAACACCCTTACCGATACAGACGGCAGCGTCATCGCTATTTCCGACGCCGCTGCCCGCCTGGCGCAATCCTTGCCACACCGGGAAAACTGGGATGCCGAACAGAACCGGAACGACCAGAACCGTAAAGGCCGGGGAAAAGAACTGCTCAGCGACGCTTTGCTATCGCTGACAAAAATTGAAACGCTGTTGCGAAATATGGGTAATGATTGGATGCAATTCATCTATAAGCCTATAGACCGGGCCAGCCGGCGGGAACTCACTATGCAGCAGGAAGCATGTCGGGAATTTGCGCGGATCTATCATATATACTCGAATACGGAGTGGCGGAAGATGCGTAGCCAGAAACTGTATGCTGTCGGCAGCGTCGAACGGTTCACGAAAGAACAGCTCCTCGTCATGGCTTTGAACTGGGGCAACCAGGAAGGCCGGCAGCGCGTCCTTGATGAAGCGAACCGACACGTCAAGAACGAAGCACAGAAGGCCAATGAAGCTACGATTGAGGATATTTTCTCGCGGGCTTTAAGCAATAAGGACTTGGACT
Organism: Megasphaera elsdenii; assembly: GCF_020539865.1. Lineage (GTDB taxonomy): Bacteria > Bacillota > Negativicutes > Veillonellales > Megasphaeraceae > Megasphaera > Megasphaera elsdenii_A. The sequence goes on along the minus strand of NZ_JAJBQV010000001.1, from coordinate 173,214 downwards.
TCTTGGAAGCAATCTGGGGCCAGCTGGAACAATACTGGCCGGAGCGGAATAAAGTCCAGGAACGCTTGTACGGCTCTGGTATGGGGCGTGTCCGGGCGAAACCGTATACCATCAATGGCCGCAAAGTGAGCGGCGGGTACTATCCGATTGTCTACGACCCTCAGCTCACGACGCGGACCAATGAAATGGAGTTGGATGACATTGTCAAGACACAGCTGTCCGGCTCTTCGACCATGGGTATTGGTATGGGCAGTACGAAGAAACGAGTGAAGCAAGTCAAGAACCAGATTCTTTATAAGAGTTTGGATGTATGGCCATCAGCGGTCAACGAAGCCATTCACCATATCTGTATGCGCGAAGCTGTAACCGATGTGTACAAATTAATATCACATCCGGACGTGGAAGCGGCTGTTCAGGAAAACTATGGCATGAAAACGTACGCGTCCCTTAAACAATGGGCAAAAGACTGCTGGAAAACCGACGTCCAGAAGACCGATAAAATATCCCGCATGCTGGAAAACATGCGTCGCAACACGACCTTTGCTGTTATGGCCTATCGAACCAGTACAGCCGTCTTGAACGGCTTGAACATCCTACCGATGATGAACCGCATTGGGCCATGGAATACAGTAAAAGCCATGGTGAATTTTGGCATTGGGTTTTATAAAGGGACGCCGACCTACAATCGGAATCGCCGATTTGTCATGGAACACTCACCTTTCATGGCGGACCGTATCAACACCATAGACAAAGACATGCAGCAGAAAATGCGCCTGACTATGCCGAAAAACACCAGCCGGGCAGGACAGAAGGCGCGTATAGCTCGTGACGCACTCAACCGCTACGGCTACTTCTTCATCACCGAAACAGACCTCATGTGCAGCCTGGCCTTGTGGAAATATCAGTATGAAGAATCCCTTCGGCAGCAAATCGACGCTGGGAAGACGGACGAAAAATTGATGCGCGACCAGGCACTCTTTGAAGCAGACCAGGCCGTTCGCGACGTGCTCGGCTCCGGTATGGTAAAAGACCAGGCCGAACTGCAACGAAAAAATGGACTCGTCGCGCAGATTACGCCCTTCTACTCATACTGTAATACCGTTATGAATGCCCTCATCGACGCGGGCTATAAGTGGAAGTCGGGCAATCGCCTGGCCATGTTCAACGCAATGCTGTACTGGATTGTCCTGAACAGCGTATCTGAACAGCTGTATCGCTCGGCCGTATCCGGGGATGACCTGGACAAACTGCTCAAAAAAATGGGCGTCAAATCCATGACCAACACTGTACAAGGTATCCCCGTCGTCCGCGATGCGGCCGAAATCATCGGAAATCATATGTTCGGATTGCCGAACTACGACAGTAGCAACGTCCTGGCCGTATCTGCTGTAGACGAACTCATGAAAGCCTTGAAAGCAGCAGCATCCAAGAATCAGGACACCACCGATGTAGCCCGCGCCGCAAACCGCGCCTTGAACCGCTTTGTTGGATTGCCGGACACCCTGACCGATGGCTTCTGGTCCCTCATGCGCTTCAGCATGGTAGACACCGACCGCAGTCTCACGGCCCTGGCCAATGCCGTCGTCTTCGACCGGCGATATAAAACGGCTAAAGAGCGCGCCCAGGAAGAAAAGAAAAAAGCAAAGGAGGCTAAAAAATGATACAAGCAACAGAAGTATCAATAACGTATCGTGGCGATGGGGAAACGACAACGTTTTCTTACCCATACCCATACCGGATTGGAGGTGATATACATGGCTACTTAGTAGATACCGTCGGCAACGAAACAGAAATCACGACAAACTACCAATTCGATACCGTCGAAAACAAATATACCTATCCAGTAGCGGGCGACGCCATAGACGCCGATACGCGTATCAAAATAACCAGAGAAACACCGCTGCAAAACAACATCGACCTGCCGGACCGCTTACCTTTTTCCCTCATCGAAAAAGGGATGGACTGGATTATCATGATGCTTCAGGAAACAATTTATCGCGCCAACCTGGCTCCAATCAGCGCACAAGAAGCAACAAAACAAGCGGCCCTGGCTATGACATATGCCTATGAAGCACTGGATCACATGCAAAAAGCCGCTGCCGAACACGCGGCAGCAACAGAAGAAGCCAATAAAGCAACAGCACAGGCAAACATCGCCACAAACCGGGCTGAACAAGCGGGAAACTATTCAGCTACTTCATTTGCCGCTACAGCTCCGGCCTGGAATGAGTCAACAACTTACAGCTATCCAACTGTCGTTGCCTACACAGACGGAAATACATATCGTTGCATTGGCACTGATGTTGCTGGCGAAACACCAACCGACTCAACAAACTGGGTAAAAATTACTCTTGACGGTGAAAACTTCTTCGAAATAGACGAAACGGGGAACTTAATGCCATGCATCAGCCCGACATATTCGTCGCGATGGGAATTAGATGAGAACGGCGACATTATGCCGAGAGAAATTGTTAGTTAGGAGGATAAAACATGTCAACAAGAAATATTGTACCAAGAAATGACGGAGAAGGCAGCCTGGGAACGGCGGAGAAAAAGTGGGGCGAAACCAATACTAATAAGCTGACAGTAACGACCGCAGATATTGAAACAGGGACGGCCGACAAGCTGACAGTAACGACCGCAGATATTGAAACAGGGACGGCCGACAAGCTGACAGTAACGACCGCAGATATTGAAACAGGGACGGCCGACAAGCTGACAGTAACGACCGCAGATATCAAAAACCTTTCGGAGCTTATTTTAAGTAGCGTAATCCCCCATACAGCCGCCTCTCACAACGCTTTTTACCGTGGCAAAGACCTGACATCATACTTTACCAGCGGCAACATGAGTACAGCTATCGCAGCCGGAACATTCGATGACATTTTCCCGGGCGACTACATCATCAAGTCCGTGACGGTTGATGGTACGACGTATAGCGACGTCAAATGGATTGTCGGCGACCTTGACTACCATCTGCACCACGGCGACACCGAGACAACTGCACACCATGTTGTACTTTTCCCTGAAGATAATATCGGGACCGCACGGATGAACTCGACGAATACGACCGTGGGCGGCTACCAGAATTGCGAGATGTGGACAACGACACTTCCGAAATATACAACGGGTATCGTTAATGCGTTCGGCTCAGACCACGTTTTTACACATCGCGAACGACTGACAAAAGCAATCGATAGTAATGCTTATTCTGGAGCTGGCGGCATGGGCAATGGTGCGACGATTTATACAGATGGGGAATGGACGAATGTTACAGTCAATCTTTTTAACGAAGCCATGATGTATGGCCACGCGCCTTTTGCCTCATCAGGCCGAGACACCTATGATTGTAACAAACAAATCGCAGCATTTAGATACGGGCAGAACTTCACAAGAAATTCATGGTGTTGGCTGCGTGATGTAGCGAGCGCCGCTTTTTTCGCGGCTGCGCACAGCTATGGCGAGGCGGATTGCGACTACGCGTCGAGTGTCAACGGCGTTCGCCCGTATTTCCTGCTCCATTGACCCTATCCCGGCCCCTTTATGGGGCCAGGAAGAAGGAGGATGATTATGGCCGTATTGGCAAGAGATAGAAAGACTTCGAAGCTTGAATTTTACATGAATGCACGCAGACTGCACAAGAAGATTTTGTTCTTGATGGTGCGTGATTTCGGTCTCAAGCCGCGCGCCAGACAGCCGACGTTCTACACGCGCGGCTGGGCCGCAGAGGATAAAGAGCTTTTTGAGGCTATTACACAGAAATATGGGATTACGCGGGTTGTTGATGACTATCCGGCATGGATGATACAGACATTCCGCGACAAGCTTATCCGACAGCTCGACATGATGATGGAAGCCATCACCAGCGCATACACGATATGGGCGACGACGAAATCAGAAGCCGATTACCGGCGCGTATCGCAAGACCGCGCAATAGCAGCTTGCGAGAGCCTGAAGCAGACATTTGAGTTAATCGTTGATGTGCTGCCGGTCAAGGCGGAAAAGCTTATCCCGTACATCGACGAGATAAATCGAGAGATCGCGCTTTTGAAAGGCTGGAGAAAAGCTGACAATAAACGCAACAAGAATTTGAAATAAAGCATAGGGTATGGACTGATAGCGAGCGCCACTAATTTCGCGAATGCGAACAGCAATGGCGAGGCGGATTACAACAACGCGTCGAATGTCAACGGCGTTCGCCCGCTTCTCAGAGCGCTCAAAAGGCTATAAGCCGGAGTGCGTAGCAGGGAATGAGTTTGTATCCTTCCCACAGGGTAAATAAGTGCCGTGACGCCTTGCACCTACGGGTACAGACTATAAGCGCGGCACCGAAAGGAACACATGACAAGAAACATTGATGCAGATGCATTCATCCGTGGCACATGCCGCTTGGAACGCTCATCTGGCTGGAAACAAAACGCACAGCGCTTCCTACTCAATCGGCTGACCGAGGTATCCAATTTACAGAAAGATGTACTGACTGGGACATACCAGCCGGACCAAGGCGGGAAATTCCGCATCCATGAGAATGGCCACGAGCGAATCATACATGCGATGACGCCACGAGATGCTGTTTTACAGCATGTGCTGACAGACGAAGTCCTTATTCCGGCACTCAGGAGGTATTTGATTTATGATAATGGCGCCAGCTTAAAAGGAAAAGGGATTTCGTTCACACGCAGGCGGTTCGAAGAGCATCTGCGATGGCACTACCGAAGATACGGAACGGACGGATATATTTTATTGATTGATTTCCGTAAGTACTTCGACAATATCCGGCATGATACCGCGCTCAGGCTGGTAGCAGAAAAGATTCCTGATAGTATCATCATAAGCATCCTACAAAAGATATTTAAAACGTACGAAGTCGATGTTTCTTACACCAACAACAAAGACATTGAGAAGGAAGTGTTCAATTCGCTTGAATACCAACATATCAGCAAAGAACTTCTGACTGGCAGACGATACATGCGGAAATCTATCAGCATTGGCTCACAGATTTCGCAGATCATTGGCGTATTCTATCCGACGCTAATTGATAACTACTGCAAGACAGTAAAGGGTATCCGCTGCTATGACGCATACATGGACGATAGGATTATCATCCACCCGGATAAAGAGTACCTAAAACGCCTGCTGAAAGAAATTGAAACAATTGCCGGCCAGTTGGGCATTACTATCAACAAGAAGAAAACGCAGATAGTAAAAATATCCCATGGATTTACCTGGCTAAAGACGCGCTATATATTGACCGATACTGGCAAAATCATCCGCAAGATTCCACGCGACGCTGTGAAGCGTGAAAGACGGCGGATAAAGAAAATCAAACAGCTTGTTGAGACGGGAGAGTTAACCGAGAAGCAAGCGTGGGTGCAGTATAAGTCGTGGCGCGGTGATAAGAAGTGGTATCATGCACATCGGACGCTCAGGGATATGGACAAGTTATATAAGGAGTTGATGAAAAATGACAAATGACGAAAGAGAATTATTACAAACTGAAATTCAAAAGCTCCAATCGAGCCTGTCAAGCAACACCTCAGAAATAGGTGATTATCGTATTATTAAAATTTACGAAGCCAGACTGAATGGAAGTAAAGACCCTTACGATGCAGCCAAACTAATTGCTGATCGCGAAGCGACCCGCAAAAAAATCAATGACTTAAAGGCGGAGTTGGAGAAAGCAAATGACAACAGCTGAAATTATAGAAGCGCAAGAAGAAATTATAGCCATACAAAACAAAGCAATTACTGAATTGGCAATGAGCGTCGAACTAAGCCAGTCGATAAAAAACGCATTAAAAAGCGCAGACACATTAAAGAGACAAATAGAGGGAGCGTTATGAGTGAACATGATTTTCAAACAGAAGTCCTGGAGCGGATGAGTCGACTAGAAGCGCAATCAAAGCAAGCGCTCGATACGGTGAAAAAGTTGGAAGAACAATTCCAAGCTACAAAAGAGCTGGCGATTATCGCAGATCAGCGCGGCCGCTCGGCACATCATCGCATCAATTCGATGTATGTCATCGCTGGCATTATTGGCGGCATTATATCTTTCATTGTTGATTATTTTCGGCATTAGGAGGGATGCTATGAAAAAGATTGTCCAATTTGGACATTGGGCAGAGAAAAATTGGCTGGCCTTAGTCATCATGTTGTCCGTCATCATGATGATTTTTCTTTGCCTGATTTTATGTAGCTGGCTTTACGGGTACTGGTCAAATGCCTTACACGGCACAAAATTTGAACTCATGAGTTGCTGGTCCGGCGTCTCTGCCGTGGCCGGCGGTTTGGCCGGTATCGTGGGCTTGGCAAAAGCGGCCTGGACAAAGTACGGTATGGATTCGCGGTATAACTCGCCAGTAGGAGCTATGCCATTAAGACAGGAGGTCAAGAAGGATGCAGGAAAAAGCTAGAAGAATTATCATGAATTATTTTAATGACCATGTAGATGTTACTGATGGAAAAAGAATCACGATGGATGACGTTTTCGTCGTCTGGTTTGCCAAGACTTTACAGAACTGGAAGTGCTTAGTAAGTACGACGGTGTCAGATGGCATGTACTACGAAGTCACGCACAATGGCGATAAAGGCGAAACTTATGTCGACGTATACAAGAAATGGGAAAATTACTGCGTAAAAGACTAGGAGGACATGTACATGAAATATCGCAAAAAGCCTGTCATTATTGAAGCATACCGAACCAACGAAGAAAAAATAATCCACACACTCGAAGGGGACATGAAAGCCTCCGCTGGTGATTACGTCATTACCGGCGTTAAGGGGGAACAGTACCCTTGCAAACCGGATATTTTCAAAAGGACATACGAAGAAGTAAAAACGACTGGCATGACTTTCGGCGAAGCTATCCAAGCAGTAAAGAATGGTGAACGCTGCGCACGGTCTAACTGGAACGGAAAGGGGCAATACATCGAATTGGCTACTAGCGTCAGCTACATTAACGCCAAGGGGGACGGAATCAATGTAGATCACAATACCATGGGCAATAAGGCCATTGCTTTTGTGGGCAATCAGGGCGTGCAGCTTGGTTGGCTTGCTAGCCAGGCGGATATGCTTAGTGATGATTGGTACATCGTAGAATAGGAGGCGTACATATGAAAGTAGTTGATATTTCCGATTGGCAAGAAAGAATTAACTTTGACGACCTCGTCGCAGCAGGCGTCAAAGGCGTCATCATCAAAGCACTCAACGGGACGAAACCGACAAACTGCGTGTACGATTTCATCGCAGAATGTCGGCAGCATGGCCTGCCCTGGGGCGTCTACTGCTATACCCACGCATGGACTCCGGACGATGCCCGTTGCGAAGCGCAAGAAATGCTTAACCTGCTCGGCGGAGAAACGCCGCCTCTCGGTATTTGGTATGACATCGAAGACGACCCGAAAAGCCTGCCGTCTCGGGTTGATTGGCTGACGGGCGTAGATGATCCAACGGGTCGTTGTTCCGCCTTCATCTCTGAATTAAATGCTGCCGGACAGGCTGCTGGGATTTATGCCGGCTATTACGCATTGCGGGATTATATCGCCACCAATGAGCTTGCTGACTACGTCCCGATTTGGTACAACCAGTACAATTCTACCTGCGATTACGGCGAAGTTTGCAGCCTGCCGCTGGCCGGCTGGCAGTACACGAATACGGGCCGGATCGACGGCTGGAACGATGACTTAGACATGAACGAATGGTATAAATAGGAGGTGATCTTATTGTATCTGCCGCGAAAAGAGGAGGTCAAAGCCATTGCCGAACAAAATAAAACACTTATTGTTGCTTGTATCCTGCTGCTTATTATTGCTGCTGCCGGCAGCTGGCTGGTGTGCCGACACTACGACAAACAGTCCGTCCGGGAAAATCGTAATGTCGAACGAACAGTACAGTCAACTACAGACGATAATAAAAGAGCAAGAGACAACATTAGCAGAGCTACAGAGCAAATTAGACAAGCTGAGCAGCAACTCGACGACGTTACAGACACAATTAGCAGCGGCCAACGAACAGCTGCTGAAAACCAAGAACTCGTTGCAGACAGCCAACGGCTCATTGACGCAAGCCAACAACGACTTGCAGAAGCAGAGCGAATCCTTGCAGACGTTGACCAGTCAAATAAATGAGATGACGAAAAAGCAGTCCAGGCTAAAACGGCAGCGTGACACCTGGGCCATAGCTGCCGGAATCCTTGCCGTAGGATTGGTCGCAAAATAAATCAAAGGCACTCACGTTATAATGTGAGTGCCTTTATTTTATCATTACCATAACCATATACGTCCTCAAAACTTCCGTCCTTTTTTCCGCCCTGTTTGCGGAAAAGACGCATAAAAACATATAAAAGCATATGTAAATAAAATCAAGTAATTACTCAATAAATGGCGTAAATACGCTAACGATAATACAAGTATATAGGACTATATAAACGCATATTTTATTACTTACGATAATTTAACGTTATCGGAAGTAATAAAATATGCAACGCTACCCCACGCTATGCGTGTTCATTAATTAGCTATAATAAGCCTGTTATCACGAATATAACCTTGAATCTTTATCTATCCACCTATATGCATTTATTCAGCAGGTTCACTACGGTGGCGGAAGATACGGCGGATAGATTAAAAACGATTGTAGCCTGTAGCGGAATTATAAAAGGCTAAGTATCACACAAGACAGGACTGGTATATATTGTAAATATATAGGTACGAGCTAGTATGCTATACGAATACAAAGAAAACCAGCTGAATATCTACATTCAGCTGGTTTTCTTTTTCGTTTTAGATGTAACTAAAAATGTTACTTTTGTGGCTCCGGCTCGCAAACTACGAAATCAAGCAGGTCAACGGGGTCTGCGCCGAGTCCGTCACGGAAGTAATAATACTCGCCCTCATCAGCTCCGACGAGGTAGGTGGTGACGAGCTCCTTCGTCTTGAACCGGCATATTTCATCTTCGAAGTATGCTGTTCCATCCTCGTCACGATACGATGTGAAGCCCGGACGGGCTGTATGCCTAATAGGGTTCCACTCCTTGAGTGCTTCGAGTGCCAGTTCAGTTCTTGTGGAAGAAGTCTCTGACCACTCTTTTGCAATCTCTGCTAACTTTGCCAGCCGGCTCGCTGTTGCTGGTGCAGCCAGCCACTCCTCTTCACTATTATCTATCCTCTCGGCGACGATCCAGCCGCCAGAGACGCTTACACTCCATCCCGCATACGCAACGGAAACGAAGCCCTTCCCCGAAAATTCATAACATGCACGGCGCACGTATTCCGCCAGCGACAGCCCTTTTCCTTCTGCGTATGCTGCGAAGCGTTCACGTTCGCCCTTAGGCAAGCGTATGGCCAATTGGTCGTACGCCTTTTTGTTGTACCGTGTATTTGCACGGATTTTTGATTCTGACGTTTTCATTTTCAATCCTCCTTTTTGATTGAGCCATCATCGTTTGTGACGATTTTTATGTCCATGCCATCTGCTGCATCGATGATGTAATTAAGGGCTTCGTCGTTTGCCACCTTAACTGCTTTCCCTGCTACGAGCCAGTCGTAAAGGTACATAGCTGCTTCGTATACGCCGTCATCGAAATCACGGCCATAGTCGCCGGTGTATTTTCCGTTATCTTCGACGGAGTACTTACCATCCGACGGGCTTATAGTTACAATGCGCCCATCATAACTTCCGATTTTTTCATCTTCTATAACTTTTGCTGGTGCTTCCGGCTGGTCTATTTTCTTCTGATTCGGTGCGCGCCATATTTTTTCGCCCCAAGGTTCCAGCAACGTAATCTTTCCGTTTTCCCAGACGATGCGATACTTATCTACTGCGCCAAATGGGTCGAAATGATCGCCAACCTTGACGGCCACGCCCGTAATAAGGCTTTTCCCGTATTTCCTGAGTACGATATATTTATCTCCATTCACTTCAATAATTTCTTTTTCTCCCGTACTGCCGATAAATGTGCTGTCTTCCGTCACGACTTCTGAATCAATGACAAGCCAGCATGTATCAATATTTTCGACGCTCACTCCGTTCTCGAAGCTCTTATCAAGCATCTCTTTCGCTGAGATGCCGTTTTCGAGTTCTTCTTCGCTAAGCTGAAATACTTCACGATAACCAGAATTTGCTGTGTAGCGTCTATCGTCTTTTTCAGCTTCCTTGTACGCAGAAGCGTACTCACTGAGCATCTTGGCTTCTGTGATTTCTTCTGCGCTTACAGCTTTCATGTTGTAAGCATTTTTTGCGCTGTATCTATTTGTTTCTAAATTAATGAAGCCAAATCTTGCAACAAATTCGCGCGCCGTCCCATTTACATCGGCCTTGCAATCGAGGTCGATGTAAAGGCGGTGATAGCCGCTTTTCTGCCATTCATTCAATTTGACATCAGCCATTACACCGGGGTATCTCTTTTCTACTGCTTCCTTGATTGCTGTCATTTTCTTTTCGACATCAGCTTTTTTCATTTTGATTGCCTCCTTATTCTTATCTCTCTTTCTGTCTATATTATACACTGCTAGCATTGTATAGTCAAGACTTTTTATGGGTAATGCTAGCATTATTTTTTACAAACAAAAAAAAGACCGGCAGCTTATTGCTGTCGGTCTATAGAAAGCAGCTATCTCATGATTTGAATATTTTCTAAGCTGCCTACGCGGCAGGTAAATGTCATCAGAAAATAACTACTTTCTAAGCTGCCTATTCGGCAGGTGATTAAATGTATTATAGCATAATCAATGAAAATTTGCAATGCCCTGCTACACATCACCGTCGTGGATCCGCTCGATTTCTCTCGTGATTTCCCGAGACGTGCCAGAATCGATGCCCAAAGCCTTCTTCATTTTCTCGGAATTGGTCGAATCCTCATATTTCACAGTCAGCGACTCTGTGACGCGCTTTTCTTCTTTGTACATATAAACTGTCAAGGCTATAGCGAAAAGCACGACAGCCAGGCACACAGAAAGCCAAAATTTCCAACTATCCCGGAAAAATTGGATGACGACCTCTTTTCGGATCATCGTACCGCAAACTTAATACCAAACATCTAAATCGACGTTGACCCCGGCGATGTTACCCGCATCGGAGTACTGCCAGACCGGGATGTTGAGTTCCGGGTTCTCGACTTTGAGGTAATTGACCGAAGCCGTGTTCGCGACCCACAGCGGGACATAGTTCGGGATGCTGCTGAGCTCGAAATTGTCGTTGAACATCGAGTAATATGAGTAGATGCCGGCATACACGCCCGCCGCGTTCATCGTGTTGACCCAGCTCATGACGGTCGCAGTCAATTGCGCAGGGCTCAGCTCCAGTTGACAGCTGGCCTCGACATCGAGCCAGATGCCGGCTTCGAGCGGTACGCCGTCAAGGTACTCATGCATCGTGTCTAAGAGCCATTCAGCCTCTTGCGCGGCTTCGGCTTCCGTCGTCGCTAGTGAATAGAAATAGACGCCGAGCTTCATCCCGGCTGCTTTCGCACCGTTGATATTATCGACAAAGTAATCATCTAGTTCCTGCTGGCCATCTTTGCGCGTACGTCCGATACGGACGATGCAAAATTCTTTCCCAGCGTCCGCCGCGGCCTGGAAGTCAAAGCCTGCCTGGCAATAGCTTACATCGATACCTTCCATCATTTCACATTACCTCCCTTGTCTACAAAGCGATTCACGACCGGCGGAAGCCCCGCCGGCGTATTGAATTTAGAGTCTGTATGGTATTTCGTCCAACAAGCGCCGGCCAGGGCGACGACCCCGGCCATCCCCGTTACGACGACGCTGATGCCGCTCCAGCAGCTGGAGAGCTCAAAGTGCATGCCGCATAGCGCGTTGGCCCAGTACCCAACCAGCCAGCTCACCAAGACTGCCACGAGGAAGAGCATCATAGTGCAGCTGAGGATGATGATGAGCGGCAACCAGTTATGCTGGCCCCAGCGGCCAAGCTGGATGATTTTTTCTTTCATGACTCCTCCCCATCAGTGTAGCGCATCGGCAACCGGCGCCTCGGTATACTCTTTCGCGATGCGCTCGATGTAGCCATTGGCGCCTTTTAGCGCCGTATAACTCGCGATCATATCAGTCATGGCGTTATACTCTTCGTGCGACACTTCATGGCCATCGATGACGTGATAACGGTGTGCTGCAATGATGCGGTCGCGGAGAAGACATTTGAGACCTTCTTCCAGCACTTGCTGACGAGTCCTATCTTTACGGAAAGCTTTAATGATCCAGCCGAGCATCGTGATGCTGGCGGCCGGAATGACGTAGCTGATAACAGCTACGATAATTTGATCCAGCAATTTTTTTCGCCGTCCTTTCATGTTACACTCAGATAAAAACGGAGTCTCCTTATTTTGCGATACAACCAATCAGCAGCACGCCAGCCGCCACGGCCCATGTGTCACGTTGTCTTGTCAGCCTGGCGTCCTTTTTAGTCATTGAGTTGATTTGCTCTGTCAATGTCGCCAAGGATTGACTCTGCCTGTTCAAGATTTTGTTGGCTTGACTCAATGAGCTGTCGGCTGTCGTCAATGACTGCTTTGTTGTTGTCAACTGTTCTCGAGCTTGCGTCAATTGATTCTGCAAGGCTGTCGAGTTGCTGCCCAGCCTGTCTAATCTGTTCTGTAGCTGTGCCAATGTTTTCTCTTGCTCTTTGATTGTCGTCTTTAACTGATTGTACTGTTCTAACGACATCTGCACCGTCTTCACGGGCGCAGATGTCGTAGTATCGGCACAAAAGCCAGCCAAAGGCAAACACAAAAATAAGGACAATGCAAAATACAATAAGGGTCTTTTTATTTTCAACAATCTTATCAACCTCCTCTTTTAGATGCGGAAGATACAAATAGATCACGCTCCTATATTTTTTTTGTTTAATTATTGTTTTGTAATATCGACTTTTATTATATACTTCTTCCCGATGTTACTATCCAAGAAAAAATCACGTAAATCGCCACCGGAGAGTGTCTGGTCTCCAACAAATGCTTTACTGTAGCTCTGATAGTACATGTTACTAAAATATATGCTTCCTTTTTTATTCGCGTCAGGGTCTATTAGAGTGACATTGGCGTTATAAGTTCCGCTTGTTTCTCCATCTACTTGCATAACAAAGGTTACATACGGGTCATAAAATTGGAGCATTACGACGGTAACTATTTTACTGTTGTATGTAAACGTGCCGCTGATTGCCCCAAATTTAAAAGTTCCGGTGTTGGAAAAGCCATATCTATCTCTATAGCTACCCATCGTTAAATATACAGGTGGTACAATATTTGGTTGCCTTATTACATATTTTTTTACGCCGTTTTGCTTTATCCACAAGTCTGATGCATTAGCATCAGAACTTTCTCCAAGCATTGCATATCGGGTCACGCCATCAGAGCATAAAACTGGGAAATAGCTATACCCGTATTCTTTTGTATCTACAAGCCGAATATGCTGTAAATCTCCATTAGCTCTCGTCACACTAATATATTTTGCCATTTAATCAACTCCAATTGTGACACTTCCGAACGAAATTGTATTACCTGACACTGTAATAGCAGGGACATCTGTTTTTTTAGCATACTCAGATAAGTCAATATTGGAGTTAGAAGCGGCTATTTCATTCTTTACGTAAGGGCCAATAACACTAGATATAGAATTAACACCAACATCCAAATCGTCTTTAAAAATAATTAAAGCATTCCCATATTTGGCATTTGCCGGAACGGGACGAGGCTGGATGTTACCTACAATAGTAGTGCCACTGTTATCTACATATTCCTTAGTTGCTAAATTTTGTAAGGAATTATAAATACCATTTGATGTTACCGGATTGGTACTGCCGGTCGTGGGAGTGCTGTCAAAAGTAAGAGTGTCCTGTTTCTCGTTTATCTGATTCTGGAAGGATTGATGGATAGTGGCGGCATCTGTTGCCCTGTAGTAAGTATCTGCAATAACGTTACCTTTACCATCTTGGTCTGCCTGTATAGCGTGCGAAGTATCTCCAATCGTAGCTGTGGACTTTGTTCCATCTTTGTGAATAAAAGTAATCGTACCGCCTGAATATGTAGTATCAACGATTGCTTTTGCTACGTCCTTATTTGTCGGGTAATTAGACAAATCAACGAAACCAGATAAGTTATCCCAAGCCTTGCCATTCCAAATAACATTATCCCCAGCTTTAATCTGGTAGGCGGTGTCAGCATTTACGATGTTCCAAACGTCCCCGGTGTTCATTCCAGATGAAGGAAGGTCACTATAGTTATCAACCGAACCAGCATATTTAGCAAAGCCAGTTACTTTAGTCAACGCTGATTCTACTTCTTTCTGTATTTTTTGTGATTCTACTAAAGCCTGTTTAGCATTTACTTCTGATTTAGCCGCATTTCTTTCGGAAGTTGCAGAAGCGGTTTTGCTTTCAAGGGCGGAGTCTTTATATTGCAATGCATTAGACTCTGAATTTGCGGCATTGATTTCCGAAGCCTCGGCAGCGGCACTGGATTTTTCAGCCTGTTTTGCATATTCTTTGCCCTGGTTAATTGCGGTATACGTAGCAGCTGTAGGATCGTAGTAATAGACTTCGCCGGAGTCTCTAGTGATATACGTCACAGACGCGTCACCTGGGTTCGGCAAATCCTTTGCGTTATCTACGTACACGCGATCGCCGAGCAGCGCATCATGCAGCGCTTCCAAATTGTTATTGATGTAGTCAAGCACACCAGTGTTGTCTATCGTAACCAGCGGTGATGTTCTTCCGTATGTACCCTCTTGTATGATGTTATTATTCTCATCCCGGATTTCCGGGACTTGATAACATTGTCTTTTCATGCGTATGCCTCCTATATTTTATTTGATTGTATAACTAACGGTGTTCGGATCCGTCGCAACAAAAGCACAAGTCCCTTGCTCTAATATGGTTGTACCGTAAGTAATTGCATTAGCTCGTATATAATAGGTGCCGGTTAGCGCGCGTATGAAATCCGTATCAGCACCCGTGGTGTCGATTATTTTTGTGATTTCTTTCTTATTTGTTACATCGTACCATACACCTGTCATCGTTTCATATTGCACAATGCCTTCTTTTATCACACCGCCTATCCTGATTCTGTTGATGAAAATCTGCTCTCTGATATTAATTTTAACCTGTCTTGTTTGCTGCGTGAAAGTAGCAGTAGCTTTCCCGGATGAGTTGCTCCAGATATTGACCACTTTGTGCTCTTTTTCATCAATTCTTGCGCTATATGTAGAGCCGAAATATCTTGAAATGTTAGTTATATCGTAGTTCTGGTATGGATCCCAACTAACGGAACCCGGGTAATCTGACTCCGATTTTGCCAGCACGTTACCCGTCGTGTCGTATACCGTTATCTCGATAGCAAACGCTGGATTTACTAAGTAAAGTATGCGGTTACACGATGCGCCGTTACCGCTTGCGCTAGCATTGTAGTTGCCAGAAATTGAGGTGTACGGTATTCCCCAGCTTCCTTTTTTTTCTGCGAAAAGAAAAGCATCATCCGTTAAGGGTGTAAACTCATGACGTGTAGCAGCTTCAATTTCTATACCGGTCATCGGTATGCTAGTTTCTATAGTGAAATCACGATTAATGGAAAACACAGCATATCTTTCGCTGTAAACATCCCTTTGTCCACAATACACATACTCGCTACCGGTGAAGTTGCTATTGTCTAAAGCGCTGTCTAAAGCGACGCGCGATCCATCTACGTAATAATCACATACAATATCAAAGCCTTTTTCCGTTATATTTGTCGGATAGCACCGATGCTTTGCGGAACTTGTTAAATATTTATCCAGACGGTAGTCGTGATATGTTTCTGCTAACGACACATAGGGTACTACGTCCCACGGTTCTGCGAAAGTGACAGTCTGACCACCTTTAGCGTAGCCTGTGCAGAACCGCCCTACGGTATTAAACGCCATACCGTTGGTATCTACAAAACTCATCCCGTTTTTATCGAAAACTACGGAAGAACCGTTGCTATTCGACACGGTCATTCCATTTTTATCGATACGCACATTGCCACCAACTAAACCGCCATCGGCCGTGTCGCTGATAGTTAAGTCCTTTTGGAAGAGCGTAGCTCCCGTAACATTTAAGTGCTTGAAGTCGATGGTTGCCGTTTCGGCCGTGGCATTGATCTGGCCGATGATTTCACCCTTCTTGACACGCAGGTTGATGTCGTTCGTGTTTTGGACGATGGCCGAGTAATTGCTTTCGGTCTTCCCCTGCACGGTAGTCAGCTGAGACGCGACAAAGCTGATTTGGTTCGCATTCTGCGTGACCTGAGTGCTCAACTTGTCCTGGGCGGTCTTGTTGCTCTGTACCGTCGATGTGAGGCTGGCCGCGGTCTGCTTGATCTGGCTAATCTGCGTATCGACGCTCTTATTAGTCTCATCCTGAGCAGTCTTGTTGCTCTGTACCGTCGATGTGAGGCTGGCCGCGGTCTGCTTGATCTGGCTAATCTGCGTATCGACGCTCTTATTAGTCTCATCCTGAGATGCTTTAATATTTGCCATAGTAGATGACAGCTCAGTCTGCGATTTATTTAGCACACTGATAGCTTTATACGTACTATGCGCAGGGTCCATGTTAAGATTATCAATAACGCCTGCGATTGTATTATCTAATGTCGTTATTTTTGGCACTGACGCGTTAGCATTATCGATCGCTGTTTTTATAGCGGCATCTACATTCTTCAAAGCAACAGCATTATCAGCTAAAAACTGCTGATCGACTTTGTCTTTAACATAAGCATGAAGAGTGCTGCTTTTTCCACCCTCACCAAAAAGATCATAAAACGCAGCAGATACAGCGTACATTCCAGCTGTCGTTACAGCATAGTTGATTACCTCATTTTTAGTTTTAATTTTCTGATCATTGATATAAAAAATAATACCGCCACAGCCTACTGGTATTTTGCTTGATTGTACACGTAAACAGCCAACCCAGGCTTGTGCATCAAGTATGGGCGCTGACGGAGCCTCTTTGTTGTATTGCAGTACAGCCGGCTTGCTGAATTTATGGTCTTTGCTACAAGCAAATACATAGATAATACCCGTACGTGTTTTAAGTGGTATTGTCGTACTGACTCGATTCGTGCGCACTAACAGTGCATCATTTTCTTTATCTACCTCCACATCGGTCCGGATTTCATAATATTGTATATCGCAGTTAGTGACAGCGTCCCAGCTTATATGTGCGGCATCATCGAAAATCAAGCTGACATTGTCGGGTGTATTAGGGATTAAGGTTTTCGGCTCAACGTATATTTCCGTGTAGGGTGAGGAATCCGCATCAGTGTAGTCACCTAGTTCATCCGCTGTGCATACAGCGATTTTATAGTATTCGCCAGCCACTGCCGGAGATATGGTAATCTGATTCGTCCCGGTGCCCGTAAAAATCCAATCCGATGAATACCCAGTTTTTTCAGCGGCTACGCCTTCTTTGATGACCGCGTTCTGCACTTGGGTACCCGTACGTTTGTAGTAAACTCGTCCCGTAAGTTTATCGGGTTCCCACGTAATCGTAATAGAGTAGTGAGGTGTACCGTCAGCTAAAAATACATATTTCTCCATAGCTGTCAGGTTCGTCGGTGTCACAGCGGGTTCTACGTGCCCGGTAACTTTAACTGACGCAGCTGTGTCTTTAGACTCGAAGCCATCAAGAACAGAACATATTTTCACATGATAATTATGCGATGGCGTGACGTTCTCGATAGTCGCGCAGGTGCCGTACACGGTGTTGACGCGAGACCAGTTCTCGCCGTCATCCCAGGAATAGTAGACGTGGAAAGTATCATACTTCGCGTTCTTCGGCATATCCCATGATGCGTAAATCCGGCTTATCTTGATGCCAGCGTAGTTCTTGTAAACTTGTTCAACAAGGGCCAGATTCGTCGGTGCCATGAGCTGGGGCGGTGTCGCATAGTCTAGCTTCGGGTATTTCGAGTAGTCGAGCTCAAAGACGGCGTCGTCGTACTCGACAGCCGTGATACTGACCTTCTGGTCGCCGTCGCGCTCGATTTTTATGATGCGGAAAGGCTTTGCGGCCTTATCCTTGAGGCCCAATACATAATTGTCGAGGGCGGCCGGGACGGCGCCGTCGTCAAAGGCTGCCGTGACGGTAATCGTATCGGTCGTTGTGTCCGCCGTGAAAGCGGTCACTTCGCGGCTGATCAGCGCGTCATTAGTCGACAGCTGGAACATGACGGTGTACGCTTCTCCCTTGGTAAAGGTGACAGTCTTGTCGAGCTTGACCGTCGTGCCGGACACCGACACGATACGGCCACTGGCCACGCCGATACGCGGTACCTGTGAGTTGACGCCGATGAGGTCGCCGTACTCGCAGACAAAAGCGTTGACGTCAGCCGAGAACTGGATGGTCTGTAGCTGCCGTTCGTTGGTAGCCAGAGCGTAGACGGCTTCACGGTACGCCTGCGTCCGGCTGGAAACGCCGAACAAGGACAGCTGGGCCGTATTGTCCTGGCCGTTCGCTTCGGCCGAGGCATAAGCGTCGGAGCGGATGAAGAATTCCGTGTTCTTGAAGTCGTTCTGCGTGTCGTTGTACGTGACCTGCAAGCTGTGGGCCCGGTCCTCGGTCGCGGAGAACTCGCCTTTGACCGACGAGATGAGCGTCCGGCCTTCGCCGAAGACCTGGTGGATGACGCCGGGCTTGTCGACGACGACGCCGAGCTGTAGACCGTGGCGCACCAACGTTGCATGAGCAACGGCCAGGGCCTTGTTCGCGGCTTCGTACCGGCGCAGGGATGTGTCATAGTAGGCATCGAAGCGGAAGCGGGGCTCCGTCGAGCCGTCAGCGTTCTTCACGTCCTCGTCGGCGTAGTCCGCCGCGGCCTGCCACTGGTCCCAGTACTGGGTGAAGCGTTCCTTCGGGCAGCCGTCGACATGGTACTCATAGGCCTGCGTGTTGACATTAAAGAGCTTCCGGCAGTGATGCAGGATATCGTATGCGGCCCACACCGGGTTGCGCAGGTCCACCTGTTCGTAAGCCTGTGTTTCCGGGTTCCAGACGTAGCCGATAGTGCGGCGCTGGCGCCAGTTGATGTTAGGTACACCGCCGTTGAGCTGGTTCGTGGCCTTGATGCGCAGGGCCACAAGAACCTTGTTCGGACGGCTGTAGGCGCTGTCGTCGGCAAAGGACGACAGCGTGTTCCACTGCATGAAAGAGCAGTCCCGGGACGTGTGAGGCAGTCTGAGGGCCGTGACCCGTACATCATACCGGGCCGGCTCTAAGCCTTTGATGGCGTACGAGCGCCGGACGCCGCTATTGGTGGCTTTCGTGATGTAGTAATCGCATTTCTGGACATAAATCTGTACACCATCCAGGCTGAAACCATGGCGGAAGCTGAACAAGCGTTCGCGGGTAAAAGCAATGTAACCGTTATCGTAGCGGGCCCCCTTGTTCAGTGCCGGCAGGTCAAAGACTTCCGAGCGCGCGTTGCTCCGGATGAACCATTTCGTCGATATCAATGTCCGATAATGGTTGCGTCGTGTTTTCACGCGTGTCGTAGTAGTCTGCCGTCCGATGGTCCACACTTCTTCACGGTCCGCTTTTGCGCCGACGGTTACATTACCGATGAGGTCGGACGAAGAGTGCGCTTCGTACTGATAGCCGCCATGCCAGTTCGACGTTCCTGTCTTCCGGTACTCGATGCGGAATCTTGCGGTGCAGCCTTCATAGTTCCCGTCGTCGTTCATGTGATACAGCCCGGACGGCCAGGACACGGTCACGTCGATACGGTTGCAGTTCTCCATATCCGTCGAGCGCACGACCGGTTTATTTTCGGCCAGGATCATGTCGACAGCCTGGTCGGCGACGGTGCTGCCGAAGAACGGTATCGGGGACTGGTTGTTCATCCCCTTACGCGTGGCAATCTGCACATCGCTGAAGTTCTCGATGGGCGTATGCCCGATACGGATGTCGTCGATGCTTTCGACCGGCCCATAGCCACCGCAGTACAAGACGTTCAAGTACTGGTTGTTCTTGTCCTGGTCATCGCTGTTCGTCGTCTCGACGTGATACATGAGGAGCTGCGGCGCCGGGATACATTCGCCGAACGTCTCGCCGATGACGCCGCCTTCCTGGGTCTGCACGTTCGGCAGTTCCCAGCCATAGGTCGGCGAGCTTTGGTCGTCAATACCGCGGGATGCCGCTTGGTTGAGATGGAAAATGCTGTTGATGATTTTCCCGCCGAGGATCATGACGGCACCGGACGCCAGGGCCCGCAAGGCCAAAGAAGACCAGGCCGCGAACATATGCGGGGCCGCGATCATGAGACCGACCATGAGGACGGTGCCCAAGATTTTCTTAAAGCCCCCACCCGCTACGTGCGGCAGGATGAGGAGCTGCATGCCGTCCTTGACGTAAAAGGTCTTCGGGTCGCGGACCCACATGCTGCCGACGTAGGCGTCCTTATCGCGCATGTCGACATAGCCTGCCAGCGTCATGCCGGCAATATAGTCTTTAGTCTGGACCTCCGTCTTTGGATGGTCGTCGAATATGTTTTTTACTAAAATGATGTCAATCATGTCTTATCCTCCACCCAATCATAAAAGCCCACAATCCGGGGCAGCCAGCGCCGTACCCGGTCGACGACGACCGACGTATGGTAGGCGTGGATGAACTCGCCATAACCGATATAAACGCCGCAATGGTTCGCCCAGCCCTCATCGGCCAGGCGGATGACGACGAGGCAGCCGTCTTCCGGCTGGTCCAGGCGGTGCCACGGCGAGTGGTCGCGCTGCCAGACGAATTTCTGGCCGATGAGTTTGGCATCCCTGGGGTCGAACAGGTTATCCGGCAGCTGAATGCCGCGGCGGCGGTACAGCTCCATCGCCAGCCCCCAGCAGTCCAGGCCCTTTTGCGGGTCCCGGCCGTAATCGACGTAAGGGATACCGATGAGGTCATCGTATTTAAGCATAGTTGCCCACCATCCCCTGTTCGCCGCCGAACCGCGACGGGATGCGGCAATCAGCGCGCGTGTTGTTGCAGGCACTGGCCGTCCCGGTGTACCCGCAACGGATATCTTTGAATCGGAACGGGCAGTAGTTACTCATGTAACAGTGCAGCGGGAACTTGAAATCGAGCTCCGGCGAGCAGCCGAGCTTGAAGGTGATCCACGACTCATCGTAGCTGACGGAGTTGACCGAGAACTCGATAGTCATCAAGGCCTCCGTGCGGGTCAGCAGGTTTTCGTGCACCAGGTACATCGTGACTTTGGCGTCGGCCAGACCGTTGTACTGCTGGAGATACGACTGGATGAGGCCGCCGCAGTTGCTGACCGTAAGGTCGACCGTCGGGATGGTCTGGCCATCCGTCGTCATCTGCGAAAAGTTGAACGGGAAACGAACGAATGTTTTTCCGTTCCATTCTACGTCTTCCGTGTTCCGGGCCAGATAAATCGGTTCGGTTAATTTGGCGTGCTCGATTTTGAGCAGCACCAGGAAAGGCGCATCGGATGCCAATTTATTCTTCTCTAAAATCGCGGCTGCTTCCCAAACAAGCATCGCTTACACCTCCTCGAATTGCGCGGTCACGGTCC
Organism: Megasphaera elsdenii; assembly: GCF_020539865.1. Lineage (GTDB taxonomy): Bacteria > Bacillota > Negativicutes > Veillonellales > Megasphaeraceae > Megasphaera > Megasphaera elsdenii_A. Next base: position 151,667 of record NZ_JAJBQV010000001.1, on the reverse strand, counting down.
AGCCGACAGGCTGGTAATATTGAAAACTAAGGTCCGCCGCGAACCGCACAGCGTGCGTCTCTTTGAGCGAATAATCCGTAAATGTGAACATATCGAACGTGCCGACGCTCCGGAAGAAATCCCGGAAGATCTTCATCTGTTCGTCGGTCAGGCAGGTCCAGGTATAGGACATCGTCTCTTTCACTCTCGTATTCCGCGGCCGGGTCTGTTTGTAGCCACCGTCGGTCTCCGTCGTAATCGTGCTGGCCGCCAGCGTAATCAGATCCGTATCGCCAGAGTTCGATGCCGCCGTAGTCATCGGCGCTGGCAGCTTATCAGCCGGAAAAGCTTTTGTACTCATTTATCTCACCCCCAAGGCGGCTTTCAGATTCATCGCCGAACCGTCGACGTTGTTGTTGACGTCTTCGACGACGGCGTTCAGAATCCAACGGCGCATTGAGCTTTCATAGTGACTGTCCTTGACGCTGACCTGGCTGCTGCTGTTATTGATGATGTTGACGACGGGCGCGCTGCCGCCGTTATTGTTGCCTCGGGCGTTGACGATGCCCTGGGCCATGCGGGCGTACGTGTCGTCGTTAAGCGGGAAAACGCCTTCTTCTTCCTTCCCCTCGCCCAGCATGGCCAGGGTCGGAGCGGTGACGCGGCCGCCGTTTGCGAAGGCCGGCACCGAGAAGGATGGCAAGCCAGCACCGGAGTACCAACTACCATAACCGCTCGCGTAATTCCAGCCAGCTCCGAAAGCACCGGCTGTCGGCTGAGCGATACCTAGGAACCCGCCCAGGAGACCCATCGTGATCTTCGCGGCGGCCCACTGCGCGGCAATCTTGACGATGGTGTCGAGGATAACCTTGCCCATATTTTGCGCTAATTTCCCAACATTAGAGATGTTGTTCCCGAGGTCAGAAAATACGCTCGACAGGCCGGACGAGATAGACGACGCCGCTTCTTCGGCGATACCATATGTCGAAATGCTGGCCGCCCGCCACTGCGAATAGAAGAGCTGCATAGCCTTACTCTTTTCATCCCACTTGATGTCATCGAGCCCCTGCTTGGAGTATACGAGTTTACTGAGCCGGGAAACGTCCAGATCCGAGATAGCATCTTTAACGGAGTTGTCGAATTCCTGACGGCGTTCTTCTTCCCGTTTCTTCGTGAGTTCCAGATATCGCGCGGTGTACCATTCATTGACCTCGGCCATCGCCTCGACGTCGTTCTTATGCGTCGCCACACTTTTGAAGCGGGCTTCCTTCTCTTTCTGGAGCGCGTCCAGGTTCTTCTTGAGCTCCGCATCATACAGCACCGTATAGTCACCCTTCATCTGGGCGTTGACTTTCGCCGTATCGTCGCGCAGCTGTTGCTCGGCTTGGAGCCGCTTTTCGTTCAGCTGTTTGATTTGTTCCAGCTTATATTCTTCTAAGAGCTTCTTTGCTTCTGACGTATCGACGCCGCCGACATTTTCGACGGCTCGGATCTTCTGGTACTTCTGCGCGTAGGACTTCATGAGGCCGAGCATGCCCTTTTCGTAGTCCGTGCCAGTCTGTGTCTCTACGTCGCCGCGAAGCTCGTTAAGGATAGCGGCATAGTCCTGTTTAGCCTTCTCCAGCCTTTTTGCCGCTTCGGCCGCGGCCTGATTGACGGCTGTCTTACCGACAAGGCTGCTCTTAACGGTCATCCCACCAGTTGCTTCTGCAAGCGACCCGTAACCTTGGATACCACCGAAAGTATTGCTAAATTCATCAAGTGATAAGTCATGGACGCCGGCGCTCGACTGGCGGCTGCGGACCATCCCGTTGCCGATATAGATGCCGACGTGCCCCGGTGTGTCGATGAGGTCGCCGACTTGCAAGGCGCTGCGGACGGCTTCCAGATCCCCGGCGTGGTATGCCCCCAGGGCTTTGAAGGAAGCGTCATTAACGAAGCCGTCGCCAAACGGGTCTGCTTTACCTAGTTGGTCGAAAACGTCCTTATAAATCTGGTGGACGAAATCATCGCACCAGCCATCGTTGTCGTTTCCGAGTTTACCGCGCCACTTCTGCCCGTCCCAGTAGTCATTGATTGCGTGATATGCGGCTAGCTCGCCAACTGGTACGTCATATTCAACTGGCTGAGCCGCAGCTGTGCTACCTGTATCCGGCACTTGCTTCGACGTCATAGCGTTCATGTAACTTAGGACAGAGTTGACATATCCAATGTTGGAGTCTGTCGCGTGGCCGGCGTTATACGCCGAAATGGTCTGATTCAAGTCACCGTACTGCTGATACAAGGCAGCCAAGTAACCGCCGACCGCCATGATGTTCTGGTTGTAATCGGATCCGGCACCATAGCCTTGACCACCGGCATACCGGTTTGCGATGTCCTGCGAAATTTGGCCAAGGCCGTAGTGCGCGCCATCCGAAGACCATGCGTCCGCGACGCCGTGGCTTTCTGTTTTGATGATAGCCGCAATGAGCTCAGGCGGTACACCCCAGTAACTGCCGGCGTACTTGATTTCGTTCGCATACGGAGCAAGTTCACCGTCATTTTCAAAAGAGTATACCGTCTTCATCGGCGTAGCCGCTTTTTCCGCGGCGGCCGACGAAGCTCCGCCGGAAGAGGAGCCGCCTCCACCACCGCCACCCCCATCGTCACCACTGAAGTCAAAGGACGGCATGTCATAGTCGACGTTCCCAGCGGCCGCGTTTGCATCAGCCATGGCCTTTTCGGCCTGCTCCTTCATGTAATCGGCACCGCCACCTTTATCGACCCATTTATCCCAATTCTTAGCATATTCCGGCGTGCCTGGTTCGATAAGTACTTCATTGACACCGCCATTTGCGATTTCACCTTGTCCCGTTGGGTCGGCCGCAATGTCTGAGTCACCCTCGTTCGGCACCTGCTTGAAGAATTGGCCGTTACGGACGGTAACCTGATACCCATCGTCGCCGGTCCATGTGTTTTTCTTGGCCGCTTCATATTTTGCATTAAAGTACTTGAAAGCGCAGTAAGCGGCATAAAGAGCGGCGGCCGCTACGCCCATCCAACCGCCGGCCATCATGGACAGCGCTGACGTGACCTTGCCGATGGCCCCCAGGCCCTGGCCAGCTGCTTTTACCGTTTTAGCCCCGGTCTGCATAGCGGCATTACCGGCCATGACGTGGCCCTTAGCAACGTCTTTAGTCTTGCTTTCCGTCTTTGCCAGGCCGCCCTGGGCCGCCGTATTAGCGGCAACGCTCTTAGTCCCGGCATTGGTCGCTTCGACGCCGGTAGCGACTTCCGCAACTTTCTCCCGTTCGTTGGCCGCGATGACTTCTTCCGTCGATGCGACTTTAGCTGCGTTGGCTTCCTGCTTTGCAACGGCTCCCTCTTCCGCAGCCGTTCCTGTTGCGACCTCGGAGTCTGCGACTTCACCATTGGCTACGATGACCTCTTCGTTCGAGGTGATTTTCGCGGCGTTGGCTTCCTGCTTCACGACAGCCGCTTCCTCGGCTGCCGTACCAGTAGCTGCTTCTGACTCAGCTACCTGGGCATTACTTTCGGTCATGCGGATGTTAGCTTCCTGCACACCCGTGGCGGCTTCCTGTGCAGCCAGATTGATTTGCTGATAGGCTGCCGTCATCCGGCTCCGGATCTGCTCAGCCGCGGTCGCCGCTTCTTCACCAATCTGTGTAAATTTCTCAGCCAGGAACTTCTGCGTCTCTTCGGCCGACATGTTTTCCTGTTCGGCCGTCTTGATGGCTTCTTTGCGACGCTTCTGATACATCCTGTCAGAATCTGCGATAGACTTCTGGATATAGCGTTCCTGCTTTTTGGTCAGCTGGTCGAGTTGCTTTTCTTCCTGCGCCGTCGAGCTGTTTTTCTGTCCAGCGCCTAATACGTTGCGGGCCGTGTTGTACATGTTCTTGCCGGCGGTTACGGCTTTACTGGCCATCTGGAGTGATTTATAGATGGCCAACAGTTTCGTACCCTCGACGATGACCGTGCTGATAGCTGTTTTGTTCTGGGCGATAAGCGTGGCTACTTTAGCGAGCCCGACCTGCACACTCGGCAGGATTTGCGACACTAAGGGGGCCAGGGCGGAACCGGCGACGACACCGAGCTTGCCGAACTGCATGTTTACTTCCTGCATGTCCATGTAGGCTTTATGCATCTCGGCAGGGTTCAGCCCGACGCCTTTGATTTTGGAAGCCCGTTCCGCGGCTTCCGTATAGTTGTCCAAGGTTTTCGTTAAAGCCAGGCCACGTACGCCGAGGGTATTCATCAGGAATTCCTGTCCCTGGCCGGCAGCCTTTGCCTTTTCATAGCCCTTGGCAAGTGCTCCCAGTTGTTCGTTTAACGGCTTCAAACGGCCCGAAGAGTCGGTCATCGAGATGCCGAGCTGCTGCATGATGCTGCGGGCCTTATCACCAGCTGTGCCCGACGAAGAAAGGGTCTTGTCGAAGCGCATTATAGCCGCGGCTGCGGTATCGACGTCGCCACCGGTCAGTTTCATGACCGCGTTCAGCTGGCCCGCCTGGGCGGCGGACATGCTATAGCGCTGACCTAGCTGGTAGACAGCTTCACCGGCATTGACGGCACTTTGTACGACGGCATTCAAGCCGAAGCCGCCGGCGGCAATGCTGGCCAACTTCGTAAGGTTACCGGTCAGGCCGCTGATTTTCCCGGCCACTTCGTCTACGCTGCCCGAAAATTCTTTCACCGGGCTCACGCTGAAGGTCTGGTTCAGCGCCTCTTTCGATTTATTCAATTCCCGGGACAGACCCGTACTGTCCGCCCCGATTTTGATCATAAGGTCCGCTAAGGTGGCCAACGTCTACCCCTCCTCTTTCGGCATCATCGATGGGAGCCCAACGGCTCTCAAAAATTCTTCGCGCTCCAGGCGCGGGTCCGGCTTGTCCTCCGGATGCAGGCCATAATAGATGGAGTCGGGCTGTACGACCTCGCTGGTCATACAGCTCATGATGCAGGCTGTGAAATACGACTGCTTACGTTCCTGCTCTTTCTTTCGGAGCATATAGCCCTCTACCATCTTATTAAACTCGTGGATCTGCAAGTTCTCGAACTCGACCGGTTTAAGTGCCAGCGGCCCGTAGGCCACCGGCTCAGCGTTCTTTATCCATTCTTGCGCGGAGCCGACGACGACGCTGCCTTTTTCTTCGTCTCCGTCTTGACGTTTTTTCCCGGTACCCTCACGCGGGTGTAGAGCCCGGTCTGCAAGGTGGCGCCGATGAAGTTGGCCGTCATGTCGTCGATGCTGTTCCCGTCATCGCAATAGGCCTGCAAAAGGTCATAGACCTGGTCGTCATTACGCTTGCCGTGCAGCTTGTCATGGATGCCCCAGCGGAGCATGGAGACCAGTACGTCAAGGTTACAGCTGGCTACCAGATGACCGACGCCATCGCCCATGATGGACAAGATGGACCGGCCGACTTCACGTTCGATGTGGCGCAAGTCGCCGATAGTCAGATATAAGCTATACTGGGCCCCGCTAATGGTAATATCAATCGTCTCTTTCAAAATTCATCGCTCCTTATGAGTAAAAAGGGCGTCGCGTTTCACGACACCCTTCCCTGTTTCCTACGCAGAAATGGTCACTTTCACAGCGACTTCGAGGTCGGCCGTCAGCTTGACGTCAAGCGTACAGCTCGTGGTCAGTTTCTGCAAATATTCTTTCTTGATGGTAAGGACGCCTTCGACATACGAGTAGTCGACTTCCTGCGTCAGCGGGACGTTGTCGCAAGTAATGCTGCGGACAAAAGCGTCGACTGGCGTGACGTTGACCGTAGCGTCTTTGGCACCGGCTTTGGTAAAGGTGATTGTCGGCGATGCGATGGCCGGTGTACCGACCGACTTGATGCCGCTGATAGCGCCCTTGCCTTCCAGGGTCATCTTGAGCGTCGACACGCCATTGTAGCTGTGTTCTTCGTCAAGGCTCGTAATGGATGCCCAGCCGGTACGATACGAGCCGTCCGGGTATTCCTGGCGGATGTAAATCGGCTTGCGGGCTTCGTAGCGGTTATTGACGATCTCATAAGCGTCGCTGTTCAGCACGTACAAGCCTTCGTACGAGATGGTCCAGGACAGCATGCCCGGCAGTTTTTCACTGTAGTTGCCAGAATCTTTCGACGTGGCGTCGATAGATTCAGCTTTACGCTGCAAAGGCGTATTACGCTGGCCGCCCAGGAGTAGCCAGTTCGTCGGGTTCTCCGTAAGGGCCACCAAGAGCAGCGTGTCTTTACCGGCGACGGCTTTGACGTTATCGTCAGCCACCGGCAGGTTCTTGATTTGTTCTTCGGTTAAAGCCATTGTGTTCCTCCTAATCTGTTTGTTCTACGAGATATTCGACCTGGATAACTCCATGATAGGCCTTGTCGCCATTCTCATAGAGCTCCCCGGTCGTCTGATAGAGCGATACGGTGGCGCCGCCGACCTGACGGAAGCCGTCCAGGGACAGCTGGTACTTGGTCAACAGCGTGACAATATCGTTCATGATACCATTTACTTCAAGCTTGCCTTTCTGGTCGCTCCAGATGTGGAGCTGCTGCGACACCTGGTGCATCACGACCGTCTTATTCTCTTCGGCCGGGGCGCCATGGAATTCTCCGAGCCAGATGTAGGGCATTGCTTCTGATCCATCCGGGATGCTGTCATAGACAGGGACGGTCTGACCACGACTCAGGAGCTGATACAGCCCCTGCTGGACCTCGTTGAATGGAATCCTACTTATCATTGTCTACCGCCTCCTTGACCGCTTTTTCCAGATCCGGACGGACCGCGTCCATCGCAGGCTGCATAAAGGGATGCGCCGTACGCCGTGGGACGAGGGCATGGGCCGCGAACCAGCCGGCGGCCCCGGGATGCAGGGCCTTCTTCCGGGCGGGTATTACGACAGCGCCGGCCGCGCCGAACTCGATGATATGGGCGATATGGTCCATGGCCTTAACATAGCCTTGGAGCCCATGCGCCGTGGGCCTAAATTCCTGCTTGATACTGCTAGCCAGTTTCCCGGATTTCTTTGGTACCCGGGATACCGCTTCTTTAAAGACACGGCCCGTCATATCACGAACAACACCGTCTAAACGCTGCTGGGTATCTTTATCGTACTTCGTGATATCTCCCAGGGCCTTTTTGACCTCGGCCGTGACGTTCGTCGTGACCCAAAAAGTTTTAGCCATTATGCATCACCGCCTGACAGGTCAGCGTGAGATTACGCACACCGGAGTAATCGACGTGCAGAATCTTATACGTCGTACCTTGATAGCGCACGACGTCGGACAGACCGACGGCCCTCTTACGGATGGTGAAGCCCTGCGTAATCTGCGAGGCCGGTCCGCCGCCGCTGTTACCCTCGGTAAAATGGGGCTTAGCCACATAAGCCCAGACCTCGGTTTCTACAGGATGCTTTTTATCGATGTACCGGCCGCCCTGACCGTCGTCTTTCTCAGAGTAAGACAGAATAGTCACACGGCGGTTCATCGCGCCCGTACGGGCTTCACCGTAACTATTTGTTAGCATCCGCATCCGCCTCCGCTCTTACCTGCTGGCTCAGCCGCAGCTGATGGATGAAACCGTTAAGCATAAAGCCGTTAGTTTCAGACAGATTTGTAAGCAGGTCAGGCTGATCCATAAGCCGGGCGATGTAATTCACCACCACCTGCTTATAGAGTGCGTTGCTGTAATCCCGTTCGACGCCGGCATTCTCTAGATAAATCTCAGCCGCCGCCTGCAAGCTCTGAGCGTTCTCAAGCTCATCCGGAGAATCGATATGCAAAGCGCGCTGTAGCTCTGCGGCCGTCAGTGTTACATCAGCCATGACCTGTCACCCCCTTTCTAGGCCGTCGCTTTCCGTTTGATACGGAGGAAACCGTTGTAGACCGTGACGTTGCCGCCTGCATAGACGTCGCCGCGATTGCAGATCATGCCTTCCTTGAACTTGTACTGGTCAGACTGGGCGACTTCGATATCAGCAAACGTTGCGATGGTATAGTTCGAGAGAGAGCCATACGCCATGCAGTAGTCGGCCGTCTTCTTGGTAGAGTCGGTCAGCTGATTGCAAGCGCTATTGATGATGTACGGTACGCCGTTGATGGTACCTGTGTTGCCCTGGCTCTTGATGTCATAGAACTTCTGCTTGGTGGAAGTACGTACGGAAGCGAAAGCCAGCAAATCGAGCTTGTTCAGGATGAGGACGGCTGCATCTTCGACGTCTTCCTTGCCGCCGTAATTAAAGATAATCTGGTCGAGGGTGGTGTCGTCGATACCGGCCAGTGTAAGGTCGGAAGCCGGGTCGATGGCGGTGGCCTTGTTGGAGAAGATGCCGACGAAGGAGTTTGTCGCACCGCTGCCGAGCAGGATTTCTTTCGTCATCTTCGCACGGATAGAGGTGCGGATGGCGTTCTGTACGTAGCCGGCGTAGTTGGCGTTCGGCAGTTTGAGCATTTCGCGGGAGATTTCACTGTACGCGGTAATCTTCGATTTCGTCATGGCTGCTTTACCAAAGGTGACATCGGTATCGGCCGGCGTGCCACCTTCAGTGGTGTACGTACCTTCGGGGATGTCGATACGATACGGTTCTTCATAAGATTCGCCGCCGTTAAGGTTGACGTGTCTGACACGGTCCACCAGGGACGATACGACGTTAAAGCCTTCGTTGATGGCAGAGCTGTCAAAGGTCGGGACGATAATCGTCGGCGTCGACGTCAGGATGGAACGTTTTTCATGCGGGAACAAGCCTTCGGCTGCAAAACGGACGACCGTGCCGCGCTGTTTAAGGTCAGCACCACGTTTTTCCATTTCCGCCTGGGCATCCTGTGCACGTTTATCCGTAGCTTCCGGAGCGGTGAAAGCACCTTTCGGGACGTCAGCACGTTTTTCGGCTTCTTTGTTCACGGCGGTAGTACGATCATCGACAGCAGGAGTTGCCGGAGCCGGTTCCGCCGGTTTAGTTTCTTCGACATGAGCGTCACGGCCTTCCTGGTCCGCGATAGCGGCCTTCAGAATTTCGATGTTGCTGCGGAGAGTCTGCATTTCACGATAAATGGAGCGGAGTTCGGCGACGTCTTCCGTCTTTTCTGTCTGTTCCATCAGGGCTTGCATACGCTGTTCAGCGTTAGCCAGCATTTTTGCATAATCCATTATTCTAAACCTCCTAAGATTTTGATTTTGAGTTTATAAGCATCACGCAATTCCGCATCGCTCTCCAGCGACGTCGCACGACTGTCCAGTCCTGCTTTGGCTCGGGCACTCTCCAGTACCCGCTGCGCGCTCTCCAGTGCGTCGGCAGCCTGTCGGGCGTTGATGTCAGTATCTTCATAAGCTGGAAATGTAACCGCACTTATTTCGAATACTTTCGCGATTTTGAGGATGTGCCGGGTCGGCATATCCGAGTCTAAATCGGTCCATCGATCTTCGTTGACCCGGAAGCTATAACTCATTCCGTCGATATCGCCACGCTGGATGGCCGAATAGAGCTGACGGGCTTCCGGATTGTTATCAGTATCGACGGACGCGCTGAAAGCCAGGCCGGTGCTGTCGACCGTGAGCGTCAATGTACTGTTCCCGTTGTTGTTGCGGCTCCGCGCCAGCGGAATCTTACGGGAGTCGTGGTTTACGATAAAAGGTACATCGGTCAGGTCACAGCCGTCGAAAGCACCAGGCTCGATGACTTCGTTGAACCAGTTGCCGATAGTCGTCTGACGGCTGTAGACTGCTGCATGGCCATCGATGATATGTTCATCCTGGTCGTTTTCACCGCCGGAACGTGTTTCAGCTTTCAGATTATCGAGGCCGAAAGACCGCCATTCCGAGGCGAGCTGTTTCAGTTCCTCAATTTTTTTCTTTTGGTTGGGCATCCCCTGTATCCCCCTTCTTCTTGCTGTTCAAGTAAAGTTGATATTCATCGGCCTTATCCATGTTGACGTAGTTCAGGCTCTGCAAGCGCCGGTCGCCACCCTCAAAGGGCGGCATACCGAACATAGCACCGACTTGGTTGAGTGTCAGGACGCCGGTATCGTGGGCGATTTTCGCCAGCTCGATTTTCCCATTCGTCGACAAATGAGACAGCTGATTGTAGTAGCAGCGGACCCGGTGGCCGACGTCCTGTTCCCGCGGCGTGAAAAGGGCCGCGGAAAAGGCCTGTTCGATTTCAACGATGGTCTCTTCGATGCAGGACTGATAAAAGGCGTCCTGCTGGTCGCCGGTGTAATCACCGGACAGCACGGCCTCTGAGATGCCGTACTTTTCCCGGACGTCAGACTTCAAAAAGTTCAACGTCGTTTCCGGGATGACCGGCACGGCGTTATCAATCGGCACGTATTCGCCGGTGAGGTCCATGGCGATGACGCCACTCTTCGATACATGGATGCGGTCCTCGAAATTTTCCATCGACTTCTGGAGTTCCCGCTGGCTGATGGCCGTCTTGTTGATGAGTACACCGCGGACGAGCAATGCATTCGTGATGCTCTTCGCGACGCCCTGCTTCGCCGTATCGAGTACAGATAAGGTTTGCAGGGTATCGCGGTCGTCGGCCATGCCGAGGTCGTCGCCGCCGCAAAGGATTGTGTTCGTCCCACGGCGCCAGCAAAGATGGATGAGGTCGGTCAGCGGGACCGTATCTGTCGTCCCGTCGTGCCACCAGAATTTGACGTACCAGTCATTAGTGCCCTCTATCGGTCCCATCTCGACACTGGCCGGATTAAGCGGATAGATGGCGGTATAGTAGCGATGGGCGACGCCCTTCGTGTCGTAAACCTCCGTCCATTCCGGAAAAATCCAGCAGTGCCGGGTCTTCAGCTTGAGCCACTCCACGGACTCCAGAAAATCCTTCGTCGTCTGGAGCGGGTTCGGCTGGAAGCGGAACAGCCGGGAAATGTCATCGTTCTGCGGCTGCACCTTGTCGCCGGTATCGACGACGGATACGATCTTGATTTTCCCCGCTTCTTTTGCGATGCGGTTGATACAGTTGTTAACCAGGTCGCTCAAGTAAATATCCCGGCCGAAGCGGTTCATGACGGCCTGATTACCGGTGTAGATGCTGGTCATAAGCTGGTCATTCCGATGCGACTTGTATTTCGTTAAGATGTTCTGAAAGAATTTCAGCACCGGATGTCACCTCCTGGCCCCGGTTCCGGTAAAACCGATTTCTGATGTTCATGATATTCAGACTTGAAGCGCCCGTACGCGGCATAAGCAATGATGAAGCCCAGGGCCCCATCGATACGGTTCTTCGATTGGCCATACACCTTGACCGGCATCATCATGCCGAGGTTGTTGACTTTAAAAGCCGTGTTGGCCAAACACCACTTATCAATCGGATTGTCGTTGTAGTTCAGCACCTTGCGGCGTAAATCGCTTTCCAGTGCCGACATAGGGTTCGATAAAGACAGATAGTCCATGATGATTCGTTCAAGGACCTCATCGCCGAAGTATTCGCCGATATATTTCTTGAAGTCCTTGGCGTGCCAATTATCGTACCCGATTTTAAAGGGGATGACGTGGTAATCGTCATACAGTTTTAAGAACCAATCCGCAACCATCTTCGCATCGACTTCCGTGCCTGGGCAAATCGTGACTAGGCCTTCTCTGGCCCATTCCCTGTAATCCTTCTGTTCCGGATTCAAGGCATCGCCGTTCTCGGTACCCAGGGCCTCGGCCTTGATTTCCGGCACGAAGTACATCGACAGCGTCTTTTTCTGCCGCGTCCACGGGTCAACGAAGAGCGCCTTGGCACTACAAAGGTCCGTCGTTTCCGCGAAGTCGAGGGAGCCGATGTAATACTGGCCGTCGAGTTCCTCCGGCGCAAAGGTCCGCGGGTTCTCGATAGTAGCCGATTCCAGCCAGGCCGCAGCCGTGTTCTGTTTGATATTGAAATCCTTAGCCAGCACGAAGGCCCGCGTCTTGCGGTTCGTCCGGGCTTCATCGACCATCTGGCGCATGAAAGACCATTTCTTGATGGTACCCATGCCCGGATTAGCTTTGTACCAGGACTGCTCATCCTGGAAAATCTCTTCCTCCGTATCCTGCTGATACAGGAAGATGAGCCAGCGCGGCATCTCAGCCTCTCCCGTCAGCACCTGTTTGGCCAGGGCCATACGCTCATCGAGGTACCCGCCATCGGTAAAACCTTCCGTCGTGATTTCGATGTAAAGCGGCTCGTCCTGTGTGGACAGGGCCTGGCGGATAGGCATGACCAGTGTGTTGTCCTGCATTTCATGCACTTCGTCAACGACGCCGATGGAAATGTTCTTCCCTTCTTTGGCGCTCTGCCGTGCCGACAGCTTCTTGATGGTCCCTTTGTTCTGCCGGCTGAATTTCCCGCGGGCGTGCTTCTGCTTCTGATTGCCCCAGAAAATCCCCTTCTGGTTCTTATGGGTGCATCGGACTAGCTTCGGCGATTCCTCTCGCATGTCATTCGTACTTTGGAAAAGCAAATCGGCCTGGTCAAAATCGTTGGATCCGAACAAGATATTACCACCCATGGGGCCGCAAACCCATTCGGCTAACGAAATAGCAGAGGCTAACGGAGTCTTGCCATTCTTCCTGGCTTCTACTAGGAGCACGTCTTGATACTTACGGACCCAGCGTTTGAGTTCTGCGTCGTAGATGTGCGGCGCGAAGATGGCTTCGATAATAGCCTTTTGAAAAAGTTCCAGTTTAAAAGGCTTCCCCGCAAAGGGGGCCTGGCCATGCCTCAGCTCATGCTCGATGAATTGAATGCGCTTATTCGATGCGTCATAGTTCATCTTCACGTCTGGGTCGGCCAGGTCGTGTGATAAACGGTCCAGCTCCAAGTGGATGTAACGGCCGGCGATGATTTCGCCGGACAGGATCTTATCACGATATTCAGCTATGTAGCTCATTCGTAGTCATCCAATCCTAAATCATCGTCATCGACCGTCCGGCCGAGCACGGCCGCCAGCTTGAAAATGATGTTCGCATAACTGGCCCTTACTTTCGGGAGCAGTTTTGAAACAGGAAGTTCTTTCTGACGGGACGGGTTCACCGGGTCCACTTTGACCAGGCCGGAAGCTGCGGCAATCATATGCAGACGGTTCAACTCCGTGCGAAGACGCGCCGCTTCTACAATGGCGCCATCTAAAAGGGCCAGCTGGTTCTCGTCGACGCCGTCGAACAAATTTTTGATTCGTTCATATTCTTCTTCGATTGTCATGTTCTCGCCTCCTCACACGGTATAAAAGCGTTTCTCGTTCCAGTATTTCCGATTTCAAAAATCTTCGCCGGAAAAGTCAAAATTTTGGTGCGGATGAAAAAAGGGTACTCGCCACGGTTCGGCTTTTTCTTAAAATTTTTAAGCACCCGGGGGGGCTATGCTTGATAATCATCGAACCACCGTTCAATGTATCCTTCCCAGGCTTTCGCCAGATTCCCGCGGCCCGTACGGGCGTTGGCTTTGCACTGCTCTTCCGGCAAGTCGCAGAAGATGAGTTCAGCCCCAAGCTTCCGGGCCAGCTCTTCACGCTCCAGCTTGAAGGGATAACCACCGACGATATAAGCATCGCCCCACCGGCCAGCCCGGTGCTGTATCCGGTCCAGTAGCAAGGAACGGACAGCGAACACGTCGCTCTTCAGCTGGTCCGGCTTATCGTACAGATTACACCCGGACACGGCATAGAACAGCAGATCCATGTCGACGATGAGGTCGCCGCGGTGCATCATCTGCCGGACCAAGGTCGACTTACCACTGCACGGTGCACCGTACACCAGATACACGTGATGTGTACCCTGGCCATATCGCTTATGCGCCTTGTTGTGGCAGTCGAAGCAGATGAGCTCGACGTTCGATGGATTCAAGGCAACGCTTGCGTCTGTCACAGTCTCAGGTGTCAGCTCTTGGATGTGATGCGCGATAAGCTTAGACGTGTCTGCCATATAGTCCCGATGGCAGGCAGGACACACGGTGCCGCGCTCTTGTATCAGTGCCCGGCGCAAGGACCGCCAAGCCTCAGACTTATAGAACGCAGCCGCCCACGGCTCAGCCATAGAAGTCCTTCATCTCCAGTTCCTTCTGCTTCATAGCAAGCACCCTATCGTCATAGACTTTCTTGTGACGGTCCTTCGGGTTCAGCTGGAAGTAATCCGACAACCACTGCAAAGCCTTCATCCGGTCAGCCAGCTTGATAGACACGCCATCACTGGTGGACTTGATTTCCTGTACCAGCTGGCCGTCGATGCTGTCCGAGTCTGCCGAGTGTACTTCTCCGTCCTTGACTACGACGAACTGATTGATGTTGGCGAAGGCGATACGCATATACATCTCGACGATATCGCCACCATCGGCGAACAGGCTCTGCAAGCGGAGCTCCTTGAGGTATCGGATATACTTGCTTACGATAGGCTTATGCAGTAACTCGTAGGCTGTGTTGCACGCCGTGAGACGTTTGCATCTATAAGCCCTCTGATAACTTGTAACAGCATTAAAGCTATTGACGTAGTAGATGCAGAACAGCCGCTGCTTATCGGTCATCCCGTCCTGGAAATGCCGATGCATCGATTCAGCCTGCCGCTGTGCTTCCTCGTCGGTGATATCTTCATCATCGAGCTTCGGGGCGTCCGGCTCCGTCCATTCATAATTCCTGGCCTTTGCGTCCGGGTCCTGTTTCTCCCATTGATCCCTAAACTTCCAGCGCTTGATGTCGTCAGCCGTGACGCCACCGACCTGTTGCGCGATGTCCTTGTTGCGTAACCGTCCGCCGCTGGCAAGCCAGATTTCATAAGCCCGCCTGCGTTTCGGGTTCCGGTCTTTATGTCGTCCCATGCTATCAACTCCTTTCGCTGGGAATAGAAAAGCCATCGACACGAGGCTTGTGTCGATGGCTTTCCCTGTGTGATTTTACTGATTTGAAAAATAAGGAGGTGTTTACCCAATGAATGTGTTGACTTCTTGTCCCTTCTATTTCCAGTTTACATTATATCACCGGTCGTCAGTTCGCGCCATTCCGTTCGAGTTCGTCTTTGTCCGTTTGAGTTCGCAATTTTAAAAAAGCAGCATTTTTAGCATAAATCACTTCGAAATGGGCCATGGCATCGCGCTTCAGCTCAAACAACTTAGTCTTCCCAACACCGATATCGGCCATGACATCGGCCCAGCTGAAGCACCACACGTAGTAGCCCATGAGGACGTCACGCTGGTCCGGGTCTTCAATCTGCTCGATGAGGCTTGCGGCTTCAGCCCGGCGGTCGATGAATGCATCCCATTCTTCGTTGGCCCGACGGATGATATCGTCGAGCCTGGCAATCTTATCGGAGATGTCGAGTGGCTTGCCTCCGGCTACGTGACTGTTGCTATAGTCGATGGCCGACAGGCTGCATATGTCATCTTCCAGACGCTTCCGTTCATGTTCCTTCACCCGTAGCCGTGCGTCCAGCCGGCGGATGGTGTTCAAATACTCTTCGGCTTCGCTCAATCCATCATTCCTCCTTCACGCTGTCCTTCAGGACTTTCACGACGTACTGATTCAATGTCAGGCCGCCGTCGTTGGCGGCGCTCACCAGTTTCTCGCGCAGGCCCGACGGCAGGGCTACGGCCAGGGCGCATTTGAGCTGGTCCTCCAGCTCCGGCGTCGCGACGCGTTCCTTGCCGAACAGTTTTTCGTATTTCACTTCGTCGAAGCCGCAGCCGATGAAGTGCTGCAAGTCTTCGAGGCGGATTGTACCACCGCCGACACAAGCCGAGATGCCGCAGATCTTATCATAGGCTCTTTGAAGCCGGACGACGCCGAAACCGAATTCATCATGTAGCGCCATCAGCGTACAGGTCATCCAAAAATCGACGGAACGGTCCAGTGTCGACTTGATAAGCATCTTATCATGCAGGTCAAGCCCTTTGCGGTTCACGGGCTTACTCTTCAGTTGCAGTCTCCGGCCGACGTCGACAGAAAGGCCGGACATAGGCGGTTTAACGGCCGCCCGTTTCATCTTCCTTAAAAGACTCATTTTCTTCAGCTCCTTCTACACTATGTAACAGCATCGTGAGATATTCCGCGGCTTTGGCGACGTCTTTCACGGGAGTCCCTTTCTTGGGGTAGCGGTACAGGTATTTGACGATGTTCCCTAGATAATAGGCGTCTTCTCCCGAAAGGCCGCGCGTCATGATTCCGATGACGTCCTTACATTCGACGCCTTTCCACAGGTAGTGGTCCGGCTTCTTGGTGTCATGCAGCATCTTTGCGTCCATGCCTACACCCCTTTCCTAAAATCCTGCCACAGCTGACTCACCTGGATACCGTGGTTGTGCTGGTATTTTGCCGACCGGTATTCGTCGTAATCCGGGTCGATGTCATGATAGTAAATCTGGCAGACCTCGACATCCGGGTAGATGATCAGCGGCTGAACGACGAAGATCTCCAGTGTCCAGTAGCCGCAGAAACCGACGTCGCCGAAGCCGGCCGTCACGTGGACGAACATGCCCAGACGCCCGATGGAGGACCGGCCTTCGATCATCGGTACGAAGCCATGCGTCTCCGTATACTCGTTCGTCCGGCCCAGATACAACGTGTCCGGCTTGAGTACGAGACCTTTTTCCGGGATGGTCAGCACATGGGCTTTTTCTTCGCGCTTCATGTCCAGCGTTACGTCGTCATAAGCCAGGAGTTCATGGTACAGCGTCAGGTTGACGCTGTTCGGGTTGACGTGGCGGTTGTCGAAGGGCTTGATGACGATGTTCCCCGACGCCATCTGCTGACGGATGCGGTTCCCCGATAAAAGCATCAGCGATGCCCCCCTTTCTTATCGCGTTGCTTGATGCCCGATACCGTGTAGTTCTCGGCATCGTTGACGGCGTTCTTGCTATCGCGCCAAGGGTATTTCTTGTGCCGCGCGGCCCGTTCTTTCTCAAAAGCTTCCTTTTCAGCTTCCGTCATCTTATGTGTATGGACTTCACCGCTTTTGCAGTAGTCCGGGAAATCTTTCGGTTTTGTCATAGCTCCTCCTTACATCCAGCCCATCTTGCGGGCCATATAAATCCCATAATCGATTTTCAAACGGTTCGCTTCGCGTATGTCGTCCGCAAGGCTTCCCGGATTCACTTGTTTCACGGGCTCCGGCTCCTGGTAAACGTGTCGATTCCGACGCGTTTTGCCGCTGCCGAAAAAGTGCGGCCGCCTCGGTACGCGGGGCCGGAGCTTATAGAGCTCTTTATCTAAGTGGTTCATCTTAACTCAACTCCTTCACAGTGATGCGGATGGCGTCCAGCATGGCCTGCTGACCCGCATCCTTCCGTTTCAGCGCTTGGGCGACGGCCTCATCGACGGTCCCTTTAGCAATCAGCTGATGGATGACGACGGTCTCCGTCTGGCCCTGGCGGCAAAGCCGGGCGTTGGCCTGGAGATACTGCTCCAGGCTCCATGTGAGGCTGTACCATACGATGATGTGTCCGCCCTGCTGGAGGTTCAGCCCATAGCCGGCGCTGGCAGGATGCGCCAGCAGCATCGGGACGGCTCCGCGGTTCCAAGCCCGGAGGTCGTCGGCCGTCTTCAGCTCCCGGGCGCTCTTAAAGATTGAAAGCAGCCGTTCCAGCTCATGCTTATACTGATAAAAGACCAGTATCGGGTGCCCGGCGTTGTCCTCGACGATCTCCTTCAGCCGCTGCAGTTTGGCGTCGTGAATGACGATGGCCCGACCGTCTTCGTCGTAAATAGCGCCGCCGGACAGCTGCAAGAGCTTGTTCGACAGGGCTGCGGCGTTCGACGCCGTAATTTCTTCGCCGCCGATCTTAAGGACCTGCTCTTTCGCGAATTTCCGGTAAAGCGCCATCTCCGTGTCCGACAGCTTGATGGTTATCGGGTTGATGATCTTCGGCACGTGGACCGTGCCCTTCATCGACAGGCAGATGTCACCGATACGCCGGTATATCTCTTTCTCGGCGTTCGGCCCAAGGATCTTATAGCTGTAGACGATAGGGCCGTTGGTCTTGTCGGGCTTGAAATAGTTGTGGCGGTACGCCGTCAGCGTCCGCCCCAGCCGTTCGCCGCCATCTAGTAAGTACAGCTGTGCCCACAGGTCCATGAGATTGTTTGGCGACGGCGTCCCGGTCAAGAGGATCACCCGGGAAAAGCAACTCCGGCACTTCCGTAAGGCTTTGAAGCGCTTCGCCTGGGGATTCTTGAAGGACGACGACTCATCGAGTACCAGCATGTCGAACGGCGGATGGTAGTGATACTGCTCCATGAGCCACACCGTGTTTTCGCGGTTCGTGATGTAGATGTCGGCATCGGCGGCCAGGGCATCCCGGCGCTGACGCTCTGAACCAAGGACGGTTGAAACCGTCAGCTCCTTGAAGTTGTCCCATTTGGCCATCTCATCCTGCCAGGTGCTCTCGGCGACCTTCTTCGGCGCGATGATGAGGACCTTGCCGAGCTCCAGGCGGTCATACAGGAGTTCGGCGATGACGCTCAGTGTCACGGCGGTCTTCCCGAGGCCCATCGGGAGGAACAGCCCGCAGCGCGGCGTCTCCAGGGCCTTGTCGATGGCCGTCTGCTGATAATCATGCGGCGTGAACCACATCATGGCCGCCGTTTAAGGACGATGTCGTCGATGAACCGCTTCGCGATGTCCTTATTGTCGATGATGTAGACGGGGTGGCCGTAATTGCGTAATTTGGCAAAGACGCTCTGCTGGAGGGGCCGCGGCTGCTGCCCCGGCCGTTTCAGCTCGACGAAATACAGCGCCCCGTCCGGTGCGATGACGATCCGGTCCGGCACGCCGGACTGGTTCGGGCTCACCAGTTTAAACGTTAGAATTTTATTTTTATGCGAAAGGGTCACGAGGTACCTTTCGACGTCTTTTTCGTTAATGTCCATGTGTTGCGTACAATCTCCTTCCTGCGAACCAACCGCGTGTTGCCAAAGTTGCCAATTTTTTCCATTTAGCTTAAAAGCAGGGAATTAGGCAATGCATTTTGAAAGTATCTTATCAACGGATTTTTTACTAAAACTCTCGCGCGCGTCTATATACCCTTTTTAAAATTTTATAGTAATAATTGGCAACATTGGAAACAGAACACTAATAAGTGGCATGGTAGTGCCGGATTGCCAGTGTTGCCAATTTGAAAAAGAATCGGCAATATTAGGCAACACTGGCAACAATTTTCGCTTTTTAGAATTGATAATCATAAATAAAGTTGGTTTTCACCGATTACACGATGTTTCCGATTATGGCGACGTGAAAGTTGCCACTATTTTTCTGTCTTTTTAATACGGATGTACGCCCGCTGTACACCATAATTTTTGAATCTCATTTTCCCGCTTTTATTATCTTTATACGGTTTCCATCCAGGCATGTTTCGGAGTACCGTGTTCAGCTCGCGGGCTTTGGCGTTGGTGAAGTTGACCCGGTTGCCGCCAAGGCATTCGCACCAAATCGCTATGGCGCAGGTGCTTACCTGTAAGAATCGCCCGTCCGCAAGATCACCGGCCTCATCACCGTACTGGATGAAGTGCTGGCGCTCGGATACCGTCATCAGGTCCCAGTTCTTCGGGATCGGCATGTCGAGATACCCTTCGATGACGCCCTGGAGCTCGGAGCCTTCGGTCTTCGCTTCCTGGACGTCGCGGGCCTGCTGTTCGATGTCGGGCGGAAGCAATAGGCTCGGGTTCTCCCGGTAGAGGCAGACCGCTTCGGCCCAGTACTGGTCCTTTTCGTCCAGCGCCATGTCCATCGGACCCCGTTCCGTGCCGCCCAGGCATTCGAGGATCCAGAATCGGCGGCCGCCAGTTCGGTCTCTGAGGCAGATATCGTCGTTCGTCGTCGCGAAGAACACGCACTGCCGTTTGAAAATCTCCGTGCGCCGGCCGTAGGCTACGCGGAACTTGTCCTCCGTCTTGCTGATGTAGGCCTTGATCTGGTCGGTACCGGCCCGGTTAGTAGCCTGCATTTCCGATAGTTCGACGCCCCAAGACCCTTTCAAGCCCTCCATGGCGTCCTTCCCCGTGATGTCCCCGATGGAGTCGTTGACCCACGGTCCCATCATTTGACGGATGATCGTTGATTTGCCGATGCCCTGCGGACCTTGTAAGACAAGGACGTTGTCGAATTTACAGCCGGGCTCATAGATGCGGCGCACCGCGGCTTTGGCGTGCGTGATGGTCAGTGCGTGCGTGTACTCGGTGTCCTCGGCGCCAAGGAAATCGACGTAGAGCCTGCCGAGGCGCTCCGTGCCGTCCCAGACGAGGCCGTCTAGGTATTCCCGCACCGGGTGTATCGTGTTGATATGCGTGACCTCGGCCAGGGCATCGTCGATGACCTGTTTGCCTGTTATCTGATAATATTGACTTAAGTAGTTACGCAGGCAGGCATCATCCGTGTCCGACCATATTGTGTTCTTGGCGTGCTGCCGCCATGGCAGGTCGCCGGTGGCTACCGTACGGCTTTGGAATTCGTCCCAGGCCGCGCGGCCCGCCAGCATCGGGTCCCGCATCAGGATCAGCTTGATGTTACGGCTGTCCGACTCATAGCCGCCGCGCTTGCCCGTGGCCGCTGTGAGGCCTTTCATCCAACTCTTGTCGACCTTGGCGGGTTTGCCGTCCTCATCGATGAGCTTGTCGTCCCAGAGGGCCTGGAGCTCCCGGGTCTTGTGCTGGTTGTAGTCTAAAAGGACCGCGTCGTCCGAGGCCGCCAGATCCTGCATCGCTTTGAAGGACGGGCGCTTGTTGACCGGGCAGTCAGCCGTGACGTCCTCATCCTGGACGCCGAAGAGCTGGAGCCGTACGAGGTCGAAAGCGTTACAGTCTACTCCGCCTGCCGGGTCCGTGCCGTGATGGCTGTACGCGAACTTGTCATCGTAAACGACGAGGCCGCCCGTCGTGGAGCCCAGGGCGTACGTGTAGCGGTCCGGGTCCGCCGTCGGCTCATAGACATCCGGGAGATACTTCGCGATGGCTTCCTGTACCGTGTAGACACGGCAGAAAGCACCGATGAACCCGG
The DNA here is from genome assembly GCF_020539865.1 of Megasphaera elsdenii. Lineage (GTDB taxonomy): Bacteria > Bacillota > Negativicutes > Veillonellales > Megasphaeraceae > Megasphaera > Megasphaera elsdenii_A. The sequence continues at coordinate 130,754 of NZ_JAJBQV010000001.1, read as the reverse complement.
GCTTTTCCGTGGGTTCGCCCTGCTTCTTGATGTCGCGCGTCCGGGCGATGTCCTCGGTCGCGCTTGTCGGCCAGGCCGTGCAGTCCGTCCAGTCGACGTACGTCGCCAGCACATCCTGGACGCTCAGCAGCGTCCCTAGCTGGTTGTGGTACTCGTAAAGGCCGCCGCGCGGCTTCGATGGCCAGTAGAACAGCCGGCACACGTCGAACGTCGACGGGTCGAAGTGCTGCATGCCGATGTCGGACGCCAGCCGTCGTGCGATGGCCTGGTAAGCGTCCGGTTCGGCATCCGTATCAAGTGGGATGAGGACGCGGTACCGCGGCGCCTCGGCCGTGTGGGAGTGCGTGGAGTATAAGACGTAGGCGCGGCCTGCAAGCACGCGTTCCAGGTCTTCCTTAAACGATTTAGCTGGCGTATCCGCATCCAATGTCACCAGGGACCGGAACTTGACGCGGGACTGGAGGCGCCGGCCGCCGTCGAGGTAGCCCCCGACGAAGCCGCCAACGTCCTTGGCCCGGTCCTTCTGCCCCTTCGTCATGTGCTGGTACTGCGCGGGGGTCTCGCCCGTCTCGGAGGCCGTCTCTAAGCGTTTCGCGAAATCCGACCAAAGGACTTCCTGGTTCTTCCAGAGCTTCGCCCAGCGGGAGACCCCCGTCGCGATATGTAGTTTCCGGTCCCTACTAATAACAGAATCCATAAAAGTGCCTCCAATTAATCATCATCGTCGGTGTCGAACCCCAGCAGGTCGCCGGGCTTCAGGCCGCGGCGGACGTAGCTGCACTCAAAAGCGATGGGACAGCCGTTGCAGTCCTTCCGGCGGCGCCGGCAGAAGTCGATCAGTTGAGTGAGCGTCCAGTAGGCACTCGTCTTTACCGCTTCATTCATCGCAACCACGCTCCTTTCCTTTTAGTACGCTTAAATCCCAGACATAAGGACGGCCGCCCAGGTCGTAGATGTCCAGCATACAGCCGTCTTTACCATACAGCAGGCAGTCGTCGCAATCTGAGATGTCTATACAATCTTTCATGAGCTTTTCAAGGCCTGCTAGAAGCGCTTGATTAAAGTCTTCGTCTATGTGTTTCGAGCTAATGTCCGTTTTTCTCACTCCCTTCTTTCGGTTCTAGCAGTTCCGGGTTTTCGTAGACATTGCCGATGACTTTAACCCGTCCGTCGTCATTAAGAAGCATGTCCAGGTCAAAATCAACGAAAGGATATTGTTCTTTTTCTATGCATCGCGCTAGCAGTGCCCCTTTTTCGTCTTCTATGACAAACCGCTTCGTCATGTCTTTATGTGTGACTTCGACAATGTCGCCTTCATAAATTTTTGCGCAATGGAGACTATCATCATAATATGTTACCCCCCGCATGAGTACTACTTCATCGAATCTCGAAGAAATGATTTCCTCTTTAGCTCTCCCTTTGACTCGGTGCTTCCGGAAGTCGATTTCCGATACGTGCATCATGACTTTCTTTTCAATGTGCCACGCTCGGTAATCAAGCCACTTGGTGTCCATTAGTCTTCTCCTTTCCATGTGTAATGGTTGGGGTGTTGTACGTCATTCATCTGCATCGCTCCTTTCTATAGCATTTCGCTGAATATGCTTTCAAAAATCGGTACAGGGATGGAGTTCCCAGCTTGCTTATACAGCGCTCGGCGGGAATTAACACCGGCCGCCGCTTCAAAATCTCCGTCGCTGTATCCTTGTAGCCGCCAACATTCTTTTTCTGTCAAGTATCTGTATTTGCCATTACCTATGGGAAGACAGCCACTCCCCGGTGCTCTGTCTGGTCGCTCCGTGATTGTATAACAGTAATCTTTGATGATCGGCAGGCGGCGCACGGTCCCCGTTTTCCCGATCGCTCGTAACATGCTAGGCGCCTTAACGGTATAAAAGTCGTCTACCGGACCGTTTTCTAGATAGCTGGAAATGGGTTGCATAGGCTTTCGTTCGAGTGCATCAAAGTCAAAATCTTGACCGCCCAACACCGATATGGTGAATATTCGCTGTCTGGCTTGCGGTAGGCCAAAGTCTCTAGCATCCAACATGCTAAAGCTGCTTGTGTAGCCCAGCTTTAGCAGCTCATCCATGTACCGCTCATGGTTATGCACCATGTAGCGGCTTCTTACATTCTTTACATTTTCCCAGATTATAATTCTTGGTCGCCACAATCCCATGTTTTTGACGATATTTAGTGTTTCCCACATGAGCGACGATCGAGTGCCACTTCCCTGGTCTGCGCCCTTTTGATGGCCTGCAATGGAAAAGTCCTGGCAAGGGCTGCCGTGAATGAGAATATCCGGCTTTAAATTCCAACCGCGAACGTCCTGCGTCTTATACGGGAGTTCGTTTGCAAACATGGCATTGTATGACCTGACAGCCTTTTCATCGATTTCGACATAGTCGATTGATTTAACCGGAATCCCTAAGTTTCGCAGTGCGACCCGAGGGCTGCCAATTCCACCAAATAATTCCAATATTTTCAGCAATCGAATCACCTTCATTCATCTGCATCACTCACTTTCTTTACCATAAAATTAACTCCTTACCACGGCGTGAATAGCAGTGCGGCTGCTATGCCGCCAGTCAGCATCGCGACTATATAAAAGGTGGACTTATTACAGCAGTCGTATTCAACTTCCGTGATGAGCAGCGTGAATATACACGCTAAAATCCAGCCTAAGCAAAACCCTAATATCTCCATTAGCCCTCCTTACCACGCGTCCGCTACCAGGACGCCAATCAGTACCGCCCAGAAGAGCAGGCTCCCGATGAAGAGTACCCGGTAGGCCGCGGCTTTCGTCTTGTCAATCACTGCGTATTCCTCCTTTACTTGAAAATCATGACTAGCAGCGTCAGAAAGGCGGTGATGCAAATCATGAAGTAAGCTATGAGTACAATCCACGTTATCTGTCGCATCTAATCACCGTCTTTCTCCGGCTCCGGGAGCGTCAGCCTCAGGGCGTCGGCAAGGTGCCGGATGCCCCTCTTTACGGACGTGATGTGGAGCCAGGCGGAAAATGTCGAGGCGAAGTAGTTATCCAGAGCCAGGTTGCATCTGTCTATCACGTCATCATTCCATGGTTTGCACATGATGCTGCCGTCATAGTCGACGAAATAGTAGACGTAGCCGGCCGTTTGCTCGAACGGCTTATCCGCATCCTGTACCATTCGGTGTACGGCTAAGCGGACACCCGTCTCTAAATTAAAAGCATCGTTCGGGTGGCATTTCGCTTTACCCAGTATCTTGATCCGGCCATCCCGCTGAGCCCCGACCTTTATGAGTCCGTTGGCTTTGATCTTCACGGCGAGTTCCCCGTGTTTCACCAGGTCCTGGCTGTCGATGCCTTCATCGGCCAGCGCCCTGTCGAGTACGCTTGTCAGGTAGCTCTTGAATTCCGGGCTCAGCTGAAGGCTGCCGTCGAATTTCGGCGGCTTAGTGGTACGTTTACCGGCGATGTCCCTGAAAAAACCGACGCCTGTTTTCACATCCAGTTTCGGGATAGGACAGGAGTTATATTTTTCTAAGTCTTCTCTTAACGGGCATTCCGGGCAGAGGTGCTTGGCACAATAAACCTTAACTGTGTTCAATGCTTTCACCGCTACGGCTCCGTTAACCGCTTCCTTGCTGTTATCAATCATGTTCTTTCCCTCCTTAAATAAGTCTTCTTTAATCAAGCACCGAATGGGTCTTCCAGGTTGGCCCCTTTCGTTTCTCTGTCCGGGTACGGGTCCAGCTCCGTCGGCGCGCTGTGGTCATGCCGCATTGCGCGGCAACGGCTCTTTATGGCGCAGCCATCGCAAGAGATTTCGATTTCATCACGCTGCTCACAGTATGCGATGAGCAGGTTGAAAAGCAGTTTGGCTGTAGCATTATTAATCAAGTGGCGCACCTTCTTTGTCGAATAACTGTAAATCGGTCAATGTGTAAAAGAGGGGTTTGTATTCCGGGTGCTTGTCGAGCCAGACCATGAAGGCGTCGTCTAAGAATACCCCCAGATCCCGCAAGTCGGCGTGCGTGACGTCGTCGAGCCAGTCTTCGGCGCCACATTCTTCGCAGGCTGCGTCCTGTAAATATTCAAGGAGATCACCGGCGTAGTCCCCCGCCGCCGGGCGGAAGGTGTTCACCTTACCGACCATAATCGTATGCGCATCTTGTCTCTTGGCTTTCTCCATCCCCGCAATCAACGCGTCATTTTCGTCGTCGAACCAGTCCTGGCAGACGTAGTCTTCATCGTCGAGATAAAAGGACCATTTTCCGTTAGGTTTCATGTGTGTTCCTCCTTAAAGGTAAGCCAATTCATACAGCGCTTTTTGAATATCAAAGATATCGTCACTTTCCAGCGCGTCATATAAGTCTTCATAGTTATCCTGGATGCCACCGGTTTCACAGTCCCAGAAGACGTCGTCCCAGGATTTATTGCTGGTCATCAGGCCATTCCTTCTTCGTTTCGTTTCGATGGATTCAGCCACAGTCCCGTCGTTTTTATATAAGGTCTTCGTATATGCATCGGGTGTGATTTCGATGATTACTTTGTTGTACATTAGAGCCCCTCCTTAATCCACAAACACAACGTTTCCGTCATGATCTACAAAACTTTCATGGAGTAAATCGTAGTCATCGGCCAGGCGGCTGATGTCTTCCAACGCCTTCACGACGTCGTTGTATTCCAGGTTCCCCAGGACGTCGCTTGTAATCGGCGTATCAAACGTGATATCCCAGTACCTAGGGTAAAGACGGTTTCGTTTGATTACCTCCAGTTCATACAGCCCTTGCGGGCCGCGGATGACTACGCCCCCGTAGCCATTCCCAAAGTGGAATTCAGAGGCTTTCGCCCATTCGTTCCACGGCGTAAATTTTCCAAATTTCATGGCTTTACCCTCGCTTTCCACCTTTTGAGCGTGGCCCGGTCGCCGCCGTCTACGCCCAGCACAAAGCACAGATGATAAGCCGACGTACCACCGTCGTACCCCGTGCCTGCAAGAATCAGCAAGGATGCGACCTCGGCAAAGGTAAAGCGTGAGTTTGAGAAGTGCCTCATGTAATTCCCCATGACGCGTTCCGCTTTCTTGATGTCGAAACTCGTGGGAAAATAGGGCCGCCCGTTGGCGTCGAAATAAATATCTCTTTCTAACATCCTCTTCAGCTCCTTTCTTTATCGGTTCGTGACCCATACGAGTTTTGATTTCGCCCGCGTGGCCGCCGTGTAGCGCCAGGCGGCGCGGAACTTCGGGTTCTGCGGGTCGGCCCATGAATCGTCATACACGACGACGTAGGGCCATTCTGAGCCCTGGGCCGCATGGCACGTGATGGTGTAAGCGTACTCGAATTTACGGTACCCAAGGTCTTTAAAGGTTGCGTCCGGCGCACACTCCGGTACGAAGTCGAACAGCGCCATGCCCTGGCCGATATCTTTAACATTTTTTGCCTGTCCGGTCATGCCATTTACCAGGCTCAAAAGGCCCAAGTTCGAGAACGTACATTCGTCCCAGGCGTTTTTCTTGCGGACGATTTTTTCGCCTTCCGTGAGCATCCCCTTTCGGCCAAGCAGCTTCCGGGCCCAGGCGTTGAAGGTCTGTCGGTTGCGGTTAGTTGCGCAAATGAGCTGGCTGGCATGCGTAAGCAGCGTCTTGAAGTTACGCAGGAACTGATCACGTCGCAGTACAACGAGGTCCGGGCCCGGTGCGATGGTCTCTCCAGTCGGTGACCAGCCTTTACGGAGCTGCTGCGCGAAGAGCGGGATGCGGTTGCCGCCATCCTGCCTCATGATCTCATCGAGTATGATGTCCGGGCCCCGTAAAAGGTCGGAGTATCGGTCGCCGACCGGCGGGAGTTGTCCCGGGTCGCCAATGGCCAGGATGGGGATCTGGAAGCTCAGCAGGTCTTTCGCGACCTCCGTGCCGACCATGGACGCCTCATCGACGACGATGAGCTTATACTGAAGATACGGCTTAAGGTGATGCACGATGCGTTTCTTGCCCGTTTGCGGGTCCGTTACCGTCTCGTAGTCATAGATAGCTGAATGGATTGTTTGTCCAGGCATCCCTTTCTGGCGCATGACACAGGCCGCTTTGCCGGTAAAGGCGCAGAAGAGGATGTTGTCATCGGCTTCAAGCGCCCGGGCAATCGTTGTGGCAACAGAGGTTTTCCCGGTGCCGGCATATCCAGCCATCTTGAAGATCTGCGTGTTTTGCTTTGCGTACCAGTCAGAAGCCATGTTTATAGCCAGCTGCTGTTTCTCGTTCAGCTGCATGTTCTCACCTCCTAATCTTTCTGGTAGTACTTCGCCTCGAAGCCGTCGGCGTTCATGACGAGGCCTTCGTTCCACGACTCATTCTGGCACATGATGCGGACGGCATCGTCCAGGCTCCCCCTGCCCTCCGGCATCTCCAGGATGACTTCATCGTGGATGTGGGCGCAGATCTTATAGCCTGCGTCGGTCAATCGCTTCATCGCGGCGCAGAGGCAGTCGCGTGCAATTGCTTGTACCAAATTTTCCGATAATTTTCCACCATATGTTTCCAGTGTTCCCCATCGGCCGGCAGTCGTCTTGCTTCCGCCCAGGCCGGTATAGAGGATGGCGTCGCTGCCGAAGCGGTTCTTACCCAAGTGTGGGTGAAGGTATACGAGATGCCGGCCCGATGGGAGCTCGATGTATAGCGCGTCGTCTTCGACATGGAAGTGCAGGTTTTTCTGTTTGATTGTCGTCGGGATGCCCGATACGGCGTTCATCGCGGCGTTCTCTACGTCGGCCCAGAGCTTTACGATGTGAGGCGACGCTTCGCGCCATTTGCGGACGACGGTTTGGAGTTCGTCATCAGTGAGCCCCATCTTATCAGCGCCCATGGCCTTCAAGGCCCCGATGCCGCCGCCATATCCGCAGTTGTGGACGAGTTTCCCCGATACGGTAAAACGGTGATTTGGTCCGGCATCTTTAATGTCATAGACGCGAGCCGTCTTTGTATGCCGCGCCAGTTCTTTCGCTTTTCGCGTACCGCTTTCTGCGCATCCTGGATGATTTGTTCCCTGGTTTCTCCCGCTGACAATTTGTTTAGTACTGTCTTTTTTGCATAGGGCCAATATTCTTGCTGAAATTCTGTTAATACAGTTTTTCTCTGATTTAAACAATTTTGACTTCGGGTTACCCAACGCAGATTCCCAGGCTCGTAATTGCCGTTGTTGTCGACGCGATCCAGTTCCAATTTTTTGTTCTCTGGAATCCCAAGGTTTTGCATTACCCATAATCCGGCGGCCAACACGGATGGAAACTTGAACTTTATTCCCCGCCCACCGTAGTCTTTGTAATGAGTATTTTTTTGGTTTTCGCAGCGCTGTTTTTCCCACATGATTCTCTGGTATAACCATAACGGTACCCGCCTGGGCTGCGAGCAATGCTGACAGCCCTTTGACCGACCGCTTGTAAGATTGTACAAAAGAGTCCATTGTACTCTGCCGCAACCGGTGCATTGTGTTAATACATACGGGCGGTGTCGCTTGCCAACATATCTTTTTTCTGGAGAAATTATTTTTGCCCACCCGTATTGGCGTCCTATCAAAGCCTGATCGTAGCAAATGCGCTCCGCTTTGGGCGGCTTCGATAAAGTGTACTGGCCTATCGTTCCCTTCAATCCATACGAGATGATCTGGTGTTGCTGTGAGTCCTTCATAGGTAATCACCTTTCTTTCACCTTTATAAATAACTCCATCATGATGAACGAATTGCTGACCGTCCCAGACTTTCATATCTTTAGTTACTTTTTCGATAGGTATTAAACCTTTATCAGTTAATACCAGCTGCCCTTCGGCTAAACAAGCTAAAACAGCGACTTTGCCTTTCTGCCTCAGCTCGCCGTTCACGCCGTGCTTGACAACGGGGACGCCGAACATGGCGCTGGCCGTCGCGCAGTAGATGTCCTTCCCATCGGCAAAGGCTTTCATTTCCCATTTTTCTCCGGCCAGCCAGGCGATGACGCGAGCTTCGATGGCCGAGAAGTCGGCCACAATGAAACGCTTGCCCGGCGGCGCTTCCAGTGCCGTGCGGATGAGCTGGGAAAGTACGTCCTGGACGTCGTCGTAGCACATCTCCAGCGTTTCCAGGTCGCCATCAAGAACCATATTCCGGGCCAGATCCAAGTCGGGCATGGAGTTCCGAGGCAGGTTTTGCAGCTGTACGATGCGCCCGGCGAAGCGGCCGGTACGGGCCGCCCCGTAGAACTGGAACATGCCGCGGATGCGGTTGTCTTTGCAGGCCGCCAGGCGCATAGCATCATATTTCTTGATGCTCGATTTGCTGATCTTCTGCCGGATGCTGAGCATCTCCCGGACGTCGCCCGGGATGTCTTCAGCTAAGAGGTCCGCAACGGCTGCTTTCGATAGGCTGTCGACGGTCCGGCCGAGGCGTCCTTCCAGCCAGCCCTTGACTTGTAGCGGGCTGTTCGGGTTGTCGAGGCCCGTGATTTCCGTGGCCCGGGCCAGCAGTTTCTCCCGGTACTCGCCGGAGAGCCGGATGGCGTTGTCGACCAGCGTCTGATTGATCATGATGCCGTTGCGGTTGATGGCCTGGTCGATAATCCAGTTTTCGTGCTCAAAGTCCGGCGGCCGGAGATTTACGAGTTTATCCCGGATAGCCCGTTCGACGACGACGTCCTGACGGTTGTACTCTTTAAAGATGGCCCATTTGTCCGGCGCGTCTTTCGGGACGTTGCGGGTCCGGCCGCCGTTGGCCTTTGTCGGCTTGCAGGGCAGGCAGAAGTAGCGGATGAGCGCCTTGCCGCGCGTGTCCTTCTGACGGTCTTCATCAAAATGCATGGCCTTGGCCACGGCGGCCAGGTGCGGCGGATAGGAGTTATACAGTGAGAGGATGCGGTCGCATTCCCACTGTTCTTCCGGCAGGTCCGGGAAATATTTCTTAAGACAGTTTATTTCAAAATTTGCATTGAAGGCTGTCTTTAGTACGTCTTTGTCATACAGCGCCATCTTGACGTCGTCCGGGAGCGTTTCGCCCTGCGCCAGGTCGACGACTCGCACGGGGTCGTCGTCGAAGGCGTAGGCGAACAGCAGGATTTCGAAGTCCGGTGCTTCCGCGTATTTATAGACGCTGTACTTTATATCGTTGCTGGAGTATGTCTCCAGGTCGATTGCGAGTGTCCGCATATCGTCAGCTCCTAACTCTTACAAGAATTCTTCGGCGTCCTTGAGGTCCTTTTCGTCGATGAGGTCGTCATCCCAGGAGTCGCTGGTGACTACGATGCCGCTGAGCGGTTCGCCGTCCTTGATTTTCCGGATGGCGTTGAGGCCGACGCCGATGCCTTTCTTGCCGGCGTGGTTGTAGCAAAAAAGATTGAGCATGAACTGGCAGTAGCAGCCGCTATAGACGTCTTCCGGATCCATGACTTCCGTACGGTCCTTATTGAAGACTTTCGGCTTCTTCGTCGACGAGGCGTTGCAGAAATAGGCGTTCTGGTACGTCGGGTCTTCGGCTTTGGTTTCATCCGTGTCCCCATCGCGCAGTGGTTCGTGCACGCCGCGGTCGGTGCCGCCCCATACGCCGCGGGCTTCCGGGTCGCTGCGGAGCTTCGCGATGGCGTCCTGGAAGCGCTTGAGCGTCTTCGTATCGCTCTTCGGGATGATGATGGACGCAGTGTATTTCAGGTTCGTCGGGTCGTCCTGGTTCGGGCGCGGTTCGAAAATATGTGCATAAGAAAGACGGGCTACGCCGGTCTGGATCGTGATGTTTTTCATGTTGGTTTCCTCCTAAAAGTTAAAGTAAAGAATCGTCAAAGGCGTCGGCCGCTTTGGCCGTGACGTCGAGCGGTGGCCGCTTGTCGCTGAGCTCTACGAGCGTCGGCTTGCCGTCGGGCTTCTCGATGATGTCGCCCAGGGCTTCGGCCAGGGACTTCTTGCCGACGAGCTTTTCCAGCGCTGTCAGCGTCTGGAGTTCACGGGGCTTGTAGACGGCGTCGGTATCAAAGCCCTTCTCGATGAGCGCCGCCGCGGCTGCATCAGGGTCGGTGATGACGCGCTTGCTCCGGCCTTCGACGAGTTTCATGCCGGGCCAGTCGTAGCCGTCGAGGGCCTTGCCCAGGGCGTAGTCCTCGAGGTCCGTGAGCCAGCGCTTGATGTCCTTCGCGGCTTGCAGGATGGAGACGGTCTCGAGGTCCGTCAGCGTCTGCTTCTTGCGGAGCGCCGTCTTTTCCGTCATGTACGCGGCCAGGGCCTTGCACCGCGGCCGGAACTTGCAGAACCGGCAGTGATCGCCGGCCTGGAATTCGCCTTTGCCATCGTAAGCAAGCTTTGCGACGGGGATGATGGAACGGCCCCAGTCGAGGAGCTTCCCCGCGCTCAGCGTGTCCGTCGAGACGCTGTCGAGGCGCGGCTGGATGATGGTCGTGTGGACCGTGTCGAAGGCGTAGAGCATGCCGAACTCCTCGACGGCGCCCAGGGCATAGAGCCGCATCTGGGTATTGCCCTCAGCCGACACCGGGACGCCTTTGCCGTATTTAAGGTCGCATATCTCTAACGAATTGTCGGAGACGATGACCATATCGCCCGTTCCGAAACCATCCGGAACGTACGTCGAGAAATCGAGACGGAATTCGACGTGTACGACGGCGTCGGGCGAAGCCTTTTTCGCGGCATTGATTTTCTCGATGCAGACGTCGACGTAGCGCTGCACCGCTTCTTTCATCTCTTCGTTGTCGCTCTGCACTTCGGCCGGGCCGCCGGCCAGATAGCCTTTCAGCGTCTTTTCGGCCAGGGCGTGGGCTTTCGTGCCCTCCTCGGCATAGACGGACGTTGTTTCCGGCAGTTCGGCGTTGATCTGCGCCGACGGCGGACAGGCCAGCCAGCGCGACGAGCTGGACGCGCTCAGAATCGCATGGGTACCTGGCATATCAATCGCCTCCTAATAATTCGAGAATGGCTGGCAGGAGTGGCCGCGTGACGTTGGTCACTTTGCAGGCCTTGACGTGGTTCTCTTCAAGCCACGTCTTAAGCTTCTGCTTGTTGTCCGGCGATTTGTGCAGGAAAGCAGGTACGAGCTTGCGGATCTTCATGACTTCCGCTTCCGTGAGCTTGTCCGGGTCTTCCGCGGGCTTCGCCGCTTCCGGTTTGGACGGTGCCGGGGCCGTCGTCTTTGCAGGCGCTGCTGTGGCGGTTTCTTTCGGTGTTTCCGATACGGTGACGCCCGCGGGGTTGATGACGTCGCGCAGGCATTCACAGAGGCAGTCCAGGCTCTTCATGAGCGCCGGTGATTCGTCTAGGGTTATATGGATGTTGATGTCCATCAGTCTAATTCTCCTTTCTCCAGGCTGGTCAGAATGGCCAGCAAATCAGCATACGTTTCTGCAATTGGGATGCCCTGGCGGGTGGCAAATTCGTATTCCGTCTGGCATCCGAGGCTGCTTTCCCAGTCTCCTGTCATGAAGACCACGTCGCAGCGTGATTCCAGCTCTAAGAGCAGTTGTAGGTCGCGGACGTAGTGACCCGGGTCATATGGCCGGCATGTGACGCTGAGCGCCGGCACGAACAGGGCTTCCGGGAGCTGTTTGGCAAAAGCCTTGCAGGTTTCCCGGGCCCTGGTGACATTGGCGGCGTCGCCGCCGAAAGGGTGCGATACATAGATGATCGGTCTCATACTTCATTCTCCTTTGGTTGATTTCCAGGCCATGTACTGGCCGTAGGATAAGCCCATCGCGCGGGCTTCATCGACGCACTGTGCCAGGTGGCTCTTCGTTTTACGCCGCCGCTTTGGCACGGCGTCCGGTTTGGGGTGTTTCCGGGGACGGTAACGGTATTCTATCGAGCTTATGCGGTGTGAATGCTTGTACCCGCAGGCCATTGCGCCGTAGTTTGTGTTTTTCAGCGGCTGGCCGCAGTATATGCAGATGTCGGTGCGCTGCCGCTTTTTATACAGTACGTAGCGGTCGTGTATCTTCGCCCGGCAGTCCGGGCATTCGTGAAGTGGTCCGTAGCGATGGGCAAGATCGGTGTACGTCTTTCCACAAAGCGAGCAGGTAAGCGTCATCGTTTTCATGTCTTCCGCCTCCAATTCCGCTGGTTATCCCATTGCTTGTATTTTTTACGGGCATACCGCTTGCTTAAAAGCTTTGCGACTAGGATGCCAGACTTCGTCTTTTCCGGGTCATCGCTGTACAGATGACGCTGGCACATCCGGGCGTGTATGCCCCGTGGCAGCACCGTCAGATTGTCGAGAGAGCAGTTCGTCTTGTCGCCGTCCAGGAAGACGAGGACGTGGCCAGGTGGTATCGGGCCGTGCGCCTGCTCCCACACCCAGCGGTGCTTGTATGTCATCTTGCGGGCGCCCGGCGGCTTGAAGTGGACGAACCCGTCCTGATCGATGGACTCATAGCCAGCAGGCTTCGTATTCCACGACCTTTGCCCCTTTTTGAACTGCGTGGCTTCACCGCCGATATGGAGCCCTTTCATACCTTTGTTCCAAGGTACGCATCCTTTTTGGTAATGCCCGGTGAGGCCGGAGTTCATCCGCCACCGGCTGCGCATGTTCTTGACCTGGCCGAGCGCCAGGTGGACACCGAACTTATCGAGCACCTGTTTCTGCTGGTCTTTATAGGTCAGTCCCTGGCAGTGGTCCTTGAGCCACTGATACTGCGCTTTCGTCAGCAGCGGGACACCGACGCCGGTCTTGAGGCCCAGATGGTATAAGAAATACGACACCCGGGACGGCTTTATGGTGTAGCCGAAGCACTGGGTCATCTCCGCAGCGAGGTCCTTCGGCCTGCGACCTTTATAGTTATCTTGCAACCACTGGGCCTCGGCGCTGCCTTTGCGCCAGATTTTAGTCATCGTCGTCATCCCCTGTCATGAGCATCTTCGGTGCTTCGGAGTCCTTGCGGTACATGCCGTCGCTCCGGGCCAGGGCGGCTTTGAGCACCAGATTGCCTGTCGCGATGATGGATTGGCTGACGTCGATGACGGCGTCTGTCTTGCGGATTTCCGCATCAAGGTCTTCCCCTTTTAGGTCCGGGTCATCAAGGGCTCGGAGCCGGGCGAAGAGGATGTCGTTGAGTTCGCCCAGGTCGTTACGAGGCTTTGTCATTTAGTCGCCCTCCCGTCTTTGATGAGCAGCCGCTGGCCGGGATAAATATCCCGATCAGCGCGGAGATTGTTTGTCTTCATGATGTCTGTATAGGCGTCGCGGATGTCCTGGTCGTCTTCACGGTACTTATCAGCGATGTCCCAGAGCGTGTCCCCAGGCTCAACGACGTAGTATGTGAGCTTGACGTCGGGGCTGGCCATGGCCTGCCAGCCGGCGTATCCGACGCCGAGGCAGAGGGCCGCGGCAAAACCTAGGACTAAAATCTTTTTACGCATGCTTTTCAGCTCCTTCCAGTACAGCCAGCAGGTCCTGGCCGTCGTAGCGCCGTAAGAATTCGTTCAGCGTGACCTTACGTACACGTTTATAATTCCCGAACCGCAGCGTTGTTAGCAGGCCCGCCCGGACGAACCGGGCGACATTGGTCGGCGACGTCTTGAGCCGGGCCGACACTTCATCGAGCGATAACAGTCGGTCTGCGTCATCAGGGAAAATCCGTTCCTTTGTCATTTTCTTCAGCTCCTTCATGGTCTTTACGGTAGGCCCGCAAAGCCTTGGACAGATGGCAGCGCTTTTTCTTCGGCCGTTTCGGCGGCTGGTAGCGGACCAGCTGGCACGGCGCGCCGCTCATGCAGTCCCGGTGGGCGGGCCGGTACTTCCCGTCGTGAAAGACGTGGAGATACCAGCCGCCTACGATAGCTCGGTGGCATAAACAGCATTTCATTCGTCTTCGTCCTGGGCCGATACCAGGGTTTCCAGGATCCAGCGGGCGTAGCGGAACCCGTCGGCGACACCCTGGTAGTAGCGGGCCTGCTGGAACAGCAGGTTCGAGCCCGTATCTTCTTCCCCCTGGGCGAGATTGTAAAAATCGACGGACATGTTTTCCAGCATGCTCCGGCGGCGGTCGTAGTTGTCAGCGAGATTGCCGACGAATTGCTTAAGGTCAGTTCTCATAGCTGGCATCTCCCTTCTGCTGAGACTTGATAATCTGGTCATCCATGGCGTGCTCTGCGACGTCCAGCATCTGGCGTAGGGTGGCTATGAACAGCAGCCGCGAGACCGGTGAGCTCTTCGTATTCGTCGCGAGGCGACAAAATGTTTCACCCAGGGCGCTTAGAATTTCTTCTTGCGGCCCGTGAAGTGCGATGAGGGCCTTTGGCTTTGGGTCGCATTTCGGCTGATATTTCCCTGCGAGGAAGTAATCCACACCGTTGCGGGTCATGATGTCCCGGAAATTCTCGGCGGCCTGCCGGATTTCGATTTCGTCCGGTTCCGTGTTGCGGTCCTTTTCTCCGGCCGCGGCATCGTCGATGATGCCCTGCACTTCGTCAATGAGTCTTTTCGTTTCTTCATTCATTTTTCTCCAGCTCCTAATTCTTATAAAAACCGTTCCATATCACCAGCATCGTATGCGTCCACAACGCTGATTTTATCCACCAGCTCACCGTCGTTGGCGTTGATGACGGCTAAATATACGCCGCCACCGAAGGTACGGACCAGATAATTGTGCAAATCTGCAAAGGTAAGGTTCCCACCCTTAGGGCTGCGGAACGATTGCATCATAGTTCCGGTACAGTCTTGGTGTGGCTCCATGATCAGCTTTGTCATGCTACGCGCCTCCTTACATGATCCAGTCTTTGGCCTGCCGCAGGATGTCGTAGATCATCGCCGGGACGTTGTCCAAAGCGATGTTCACGTCGCGGGTGCAGTGGCTTTCGATGTCCGTCACCTTGACGGTGTTGCCGTCGTCGCTCAGACGGAACGAGAACCACTTATCATCGACGCCCAGGGCCAGTTCAAGGAAATGTAACGCCTTCTGCTTCTTGACTCTTTCTTCCATCTCAGTCGCCCCCTTTCGCCAGCAGGTCGCGGAGCATCGGGATGACCTTCGGGGACCAGAACAGCTGGTAGCCGCTGTGACCGCTGCTGGCAGTGTACGGCATCGCTTCGCTGAGCTTCTTTCCTTCTTCCGTCGCGTGCCAGTGGCCGCCGACGCTTTCCTGGAAGCCGATTTCCTTGAGCAGCGAGTTGACGCGCTGCGGGTTCGGGTTACCTTTGTTCGTCAGGACCTTGAGCTCAGCGGCGATTTTCGTTGGCGTCAGGAAGGCGGGGTTCGCTTCCGGCGGCACGAGCTTCCTGAGCGGCTCCGTATCGATGCCGTAGGCTTCGCCGACCATCTGCATCGAGGCCGTCATGGCGATGCCTTTTTTGACGTGGAAGACCTGCGCGATGGTCTCGGCGGTATCGCCGATATCCTTGACGGCGGTCTTGATCATCCGCGTCCGGTAGTGCGGGTTCGGGGTGATCTTGGGTACGGCCTGCTGTTCACGCAAGGCCTTTTCCATCGTGTTGAAAGCTTCCAGAAATTTCAGCTTCCATTCGAGCGCTGCCTTACCGGTAAATCCCATGACCAGAAGGCTGAAGCCGTCGCGGTTCATGTAATACATAGGATAGGTTTGCATGTTTTGTTCATTCGTGTAAGATGCTTTAAAGAACATTCGTTGGGTGTTCCCATTTTTGGGGAGACCCTTTACAAGTGAGTTGATGTCACGCATGACGTGGTCATGCCGCTTCCCAAAATGCTCGGCCACCTGTCGGCTGTCTGTGACCAGTTGGTGGCTATAAACAGTTACGAGATTATCCATAATGCCTCCTTATAAAGTCAAAACGTGTCCATGTTTTTCTTCTACTTCATCTGCCCAGCCGCGGACAATTTCCGTGGCTTTACTTTGCTTCATGGATGCTTCCAGGGTGTCCCCAATGGCGTACATGTACCCGCGAGCAATGTCGGCTTCTCCTTTCGCGCCTTCTTTGGTCCAACCGTTTTTGCCGGTTTTCGCCCATTCCTGGACGCAGATAGCGCGTCCCCATCTTTGCTGGAATCGAGATTTTAAAATAGATTTTTCTTTTGCGGTCATTCAAATCAGCTCCTTAAAATCTTGCGTTTACGTAAGTTAATCGGCAAAAAAAACCTTTACGCATTCGTCTGTCGTCATACCCAGGATTGCTTTCAACGCTTGTATTTCGGCCCTGGAGAAGTCGCTTTTTCCCTTGATTTTGCGGTATAGCGTGGTTTCATTGACACCGAGACGGTCTGCTACAACAGCCATTGAAAGCTGTCGTCGATTCATCATGTAACGGAATAACGGTTCATCAAACATTTTCCATCACCTCGTTTCTTGCGTTTCCGCAAGATTATAATACCACGTGGTCAAGCATATGTCAATGCGAAAACGCAAGAAAAACAAATATTTTAGTCATTTATATTGCAAAAACGCAAGTAAAGGCTTATAATATAAGAAACAGAAAGGATGATTAATGTGAAGGCTGTAAAGGATATTATTAAAGAGAAACGACTGGAGCATGGACTTACCATGAAAGAATTAGCGCAAAAAGTTGGCGTCAGCGAAGGTACAATCTCTCGCTGGGAATCCGGAGAAATAGCCAATATGCGACGCGGAGCTATGGTAGCTTTGTCGAAAGTACTGGACATATCGCCTGAAGTTTTAATGGGCTGGGATAAAGAAGATAAAGAGGAAATACCTGTACTCGATGACCCCGATATCCGTATTTTGGCGCGGAACAGTCAGTTGACAAAAGATCCAGCGAAACAGCAGATGCTGAAAAATGTGATAAAGGCTATGTTGGAGGACGCTGCCCATGAAAAATAAAATACCGGGCCGGCCCCGGTTTGCTTATGTTTCAAAGAGTGCCTGGTCAGTGATCGAACACTTTGGATTTCATTTCTACCCAATTGACTTAGATGCTATTTATAAGGCGCTACCTATTGTATCGCACACCTATCAGTATTACATGTCTATGTGGGGTGTGACGCTTGATGAATACATAAGTAGTGTGTGTGGTATTAAAGATGGCTTTTCCATATACGATAAAGGCAACAATCTGTATGTCGTGTCTTACAATACCCAGGATATGACGCAGGCCCGCATCCGCTGGACGCTGGCCCATGAACTCGGTCATATCATACTCAACCACTTCGGCGAGTTCGATGCAACCAGTCTTTGTGGTCCGGGACTTACGGAAGAGGAATACGGTGTCCTGGACGTCGAGGCCAACACCTTTGCTTCAGAGTTACTGTGTTCCCCCGCGATGGTCGGTCTGCTGCCGGAATGGGAGCGGAATGCCGATGCGGTCAGCCGATTTTTCTTCGTGTCCAAACAGGCCGCGGAAAAAGCCATCGCAAAGTGGGACAGCTACCCAGGCTTGCATAGCGCTCACGCAGCTTTTTTCAAGAGCCAGTTCCCTTCGTACACCAGTCACGAATCCGCTTAGTCGAATCGAGGTGTTCTCAAGATGAATGTAAAACGGACGGTCGTGACGTTGCTGTTACTGCTAACCATGACCGGCGCCGCTTCCGCGGCAGAGCCTTCGTGGTACTGGCTTATGCAAGATAAATCGGGGAATCAGATTTACATCGATAACAATAATGTTCATAAAACGTCTTCTTTAGCTGTTATTTGGATAAAGGAGGTGTACCCATCAGGTCGGTACATGTTGAGTCAGTTCAGGATATACCGCAACGGCATCTTGGACTGGATGTTCGCGACGATTCGAGATTCCCAGGGCCACTATGTAAGCGAATTCCATCCGGGCGCTAAATACCAGCACACGACGATAGTCCCGGGTTCGATATTTGAGGTTTTATATTATGCCTGCTACGGAACTTCGGTGTCGAATAATTATTGATTAAAGGAGTTGAGTTTGTATGAAAATCAAAAAGCTGTTGCTGCTGGCATGCCTCGTTTTCGCGTTCTGCATGCCGGTGTCGGCGGATCAGTGGTACTGGGTGGGTAGTAACGACTACATCTCTATGTATGTCGACAATAACCACGTAAACAAAATGGACGACTTCGCCCAGGTCTACGTACGAGTCGTCTATGCGGATGGCCATTCGTACATCGGCCAGGCACTCATATCTAATACAGCTGCTGCCGTCCAAATCCCGGAAATCGCCGTTTATGACAGCAACGGTCAGTACCAGGGCACACGGACAGTCCCTGACTTGCTGTATAATCAGGCCGTGCCTGGCACATTGTGGAATCAATTACTCAATCTCGTGTTTTAAGGAGCGTGATTATCATGACAATCGATATGGTCCTCATCCTGTTGGTCCTGGCCTTGATTCCGGCCTTTATCGCAAGCCGCAAGGGCCGCAGCTTCGCGCTGTGGTACATCTACGGCGTCTGCCTGCTCATCGTAGCCATCCCGCACTCGATCATCATCAGTAAGACCACTGAGCAGAAAGATAAAGAGCTGAAAAGCGCAGGTTATGTCGAATGCCCGTACTGCAAGGAACCCGTAAAGGCAGGCGCTGTCGTTTGTCCGCACTGCCGTCGTGAGCTCCCGCAGCCGGACCCTCAGGCCGTCGAAGACCTGGTGAAATGCCGGACCTGCGGTATGATGGTCAAAAAAGGCGCGAAGTACTGCCCCCGATGCGGCAATCTGATCGATTAAAGATAAAAAAAATATCCCCGGATGACCGCTACTCACCGGGGATATTTAGGAGCTGAAGTGCGATATGAATGACCGCAACCTCGTATATAGTATAGCATACGGGCTCCTACATCTCAAATACAAGTTTTTAAGGAGCTGAAAATTATGTATATCCGTAAAATCAATAATCGCTGGTACTATACCATTGAAGACAAGGACGCCCAGGGCAAGCGCAAGCGCCACGAACGCTTTGGTGGGTACACCAAGGCTGAAGCCGAAAAAGCTTATCGTAAAGCGATGTATGACATAGACCGCACGGGCCGGTACTTCGAACCAAGCGGCATGGCCTTCCCAGATTTTTTGCAAGAATGGCTCGAAAAAGATGTTCGTATCAACTGCAAGCCCTCGACGTACGACAGCTATGGTGCGATGATCCGCAACCATCTTGCCAAGCAATTCAAGAATACTGCGCTGCGGGACCTCACACCAGCTGTGTTGCAGGACTACCTGAATAGCCTGCGCCCTCGCTACTCCCGCAGTACCTTAAAGGTCTTAGCTAACGTACTCCGTTCAGCGCTGCGCTACGCCGTAGCAAATCGGCAGTACCTGGCGGAAAATCCAATGAACAACGTCCGCGTCCCCCGCTATCTGCCGGAACCGCCGAAGCAGAAGGTCTTTACACCGGAGCAGCTGCATCTGATTTTCCGCCGCTTCCCGCAGGGCACACAGTTGCACATGATTTGTATGCTGTCGTACTGCACCGGGATGCGACTCGGCGAATGTCTGGCACTCACCTGGGACCACGTGAACCTGACCACTCGGAACCTTGATGTCGTCAGCAACTGTTATGACCGGCTAGGGACGAAGCGGCTTGTCGGACCGAAGACATCAGCATCGATCCGCACGATTACCTTCGGTGCGAAACTAAAAGCCGAATTTGAAGCGCAGAAACTTTGGCAGGCACAGAACCGGTTTGCCTATGGGCCGCACTATTTGCAGCAGCCTGGGGAAAACTTCGTCTGCACACAGACCCACGGCCGGCCGCTGACAAGCAACAATGTGAAGTATTTCAACCTGTGGTGCCGTGAAACCTTCGGCAGTCTGAGCTTTCATTCCTTCCGGCACACCCATGCGACAATGCTCATCGAGCACGGCCTGGCCATCGACTACGTCAGCAAACGTTTAGGGCATACTTCGGTATACACCACAGCGAATATTTACGACAGCATCACGGATAAGCGGGAACGTGAAGCCATCGACGTCATGGATGCTATCTTGTAAAGATTCTTCCGCCGCGGCGAAATCAATGGCGGAAGGAATGACGGAAAAAGCCAGACAAACCGCTTGCCTGCTGGGCTTTTCTATATTTTAACGTTATCGGAAGTAATTGAGCATCTATTTCTCCCCCTCACTCAAAATCACTGTCAAATCACGATATCATCTTAATTCATCAAATCTTAATTCATCAAATACGAATACAATTTATTCATTTTTATGGTTGGTTATCTGTTTTATGGTTGGTTATCTGTGATTCTCCCTGCCGATATAGTCAGTATTTTTTGATGGAAATTTTTCCTTTCGTTTCATAATCTATATGTGCAGACTGGCTGGAATTGAATATAGGTGCAACAGGTCTTTAGGTATACTAACTTAAGAGTCACTCATAGTACTGACATAGTACTGAGCGATTATATAGTTTGCCATATTGTCATATAGTCGTAGAATCTAACGCCAGGCCGATTGTGCCGATTGTATTGTACTATGTTATTTATGGATATAAGCCTTTTTCTATACCCATATCATTCCAATAGTTGAGCTAATCAACTTTTTTTACAAAATGCCATCTTTCCTTGTAAAAGTAGTTCTAAAATTTCTTTCTTGCGAATGATTTTCTTTGGCAGTATAATTACATTTGTCTATCAATTCATTTTACGGAGGTTATTCGCAATGCAGCGATTTTTGTCTTATGAAAATACAATTTTAGCCGTTGTGATGATGGTGTCCTTTATCAATCCTTTTACTAGCAGCGCCCTGACGACGGCTCTGCCTAGCATTGGTACGGCCTACGGGGCAACGGATGCCCAGCTCAGTTGGGTCATTGAGTTATTCCTGATCTCTTCGACTGTCACTATCATGCCAATCAGTAAGATTGCTGACCGGATTGGTAAGCGCCATATCTTTTTATTCGGCGTCTCCTTATTCTGTATCTCTTCGCTAGCCGTTTATTTTGTGAACTCCTTGTATGGCTTGTTCTTGCTGCGCATCTTGCAAGGCCTGGGAAGTGCCAGTATTTTTGCGACCAGCATGGCCATCGTATCCTTGGTCACACCGCCACAGCGCCGCGGCCGGGCGATGGGCTTTACCATTGCGGCTGTATATTGCGGCCTGTCCTTTGGGCCGGTCCTAGGCGGCTTCTTTTCTTACTATTTAGGATGGAAAACGATTTTTTATTTCATTGCCTTTATCTGTGCCTTTGCTTGGCTAATTGCAGCTTGCAGTATGACCAAGGAAGAATGGATTGTCAATGCAAAGGGCAGTCTCGACTTGCCTGGCAGCCTGTTATATGCGCTGGCCATGATTGCCATTATGGTTGGATTATCGGAAGTAATGACTTTATCCTATGCCAAGTATCTTTTAGCTGCCGGTCTCCTCTTATTTTTAGGTTTCTTATACGGTGAATGGCATCAAAAAAGTCCGGTCCTGCCGGTTCGTATTTTTGCAGGTAATCGCGTCTTCTCTTGTTCTAGTCTGGCAGCGATGCTCAATTACTGCGCAACCTTCGGTATCAGTTTTCTCTTGTCCATTTACTTACAGCGTATTACTGGACTCAATGCTCGCAATACAGGTCTGGTCTTATTGATTCAGCCTGTTTTGATGGCGCTCTTATCCCCTGCCACCGGGGCTCTGTCGGACCGTATCAATCCAGCCGTTTTGGCTTCTTCCGGTATGATTCTGATTACCGTTGGCCTCTGTCTCTTAGCCGTCAATGTCTCCTATCCCTTTTTCTGGCTCATCGCCCTGGCCTTGATTATCATTGGTATCGGCTTTGCCCTGTTCACGGCACCTAATAATAACGCTATCATGGGAGCGGTGACACCGAAATATTGCGGTGCCGCCTCGTCCGTTGTCAGTACCGTACGTCTCATCGGCCAAGTCCTCAGCGTAGCCATCATCACCTTAATCTTGTCGCAAAGCGGCGCTGCAGCTGCATCGGACTGGTTGGCCTATCATATTCAGCAAGCTTTCATTGTTTTCACGATTCTCTGTGCCATTGGTATTGTCCCTTCAGCAGCACGGAGTAAGTGAGTGGAAAGACTATTCCCACGTTTTCCAGACTTCTGGTACGTACCCGACAGTCGCCTTGGCGCCATTGCGGACGATAGGCGTCTTCAAGATTTGCTGGTTAGCCAGTACCTTGGCGTCTTTTTCGTCATCGACAGCATATTGAATCTGGGCCAGCGTGTCCTTATCCTTGCATTTCGGATTGACCATGGCGTCGAGGCCGCCGACGGCCTGCTTTACCTTATTATATTCGCCTTTACTCAGGCCCTTTTCTTTCAAGTCGATGAACTGGACCTTGATGTTCCGTTCTTTAAAATAGCGGATGGCTTTCTTGGTATCAAAGCACTTTTTCGTGCCAAAAATCTGGATATTCATGGACTGCCTCCTTTAGTTTGAAAAAATAAAAAGTGAAATAAAAAACGAAAAGCTTTTACTTTTTGAAAACATACCTTATAATATACTTGCATAGCATTTATTGACACCATAAAGGGGGATTTTTTATGGCTAAAAAAGAAAATAAGTTCAAGGGGGATGATATTTCGACACAAGCTGTCCATACGGGTGTCGGTTATGATGCAGAAACGGGTGCTGTTCGCCGGCCACTGCACATGGCCAATAGCTACAAGCTGCCTGATGACTTGTCCAAAGTCAATTATTCTTCGACGGACCTGCTGATGTATGCCCGTAACGGCAATCCGAATCAGCACTGGCTGGAAGAAAAAGTAGCTGCCCTTCATGGGGCTGATGACGCCATCGTCTTGGGAAGCGGCGTCGCCGCCCTTCACGCCCTGTTCTGGACCCTGCTCAAGACAGGTGATCGCGTCGTTTACCCCAAAGTCAGTTATATGGCGGTTTATCGCCTGTTCCATGAATTGTTCAATCAGAAATTCGGTGTAGAAACTGTCATGGTCAACATGACGGATCTGGAAGCCGTCAAGAAAGCGATTACGCCAGGAACACGACTGGTTCACGTCGAAACGCCGGACAATCTGACTGATGGCATTTCAGATATTGCTGCCATTGCCAAAATCGCTCATGAAAATGGAGCGGTATTATCTGTCGACAATACCTTTGCATCGCCTCTCAATCAGCATCCTTTAGAGTTAGGCGCTGACTTCGTCGTCGAATCGTTGACCAAATACATCAATGGCCACGGTGATGCCCAAGGTGGGGCTATCATTTCCAACGATTTGACGACCATGGATCGGATTCGCTATGAAGCCCAGGTCAATGTGGGTTCTGTCATTAGTCCTTTCAATGCCTGGCAGATTTTCCGCGGCGCCGTTACCTTCCCTTTGCGGATGGAACGCATCAACGCGTCGACGCAAAAAATTGCTGAATGGCTGGAACAGCGCCAAAACGTCACTTTCGTTTCCTATCCCGGCTTGCCCAGCAATCCCGGCCATGAATTGGCCAAGAAACAGATGAAGCACGGCTATGGCGGCGTCATTTCTTTTGGCATTGCTGCCGACGATAAGGCGGTCGAACGATTCTGCGCCGCCTTGAAAGTCGTCACCTTTGCTGTCTCCCTCGGTCACGATGAAAGCTTGATTTTCCCGCAGCCCAGTTACGATGAACGTATCAACCTTTACCCGGAAAAATTCCGGAAAGGCTTCATCCGTTTCAGCATCGGTCTGGAAAATCCAGACGACATCATCGGCGACCTAGACCAGGCCTTGAAGGCTATCGGCCTGTAAAGTCAGCGGAACCAACGGCTGCCATACAATAGAATAGATTGGGGAATCCACCCCGACAGAAAGCGAAGCAAGGTCGAGACGACATCTGGTGTGATGACGACTCGGCCTTTTTTCACGGCCTGGAAAGACCTGCGAGCGATGACTTCTTTCGTTCCGGCCAATGGGTAGTGGCAGAATTGTCGTTCCTTATCAGTCTGGCTGGCTGTTGTAATGAATTCCGTATCTTTGACCCAATACGGACAGACCACTGAAACAAGGATGCCCTGCGAAGCCAGTTCGGCGGCTAAGGACCGGCTGTAGCGCAGGAGAAAGGCCTTTGTCGCTGCATAGACGGCCAGTTCCGGAATAGGCAGGAAAGCCGCGCACGAGCAGAGCTGGACGAGGTGGCTGCCGGCCTTACAGCATGGTAGGACTAACTGGACCAGGCTGACGGCAGCCCGATCATTGAGGTCAATCATGCTTTCCAAGACACGAGATGAAACGGCCGAAACAGGCCCCATCTTGCCAAAGCCGGCAGCATGGACCAAATAACGGACAACAGCCTGGCTGTCTGCTAAGGCTTGCTGTAAAATCCGAAAGGAATCGTTCTCAGTCAGGTCCAGCGGATAGATGCGGCTTTTCGTCTTTAATGTCCCGGCCAGGTTTTCCAGCTGAGGGCGGCGCCGGGCGATGAGCCAGATTTCATCTAAGCCTTCGTCATCCAATAATTTCACATATTCCCGGCCCAGTCCGGACGAAGCACCCGTGACGATGGCTATTTCCATGATTTCCCCTCCTGACACTGTCGATAGCATTGCAAATATTCAGCTTCGACGTCGGCAAAAAGCCTCGGCCTGTAATCAGGGACACAATAGACCTGCGGCGGCGCACTATCGGGTTTGTCTTGCAAGAGATAGGTCAAGTCATACCAGAGGAAAACATTGTCAATTTCTTTGAGAAGCCGCGTTTCTTCTACTGTCAAAGGCTGCCCTAGAAATTTTTCGTAAATGACGTCGAGCAGTTCGGATTCCGTTTGCCGATAAATCGGCATGAGCTGCTTCAACGGCCGTGGCACGTCGGACATATAACACTCCGTCGCATCATGCAGTAAAGCCGCCAGGACCAGGTGAGATGGCAGCTGGCGAGCCTGGGCTTCTTTGGCACATTGTAGGCAATGCTGACCGACGGAATAAAAAGTCTTCACATGGCCATTGCCCCGACAGATGAGCGATAAGGCATGGGCAATATCTTCGATACAGATGGCTGCTGGATCTGGCTTGGTAATATCGAAATGTTTTCCACTATATGTAGTAATTTGAGGGGTCATAATATAAGAGTTTCTTCTTTCTATTTTTTGAATTTTGTTATATTATTCCGATAAGTATTACTTATCGGAAATTATAGGTTTCATGCTAATGATACAAGTTCATGCCGCCACGTTTGCCGCCATGATTTTATAAAATCGAATCGAGCTTTTTCATAGCTTCCCGATTCCGCTTATCCGTAATGGTATCGTAAATATTCGCTGTCGTAGCAATCGTAGAATGGCCTAACCGTTTAGAGACGTAGTCGAGCTCGATATTATTCTCTAACATCATCGTCGCATGGGTGTGGCGGAAAGAATGGAAACTGCCGCCACCAAACTCTTTCTTGCACCACATATTGAAATAGCGCATGTCATTACTATTCATAGGACGGCCGTCTTCACGGGTACAGACGAAGTCACTTTCCACGTAGTCATCGCCGTAGAGACGATGGTTCTTGGACTGCTGGGCTTTATGGCAGAGCAGGGCCTTGTATAAGGTTTCATTAAAAGGAATCGTCCGGACAGATGACTTCGTCTTCGGCGTCGCCTTGCAGACGGGCACGCCTTTTTTGTCGTACAAGGTGCTGACCACGGAAAGCGTACGGTTTTCCATATCGATATGAGACCATTGCAAGGCCAGACATTCACCGACGCGCAGGCCGGTGCAATAAGCAATCATACAGGGAGCATAATATTTGTGACCTACTGGGAAAGCATGGAAAATAATCTGTATCTGTTGATGCGAAAAGATGACCGGCTTTTTCCGGGGCACATCGAATTTCGGCATCTTAACGTTGGCCATGGGATTGATTTCAATATACTGGCGGTTGGAAACAGCCCAGCGCATAGCATCGTTAAAGACGGTGAAAATAGACTTGACTGTCGACCGGGAATAACCGTCTTCTTTCAGACTGTTAATCCAGTCTTGGATTTCTGCCGTCGTCAACGCTGCCAGGGCATCATTGCCAAAACGAGCGCCAATATGCCATTTAATGATACCAGCATAAGAATCATACGTATTGGGGCCTAAATTGATGCGGACATCCTTTTCTAACCATTCCCGCAAAAAAGCCATGACCTTGACTTCCGGTTTTTCCGGCATTCCACCGGCTTCATCAAGGGCTTTCATGGCCTGGCGATAAGCTTTCGCCGCCTGGGCATACGAAGTACCGCCGACGCGTTCCACCCGCTGCCGCCCCTGACCATCTTCTGTCGGGACTTCAACTGTATAATACCATTTTTTGCCTCGTTTTCGTAAATACATATGCGGCGCCTCCTTTGTTTACTATTGTACTATGAGAAAAGACAAGATGCAACAAATGTTCCTGACAAATTTGCCGATTTAAGGAAAATAAAACAAGTCCCCCATGTAATTACTCGCAAGATGATTAAAAACGCCTCATAAGGCCATTTATGAAAATCAGGCGAATTTCCCACAAATAAAGAAAATATGTTCGACGAAGCAAGTATTTCTTTAGCGAACATATTTTCTAATGTATCGGACTAGCTCATTTATTAGCCCAAATACTGAACCCGGTAGAAGCGAAGGTAGCTATCCAGTTTCTGCATACAGCGGTTCAGGTCTTTATCGGCTACATAAGCGAGGTCTTCTGTACTCCATTCTGGATAAGGAAGAAATGTCAGTAAAGCCTTGCGCAAGGCCGCTTCTTTCCAGTATGTGCAATGTTCATGATAACAATCTTTCCGCTCTGGAGCGATGAAATTCTTACTTAACGCTTCGTGGATGATAGCCGGCATCTTTTCAGAAAGGGCAGCACAAATGACGTAATCCCAGGAAAAATATTTTCCTTTCCGGTCATTCGTCCAGACCCCCGACGACACCGAATTCTTCGGCATAATAATAATACCGACTGTGAGGTGCCCATTTCTTAAGGGCATAGTCCCAGATGTCTTTGGCCGGCCCCCAGGCAGATTCAGCATTGAAGCGCTGGTCTGCATAAGGCTCAAAGACCTTCCGTATCTCTTCTGGCGTCTGCCGGGAAAATGCGATTTGCGTCATATAATCCCAAGTGAAATATTTCCGCTTGATGTCATTCGATTCGACGACATCGCCACAGATCAAATAATAATAATGGCAATGAGGTGCCCATTTTTGCAACATTACATCCCAAAGATCCCGAAAATCCCCATTCCAGACCTGCAAGGCCATGGCCCACTTTCCATTCCGCAAAAGATAGCAGTCACCGGCTTGGATACGATGGATGAGAGCTCCATTGATTGGAATGCCTTCGGGTTTCTACAAGGCCTTCCAGATATGACCGAGGCCGAGTTTTCCGTAAGCACCGCCTTTCGTATCACCGCCTTCTGGCGCACGTTCCAGTGCATGCTGCATGATTTGATTCAGGCATTGCCTCAAAGTAAGGATTTCATACCCCGGTCCCTCAAAATAATATTCCGTAATGCATGTCCACATAAGCTTTCCTCCTGTTCAAAAAATGAATCGAATGGAAAAGTACGCAAAAAGGGCGCACGTATAGTACCATTCAATATACTATAACGTGCGCCCTATGGCATACACTCTCAATGCTTGATTCACGACCTGGTATATGAGCTGCTTTCTTTGTCAGGAATGTATGTACAGAGACATGCTAGTTCTCACCCTTAGCGGGTTTCGGTGTCACCAAGATAGATGCACCGACTCGCGTATCGACACGTGCAGTCTCAGTTATAGCACCCTTGGGATTCGTACTAATAACGGTCTTTTTATCCAGTATTTACGCGTTTCATACATTCCTTTGCTATACCGAAAGGACTAGCACAGAAAAGGAATGATAGAGAGTGAAGAAACTGACTTATGAAAATATTGCCCATGCGAAAGAATTGAATGTCTATTTAGAACAGGGGAACCGAGTCCTCGATGCCTTGGGGTATACGGACCATTATGATAAAACATACATATTTAGCAGCTTATCGAAAAAAAGGCGACACCTAATTTTTAACATTTAGGCATGTTGCCTTTTCTTTTCCATGATACACTTATAATATGGTTTAAAATATGTTGAAAAGAAAGGAATCATACCTATGCTACGTTATGGAAAAGGAACACTTCTCACTACGGTCCTGGCCGGACTGCTGGCCCTGTCCCTGCTGACGGCAGGATGCGGCAGTACGACACAGACCAAGAGTACTGCCGTTTCAGTCAAGGCCATGAAAGTCCTCCAGCAGGATACGGCTGTGAGCCACGACTATTCAGGGCAGATCAAATCGACTAGCGCCGTCACGATCAAGCCCCGCGTCTCCGGGGAAATCGTGGAGAAATACTTCACGTCTGGCGCCCCCGTCGAAAAGGGGCAGGCCTTATATAAAATCGACGACCGCCAATATGAATATGAATCGGAAGTCCTCTCAGCTAAATCGAATGTTGATAAGGCCCGGACGACGCTTATCCCAGTCCTGGCCGTTCCCGTTTCTATCGTCGGTACAAAACGTTGAAGAGCATATGTCCAAGGATAAACTGTCTGCTAAGGATGCGACGGAAGCAACCATGAAAGAAGTCCAAGGGCCCATCATCGCTACGACAGCCGTCTTGGCTTCGATTTTCATTCCCGTCGCTTTCATCGGCGGTGTCACTAGCGTCCTGTACAAGCAGTTCGCCGTGACCATCACCATTTCCGTCGTCATTTCGGCTTTCGTCGCCCTGACCTTGACGCCAGCCTTATGCGGTGTTCTTCTGAAGCCCGGCGACAAGGCCATCCAAGGCGGGCCGTTAGGCACCTTCTTCCGCGGATTCAACGGGGCTTTTGACCATTTCAAGGACCGTTACACCGGCAAAGTCGGCTGGATGATCCATCATCTGAAATATGCTGCGGTCTTCCTCATCTTGGTTACGGGCCTCATGGGCATCTGCTACCAGGTCCTGCCTTCGACGTTTGTCCCCGATGAAGACCAAGGCGTGTTCATGGCCAGCATCACCATGCCTGAAGGAGCTTCCTTGAACCAGACCATCAAGACCGTCGACGCGGCAGATTCCTGGCGTCAAAGATGTCATGACCCACGCTGGCGGTTCTACGTCGAATACGGGCAATCTCTATGTCGCGCTAGAAAATTGGGATGACCATCAATCGAACGACCTCAGCGCCGAATCGATTATTGCCAAATTCAATAAGACTGTCGTTCCCAACCATCCCGAAGCCCGCGTAGCGGCTTTTAATCCGTCGTCCCTGCCCGGCATGGGCTAGGAAGGCGGCTGGACTATGCAGCTCATGGATAATACGGGCTTGTCCGATACGGAACTGGGCAACGCAGCCAATCAGGTAGTCGCTGCCTGCTCCCAGCGGCCGGAATTATCCGGTGTCCGCACGAGTTACGTCATCAATACGCCGAGCGTCGCTTATACGGTAGACCGCGAAAAGATCAAGAACCTGAGCATTGAACTGTCTGACGTTTTCACAGCGCTCCAGACCAACTTCGGCGGTTCGTCGGTCAATGACTTCACCCAGTTCGGCCGGTCGTACAAGGTCATCGTCCAGGCCGACACGTCGTACCGTTCTCAGGCAGACAGCTTGAAGTTCATTTCTGTCAAATCGTCGTCAGGGAAAATGGTTCCGGCCGAAGAAGTGGCCAAGAGCGTCATGCCGACGTGGATGACCATTGAATGGTCCGGCCAGAGCCGCGAAGAAAGCACCTCGTCCAGTTCAACGACAAAAATCCTGATTATGGCTCTGGTCTTTGCTTTTCTCTGCCTGGCGGCCCTCTATGAAAGCTGGTCCATGCCGTTCGCCGTCTTATTCACTGTACCGACGGGTATCTTTGGAACCGTCGGCTCAGAATACATCATCCGCCAGCTGGCGACTTTGTTCAATGCCAACACGAGCGGCTTTTTGAACAGTGTCTACATGCAAATCGGCGTCATCATGATCATCGGCTTGGCAGCTAAGAACGCCATCCTCATCGTCGAGTTCGCCAAAGAGCGCGTCGACAAGGGCATCGACCCGATGGAAGCCGTCGTCATCGCATCCAAGATGCGCCTGCGGCCAATCCTCATGACGGCCTTTACGACCATCATCGGCTGCCTGCCCTTGGCCTTTGCCAGCGGTGCCGGTGCCGGAGCCCGCTGCGGCATGGGCGTCGCCGTCGTCGGCGGCATGACCTTCGCTACCCTCTGCGGGTTGCTCCTCATCCCAGCGTTTTACATCATTTCCGAAAAAATGGCCCGCAACTTCTGGAAAGCCACGGGCCTGAAGCGAATCAAATTCAAATACCGCATGTTGCGGCGGTAAAAAAGACCTGTCCCACGATAGCCAAAGCCTTCGTGCGACACTCCTTTACTCATGCACGATGAGTTCCAAGATATCTGGCCGGGTGTAGTGGCCGGCGGCGTCAAATTCCATGTGGCGCAGGACGACTTGGTCCAGGTCCAGGTCGGCATAGATGATGGCTTCCTGGTCCCAGACGGGTTCGGTAACGTAATGGCCGCACGGGTCGATGATGCAGCTGCCGCCGCGGCAGGTCCCCTGATTCAGCTTAGATACGGCTTCGCTTTCAACCAGGTCTGCCGGATACATGTCCTTGGTAAAATACTGGTCGACGTTGAAAACGTAGCAGCGCCCTTCGATGGCGATATGTTTGATCGTATCCTGCCATTCCGGGTTGTCATTGGTATTCGGTGCCAGATAGAGGCTGACGCCTTTCTGGTACAGGGCCGTCCGGGCCAGGGGCATGTAATTTTCCCAGCAAATGAGCGAACCCATGGGCCCCCACGGTGTCTGGACGATAGGGAAATACGTCGACGGGTCATGGGAATCGGCCCAGATATAGCGTTCTGCCCCAGTCGGCTTGATTTTCCGGTGATGGGCGGCCAGTGTGCCGTCCGGCGCAAAGATGACGTTGCTGCAATACAGGGAATACGTCGTTTCGTCCCGTTCGGTAATGCCCAGGCTGACAAAAGCCCCGGCGGCCTGGGCCGCAGCGGCGATGTCCTGCAGGTCTTCACGGACGACGACGGACTGGTCGTAATAGCGCTTCCAGTCGGCCCGTTCTGCTTCGGACCGGCTGCCGACGGTAAAACCAAAGGTCAGGCCATAAGGATAGCACGGAACCAGCGATTCAGGAAAAACGATGAGTTGTGCCCCCTGCTGGCCAGCAGCTTTGATCTGGCAGGCTACTTTTTGTAAGGTCGCCTTTTTGTCGAACATGACCGGTGAGGCCTGTACGATGGCGGCGCGCAGTTTCTTTTCTAAATTTCGCATAGCGAATCCCCCTCATTTCTTTTTTTCTTAGTATACCTTAATTTTGAAAAATGTGCTATACTAGTTCAGTCCACAGTTTACGGACCGATAAGGATAACGACTGTGCAGTTTTCGGACTGCCATCGTTATCCTTTTTTTGTATGATAAAGGAGGGCTTATGTATCTTCTCATCGATAATTACGATTCTTTTACCTATAATTTGGCCGATTTAGTGGCGGAAGCGGGGCGCGACGTGCAGGTCTGCCGCTGCGACCAGATTGGGCGGAATGAGATTGCCGCTTTGAAGCCGCAGGGCCTAATTATTTCGCCTGGTCCGAAACGGCCGGAAGACGCTGTCTATTCCCTGTCCATCGTCCGTGCTTTCTACCGTACCCTGCCCATCCTGGGTGTCTGTCTGGGCATGCAGGTCCTGGCCTATGCCGCCGGGGCTGCCGTCACCCGCGGGAAGCGCCCCATGCACGGGAAAGTCACGGCGATTCACCATCGTGGTCGGGGCCTCTTTCGGGGACTGCCGGAAACCTTCCAGGTCACGCGCTATCATTCACTGGTTGTTCAGCCGGAAACGCTGTCTGCAGCTTATGCAGTAGATGCCGTCAGTGAGGACGGCGCGGTCATGGCCTTGTCCCATCGCAGCCTGCCCCTCTACGGATTGCAGTTCCATCCCGAAGCCGTCTTATCCGAATATGGCAAAGAGCTGATAACAACTTTTTGTCGCCTGGCCGAAACCAGCGCGGGAAAGGCAGGTGGCTGTCATGACTGAATCGCTCATCTGCCGCTCTCCTTTTCCCTATA
Organism: Megasphaera elsdenii; assembly: GCF_020539865.1. Lineage (GTDB taxonomy): Bacteria > Bacillota > Negativicutes > Veillonellales > Megasphaeraceae > Megasphaera > Megasphaera elsdenii_A. Next base: position 98,960 of record NZ_JAJBQV010000001.1, on the reverse strand, counting down.
CGGCCAGCCAGCTCTTCGCTCTCTTTGCCGATGAAAAGGATGTCGCTTTCCTCGATTCATCGCTGGTCAACGACTTGGGCTGTTATTCCCTCATCGGTCTCGTGCCCTATCATACGGTCAGTGTAACACAAGGACAGCTGCAGGTCGACGGGAAAAGCCATGAAGGAACGGCTGAAACGTATCTCAAAGCCTATTTAAAAAAGCATTACCAGGCCAATCGGACTTCCCTGCCCCTGACGGCCGGGGCCATCGGCTATGTCAGCTATGACTACGGTCTGGCACTCCATGGGATGAAGTCCCGCCACACACCTGCCTTTCCCCTGCCTGATATGAAGTGGGTCTTTTACGATTTCTTCATTATCGAACACCGGCAAAGCCACACCGTATGGTTTGCCGCCAATGGACAGACTATGCCGTCCGAGGCCCTATTGGCTCAGATGGAAGAGAAAATCCGGACTCGCCTCCAGGAAAGGCCGTCCTCACGTACTAGCGAAAATCCCCAATATGCCTTAGCCATCCAAGCCGACAGCACGCCGGAATCCTATCGAAAAGCTTTACAAAAACTCCGGGACTACCTCTTTGCCGGCGATGTCTACGTGACGAATTTCACCAGTACCTTAACCGTCCAGAGCTGTTGCCCGCCGTACACCTTCTTCTCCCGTCTGCGCCGGGACAATCCGTCCCCTTTCGGGGCTTATTTACAATACGGCTCTTATCAAATCATCAGTGCTTCCATGGAACGGCTGCTGTGCCTGCGCGATGACCAGATTGAAACGCGTCCCATCAAGGGCACGCGGCACCGCGGCAAGACGCCTACTGAAGATAAAAAACTGCGGCAGGAACTCGCTCAATCGCAAAAGGACCAGAGTGAATTGCTGATGATCGTCGATTTAGAGCGCAATGACCTGCACAAAATCTGCCGTCCTAGTAGCGTTTCGGTTCCGACGCTGTTTGCCATCGAACCGTATGCTACGGTTTTCCATTTAGTCGCCAACGTAACGGGAACCCTGAGACCGGGGCAGACAGCCATCGATGCCTTGATGGCACTCTTTCCAGGCGGCTCCATTACGGGCGCACCGAAGCGGCGGGCTATGGAAATCATCGACGAATTAGAATTCAGCCGGCGCCAGCTTTATACCGGTACGATTGGCTACCTGTCTTTAAATGGGAACTGTGACTTAAACATCATCATACGGACGGCCGTCCACCACGATGACCGATATACTATAGGTGTCGGCGGCGGTATTACAGCAGAATCGGACGTGCATTTTGAATACGAAGAAATCTGGCAAAAAGCCAAAGCCTTGCTCAGCGCTTTGAAAGGAGATGTTTTTGATTATGAATCTTATCTTTAATGATGGTTACCAATTCGGCTTGGGAGCTTTTGAAACTCTTCCCGTCTCCCAGGGCCGGCCGGTCTGGCTGGAGGCTCATGAACGCCGTTTGCGGTATACATTAGATTATTTAGGGATTGAGCTTTCTTCTGATTGGGAAAATTGTTTATGGGATTATGTGTATAGTATGGATGATGGTGATAAGGTGCTGAAAATACTTACTTCCGATAAAAATATAAGCTTTACGTCTCGTGTCAATCCATATGCATCTATGACCAACCGTCCAGGTTATGTCATCGCTCTGTCGTCCCTTCGCCGCAATGAAACATCGCCATTGGTACGGCATAAGACCTTTAATTATGGTGACTCAATCTTAGCCAAACGGAAGGCCCGGGTCGAAGGTATTGATGAACCGATTTTCTGCAATATGCAGGGCCAATTGACAGAAGGCGCTGTCAGCAATCTCTTTTTCATCAAAAACGGGCGGCTCTATACGCCGCCCGTCGAATCCGGATTATTGCCAGGTATCATCCGGTCTTATCTCTGTCAATGTTACGATGTCATCGAAAAGCCCTTGTATCCGGAAGATATCCAGACTTTCGATGAGTGTTTCCTGACCAATTCTCTCATGGGACTCATGCCGGTCCGCCGCTTTGGCACCGTCGCGTTTCCTGTATCCCAAGAGACGCAGACGGCAGCCTTATTCCGCCGTTATGAAGCCGATAAAAGCCAGCCCTTCCCTGGCCGCTATAAGACGAGCTGGTGAAAGGCCTTTCCGTCCATGTCTTTCCAGGTGAAGGTTTCCCCGTCCCAGAGGAGATAGCTGTGCGGGCTATTTTCCTTGGGAAGCGATGTCGAACCGGGATTCAAGTAGTAATTATCCTGGCCGAAGGGCTGCCAGACCGGGACGTGTGTATGGCCATGGAGCAGGATGTCGCCAGGCTGCATGGGCGGCAGGGATTCCAGGTTGTAACGGTCGCCATGGGTCGCATAGACGAGGCGGCTTCCCTGGGTCAGGATGGCATAGGTCGCCATGATGGGGAATTCCAGGACCATCTGATCCACGTCGGCATCACAGTTGCCGCGGACGCAGAGGATGGACTCTTTGACTTCGTTGAGCATGGTAAAGACTTCCTTCGGCGCGTAGTCTTTGGGCAGGTCGTTGCGCGGCCCGTGATAAAGGATGTCGCCGAGCAGGACCAGGCGGTCGGCCCCTTCCCGCTTCCAGGCGTCGAGCATGCGGCGGCAGTAATAAGCCGAACCGTGAATATCTGAAGCAATGAAGAATTTCAACTTATTTCGCTCCTTTCTTGGCGTCGATGGCCGCAAAGACCGTGCAGTAATTGCCTTCCGGCGTCCGGCATTTCGAGCAGTGGACACAGCGGGCCGGCCGCAAATCGCCTTGAATCCAGCGGTGAACTAAATCCGGTTCCGATAACAAAGGACGGCATAGGCCGATACCAGCCAGTTTCGACGTCTTCAAGGCCGTTTCCATCTGCTTCGGGTCCTTGAAGCCGCCGGTCACATAGACAGGGACGCTCACGGCGTCGGCTATGTCTTTGGCGTAATCGAGGAAATAGCTGCCGTCGCGGATGACGTGGCCATCCCATTCCAGACCGATTTCCTGTTGGGCCTTGCCGTGGATATTGCCGCTCACTTCGATGGCGTCGATGCCCGACTGCTGCAGGCGCCGGCAGATATCCAACGATTCGGCGAAGGTCAGGCCGCCTTCAAAGAAATCGGAACAGGTAATCTTGATCCAAATGGGAAAATGCGTTCCTACGGCCTTGCGGATGGCGGCAATGATATCGCCGACGATGCGGTAACGGTTGGCCGGCGAACCGCCATAGGCATCGCTGCGCCGATTATAATAGGGACTGAGGAACTGGTTGAGCAGGTACGAATGGCCGCCGTGGATTTCAACGGCATCGAAGCCGCTGTCGCGGACGCGCTTGGCAGCCTGGGCATATTCGTCGATGAGGTGCTGGATATCATCCGGGCTCATGGCGACACCGACGGTTCCCGTCTTGCGTTCTGGCACGGCGGACGGCGAAAAGATAGTCCGCCCTTCCCGTTCAAAGGTCGTCTTAGTTCCGCCATAGGCAATCTGCATCATGATTTTTGCCCCATAAGCATGGACGCGTCTCGTCAGTTCCTGATATTGCGGAATGAAGGCATCGTCGTAAATGCCCATCATACCGGCATTGGGCCGATCTTCTTTATCAACGCGGGCATAGCCCGTACAAATCAAGCCGACTTCGTTCTTAGCCAGCTGATCGTAAATGCGGTATTGTTTTTCCGACATATAGCCCTCAGCATCGGCCAAAGCTTCCCACGTCGCACTGCGAAGAATACGATTGCGCACGGGCATCCCGGCGATGACGGCATGTTCCAATAATTTCATATATAATCCCCCTTTTTGTCGATTGGCCAACTAGCCACTAGCCACTAGCCACTAGCCACTAGCCACTAGCCACTAATCCAGTATACGAATTTTTCGCTGAAACTGCAAGGGATGAACGGACAACCACAGCCAGCCGGCTGACAGCCCGGCGGAATTCTTCCGGTGTCGTATAGGCATAGGACAGGCGCAGGGACTGGGTATGGCGGCTGGAATAGATATCGCCAGGATTGATGAGGATCCCGGCCTCTGCCGCCTTGTGGAAGAGCAGCTCCATGGGCAGCCTGTCGCGGAGGGTGAGCCAAATATAGAAGCCGCCCTGCGGTACCTGCCAATCCGCAAGGCCCGCAAAGTCTTCGTCCAAAACTTGGCAGGCCGCCTGGCAGCGTCGCTGCAATTCGCATCGCAGCCATCCAAGATACTGTGCATAACGGCCACTGGTCAGGAAGCGGGCCAAGACTTGCTGAGACAGGGAGCTGGCGCCATAGTCAATCTGCATCTTGACGTCACCCAGGCGCTGTACGACTGGTTCTGGCGCAATCATCCAGCCGATGCGCAGCCCTGGCGCCAAGGATTTGGAAACACTGCCCAAATAAAGGACCTGACCTCCTGTATCCAGGCTTTTCAAGGATGGCGGCGGCGTTCCGTCAAAGGTCAATTCCTCATAAGCTCCGTCTTCGATGATGGGCAGGCTATAGCGGCTGCACAACGCCAGGAGTTGGGCACGGCGCTGACGGCTCATATTCCGGCCCGTCGGGTTGTGGTTCGTCGGGATGGTATAGAGGACGCTATTGCCTATATCTGAAGACTGGCGCAAGTGCTTCTCCAATGCTTCCAGAGATAGGCCCTGGTCGTCCATGGGCAGGCCACAGAGACGGAGATGAGCCGACTGGAAGACTTGGAGTGATTTGACATACGTCGGGTCTTCGACGTAGACCGTCGAACCACCGCGGAGAAGGCCGGCCGAAATGAGCTGGAGTCCCTGGAGGGCGCCCGACGTAATCAGGATGGACGACGGGGACACAGCCAGTCCCCGTTTCCGGGCATAGTCTGCCAGGGCCTGACGTAGGACGGGCATCCCCAGGGGCTCGACATACCCCAGGGACGTAATGGCATCGGCTACGTCCCGCATCGTCTGGCGGAAAGCGTCCTGCGGAAACAGCCTGGGGTCCAGTTCCCCCGTACCGAGACGGACCAGGCGGTCATCGAACTCTAAGCTGTTGATAGCTTGGACGACCTCCTGATTGGCCCGGAAATAACCAGCCGTCATATAGTGGTTCCAATCCGGCTGGACCGGCAGCCGCAGGGACCAGGCCGTACTGGCTACGACCGTCCCCTGGCTGCCCCGGCCCTGGAGCACACCCGCTTCCAGCAGCGGCTTCAGAGCCTGATTCAGGGTACTCCGGTTCACCTGGAAGTGCCGGGCCATATCGCGCTGAGATGGCAGACGCGTCCCAGCCGGCCATTCACCGCTTTCCTGCCATACATCCATTCGAGGATCTGCCGGTATACGGGCACAGGCTGCGCCGGATTCGGATGCCATTCGATCTGGACAGGAATATGCCGCTTCATCACCTCATCTCCTTTTGGTTGGTATAATTCATGTCGCTTTGGCGGGTTGGAATCCCGTTTCTCTCTGTTATACTGTGATTATACCACATGAACCAACCGGTTTTGGTTGGAAAAGGAGGCTTTTTTTATGTTCTTTTTTCAAGGCCTGACCATGGGGCTGGCCTACGTCGCCCCTATTGGCATGCAGAATCTCTTCGTCATCCATTCAGCGTTATCCCATTCCCTGCGCCGCGCGATGACGTGATAACGGTGTGCTGCAATGATGCCAGCGTTATCCCATTCCCTGCGCCGCGCCGTCGCGACGGCGTTCATCGTCCTTTTCTTCGACATCAGCCTGTCGCTGAGCTGCTTTTATGGCATCGGCACGCTGCTGAATCATCTCCCCTGGCTCAAAGTAGTCATCCTGGGCACAGGCACGCTGCTCATCCTCTACATGGCCTATGGTATGATCCCCAGGTCCCGGATGCGCTGACCCTCAAAGACCAGCCAGTTTCCCTGGGCCAGACCGTTTCCAAAGCCTGCATCGTCACCTGGATGAACCCCCAGGCCATCTTAGACGGCACCATGCTCCTCGGCGCCTTCCGCATCACCCTGCCTGCTACAGAAGCCATGACGTTCCTGACGGGCGTCCTCATGGCCTCAGGCCTCTGGTTCCTTTCCCTCACGGGCTGCGTCGCCGCCTTCCGCCACGCCATTACGCCACGCATTCTGCGCACCATCAATGTTCTCTGCGGTACGGTCCTCATGCTGTACGGCCTCCACTTAGGCTATACCTTCATACAGCTCTTTTAGATTTTACGGTTCTTTCAACGCTTTTTCGATAACCGGCCCGACTTTAGCTTCCCATGCAGCAAAATCCTTCGTTCGCTGCAAACTACAAACTGAATACTCAAAAAGGGCTTGTCCATCGTGCGACAAGCCTTTTTTTTACTGTACAGCCCGTTTCCGGCTCATCCACAGGCCGATGGCGATGACGCCGGCAGCCAATACGATTTGAAGGGTCAGAAGGGTCATGGGAGCCCAGGCACCGGCCATTTGCTGCATCAGGGTCCCCAAGATTTTATCGTGACCGATCATGGAACCGGCCGTCCAGCCCAGCAAGCCGGCACCGGCATAGAGGATGACCGGGAAGCGGTCCATGAGCCTGCCGATGACCGTACTGCCGCCGACGATGATGGGGATGCTGATGAGGAAGCCGCAGGCCACGAGGAGGAAGCTGCCGTGCGAAGCGCCGGCGATGGCCAGGACGTTGTCGACGCCCATGGCGGCGTCAGCGATGATGATGGTCTTGATGGCTCCCATGAGGCTGTCCGAAGCCGTCACGTTCTCATCGTGTTCTTCCGGAATGAGCAATTTCACAGCAATGGGCAGCAGGATGAGGCCGCCTAAGGCCTGTAAAAAGGGAATCGTCAACAGCCAGACGGCGATGAGGGTCATGACCAGGCGGATGACGACGGCGCCGCCGGTCCCGATGAGAATGGCCTTGCGGCGCAGATCGGCCGGCAGTTTATTGGCCGCCATGGCAATGACGACGGCATTGTCGCCGCCGAGGAGGATATCCAGTAAAATGATAGAGCCTAAGGCCATGAAAAATTGCATCGATACGATTTCCATAATATACCTCTTTCTGTAAAAAATAAAAGAGACTTCCGCATGGTATCAGCAAAACTGGTATCATGCGAAAGTCTCACCTATTGCAAATTGCAATGCTGCCACCAGCCGGTCAATGACGGCACGATGTTGATGACAACTGACGAGAGGTTACTCCCCTTCGCGATTCGATTGTAGGTTAAGTATAACAGACCGAGGCCTACCTTGTCAATATCGTTTCTTCCCGTTCCATGTTATAATGAAAGCAAAAAGACAGGAGGCATCATCATGAATATACAACGTATCGGATTCATCGGGACCGGCGTCATGAGCAGCGGCATGATCCGGAATTTACAGAAAGCCGGTTATCCCGTCACCATCAACACGCGGACGAAAGCCAAGGCCGAAGGGCTCATCCAGGAAGGCTGTCGCTGGTTCGATTCGCAGGCAGAACTGGCCGCCCAATCAGACGTCGTCATTACCATGGTCGGCTATCCCCAAGATGTAGAAGCCGTCTATTTCGGGGAACACGGCGTCTTTCGCGGCAAACAGGGCGGTTTCGTCATCGACATGACCACGTCCAGCCCTTCCCTGGCCAAGCGCATCTACACCCAGGCCAAAAAACAGGGCATCGAAGCCTTGGATGCACCCGTTTCCGGCGGCGACATCGGCGCCCGTCAAGGGACACTGGCCATCATGGCCGGCGGCGAAGAAGCGGCCTTTGAAGCCATGAAGCCTATTTTCTCAGCTATGGGCCAGACCCTGACCTATTTCGGCCCGGCCGGCAGCGGCCAGTATGCCAAGATGAGCAACCAAATCGCCATCGCCTCGAACATGATGGGTGTCTGCGAAGCCATGGCCTACGCGAAAAAAAGCGGCCTCGACCCGGAAAAAGTCATCGCCACCCTTTCCGCCGGAGCCGCCGGCTCCTGGTCCCTGGCGAATCTGGCACCGCGCATGCTGCAAGGCGATACGAAACCAGGTTTTTACATCAAGCACTTCCTCAAAGACATGCGCATCGCCATCGAATCGGCAGAAGAAATGGGACTGGACCTGCCAGGACTGCGCTTAGCCAAAAAACTCTACGACCAGCTGGCCGACCAAGGCATGGAAAACTGCGGGACCCAGGCCTTGTTCCAGTGGTATGACCACCAATAAAGAGCTGCCCCATGGACAGTCATGCCATCCGCTGCTTTCAGCGGGTCTTTGAAAAAAAGAGCATCCACCAGGCGGCCAAGGACCTGTGCATGACGCCGCAGGGCGTGAGCCGGGTCATCAGTGCTTTAGAAGGAGAAATGCAGACGGCCCTTTTTATCCGCAGCCGCAAGGGCATGGAAGCGACGCCGGAAGGCCGGTATTTTTACGAGCACACGCAGGAACTGACCCGCCAGCTCCTGGACCTGCAGCTGGGGATGCAGGCGTTGAAGCGGAAAAAAGCAGGCCTGCATATCGGTTTCTCCTGCGGCGTCCTGAATATTCTCTCCATCCATGTCTTGAAAGGCGTCATGGCCCGCCATCCGGACAAGTCCCTGGAATGGGTCGAGGATTTCAACGAAAAGATTGTCCAACTCATTGCCGAAGACAGTTTATCCTGCGGCTTCTGTATCGGCCCGATCCGGTCAGATGCCTTTTTCCAGCAGGAAATCTATCGCACTGGCATCGAAGCCGTCGTCTATGAGGGCCATCCTTTTTATGACCGGCCGTCCATCACCATTGAAGACCTGAAAGGGCAGCCCCTCGTCGGCCTGAACGAGCATTTCTCCTTATTCCATAGCATCGTCAGGCGTTGTGCCGATTTCGGCTTTACGCCGCAGTTCGTCGTCAAGACCATGGAGAGCCGCCTCATCTATCACTTCTGTCAGGAACGCGTCGGCATCGGTATCGACGTGAACATCCATGCCGCCCCGCCGCCGCTTCGTTACGTCCCCATCACGGAAGGGACGCCGTGGCGCATCTTCTTTGTCTGTAAAAAATCATAACCACCAGTAAAACTGGTGGTTTGCTCAGGCCCTATAAGGGCCTAACTCCTGTGGTAGCACTCTAAAGAGTGCACCGAATAAAAGTCTGGCAATCACACTTTTATTACAGGCTGCCCCCTACTCGGGGGCTTTTTTGGGCCTACTTTTTCCTGCTACCCGTAAACGGGTCTACGTATTCCTCATTTCAATATCTTCTTGTAATTGATTGCAAATATACTCCTTAATAGCTCCTTCATATTTTCCCACTGTATCCACATAATAACCTCGGCACCAAAAATGTCGATTCCCATATTTATATTTCAGGTTTGCATGGCGGTCAAAAATCATCAGGCTACTTTTACTCTTTAAATATCCCATGAATTGAGATACGCTAAGATGCGGTGGAATAGCCACTAAAATATGAATATGATCCGGGCAGTATTCTCCTTCAATTAACTCAACCTGCTTTCGATTACAAAGTGACCTTAATATCTTTCCTATATCTTCTTTTATTTGTCCATAAATAATTTGTCTACGGTACTTAGGCGCAAATACAATATGATACTTGCATCGCCATTTGCTATGTGATAAACTTTTTACGTCATTCATTGACATGAACCTCTCTTCTGAATAATGTAGTGGTTGCCAGACCATCTACATTGTATCATGAGAGGTTCTTTTTTTACTTTAAGAAATTTTACTTACCCCCAGTTGAACTGGGGGTTTAATCATGCCTATTCGGCGCCAAGAAAAACGCGATGATTCCTTATTCCAGGAAATCATCGCGGCCCTGACCTCGCATCTGCAACTATAGCAACAAATCGTTGACACCTGCTGTCGTTTCTTTGATGGACGGCAGCTCTTTTTTTATGATACTGTAGAGGAGAAATACAGAGACACTATCACGCTGATTACAGGAGGTTCCTCATGACTCGAAAATTCCCGCACGTATCCAGTCCCATCACCATTGGCCGCACGACCTTCCGCAACCGTATCTTTTCGGCCCCCATGGGTGGCACGGACATTACCAACGACGGCTGTATCGGCCCGAAATCGACAGCCTTTTACGAATTGCGCGCCAAAGGCGGTGCCGCTGCCGTCACGGTTTCCGAATTGATGGTCCATCCCCAGACCGACGGCTCTCACGCTTACCATCTGGACGAATCGATTCTCAATTCCCTGGCCGCAGCGACCTACACGGCCGATGCCATCCGCCGCCACGGCGCCATCCCCTCGCTGGAATTATCCCATTCGGGCCAATTCGCCGGGACCTATATGACCGACAAAAGCCGTCAGCACGGGCTCTGCCAGTGGGGTCCCAGTGAAGGGATGCGCCCCGATGGCGTCCCGGTCAAAGCCCTGACCCAGGAACTGATCGACGATATCGTGAAAGCCTATGGTCACGCTGCAGGCCTGGCCAAACGTGCCGGTTTTGAAATGGTCATGATCCACGGCGGCCACGGCTGGCTCATCAACCAGTTCCTCTCGCCCTTATTCAACCATCGCAGCGACCGATACGGCGGCTCCCTGGAAAACCGCGTCCGTTTCGCCATCGAAGTCCTGCAATCGGTCCGCGCCGCTGTCGGCTCCTTTTTCCCCATCGAATTCCGCATGAGCGGCGCCGAATTCACTGAAGGCGGCTACGACCTGGAAGAAGGCATCCAGATTGCCCAGGCCATCGAAGCCTACGCCGATATCATCCATGTATCGGCCGGTACGTATCAGAAAACCTTTGGCATCACTCACCCTTCGATGTTTGAAGCCCACGGGCGCAACGTCTATTTAGCTGCGGAAATCAAGAAGCACGTCAGCAAGCCCGTAGCGACTATCGGCGGCCTGACCGACCCGGCCATGATGGAAGGCATCATCGCTTCGGGGAAAGCCGACATCGTCTACATGGCCCGGCAGCTGCTGGCCGATCCCGAAACGCCGCAGAAAATCATGGAAGGCCGGGACGCCGACATCGTCCACTGCCTGCGCTGTTTCACCTGTATGGCTGAACGGGCGGCGACTGCCACGCGCCGCTGCACCGTCAATCCCCTCATCGGCCGGGAACTGGACGGGACGGAAATCCAGCCGGCACCGGTCAAAAAGAAAGTCCTCGTCGCCGGCGCCGGCCCTGGTGGATTGTATGCAGCCTATACGGCAGCCCGCCGCGGTCATCACGTCATCCTCTGTGAAAAAGAAAGCGAAGTCGGCGGCATCCTGAAAAGCGAACAGGCCATCCCTTTCAAACGGGAAATGTATGAATTAGGAAAAACTTATGAACGCCTGGCCCGCCAGGCCGGTGTCGAAATCCGCCTGAATACGGAAGTAACGCCGGCATACGCTGCCAAAGAAAAGCCGCAGGCCCTAATCATCACCGCAGGGTCACGTCCCCTCGTCCCGCCGATCAAAGGCTTGGACGGCGACAACGTCATCATCGTGAACCAATACTATAAAGAAAAAGCCAAAGTCGGGAATCACGTCATCGTCTTCGGCGGCGGCCTGGCAGGCTGCGAATGTGCCATCCACCTCGGCCAGGAAGGCAAAGAAGTGGAACTCATCGAAATGCGCCCGGCCCTGGCACCGGATGCCAATGTCCGCCACCGCCCCCTGCTCCTGGCTCAAATCGAAAAGTACGTCCACGTCCATACGCAGTATAAGGGCCTCGAAGTCACGCCAGAAGGCGTCCTCTGCCAGGACCCGCAGGGCCAGCGCGTCCTTGTCCCTGGCGATACGGTCATCTGTGCCTTAGGCCAGCGGTCCCGTACCGACGTCGTAGAAGCCCTGCAGGACAGTGCGCCTTTCGTCCGCGTCATCGGCGATGCGGCCAAAGTATCTACCATCACCAACGCCGTCTATTGGGGTTACTGGGCTGCCCTCGATATCTGAGCCGGGTCAGTCTTCATACCAGCCAAACAGAGTTTTCCCCGTTTCTAACTGCTGAATCCGGGCCATGTCGTCCGGCGTCAGGGTGACGTCGAAAATATCGAGATTCTCCACCATCCGCTCCCGATGGGACGATTTCGGGATGACGCCGATGCCCTGCTGCACCAAGTACTGCAAGGCAATCTGGGCTGTCGTCTTGCCGTATTTCTCGCCGACAGCCTGTAAAATGGGCTCCTGGAATATGGGCTTTTTCCCTTCTGTAAAAGGGCTCCATGCCTGCATTTGTGTCCCCTGTGCCACAAGTGCCTGCTGGAGCTCTTTTCGTCTGTAATAGATGTGGCACTCGACTTGGTTGACCATGGGGACAATATCACAACTTCCGATAAAATCAAGATATTCCCGGGCATTGAAATTGGAAATGCCAATGGCCCGGACCACACCCTGGCGGTAAGCTTCGGTCAAGGCCCGATACATGTCCAAAGCCTCGGCGTAAGGCTCATGGATGAGCAGCAAGTCGATATAGTCGGTCTGCAACCGGGCCAGCGATTCTTCGATGCCCTGCCAGGCCAGCTCATAGCCAGCCCGCGTCTGGCACAGTTTCGTCGTAATGAAGACATCCTCCCGACGAAGGCCGCTTTCGGCCACAGCCTGGCCGACGATGGTTTCGTTATCGTACATGTGGGCCGTATCGATGAGACGGTAGCCGACGGACAAGGCCTCCCGGATAGCCTGCTTCCCTGCATCTCCTTTCAGCATCCACGTACCAAAACCAACAGCCAGCATAGTCAGGCCATTATTCAGAATAATGTGCTTGTGCATGCTACTCCTCCATTCATCCTACAAATTCATAAAAAAAGGAACTGCGCATGATACGCACTTCATGCCACAGTCCCTGTCTTACTTATCCTAGTTCAAGCCGCTGAATGATAATTAATAACAGCAATTTCCGTCATAGAATTACGAACGGAATCAGCAATTTTATACAACTGCTGCATGACTTCTGTCGAGTAATATGTTTCTCCGCACTGAGTGCACACTTGAGACGGCACATTGCGAATAATCACAATACAGGAGTCAAGATCAATAGTAAAAGTGGTCAAAGCATCTTGTAAATCACCTTTGCAAACTGTGCAGTTCGTCATCATGTATCCCTCCGTTTCGTAAATGTTTCATTCCATTTATTGAGATCTGGCTCGTATGCGGTGATGATAGTCAGGGTATCGTCATTCACAATGCTACAAACAATATGCAGCTTTCTATTTTGAACCGTACACCCAAAAACAAGACAGCTAGGAAAAGGATAATCTGATGGATAATCTTCAATAATCCTTCCGTTGGACAAAGCCTGTAATACTTCATTAGGTGATATATGCCGACTGATTAATCGCTTGGCAACATGCTCTGTCCATTTTATTTTACCAGAGTCAACCGAGTCTTTAATTTTTTGTATATCTATAGGCATTTTCGTTACCTTCTGAAATCTATAATAACAAACTATTGATTATACAATACCATGTTGCCCGGCAAAAATCAACTTTTTCAAAATGATATGCTTATACATAAGTATCCGCTTCCTAGAGGTTTTCGAGCAGCCGGATTTCATTCTTCATGAGGTACCAGGTCTTATCCGGCAGGCGGCCGTTGACGAGATACTCGAAGGCCAGCTGCACAGACAAACGTCCCTGGCGCGTCGGATGCTGGAACAGGATAGCCTTGACGATGCCGCAACGCATCATCTCAACGGTGGTCGGCACGCTGTCAAAGGCGATGACGAGCGGCTGCTTCTCTTCCGGCAGCTGCATAACGGCCCGGCAGGCCCCGTAGACACCGCCGGCCATGCAGAACATCGCGGAAATATCGGGATGTTCCTGCAGCAGTTCCTTCGTGCGCTCGTAAGAGCAAATCTCGTCATCGCCGTTCTCGACGATACCTGCAATGGTAAAATCCGGCAGGCGTTCCATGCGGTGGCGGAATCCTTCGAGGCGCAGCCGATGCCCGAGGACCTGGCGGCTTCCCATGACGAGTCCTACAGAGGCTTTCTTGCCGAGGAGAATCTCCAGGAGGGCACAGGCCGTCTCACCGCCGTTAAAGTAATCGCTGCCGACATAGGCGCGGCGCGGCGAGCTGTCGATATCGCTGACGACGGTGATGACGAAGATGCCATCAGCCACGAGCGAATCAATGGCAGCCGCGATGCGGGGATCGTCAATGGGGCTGATGATCAGCGCATTGACCTGGTGGCGCATCGACTCCATCAAGGCAAGCTGCTTCTCGACGTCGTAGCCTTTCATCAGATAGTAGCGTACCTTGAGACCGTAGATAGCATAAGAACTTGCTGCCAGGTCCATGCCGTGGATGACATCGTCAAAAAAGGCGTTGCCTTCGGACGGCAGCAACACGCCGATGACAGGATTGTTCTTGCGCGCTGCCAGCGCCTTGCCGGCAGGGTTGGGTTCATAGCCGAGCTGCTTGGCCATCTTGCGGATCATGGCAGCCGTCTCGGCGTTGACGCGGCCGCGGCCATTGAGGGCCCGGTCGACGGTTCCCCGCGACACTCCGCAAAGTTCTGCTATTTTCTTCATCGTGACCATGACATTCACATCCTTATCCGCATGTAGCCGCATCCTTGTCGTCAGACTCCGGATTCCCTGCAACATGCTCTCTCTATAATAAACTCTTCTTATTGTAGCAAGTATTGCCCCAAGATTCTAGTCTTTCGTTCTTCTGGGTATGCCAAAAGATAGGTAAAACAGACAAAAGCCCTGCCCTCGGCGTCTCCTGTAAAAAGAGGCATTCCCGATGGCAGGACTCTTGCTTTCAACGAAATCCGTTAAAGCTTGCAGTTATCACCGCGCAAACCGATGTAGGCACCGTCTTTATCGAGGCCGCTCTCAGCGTGCGCAAGCATCCACTTGTTGACGGCGAACAGCAGGCGGTCCTCGCCCGTCGCAACGATGGGATTGGCCAGCGGTTCATTCGTGCCGCGCGGCAGGGCCACGCCACAGCGGAATTCCTGCCCGTCGATGCCACAAGGGGCGAAATGGAGCGTCGTCGCATAGAGTTCCACAGCCGTACCGGCCGGTACGAAGAAGAACTCGACCTGAGCCGTGTCATAGGTCAGCGTTTCGGGATCGATATCCTGTTGACGGCCCAACATGAGCACCAGGTCCGTCGCGGCAATATCGATTTCCGAAGAGCGATGGTACTCGAGGGCATTGAGCGTATCGTTGTGGCCGCTGCAATGGCCGAGCTCCACAGGCATTTCGCCGTACGTCTTTTCCGTAAGTTCCTGAAAGAGCGGAAGTTTTTCGAGAACCGGGACGGAAGCTTCATAGACCGTACCAGTTGCTGGGATGCTCAATGTCTTGAGCACAGCACAGCATTCTTTCGTGTCCAGTGGCAGCACGCGGCCATACGGACGGAACGCAGCGTCCTGGACAGATTTTGTATTCTTCATGATATTCACCTCATAAATCAACAGACAATATACAATGGCCTCAGCAGCCGATATTGCGGAGCTTCTTGCCAGACATCAGATTCTTTTCAATCTGTTCGAGCGTGACGTTCTTCGTTTCCGGCACAAAAGCAACGGTCAGAATGATGAAGAAGGCGTTGAGCACGGCGTAGAGCCAGAAGGTATGCGCCGAGCCGAGCGTATCGACGAGCGTCAGGAACGTGGCGCCGACAATCGCGCAGGTAATCCAGTTCGTCATGGTCGAGCAGGCGATGCCGAATTCACGGCTCTTGAGCGGCTGGATTTCGGAACAGAGCACCCAGACAATCGGGCCAGCGCTCATGCCGAACCCGGCGATGCTGACCATGGTCATGACAGCGGCGAAGTAAGAAATCCAGGCCGGTGCCGTGCCGGCTTCGAGCAGGGCCATACAGATGCCGACGGCAGCCATGGAAACGGCCATGACGCCGAAGCCGATTTTAAGTGCCGGTTTGCGGCCGGATTTATCGACCATACCGATGGCGATGAAAGTCGAAAGCGTGAATACGATCCCGTTGAGGACAGTGCCGATCATCTGGTCTTCCGTGCTGGAAAAACCAGCCAGGCCCAGAATTTTGGGTGAATAATACATGATGACGTTGAAGCCTGTGAACTACTGCATAGCCTGGAGCAGTACGCCAAGGAAGACGACGCGGCGCACATTTTTGTTCGTCTTGAAGAGCTGCCAGCCTGCCTGTTTGACCTTAAGCGTTTCCTTGATGTCATGCAATTCGTCTTCGGCAACCTGAGCACTTGCGTGCAGGGAATGGAGCACAGAGGAAGCTTCCTCGAAGCGCCCCTTCGCAGCCAGCCAGCGCGGGCTGTCCGGCAGACGCAATACGGTCAGGATCAGGATAACGGCCGGGATGGCGATGACCGTGAGCATCATACGCCAGTCACCACTGTAACTGAAAGCCGTATCCGAGAGGAAGGCAGCGAGGATGCCGACAGTGACCATGAGCTGATAGCCCGAGATGACCTTGCCGCGCGCATCCTTATCGGACATTTCAGCCAGGTATAACGGAGCCGTATAGGAAGCGATGCCGACGGCCAGTCCGAGAATCAGTCGGAAGCCGATGAGCATATCCGCACTGCCAGACATACCCGAGCCGATGCAGCCGATGATGAAGAGCGCCGCACCGATGATCAAGCTCTTCTTGCGGCCAATGCCGCGTGCGAGGAACGAAGCGATGATGGCGCCCGTAGCCGCGCCGACCATCATAGAACTCACGACCCATTCCTGTTCATGGCTCGAAAGCCCCCATTCCTGACTGATGAATGGCAGAGCGCCGGAGATGACGCCCTGGTCAAGACCAAACAGCAGACCTGCCATACCCGCTGCGAAGTAAATACATTTCCGGACCCAGGCAGCGCGCTTGGCGGCTGCCTCTTGTGTATTTTTATCCATGATAATCTCCTTTTCTGCAAATGCGATGCATTTTTACCTTCCGTCCTCAAAGCGCAGCCAAATCATCGAAGCAGTCCTTGAGCTGTACATAAAGTTTCTTATATAATTGATGGCCTTTTTCGTAATAAGTGTGAGACGATGCGTCCGGCTGGCACCAGGTATCCTGTTCGATGAATTCCTTGCAGGCCGTCTGCACATCGGGGAACATACCTGCACCTACGCCAGCGAGGATGGCAACGCCGAGCGCCGGTCCTTCCTCGGCTTTGATGGTCTTGACTTCGCAACCGTACATATCGGCGAGCATCTGGCGCCAGATGCGGCTCTTGCCACCGCCGCCACAGGCCATCATTTCGTTGACGTCGACCTTCATTTCGCGCAGGATATCGAAGCAGTCGAGTAACGAGTAGCTGACGCCTTCCATGACGGCGCGCAGCATATCGGCCTTCGTGTGGATAGCGGAAAGGCCGAAGAAAACGCCGCGACAGTTCGGATTCAGATGCGGCGTGCGTTCGCCCATGAGATACGGCAGATACAGCAGGCGTCGGCTACCAATCGGTACCTTGGCGACATCCTGATTGATGAGGTCATACGAATCGACGCCAAGGAGTGCGGCCTTGTCCTTGTAGACTTCGGCGAGATTGTCACGGAACCAGCGCAGTGAAAGGCCGGCGGCCTGGGTAACGCCCATGACGTGCCAGCAGCCCGGCACGGCGCAGCAGAAGGTATGCACG
The DNA here is from genome assembly GCF_020539865.1 of Megasphaera elsdenii. Classification (GTDB taxonomy): domain Bacteria; phylum Bacillota; class Negativicutes; order Veillonellales; family Megasphaeraceae; genus Megasphaera; species Megasphaera elsdenii_A. The sequence goes on along the minus strand of NZ_JAJBQV010000001.1, from coordinate 81,602 downwards.
CGGCCCTGCGGATCGATGCGCGGCTCACTCGTGTGAGCGAAGACAACGCCGCTCGTACCGATAGTCGTGAAGGCCCGGCCGTCAGAGACGATGCCCGTACCCACAGCAGCTGCAGCATTATCGCCTGCGCCGCCTACGACAACCGTATGGACGGACAAGCCCGTCTTTTCGGAAAATTCCTTGCTGATCGTACCAGTGACTTCCGGGGACTCATAGACCTTGGGCAGCAGTGCCTTATCGATTTCGAGCTTTTCCAGTATCTCATCGGACCAGCAGCGGTGCGGAATATCCAAAAGCTGCATGCCACTCGCATCGGAAACGTCAGTCGCATATTCTCCGGTCATGCGGAAGCGGATGTAGTCCTTCGGCAGCAGGATGTGACGACAGCGGCGGTAATTCTGGTCTTCGTGATTGCGGACCCACAAGATTTTCGACGCCGTGAAACCGGTAAGTGCCGGATTCGCCGTGATTTCAATGAGGTGTTTCTTGCCGACGCATTCAGTGATTTCCTCACATTCACGGCCTGTACGCTGGTCGCACCAGATTATGGAAGGCCGGATGACCTCATTTTTTTCATCGAGCATGACCAGCCCATGCATCTGTCCCGAAAGGCCGATGCCCTTGATGTCTGCCGCTTTGACACCCGAATCATGGATGACCTTGCGGATTGTCACGAGAACGGCGTTATACCAGTCGAGCGGTTCCTGTTCAGCCCAGCCGTTCTGTGGCTGGTAAAGCGGATACTCCTGCGACGCCGAGGATACGACGTGACAGTTCGCATCAAATAAGACCGTCTTCGTCGCCGACGTGCCGATATCGATGCCAATTAAATACTCCATATGAAATTTCTCCCTTCAACAGTTCTTCCTTATCGCATAGTTGATGTTTGCGTGCACGTGAACGCTTTTCGTAAAAACAATATATCATAAGATAAAACACGCGTCAATAAAAATATTTCATTTTCTTTACAGAATATTTAAATTTCTTCATACACCGGTTTTAGCGCCAACGATTTAAGGATAAGGATATTATAGGAGAAATCGCCAATATCACCACTATCGCCAATAAAGTAAAGGAAATCCATAAAAAATATTTTCAAACAATTGACAATCTTATGTAACAAATGATATAGTAGCATCATAAGAAGTGTGCTCATGCACGCAATGAGAAATTATTTCCCTGTTTAACGAATAATCTATCAAAAGGAGCGCATCATCATGAACATGAACAACATCCCTAATCTCAAATGCGGTATCCTCTCGGTCAGCCGTGACTGCTTCATCATCTCTCTTTCCGAGAACCGGCGCCATGCCATCGCAGAAGCCTACGCCAAGAAATACGGCTCTCTCTACGAAGTGACGAAGACCGTTGAGAACGAACGTGACATGCTGGCTGCCGTAAAGGAAGCCAAAGATGCCGGCTGCAATGCCCTCGTCGTCTTCCTCGGCAACTTCGGCCCGGAAACGCCGGAAACGCTGATTGCCCGCGAATTCGACGGCCCGGTCATGTACGTCGCCGCTGCCGAAGAAACGGGCAAGAACCTCATCAATGGCCGCGGCGATGCCTACTGCGGCATGCTCAACTGTTCCTATAACCTCGGCCTGCGCCATCTCAAAGCCTTCATTCCCGAATATCCCGTCGGTACAGCAGAAGATATTGCGGACATGATTGCCGAATTCCAGCCCGTCGCACGCACGCTGCTCGGCCTCAAGGACCTCAAGATCATCACCTTCGGCCCGCGTCCGCAGGACTTCTTCGCCTGCAACGCTCCGATTCAGCCGCTCTATGATCTCGGCGTCGAAATCGAAGAAAACTCGGAACTCGACCTGCTCGTCGCCTACCGCGCACACAAAGACGATCCGCGCATCAAGGACGTCGTCGCTGACATGACGCAGGAACTCGGTACAGAAGGCGGCAATCCCTATCCGGATCTGCTGCCGCGCATGGCGCAGTACGAGCTCACGCTCCTGGATTGGATGGAAGAACACAAGGGCGCGCGCAAATACGTGGCCTTTGCCAACAAATGCTGGCCGGCCTTCCCGACAGAATTCCGCTTCGAACCGTGCTATGTCAACAGCCGCCTCGTCTCGCGCGGCATCCCCGTCGCCTGCGAAGTCGACATCTACGGTGCACTTTCTGAATACATCGGCCTCTGCGTTTCGCAGGATGCCGTCACGCTGCTCGACATCAACAACTCCGTGCCGAAGGATCTCTTCGAAGAACACATCAAAGGTACGAAAAACTATACCCTCCAGGATACCTTCATGGGCTTCCACTGCGGCAATACACCGCTCTGCAAGCTCCGCAAAGGCGGCGTAAAATACCAGCTCATCCAGAACCGCCTGCTGGAAAACGGCAATACGCCGGATATCACGCGCGGCACGCTGGAAGGCGACATCGCCGACGGCGACATCACCTTCTTCCGCCTCCAGAGTACGTCTGACGGCCAGTTGCGCGCCTACATCGCCGAAGGCGAAGTCCTGCCGGCAGCTACGAACTCGTTCGGCGGCATCGGCATCTTCGCCATCCCCGAAATGGGCCGCTTCTACCGCCACGTGCTCATCGAAAAACACTTCCCCCATCACGGCGCCGTCGCCTTCGGCCACTTCGGCAAAGCTATCTTTTCCATCCTCAAACAGCTCGGTGTTGCCGACGTTTCCTTCAACCAGCCGAAAGGCATGCTCTACCCGAGTGAAAACCCGTTCGCTTGATGCGTAAAAAAGAGGCTGTCGCATTAAGACAGCCTCTTTTAGCAGCCATCCGCTAGCTGTTAGCAGTTAGCGGATGGGTTTAAATTTAAAGGTTTTCTCTGCAAACTACAAACTCTGTGCTACAAACTATAAAATAACCGGGGCCTCGCATGATGGCAAAAACCATCGTACGACAGCCCCTTTTATCGTAGAGGCCGTCCCAAAGGGCAATGTCAGTAAGTTAGCGTTTATCAAAAATATGAAGAGGCTGTTGCACGAAATTATGCAATGGTCTCTTTTTTCGTATATAAAAATTCCACCACGTCTTCGCTTTCTCGGATTTAGATGCGGCAAAGCCGCGTCAGCATCATAGATAAGGTAGGCGCAGGAGAGCCTAAAGGGCATCACAAAAGGACGGATAGACATCCGTCAAAAAAAGTGGTATGTTTAGTTATGGTGAAGGTCATCGGTACTGCAATGCCGCCGGGCCTTTGTATCGGATGACTCGGGAAGCATGCCGATTCGGCCTTTTCGGCACTTTGCTCTACAGAATGATGTGCTTCACCACAGACGGAGTCCGTCTTTCAGGATGTCGTATATAGTCAACCATCACTTGTGCCAAATTGGTGAAATCCAAGGCATAGTCATATTTGTAAGATGCTGACGTAGGCAAGCATTCATTTTCCAGATAGTCTTTCACTACGGTACATGCATTATACATTAAAAGCTTGGCGTAGACTTCCTGTTGGATGAACTCCGTCTTTTTGGCATGCAATGCATGCAAGCTCAAGGCATACTTCACCTGCCGGTAAGCCCCTTCAATGCCCCAGCGGCAGCGATAGATTTCCTGCAGTTGTTTTGCCGAGAATATATGTCTGGGAAGGTTTGTAATTAAGCAAGCATATTTCGCCTTTTCCGTATCTTTTGAAGGGACCCGGAAGCGGACAACCCGGAAATGGACAGGAAGCGCCTGGCAACTCTTGTCCTGAAATCGATGTAAATGGTATAAGGCTGGGTTTTCTTTTACCAAGCTCGTTTTTCCCGTCAGGGTATAAGAAACATCGCAGTCAAAGGTATCCGTGTGCGGCAGTATCGGAACATGCCGAAGAATGCAGTTCCCGGTAACATCCTGTGCGCGAAAGACATAGTAATAGTGCATCTTTTCAAGCCGGGCTATGGTAGGATATCCTTCATAGCCTTGATCCATGACTAAAATACTATCTTTGGGCAGCGTATTTTGAGAGAGTAAAATAAACAGTGCTTTTCGTTCATCGCGAGGCTGCTTCGTAAGAATCAGGGCATCGATGAACTGATGGTTGTCTAAATCGTAAAGGGTATTAACGTGGAGCAAATTGTAGCCTCCGTCCGCGGATTTGAAGAATGTTTGTGTATCCGCTGGATTTCCGACAGAGGTGATGTCCGTGCCATCGACAGCAATCAGGGTAAGCCCATTATAGTCCCGGCGGGACAGGTAGGGCTTGATTAAGGAATTGAATGTTTTGAACAGATATTTCATTCCTGCCGGCAACAGTTTTTTCCGTTGTTGGACAACAGCCGGTTCCGTAGGAGGATTGCCTTCATCAAAAAAGGTAAGCAGGCTTTTTCCTAATGAATTGGATTCCAGGCACAACAAAAAGCGAATTAAGACGGGAAGCGTCAGCTTTCGTTTGCGTATAAAATCAACTCCTGAATGACGTGAATAAACAGCAATATTCGCCTTTACTTGATATATAGCGGCTTTAATGCAATTTTTGACTTGAACAATAATGTTCATAGAATCGCCCCCTTTACTACTGGTTTACACGTTTTTTCTCTTATTACAAGGGGCAGAGGGGAAAAGATTGCCAGAACCCCTCAGACCGCCTTCGGCGGTCAGCTCCCCTTCACAGGGGAGCCTTTCCGGCGCTCCTGCGCCTTTACCATCCAGAGTCCTTAGCGGCAACGCCGCAAACTAAGTCCTAGAAGAATGAAGCCCCCCTGACAAATCATATACAAAAAAACCGCCACATATCCGTGACGGTCTTTTATTTGTTTTTCTAAACTTACTGACATTGGTCCCAAAGGGCGGCCCGTTGTGGCTAGCAGTTAGTGATAATGGCCTGCCCTTTATAACTTGGCAGCCAGCATTTCGGCTTCGAGTTTGCTCGATGCCATGCCCTGATATTCCATGCCGTACATCGTGGCAAAGCGGTTCATGGTATATTCGCCAGCTGCCAGTTGTTCCTGGGTCGGTGCGGCTCCCTGGAAGAGGAAGAAGAGTTTCTTGCCCTGGAACTGGCCGTTGCTGACGACGCCGTAGGCGCGGTCGAGGACGTTGCGGATGGCACCGCTCATGCTGTGCCAGTACATGGGCGAGCCGATGACGATGACGTCGTGGCTGCTGATGGCCCGGATGACTTCTTGATACTGGTCGTCGGCGAAGTGCTGGCCATAGGCGTAAATCTTGAAGTCGACCAAATCCAGAGTATCATAAGACTGGCCTTTCAGCAATGTCTTGGCTAAGCTGGCTGTATTGCCATTTTTGTTGGGGCTGCCATTGATAAAGAGAATGTGATTCATCATAATTCCTTCTTTCTTTGTATACATGAACTGGCTCCAGTAATAAACCACACTTTTTCCATGGTTCATCCTCCTTACTGTTTCATAAATAATGAATCGGTGTTGTGGCTTTTCTCACCAAAAAGAGTATAGCATCCGGTAGTTACAACCGGTCAATAGGCAAAATAAAAATAAATTTCTTTCATTTTGCCGTGAATTATTGCACAATGAAAGGGAATACTGAATAAAGGAGGTGTCCCATCATGGCTATGACGAAACCAAGGAAACTCTATCCGATGAAAGAGGCCTGTAAGCAGACGGGAATGTCCTATGAAACGCTGAAGTATTACTGCAACACCGGGCTCATCCCCAACGTCAAGCGGTCGTCCAACAACCGCCGCGTCTTCGACGAGCACGACATCGCCTGGATCAAAAGCCTGACGTGCCTGAAGAAATGTGGCATGACCATCAAAGAAATGAAGCAATACCTGGCTTACTGCCTGCAAGGCCCGTCGTCCATCCCCATCCGCAAAATCATGCTGAAGCGGAAATTAGCCATCCTGGAAGAAAAGAAAAAAGAAATCCAGGAATCCATCAACTATATCGGCTGGAAACAAAATTTCTACGACGAAGTCCTGTCCGGGAAACGGCCTTATATCAGCGACCTGCTTCCGGAATACAATGACGACGCTGACGATACGTAGCTAAAAAAAGCTGCCCTTTGATACGGTTTTCCGTATTCAAAGGGCAGCTTTTTTTCGTATAAAAGAATTACTTCTTCAGCCAGTTCAGTATTTCATTCTGACTGACGCCGCTCCCAAAGCGGACCCCGGTCTGCCAGTCACCGCTGCCGGCGGCTTTGGCCAGGTTTTCTCCGCTGTTACCTAACGGACTGGAAACAGACGTGCAGAAGGGAATGACTTTCTTACCGGCAAAATTATGGTTTTCTACAAAGGTGTAGACGACGTGCGGTGCCTGCTGCCACCAGAGAGGATAACCGATGTAGACCGTGTCGTACGAATCCCAGTCGGCAACATCACCGTCATAAGCCGGACGCAGCTGAGGCTGGGGATGTTCCTTGACGACGCGGCTGTTGTCATCGCGGTAATTCAAGTCGCCATCGGTATACGGCTGGGACGGCTTGATTTCAAAGAGCGTCCCTTTCTGGTTGTCTGCAATCGTTTCAGCGACGCGTCTCGTATTTCCAGAAGCCGAGAAATAGACGACCAGGACCTTGCCCTGGCTGGCAGCTGCTTTGGCGCCGTCGGCCGGCGCCTGGGAAGCCGTTCCCGTCGAATTGCCGCAGGCCGTCAGCGTGAGAACGGCCAGGGCCATCAATAACCCGGTCATGAATTTTTTCCACATAAGACATTCCTCCCTCATTTCCCTTGAAAGACTTCATTGGCAATACGCAGGCAGTTCAAGGTCCGCGGAAATCCCATGTAAGGATTCATGGTCGTAATGACACCGATGACTTTGTCCTGCAATGCACCGGCTGCCAAGGTCCCGCGTACGTGGGATTTGAACTGGGCATCGCCGGTACCTAAGGCGCCGATGGCGGCAATGGTAATCATCTCTCTCGTTTTCAAATCCAGTGTTCCCCTCGTATAAATGTCGCCGAAGCAGAATGCCGATAAGTCATCCTGTAAATGCTTCTGGTTCGCCGGGGCAGCCGCCCGCATCTGATGGATGCGTTCGCCATACGTCCCGACCTGGAAGGCCAGGCCTTTCTCGAAGCGGTCGGCATCGGTCGTCGTCGCCTGAGCCGGCAGGGGCAGTTTGATGCCGTTTTTCCGGAAAACCTGGTTAACGGTCTTCATGGCTTCGCTCACCTTGGCAAAGCCGATATACGGTGCCAGGTGATATTCCGTTTCCCGTATTTCCAAAGGCGTTACGCCATCGTGTAGGGCGCCCTGGACATTCTGGGCCAGCAGGTCTTCACTCTGATAAGTCGTCAGGACGGCCAGAGTGACCAAATGCTGGTCGCGGCGGCTGATTTTCGCCTGGCTGGCGATGTCGCCGTAGATATATTTCTTCATCATACTGTCCAGCTCGGGGTCGGTCTGTTCCAATCCCGTCGGCTGATTGTCCATCATGCGGGCATACTGTTTCTGTGCCGCCGCGGCCCGGCTGGAAGCATCGGGCAGACCGGCTGCCTGTACGTCCGGTCCAGCCGTGAGGCCCAGGCAGCAGATACCCAGGCTGAGCAGGCCGGTTTTGACGATTTTTTTCCACATAACAACGACTCCTTCCCGTCTATTTGGCCAGGCCATTTTCTTTCATCCATTTTTCCATGGCATTGGCTACGTCTTCATTATTCAAATCGGCCATCATGAAGTGCGTATTGCCTTTGATGCCGATATCGGGCAGGCTGACGACCTGGACGTGACCGCCGTACTTATTCATGACGGCTTCCCACTTCTTGGCCAGGTTCCAGCGGACGCGCCAGTTATCTTCGCTCCAGTTGGCAACGGGTGTATCGCCTTTCGGGATATTATCGCCAAAGTATACGATGATGGGAATCCTGGTCAGTTTCATGAAATCGTCCATGGATACGGCCGTCCCCTTAGCCGGGAAGGGGCTGGTCGTCTTTTCGACAGGCGGCACTTCCCCTTCCGGGAAGGGGAACGTCCCCGGTTCCAATGCGATGACCCCTTTGACGTGGCTCGATGCCATAGCCGTGCCCCAGCCAGGACCGCCGCCGGCCGAATGGGTGATCAAGACGCCGTCACCGGCCTTCTCGAAGACGGCCGTCATGGCCTGGACGACGACTTTTTCATCGAAAGCGCCCGTATCCGGCGTCATAGCCCGGAAGAACTGGTCCCGCGAAGCTTCATCCCGGGGAACGGCGGCATTAGCATTATAATCAGGCCATTGGCCGATGCGGAAATTGTTGTACCACAACTGGTCGTCCGGACGGGCACTAATCGTCGCAGCGACGGTCGACCGGCCGGCACGGCCGCGGCGCGGTTCATCGACGAGATACGTCTTATAGCCTTTTTCCAGGAAGATGTTCTGGAAGCCATCGCGGCCGTCCGGCGTCGTTTCCCAGGTCTTGGCCGACTGGCCATAGCCATGCAGGAAAACCAGGCTGTTATGGTGGGCATTCTTCGGTTTCTGATAAAAGACATAGGCATGGTCGCCGTGCAAGGTTTCGCCAGCATTATTCGTCGGTTCCGTCGACCCCTTGTAGTTTCCCGGTGCCGTGACAATCGTACCGCCAGCGAGGAAACTCCCCTGGTCGACGATAGTGACCGGTTTCATGGCAAAAGCGGAGCCTGTCAATAAGGAAGCCGCAAGCAAGGCAGCCGCAAGTTTCGGTAATTTCATGGAAAAGTCCCCTTTCTAGCGAATGAAATTGGTGAAAATCGGTGCTTCTTGTTCCGGCAGGGCGACGCCAGCCTGGCGGGCCGCATCCTGACAGCGCAGGAAATAGGCCATGTTGCGGCCGAGGACACGCATAGTATACATCCCTTCTTTATCCTGCAGGACCTCTTCCGGTACGGCACCGTGGACTTCGTTCCAGTAGCGCGACGAAATGACGGGCATTTCCTGGATGGTAAAATACTTGTTCATCTGGTCGAAGGAGACCGTCGTCCCAGCACGGCGGGCCGAAATGACAGCCGCAGCCGGCTTGAGATAAAAGGCCTTGTTGCCGTTGCCATTGGCTTCGGAATAGAAGACGCGGTCCATGAAGGACGTCATATTGCCAGCCAGGGCTGCGTAATGGACTGGCGAGCCGAAGACGAAGCCGTCGGCTGTCAGGGCTTTGGCCCGGAATTCATTGACGACATCGTTAAAGACGCAACGGCCGATGTCCCGGCATTTGTGACAGGCGATACAACCGCCGATAGGCTTCTTACCGATCCAGAACGTTTCAGCTTCAATACCCAGGCCTTCCAGGGTCCGGCCTACTTCCTGCAGTGCCGTATAGGTGCAACCCTTTTCATTGGGAGATCCATTGACTAACAATACTTTCATTTCGCTCATCCTTTCTTGAATTGCTCTCATCGGAATGCTGTTTTCTTACAGTTCTCACTATACCTTACGGTAGTAACTATCGGTCAAGAGGCAGATTCCATTTTCCCATTCCATCTTGTCGGCCAGGATAATTCTCTCTATAATAGGACTAGCTTCACGCTTCTATTTTATATCATGAGAGAGGTTTTTCTATGAAACGACAACTCCTGCAGCGCATCCAGCAATGCATGGCTGAAAAAAAGATGACCCAGGCCGACTTATCCCGGGCCACGGGAATCCGGCCGTCGTCACTGTCGGACTATTTTTCAGGGAAATACAGTCCCAAACAGGATAAAATCGACCGTATCGCCGCCGTCCTCGAGGTCAGCCCGGGCTGGCTCCTGGGTTATCCCGATGCGGATTCCCTGACGGCACCGGAATGGGACCTGATCTGCCAATTCCGCCAGCTCTCACGGGAAGATCAGCAGCGCCTGGCTGATTTTTTTAAAAAATTACGATAACGATTGGAACAACTGTTCATCGACTGGGATGAACCACTCCGTCCAGGCTCCCTGGACGGGTTCCATGACGGCAATATGTTGGAACATCTGTCCCGGTGCGGCGCCATGCCAATGGCGGATGCCTTTGGGGATGGTCACGCTCTGGCCGGGCAGCAGGACCTGCGGGGCCTGACCAGCGATCTGATAGTACCCTTTGCCGGAAACGGCCAGCAAGGTCTGGCTCGTCCCATGATGGACATGCCAGTACGTGTGAGCGCCATTTACGAAGGTTACATCGGCCACCGGGACCTTGCCCTGCGATAAGGGAGCGACATAACTGTCACCAGTAAAATGATGGACATTGCCGGCATTATACGTGCCGACAGGAAAGACGGCGCCTTTCGTGTGTTTCAGCATGGCCGAGACCTTAGAAGGCGACGGCGGTGCCGGTAATGCGGCGGCCAGGGCCGCCAGCAGGTACGTATTATGGACGAACTGGCCCAAAAGCAGGGTTATACCAATGGGGATGACCAGCATCTTGACGATAGGCGATATTGACGACTAAAGACAAAGTTTTCCATCGTCCATCCTCCTGTTTCAATTACCGCAACGTCCGGCCAAAGAATTCCGTCAATTTCGCCATAGCCTGGTTGACATATTTCGGTACATAATACGTCTGGATATGGGTAGCCCCCGGAATTTCAAAGAGTTCCTTATCCGTCGTTCCCGTCGCCTTCTGGTAAGCATCTTCCGTCATGTACAGCGAATCGGCTTTACTACCGGCAATCATCAGGAGCGGCACGTTGATGAGGTCGATCTGGTCCGTTGCATCCCAGGTCATCAATTCAGACAAGCTGTCCGTCGTATAGTCAAAGGTGGAGTTGGGATGGCGATGCGTCTGTCCGTAATAGATGAGGCCTTCGCGGTAGAGGTCGGTCGGGATGCCCTTGAGCCGTTCCGGCGTAATCGTTTCAAAATCGACGTGGCCCGAAATGTCGTGTTTCCCCGTTTCTACGGCTTTCTGACGGGCGTCATTAGCCGCTTTCAATCGTTCCTGGACGCTGTCTTTCTGGGAATCCATGTAGCCTTCGCGGCGGACGCGGCCCGAATTGAACATGCTGATGGTGGCTACAGCCTTCATGCGCTTATCCGATTTGGCTGCGTTCAGCGTGTATCCGCCGCCACCGCAGATGCCCAGGGCCCCGATGCGGTTCTTGTCGACGCCGGGATACTGGCTGATATAGTCGACCATGCCGTGGATATCTTCCGTCCGGAAGTACGGCATATCCTGATGACGCGGTTCACCGCTACTGGCACCCTGGAAGGACGCATCAGCAACAATGGTCACATAACCGGCTTCGGCCAGCTTCTGGGCATACAGGCCGGCGACCTGTTCCTTGACGCCGCCATTGGGATGAGCGACAACGATAGCGGCATAGGATTTCGCCGGGTCATAATTCTTCGGCGTGTAGACGTTGGCCGCAATCGTCCGGCCATCGAGGTCATAGTGGACCGGGTGGATATTGACCTGTCCTTTTTCATTGTGCGTAATGGCATTGGCGTAGACCAGACCGTACGGGTTCCCCGTCGTCACCGGGCCGGCAGCCAGGCTGGCCGACGTAACACCTAAAGACATGACCATCATGGCCATGAGAGCTAACTTTTTCTTAGAAATCATCATCATATCCTCCTTTTCTGATTAAGCGCGGGCTACCTGATAATCACCGTTTTCCGAATAGCCGACGCGTGTATTATTGTTTTCGGCCTGCGGGACGAAGTCGACGACAGCCGCTTCAAAGTCCCCATTTTCCGAATAATTATAAGACGGAGTCGCAGCCAAAGCCGAAGCGCCAACCATCATCATAGCAGCCAATACCATAGCCATTACTTTTTTCTTCATGTTTTTCATGTAATTTCTCTCCTTTTATGTGTAAATACATTAAGTTATCTCAGCCTGTACCGTATCGACTTCCCCGGTACAAGTAGTATGCTATCATTCGGTATTTACTACCGGTCAAGGTCCTTTGGAAAGTTTTTGTACAAAAAAATACTGAATAACATAACTATCCAGCACTTTTTTTATAATCTTTTTGGCATAAGAATTTCCCATTTTTTACTCATGAATGGTCATTTTACCAATAGCCATGGCAATATGCGGGTCCATTTCGTCGTAGATTGTGCTCTTGCTCGTATCCAGCGTGCGGATGGCTTTCATATCTTCTTCATCAAGGGTAAAGTCGAAGACATCGATATTTTCCTGCATCCGTGCTTTATGGACCGTCTTGGGGATGACGACGATATCCCGCTGGAGCAGCCAGCGCAGCATGACCTGACCGACGGTCTTGCCATGTTTGGCAGCGATGTCCCTCAAAAGCGGCGTATGGAAGACGTCGTTGTTCCCTTCGGCAAAGGGCGCCCAGGCTTCCTGCTGGATGCTCAATTCTTTCATGAGGCCTTCTTCAGCCCATTTCTGGTCCCATACGTTGGTTTCAATCTGGTTGACAGCCGGCGTAATGGTATTCATGTTGGCCAGGTCTGCCAGCCGTTCGTTCCAGAAACTGGTAACGCCGATGGCCCGGATACGGCCTTCCTGATAGAGCCGTTCCATGGCCCGCCAGGCCCTGTAGTAATCGCCATAGGGCTTGTGGATCAAATAGAGGTCCAGATAATCCAGGCCTAATTTTTTCATCGACACATCAAAAGCCTTCAGGGTCGCATCATAGCCATGGTCCTGGACCCATAATTTCGTCGTGATGAATAAATCTTCCCGGCGGATGCCGCTCTGACGCACGGCAGCGCCGACACCTTCTTCATTTCTGTAAGACGCAGCCGTATCGATGAGGCGGTATCCCGTTTCCAAGGCTTCACTGACGGCTTTTTCCGTTTCAGCCGGTGCCGTCTGATAGACACCAAATCCTAACTTCGGCATGATGACGCCATTATTCAAGGTTACAAATTCCATGATTTCCTCCTATTTCTCTTCAAAGGGCAGATGCATATTGGCATAGCGTTCTTCCAAATCCGGCGTCGCTGTATAATACTGGCGCGTCCCATTCAGTCCGTTGATGGCGGTCATTTCTTCATCGGTCAGGGCAAAATCGAAGATATCTAAATTACTGCACAGATGGTCCGGATTCTTTATGCCGGGAATGGTGATGAACTGTCGCTGCACAGCCCAACGCAGGATGATCTGCGCCGTACTCTTGCGATATTTGTCAGCCAATACCGTAAAGACCGGGTTGCGGAGCAGTTCCGGGTCGCCATGACCCAAAGGATACCAGCCCATGAGTTTCGTACCGTATTCTGCCAGACGGGCCATGATATCGTCATAGACATGGTACGGGTGCGTTTCCAGCTGGATGACATGGGGCTTGATATCGGCATGGGCCAAGAGTTTTTCCAGTTTATCGCCATGGAAATTGGAAATCCCCAGGGAACGGGCCTTGCCGTCGCGATAGGCCTGTTCGATAGCCGCATACCCGGCCAGATAATTGCCTGCCGGCTGATGGATGAACAACAAATCGACATAGTCGACGCCCAGCCGTTCCAGGGTCTTATCGACAGCTCCTGCCTTTTCATACAGCGTCGGCCACAACTTCGTCGAAATGAAAATATCTTCCCGTTTGACCAGACCTTCTTCCAAAGCCCGGCGCAATCCCCTGCGACAGCTTCTTCGTTGACGTAGGCATTGGCCGTGTCGATGAGGCGGTACCCCATCTTCAAGGCAGCATAAACGGATTTCTCCGTATCTTCCGGGCCGATCATGAAGGTCCCCAGGCTTAACAACGGGACCTACACGTCGTTGCTCAAGGTCGTATATTCCATGGTATAATCTCCTTTCAGACTCTGTTTATATGATATAGTGTGTAATAGGTATTTCCTGTCTATATCTCGCATTTTACAACAGCTTTCAAAAGATGTACAATGCCAACAAGGGAATTCACTATCCACTTTTTATATACTGAAACAGAGAAAGGAGCCACTATGATCGAAACGAACCTGCTCGCACAATTCGTCGCCTTCGCCAAGGCCGGCACCCTGACCCGGGCAGCCCAGGACCTGCACACGTCTCAGCCGGCACTGACGCGCTCTATGAAAAAACTGGAAGAAGAGCTGGAGGTCCCCTTGTTCGTGCGCCACAAAAACCACCTAGAGCTGACCCAGACCGGCCGTTATGCCGTTTATTACGCCCAGCGCGTCCTCCAGGAAAACCAGGATTTCTGCGACCGCATCCGCAGCTATGACCGCAGCCTGCATACGCTCTCCATCGGCTACTGTGCACCGGTCCCACAAATGGTGCTGACGCCCTTGCTGAACGGAATCTTCCAGGGCATGACCTTATCGGCCGACATGAAGGACGATGTCTCCTTCCCGGAAGGCCTACGCCGCCAGACCTATCAGCTAGCCGTCATGCATGCCCGGCCAGCCGGCGACGAGTTCTTCGTCAAGAAATGCGGCAGCGAAAAACTTTATCTCTCGGTCCGCGCATCGGACCCCCTGGCCTTTTATCCGGAAGTCCACCTGCAGGACCTGGATGGCCGGGCTATCCTGCTCTTTTCTCATATCGGCTTCTGGATGAAAATGACCCGGGAAAAGACACCTCACGCCCGTTATTTATTGCAGATCCAGCGGGATACATTCTGGGAACTGTCAGAACACTCGGACTATCCTTACTTTTCATCCAGCTACTTTCTCAAACAGGGACAAAAAATTCCGGGCCGCATCAATATTGCTCTGACGGACCCGGAATGCCAGACAGACTATTACTTGGTCTGTCTGAAAAGTGAACAGAAACGTTATGAAAAACTTTTCCAGCAAATCAATGACCGAACCATCTCTCTATAAAAGAATTTACATCACTTCATGATCAAAATTACGACCTGGCTGCGCAAGCCTTTCATCATCCAAGGACAGCCGGGCCAGGCGTTCGATGAAAAAGACGCGGCGATTGAAGAAATTGACGAAGCGGCCTACGAGCATGGCCGATGCGAGGGTACCGATGCCAAGGCCGGTCAGGGTTCCCAGGCCGCCATAAAGGAAAGATAAGATGACGGCCAGGGTGACCATGGTCGAATCGAAGACGACTTTTGTCGTCCCCATCCGCCATTTTCCCGTCTGGGCAATGGCCTTGACGGCCCCGTCGCCGGGCACCATCAGGACCTGTGATGCCACTTCGATGCAGATGCCGAAGGCCAGGGTGGCACAACCGGCGATTAAGAGGGCCAGGGCCAAAGGCCAGCTCAGTCCCTGTAATCCTGCCATGGCATGCATGAAAAAGTCGATGGCTGCGCTGAAGACGAAGTTGACAGCAACTTGTAGCAGTTCTGCTGGCCGGAACTGGCGGCGGAGCAGGACGAGCTGCAAGGCGATGAAGACCATGTTGAGGACAAAGGTCAGCTGGCCGAAGGTCCACGGCGTATAGAGGCTGATGACGAGGGGCACGCTGGAAATGGGTGACGTCCCCAGGCTGGCGACGGTAATCAAGTCGATGCCCAAGGCCGTCATCAAGATACTGCCACTAAAGGCACTGATACGGATTTTCAAATGATGCATGTGCCGCATATTCAATCGCCCCATTTCTTTTCATTTTCCATGATGCGCTGAAAGGTCGCCATGAACTGCTGGCGCGCTTCCGGCTCGATGTCCTGCCACATTTCCTCGTCGATGCCGTAAATGACCTGGCGGATCCGCTTGGCCTTTTCCCAGCCCTTGTCGGTCAGGAAGATGGCTACGCCCCGCTGGTCTTCAGGCCGCGTTTCCTTGCGGATGAGGTCCAGATTTTCCATGCGCTTCAGCAGGCTGGTCACCGTCGATTTGTCGATGATGCACTCGCGGCTGATATCCTTCTGGCTGGCGCCATCGTGGAACCACAAGTATTCCAAAATCTTTGGTTGACCGGGCATGAGCCCTTCCCGCTTGATGCGGCGGGCGATTTCCCGGTTCGACCGGTGAAATCCTAACATCAGTAAAATATGTAACGCTTCCTCGTCCATGACGACTCCTCCTGTTAGTTTTAATTCAAACTAACATTTTATTATACTGGCAGACAAAGGAGGTGTCAATAGTAATAGTTAAGCTATTACGGGCCATAGGGTAAAGACAAAGATTTGTAAACGGACTGCCTCTCTTTTGTAACAACTTTTATGATACAATAAAAGAAACGTCATTTGTCTATTTTTTTAAGGAGGAACCTGTTATGTTCAAAAAATTACTCATCCTCACGCTGAGCGCCCTGCTCTGCTGCAGCGTCGCCACAGCGGCCGACACGACGTCCATGACCGACAAGGCGCGCCAGGCAGAAACGCAATCCCTGCCGTCGACGATCAAGCACCTCGATCTGGTCCTGGTCCTCGATAAGAGCGGCTCCATGTATGGCCTGGAAAGCGATACCATCGGCGGCTACAATGCCATGATTGCCAAGGAAAAAGACCTCGACGTCGACACCAAGGTCACGACGGTCCTGTTCAACAATAAAGTCGACATCCTGACGGACCGTAGCAACATCAACAGCCTGTCGGACATGACGACGAAGAATTACCGCGTCGGCGGCTCGACGGCCCTCCTCGATGCCGTAGGCAATACGATTGCCAAGATTTCCGACACGCCGGGCATTGCCGACAAGGACCACAAGGTCATCTTCGTCATCATCACGGACGGTCAGGAAAACGCCAGCACGGAATATTCCAAGGCGACGATCCAGAAAATGATTTCCGATAAAAAAGCCCAGGGCTGGGACTTCATTTTCCTCGGCGCCAATATCGACGCCGCTTCAGAAGCCCAGAACCTGGGTATCGATGCCGACCATGCCGTCAAGTATCGCAATACTTCGACGGGCGTCCAGAAGAATTTCGCCGCTATTGCCGCCTACACGCGCAGTGCCGTCCAGCAGCAAGACGACGACTCCTGGAAAGATAACATCGAAAAAGATAAGTAAGGCTTATTTCAAACCTGCCAATTTGGCCGGGTCCATGGCTTTATCGAACTGCTCTGCCGTGACCCACCCCGTCTTCAGGGCTGACTCTTTCAGGGTCAGCCCTTTTTTGGCTGCCTGTTTGGCAATGGTGCAGGCCTTGTCATAGCCGACGAGAGGCACCAGGCCCGTGACCAGGATGAGCGAGTTGTAAAGATTGGTCGTAATCCGTTCGCGGTTCGGTTCGATGCCGACGATGCAGTGCTTTCGGAAAGAATCCATGCAGTCCGTGAGCAGGCGGATGGACTGGATCAAGTTGTAGGCGATGACGGGCATGAAGACGTTGAGCTCGAAGTTCCCCTGACTGGCGGCGATGCCCAGGGTCGCATCATTGCCCATGACCTGGACGGCCACCATGGTGACGGCTTCGCACTGCGTCGGGTTGACTTTACTGGGCATGATGGAGCTGCCCGGTTCATTTTCAGGGATGCGGATTTCGCCGATGCCGCAGCGCGGTCCCGACGACAGCCAGCGGACGTCGTTGGCGATTTTCATGAGGTCGCAGGCCAGGGCCTTGAGCATGCCGTGGACGACGACGAGTTCGTCCTTGCTGGTCAGGGACTGGAACTTGTTCGGCGCCGTATGGAAGGTCGTGCCCGTCAGCTGGCTGACGATTTCGGCAAAGCGCACGTCATAGCCCTTGGGGCAGTTGATGCCCGTGCCGACAGCCGTGCCGCCCATAGCCAGGTCGCGGAGGAAATCGACGCCCTGGACCAACATGTCCCGGTCACGCTGGATCATGCGGGCCCAGCCGCTAAATTCCTGGCCCAGCGTCAAGGGCGTCGCATCCTGCAAGTGGGTCCGGCCGATCTTGACGATGTCCTTGAAGGCTTCCTGTTTGACCCGGAGTGCCTGATAAAGGGCTTCCATGGCAGGGAACAGTTTCTGTTCGATGAGCATGACGCCGACCATATGCAGGCCTGTCGGGAAGGTATCGTTCGAGCTCTGGGAATGATTGACGTGGTCATTGGGATGGACATTCAAGTCCTTGCCCTGGGCTTTTAAGATTTGTTTAGCCCGGTTGGCGACGACTTCGTTGACGTTCATGTTGAACTGCGTCCCGCTGCCGGTCATCCATACGGCCAGGGGGAAATTGCCATCGAGTTTGCCGGCCAGGATGTCATCGCAGGCTTGGACGATAGCGTCGGCCCGGTCGCCGTCGACGACGCCCAATTCCTTGTTGGTCAGAGCTGCCGCCTTTTTCAAATAAGCAAAGACCGTGACCATTTCGGCGGGAATCTTTTCCGTGCCGATCTTAAAATTCTCGAAGCTGCGCTGTGTCTGGGCACCCCAGAGTTTGTCAGCCGGGACTTTGATTTCTCCCATCGAATCTCTTTCTATACGGTATTCCATGAAAACCTCCCATTTATTCAATATAATACAAAGCATAGTCAGGTATGACGTCATACATCATCATTCCGAACGGGCGCCCCTTGGGGACGCCCCTACGTTGGGCCCCCCTCCCCACATTTGCGGCCGTACTCCATATTTTATAAAACATGGCGGACTCGGCGGGCGCCCCTACGTTATCCCCATGGGATTGGGCTGGAAGATGCGGCTGTCCATGAGTCGCAGGTCGTCAGCGATGAGCGGGCGGAATTCCATCTGGCCCAGGATGTCCCGTTCCAGGTCCATGCCCGGTGCGATTTCCGTCAGCATCAGGCCCTGCTGTGTCAGGCGGAAGACGGCCCGTTCAGTGACGACCAGGACGTGCTGGTCATGACTGGCCGCATAAGAGCCGGAAAAAGTGACCTGTTCGATGTCCGTCTTGAACTTCTGGTATTTCCCTTCATGGTCGATGACCAGGCGCCCGTCTTCGCAGTGTTCCCGCAGGCCGCCGGCCGTAAAGGTCCCCATGAGGATGAGTTTCTTCGTAGGCTGGGCCAAATCGATGAAGCCTCCCGGTCCGGTGACGCGGCCGTGGAATTTCGAGACATTGACATTGCCCATGGCGTCGATTTCCGCCAGGCCCAGGGCGCAGAGGTCGAGGCCGCCGCCGTGGCAGATGTCGAACATGTCGGCCATCTTCAGCTCGGCTTCGGCATTGACAGCCGCCCCCATATCGAGGCCCGACAAGGGAATGCCGCCGATGATTCCTGAATCGGCCGCCAAGGTCAGACTCGGCCCGAAGCCTTCTTCAGCAGCAACGGAGCCGATGATTTCCGGAATGCCAATACCTAAATTCATGACATCCCCTTTTTTCAGTTCCATAGCTGCCCGGCGGGCACAGATCTTGCGGTTGTCCAGGGGATGGGGCGGCAGGGACTGGATGGCCTTGCGCCCTTCGCCGCTCAATTCCGGCCGGTAGCCGTGAGTCGAAAAGCTCTGGACATGATACTTCGGCCGCGGCACGACGACGTAGTCGACGAGGAAATGGTGGATTTTCACGAGGCGCGAATCGAGGCTGCCGCGAGGCACGACGTCTTCGACCTGGACGACGACGATACCGCCGGAATTATGCGTCGCTTCGGCCACTTCCAGCTGTTCACCAATCATGGCTTCGCGCTGGAGGGAAATGTTGCCGTCTTCGTCAGCCAGAGAACCGCGGATAAAGCAGACCTGTATGGGAAAGGCCGGATAATACAGGTATTCGCTGCCATCGATTTCCATCAGGCGGACGATGTCTTTCCCTTCGCGGACGGTCTTTTCATTGGCCTTGCTGCCGTCCAGACGCGGATCAGCCAAGGTATGCAGACCAATATCGGTCCAGACGCCCTTACGGCCGGCGGCGATAGCCCGGTACAGCTCCAGGAGCGTCCCAGCCGGGACCGTATAAGCCAGGCACTGGTCAGCTGCGACCTTGTCGGATAATTTCTTTTCCATGCCGAAATGACTGGTAATGATAGTCCCGATGAGGCCGTCTGCAGCCAGTCGGTCACCGCCGCGCTGGCCGCCGTCGCCGGTACCGGCAATCTTGACCAGCGTCAGGTTGCGGGGATGTCCTTCGTCGGCATAGCGGTCGTGGAGAGCCTTGAATAAACCATCAGGCGTACCGAAGCCGGCATGACCGCTGACAGCCAGGGTCATATCATCGCCGACGAGACGCGCCGCTTCGGCAGGCGTAATAAACTGTGTCATAACGACCTTCCTTTCGTGTGGTAATAAAAAAGGCGCTGTCGCATGAAGACAGCGCCTTTTTAGTTTCAAGTTTGCAGTTTGTAGTTTGCAGCAAATAGTTAAAATTTAAAGCCATCTTCTACAAACTCACTACTACAAACTCTAAACTTTATTTTAAGTGTTTCAATCCTTTGGCGCCGATGTCGCTGCGGACCTGCTGGCCGTCGAAGTGGATGCAGCTTACGTTGGCATAGGCCTTTTCGATGGCGCTCTTGAGGTCCGGGGCTACTGCCGTGACGCCGAGGACGCGGCCGCCGTTGGTGACGTACTGGTCGTCTTTCTTGTCCGTACCGGAATGGAAGACCATGACGTCTTCTTTATCGACAGCGTCGAGGCCGCTGATGACATCGCCCTTATGGGACGAAGCGGGATAGCCGGCAGAAGCCATGATGACGCAGCAGGCAGCAGCGTCTTTCCAATGGACCATGTCAGCCGTCAGCGTGCCTTTGGCGCAGGCGTACATGATCTGTGCCAGGTCGCCGTCGAGGAGCGGCAAAACGGCCTGTGTTTCAGGGTCACCGAAGCGGCAGTTAAATTCGACGACTTTCGGGCCGTCCGCCGTAATCATCAGGCCGGCATAGAGGCAGCCCTGATAGGTGATGCCTTCCTGTTTGAGGCCGTCGACGACGGGTTTCAAAATCTTTTCTTCGACTTCCTTGCGAATTTCCGGCGTAACGACCGGTGCCGGAGCATACGCTCCCATGCCGCCCGTGTTGGGGCCTTCGTCGTTATCGAAGATACGCTTGTGGTCCTGAGCGGAAATCATGGGCACGATGGTCTTGCCGTCGACGAAAGCCAGAAGGCTCGCTTCTTCACCGACCATACATTCTTCGATGACGATACGGCCGCCGGAAGCGCCGAAGATATGGTCTTCCATCATGGCATTGACCGCTTCGATGGCTTCTGCTTCCGTCTGGGCGACGACGACGCCTTTGCCGGCAGCCAGGCCGTCGGCTTTGACGACGATCGGTGCGCCCTGTTCTTTAATATAGGCCTTGGCGGCATCGCCATCGGTAAAGGAAGCGTAGGCTGCCGTCGGGACATGGTATTTCTTCATGAGGTTCTTGGCGAAGACTTTCGACCCTTCCATCTGAGCCGCAGCCTTGTTGGGGCCAAAAACAGCCATGCCCTTGGACTGGGCCAGGTCGGCAAGGCCTTCGGTCAAGGGGACTTCCGGGCCGACGACGAGCATGTCGATGCCTTCTTTTTTGGCATAATCCGTAATGGCGTCCAGGTCGGACAAGGCAATGTCAACGCACTGGGCGACTTCACTCATAGCGGCACTGCCAGGGATGGCATAGAGTTTATCGACACTCGGGCTCTGGGCCAGTTTCCAGGCTAAAGTATGTTCGCGGCCGCCGCCGCCGATGACTGCTACCTTCATTATTTTGCAGCCCCCTTCTGAACCTGTTCCGCTAAGTATGCGGCAATGGCCGTATCATAGACAGCGGTGTGGTGGAAGGCTTCCTGAGCCAGTTCCAGGCGGTACTGGTCGGAAAATTCACCGTCCTTCTGGAGGATGGAAATGATTTCGCCGTATTTAGCCGGATTGGTGACGATGGCAACGTATTTATTGTTCTTTGCCGAAGCGCGGACCATGCAGGGGCCGCCGATGTCGATGTTTTCAATGGCTTCTGCCAGGGTGACATCCGGTTTGGCAATGGTCTGCTGGAACGGATAGAGGTTGACGACGACCAGGTCGATCGGCTTGATATCGTGTTCTTTCATGGCCTTGACGTGTTCCGGATTGTCGCGGACCGCCAGGATAGCGCCATGGATTTTCGGATTCAGCGTCTTGACGCGGCCGTCCATCATTTCCGGGAAGCCCGTGACGTCCTGAACGGCAATGACCGGTACGCCCGCTTCTTTCAACGTACGCATGGTACCGCCCGTAGAGATGATTTCAATGCCGAGGTCAGCCAGGGCTTTGCCCAGTTCGACGACGCCCGTTTTATCAGATACACTAATGAGTGCGCGTTTTACTTTCATGGAAAATTCCTCCTATTCCCTATTCCTGAGTCCCTTTGACGACGTTGCCGTCGATAGTCAATTTATCATCGCAAAAGAGCGCTGCCGCTCTGACATAGGTCGGATGTTCCTTGGTGAGGATCCGGGTAGCCAGCGTATCTTCCGTATCGTCTTCGTAGACCGGTACGGCCGACTGCAAGATAATCGGGCCGGCGTCCATGTCGGGTACGACGAAATGGACCGTGCAGCCAGCGATCTTGACGCCGGCTTCGACAGCCTGGCGCTGGGCGTGGAGGCCGCGGAACGACGGCAGCAGGGCCGGATGGATATTGAGCATCTTGTGTTCATAATGGGAAATGAAATCACCGCTCAAGAGGCGCATGAAGCCGGCCAGGCAGATGACGTCGGCCTGATACGGTTCGATGGCGTCGAGGATGTATTTTTCAAAGGCTTCTTTCGAGTCGAAGGATTTGCGGTCGGCCAGAATGACCGGTACGCCCCATTCCTTAGCCCGGTCCATGACCGGTGCGCCCGGGATATCGCAGACCAGGGCCTTGATTTCCGCATTAATCGTGCCATCTTTGACGGCATCGTGGAGGGCAATGGCATTGGAGCCGCGGCCCGATGCGAAAATGACCATTTTCTTCTTAGTCATGGAATACGCCTCCCCGCAAGGTTACGGGTACGTCGGAATCGACGACTTTGCCGATGACATAGGCCTTTTCATCGCGGTCGGCCAGGTTCTTGAGGACGGCATCTGCGTCTTTTTCATCGACGATCATGATCATGCCGATGCCCATGTTGAAGGTGCGGTACATTTCCTTGGCATCAACGTTGCCCCACTTCTGGAGGAGCCCGAAGATCGGCAGCTGCGGCCACGACGTGACGTCGATGTCGACGCCGACACCCTTGGGCAGGACGCGGGGGATGTTTTCATAGAAACCGCCGCCCGTGATATGAACCATGCCCTTGACAGTGAAGTTCTTGATGATCGGCAGGCACGGACGCGGATAGAGGCGGGTCGGCGTGAGCAGGCATTCGCCGATAGTCATACCCAGTTCGTCGACGTACTGGTCGAGCTTCATGTTCTGCCGTTCCAGGACGATCTTGCGGACCAGGGAGAAGCCGTTGGAGTGGACCCCGGTCGAAGGCAGGCCGATGAGGACGTCGCCGGCTTTGATGTTTTCGCCGGTAATGACCTTGTCGCGGTCGACGATGCCGACGCCGAAGCCAGCCAAATCATAGTCGTCTTTGGCATAGAAACCGGCCATTTCAGCCGTTTCGCCGCCAAGCAGCGCGCAGCCCGATTCCTGGCAGGCATGGGCAACGCCTTTGACGATGGTCGCAACCTGGACCGGGTCGAGTTTGCCGACGGCGATGTAGTCCAGGAAGAACAGCGGTTCTGCGCCCTGGACGAGGACGTCATTGATGGACATGGCGACGCAGTCCTGGCCGACCGTATCGTGCTTGCCCATCATGATGGCCAGGCGCAGCTTGGTGCCGACACCGTCGGTGCCGCTGACCAGAATCGGTTTCTTGATGTCGCTGTTCATCAGGGAAAAGAGACCGCCGAAACCGCCCAGGTCGCCGAGGACTTCCGGACGGTACGTGGCTTTGACCGAATCTTTCATCAATTCTACGGCTTTGTTGCCAGCATCGATGTCGACGCCGGCATCAGCATAAGTCAATCCTTTATTTGTGTTCGAGAGCATATTTTTCTCCTTCCTCATTGGCCTGCGGAGTGTCCGTAGGATAGTCGTTGTTAAAGCAAGCTAAGCACATATCTTCCTTGGGGATATGTTCGACAGCCCGATTGAGGCCATCGATAGAAATGAAATGGAGTTTGTCGACGCCGATATACTTCTGGATCTGTTCGACACTGAACGTCGAAGCAATGAGTTCCTTGCGGACTGACGTGTCGATGCCGTAGAAGCATGGATACTTGATAGGCGGTGCCGATACGCACATATAGACTTCCTTAGCGCCGGCTTCGCGCAAGAGTTTGCAGATGATGCCGCTCGTCGTGCCGCGGACGATGGAGTCGTCGACCATGACGATCCGCTTGCCCTTGACGACGGACTTGACGACGTTCAATTTCATGCGGACAGCCAGTTCGCGCTGTTTCTGATTCGGCTTGATGAAGGTACGGCCCATATAACGGTTCTTGATGAGGCCGTGCTTGAAGGGGATGCCCGAAGCCTGGGCATAGCCGATGGCTGCCGTGTTGCCGCTGTCCGGGACAGAAATGACGATATCCGCATCATACTGCGTTTCATTCCACATTTCCCGGCCCATGTTCAAGCGGGCCTGATAGACGTCCTGACCGTCGATGACACTGTCCGGACGGGCGAAATAGATGTATTCAAAAGAACAGACCTGCTTGCGCGGTGCCTTGGCAAAGATCGTCGATTTGACGCCTTTTTCATTGATCTGGACAAATTCGCCTGGCTGTACGTCGCGGACGAACTTGGCGCCGATGGCATCGAGGGCACACGTTTCCGACGCCAGGACCCAGCCGCCTTCATCGGTACGGCCGATGCACAGCGGACGGAAACCGTAGGGGTCGCGGACACCATAGAGCGTATCTTTCGTCATGAGTACCAGTGAATACGCCCCCTGGATGCGGTTCATGCTTTCCATGATGCGTTCTTCGATAGTGTCTTTCTGGCTGCGGCTGATGAGGTTGACGATGATTTCACTGTCCATCGTCGTCTGGAACGTGGCGCCGCCGCGGTCCAGTTCTTCCCGCAGAGTCCGCGTATTGGTCAGGTTGCCGTTGTGAGCCAAGGCCAGCTGTCCCATAGGGGTATATACGGCCAAGGGCTGGATGTTGCGGGGATTATTGGAACCGGTCGTCGAATAGCGAACGTGACCGATACCGACAGGGCCGCCTTCTTCGTCCGGTACGCCGTTGGCGAAGACCGTACTGATGAGACCCATGCCGCGGAACGTATGGATATCCTGGCCATCGGTCAAGGCAATACCACCGCTTTCCTGGCCACGATGCTGTAATGCGAACAACCCCCAGTAAATATAGCGGGGAATATCGAGGTGTTTATCGTAAATACCTAAGACACCACATTCTTCATGCTGCTTATCCCAAATCGGATCGTAAAACATGAATTAAACCTCCTGTTATAACGAAAAATAGTCTGTACATGCCCTTAGAGGGACTTTACGGTTTCTTGCAACTTCTGGTTCTTTTTCATGACCTCTTGAGCCATGTTTTCGCGATAAGCCTTGTATTTCTTGGCTAATTCAGCATCGCTGGCAGCGCCGATCTGTACGGCCAGGAGCGCTCCGTTCTTGGCCCCATTAATAGCGACAGTAGCAACGGGGATGCCCGACGGCATCTGTACGATGGCCAACAGCGCATCCATGCCCTGGAGACTGCCGCTTTCCAAGGGGACGCCGATGACAGGCAGCGTCGTATAGCTGGCGACGACACCCGGCAGATGAGCTGCCATGCCGGCACCGACGACAAAGGCACTGATGCCCCGTTCTTCGGCTGTCGAAACGAATTCCCGAACAGCTGTCGGCGTGCGATGGGCCGACGCTAACAAGACTTCATATTCAACACCAAATTCTTTAAAAATAGCAATCGCTTTTTTCATGACGGGAAAATCAGAATCGCTTCCCATGATCAAACCGACCTTCAACAGAGACCCCTCCTTAGGAAAAACAAAACCCAAAAGTGACACACGTCACCTTTGGGTTTTTTCATTTAGACACACGGAGACTGTTTACAAACGGCGAAGAACCTGTCCATAAACGTATTGTCATAATGCATCTCCTTATTGATTGAAAGATTATCAAACACACTTTGATTCTATCAAAAACCTACGGGGCTGTCAATGAAAATCGCCGGTTCTATGGCAGTTTATACCCGGATGGCGCCGACTATGTTACAATAAAAGAAAATAATCGACACGGAGGAATAGATTATGGAATTAAATGACCAGCAGCAGCAAGTCGTCAATGACGTATCGCAGCCCATCCTGCTCAATGCGCCAGCCGGTACGGGCAAGACCCGCGTCCTGGCCTGCCGGGTCGCACATATCTTGGAAACAGGCACTGCCGAAGGCGCACAGATACTCTGCCTGACCTTCACCAACCGGGCCTGCAAGGAACTGAAAGAGCGCATCATCGCTACGGCCCGGGAAAAGGGCCTCGCTGTCGTCGTCAAGACAATCCACAGCTTCTGTTACAGCCTCATCAAAGAAGAAACGAAACGCCAAAGCGACCGTTACAATGACTTCCTGCTCTACGACGACGAAGACTGCCGGCAAATTATCGACGGCCTGCCTGTTGCGGCATCGGCACCGGGCAACGACACCCAGGCCCTGCAGAATTTCATCGAATTTGCCAAGAAACAACGCGTCATTCCCGATCTCCACGATTTCACGGCACCCAAAGAAGCCCTCCAAGCCTGGCTCCAAGACCATGGCGACGTCCTGGTCCAGCAATACAATACCGTCCTGGCCGACAACCACGCCGTCGACTTCACAGATCTCATCACTGGTGCCTACGAGTTTCTCACAGATGACGCCTGCTGCCAGCGCTGGCGGGACCGCTTCCGCTTTATCGCCGTCGACGAAATGCAGGACACGAGCGAAGTCGAATACGCCGTCATCAGCCGCCTCTTCCCGGGCCGCAACGTCCTCCTTTGCGGCGATTACTTCCAGACCATTTACGAATGGCGCGGCTCCTATCCGGAATATATCTTGGAACAATTCCGTAAGGCCTACCATCCCCGGGAAATCACTTTTACGAGCAACTACCGGTCTACGCAGCTTCTCTTGAAGGCTGGCGAAAGCTGCCTGAACCACCTCTTCGGTCAAGTAACGGTCCACCATGTCTATCCTCAGCCTGGCCAGGCTGAGGCCGCCACCCCGGGCGAGCCCATCGTCATCCACCAGGCCAATACCTTTCTCGATGAAAGCCGCTGGATTTTCCAGGAACTAAGGAAACTGCCGCCTAAAGAGCGCTTGAAGGCCTGCGTCCTCGTCCGCGGCAATCGCCAGGCCCAGCAGCTCTGGACGGGCATCAACGCCCATAACCAGCACTATCCGCCGGAGGACCAGCTGCCCGTCACCTGTATCGACCAGTTCCACCTGTTCAAGCGACAGGAATGTAAAGATGTCTTGGCCTACTTGCGGCTGCTCTTGAATAAGCACGACAACCTCAGCCTGAAGCGCATCCTGCTGCGCTTCATCTCCCGCATCGGCCAACGGACTGTGAAAACCATAGAAAGCGAATCCTACCGCCGCCTGGGCCTTCAGCTCTGCGACTTCATCGATCCTATTTCTCAGGAAACAGGTGATCCTTATGGTCTCTTGCTGACGGCCCTGGACGAAGGGCGAATCGTCGTCTTCGACGTAGAAAGCACAGGGACCGACACGACGACAGACGAAATCATCCAAATCGCCGCCGTCCGCCTCGATGCCGCCGGCCAGGTTACAGACACCTTCAACACCTACGTCCGCGCCAGCCGCCCTGTCGGCACCTCCTTCTACGTCCATCACATCAGCGACGAAACCCTGGCGGCCCAGGGAATGGAACCACGCCAAGCCCTGAAGGCCTTCCTGGAATTCGCGAAAGACGCCGTCATCGTCGGCCACAACGTCACGTATGACCTGTCTATCCTGCACAGCGAGCTCCAGCGCCTGGACATGGCCGAAAGCGGCGACTTCCCTTATTATGACACCTTGGATATATACCGCCGCTTCTACCCGAATCTCATCAACCATAAACTGGCCACGCTGAGTGAAACCTTCCCCATCGACCATCAGCCGTCGCACGATGCCTTCGACGACATCCTGGCTACGGCCGGCCTCTTGTGCTACGCCGTAAAAGAGAAGATAGCGCCAGCCACGACGGCCCGCCGCGCTTCCCTGGCCATCTACCTGCCCCTCTTCGCCCCGTTCAGCCGCGATATCGCTGCCCTGCGCCGCTTGTCCTACCAGGGCCGGCCGACTGCAGTCATCGCCGCTGTCATGAACAAAGGCGGCGTCAAAGACTGGTACGAAGCCCATCACGACCCCAAGGATGCCGCCCAGCACATCGACAGGCTGGAAAATGTCCGCAAGCTTTACCGCATTGCCAGGGAAACAGACGACCCCGCCCAGGATCCCCGCGACGCCTTAGCCGAATTTCTCAAGCTGACTTCCTTATCCAACAGCGAACTGGACAGCATGTTGGCCAAGGATCCGAAAATCCCCATCATTACCATCCATCAAGCCAAAGGGCTGGAATTCGATTACGTCTTCTTGGCCAATCTCGAAGACCAGGTCTTCCCCACATTCTGGTCCGTAAAAAAAGGCGATATCGAAGAAGAAAAACGCCTCTTTTATGTCGCCATTACGCGGGCCAAAAAGAGGCTGTATCTGAGCTGGCACCAAGGAAATGGTCATCAGCGCTATGCACCGAGCCGCTTCCTCCAGAGCCTGGATTCCCAATATATCGAAGTTAGATGAGGCCGGCTATGCCTAAGAGGAGGCCTAAGACACCGGATCCGATGAGGACCTTGATAACGCCGATTTTGCGCCGCGTCGCTGCAATAGCCAAGAAGAGGATGACCAAGCCGCCAAGGCTGAAAGCCGACCAGTCATCAGGCCAGGTTTCCGTATTCCACAAGGCCAGGAGGATGAAACTCAGACTGGCGACGCAGATAAGGGCGACGACTGCCGGCCGCAGGCCGTTGAGGATGCCCCGGATAGGACCGATATCACCGTACTTGAGGAAGACGCGTGCTAACAGAATTCCCAAGAAAAACGACGGCGTGACGAAGCCTAGGGTGGCAGCGACAGCTCCGCCCAATCCGGCAATTTTGGTACCGACGAAGGTGGCAGCATTGATACCGATCGGTCCCGGAGTCATCTGAGAAATGGTGAATATATCGACAAATTCGCTCATCGAGAGCCAATGGAAGGTATCGACGACACTGGCCTGAATCAGCGGCATAGACGCATAGCCGCCGCCGACGCAGAAAGCCCCGACTTTACAGAATTCCCAAAAAAGCAATAAATATATCATGATAAGTCCCTCCCCTTAATCGTACTTCTTGTCGCGCATGAAGGCAAAGCCAATGATGCCGTCGATGACGATGAGCGCCATGATATTGACATCAAAGCATAAGTTAGCAATAAACGTCGCTACGATGATAGCCAGCGGCAGGAGGAGCTTCTTTTTTCCCTGTTTGATGAGGAGGTCGATGCCGACATTGACGATGAGCGCCGTCGCCCCGCACTGCATACCGCGGAGGATCATCTTGATATAGAGATTCTGGATAAAGAAATCATAGCAGTAAGAAATAATCGACAGCGTAATCAGGCAGGGCAGCACCGTCGCGACCAGGGCGACCAGCGTCCCCAGGACCCCGGCCATGCGGTAGCCGAGGATGACCGCACTGTTGACCGCAATGACGCCAGGCATGGACTGGGCGATTGCCACCATATCGAGGGTATCCTTATCGCTGATCCAGTGATATTCATCGACGTATTTCCCTTTCAAAAGAGGAATAATGACGAAGCCGCCGCCTACGGTGAAGGCGCTGATTAAAAAAGTCGATTTGAACAGGGTCCAAAAAAAATGGGCGTCCCGTTTCGGTGTCACAATATCGTTCATCATCTATCATCCTTTCTTGACGATCATCTTGTCTATGGTCTTAGTATAACACGGCCTTTACTATATTGAAAATATTTGTATGATTGATATAATATACGTAAATTATATGTCAAGGAGGCATCGATATGGATATCCGTCAACTTACGTACTTCATGGTCATCGCCGAAGAAGGTCAGATTACGGCGGCAGCCCGTCGCCTGCACATGGCCCAGCCACCGTTGAGCCAGCAAATGAAAGCTCTGGAAGAAGAACTGGGCGTCCAGCTCCTGCAGCGGGAACCGCGCAGCGTGACCTTGACCGACGCGGGCGAAATCCTCTACCGCCGGGCCCGTCAGATTCTTACCCTCACCGACTCGACACGACGGGAAATCGCCGATTTCAAGAATGGTCTGCGCGGCACCTTGTCCATCGGGACCGTGTCCTCGTCGGGCAGCGTCATTCTCCGGCCAGCGCTCCGCCAATTCCATGACAGCCATCGCGGCATCCGCTTTGAAATCTATGACGGCAACACCTTCCGCCTCCTGGACATGCTGGGCAAAGGCCTCATTGAAATCGGTATCGTCCGCACGCCATTCAAGCAGGATGCTTTCAACTGCATCCTCCTCCCGGAAGAACCGATGGTCCTGGCCTATACGACGGCCCTGGCCGATTCTATCCCAGGCCAGCCGTCGATGACGGTAGAACAGCTGAAGGGCCTGCCGCTCATCCTCTACCGCCGCTTCGACCAGCTCTTCCACGACGTCTGCGAAGCCCACAATCTCACGCCGAATCTCCTCTGCCGCAACGACGATGCCCGGACGACCTTGCTCTGGGCGGAAGCCGGCCTGGGCTACGCCGTCGTCCCGGCATCGGCCATCTCGCCAGCCAGCCTGCCTCATCTCCAGATCAAAGCCATCGACGAACCGCGCCTGCGCACCCAATTAGCCGTCATCACGCCCAAACATCGCTACCTGTCCAGCATTGCCCGCCAGTTCATCGACGCCTTGACGAGTCATGGGGCTTGACGGCCCTGCAGGCCGCGACACGGAAAAAACAAATAGCTGGCATTTTTCACGAAAATGAAAAATGCCAGCTATTTGTTAGTGAACTACGAAATTAGTTTCCCCTACCATGCCGCAGGCAACCAGCCGCATAAACTGAGGATGGCGTAGATACCGGCGCTGGCGAAGAGGACGACAACGAGGAACTGCATGATAGGATGAGCAATCCAACCGCATTGCCAGCACGGTGCGTGGTCGCCGTGTTTACGGGCACTGCGCAGCATGAAGACGGGCAGGACGGACATGATGATGCCACCGAAAGTGCCGGCACTAAAGATGGCATTGACGAAGCCAACCAGGCCGCTGTAAGCCAACAAGACCGGCGGGATGACGATGAAAGCCAAGCAGCAGGCCCGCGTGCGGATATCCGTTTCCGATTTAAAGCCCAGGCGGTCGATCATATTGGTCAGGAAACTTTCGGCAATGGCCCAGAACGACGTCAGCATGGCGCAGAAAGCGAACGCATTGACGATGACGAAAAAGACCGGCGACCCCAGAGCGCGGCCCCAGGACAGGGACGCGACTTCCGAAATTTCATCGACTGGCAGCATGAGGAAAACGGCCAGCGGGACCAGGGCCAGGATGACAAAGGAAATGCCAGCTCCAGCCAGGATAGACGGAACGATTTTCCCCGGGTCATGTGTGAAGCCCCGGGAAATTTCCGGAACAATGTACTGGACGGCATAACAAAAGACGGCGATATTGAAGACCGGAACGGCATAAGTCCAATGGGCATAAAGAATATCTGCAACAGGTACACGGGCCGAAAAAAGTGACGCGCCGACGAGAAGAATAAGCATGGCCGTCATACCTGAACTCAAATATTTCTCAGCGACCCCAGTGGCCTTGAGGCCCAGCCAGACAACGCTCGTCGCCCCGAGGGCAAAGAAGCAGCTGGCCATTTCCAGGGAAATACCGAAGAACTCACTCAATATCCTGCCGCAGCCGCTGGTATAGGCGATGAGGCTGCAAAAAGACGTGGCCCCGACGGAAAAGAAGATCAGCCAGGAACCGACCTTGCCGACGTACTTTTCAGCCAAACCCGACAGCTGTAAGGGCTTGGTAGTGCGCAGCGTCGCTTCAGCGACATAGAGCATGGAGATGATAGAAAAAAAGCCTGCTACGACAAGCCACGTAAGCAGGACGGGCCAGCCGGCATTGCGACTGGCAAAAGCTAAACCTAAAACACCGGAACCTATGGTAGACCCGACGACCATCATCGTAGCCTCCATAAACGTAAGACGATGTACCTTGAGAGCCGCATTCTTTTGCGCAGCTCTGGCCGATATAGTGTCCAACTCGTTCACATATTCCATGAAGAAAAAACCTCTTTTCGTGTGAAAATATGTTACCTGATGTCAGCATGTCTTGACCATTATACCATACCTGCATAGGGATTCCAAGAAAAAATTCTGCTGTCTTATAATAAAGACAGCAGGAATCGTCACAGCATATGTAGAAAAGATATAATAAGAATGATAAGGAGGGATTTACATGACCGAATTAGAAGATAAGAAAAACAAACAAGGTACCCCTGAAAAAGATACGGCTGCCGAAAAGGAACTGACCATACTCCAGCCCGGCGCCGTCCCGGAAGAAGAAGACGACCCGGAAGCGCCCTATCTGGCTTCCGACATGTATCAGCGCATCGTCGCCTTGATCAACAACTTTGAATCCGGCCTGTCTGACGACATGCAGGCCGGCGGCCGTCTGGTATCGGCTGGCGACATCACCTTCAGCATCCAGGACATTGGCTACTGGGATCCGAATATGATCGTATTTTACGGCGAATTGTCCGACGGTTCAGCCGTCGAACTGGTCCAGCACATTTCCCAGCTCAACTTGCTCCTCGTCGCCGTCCCTCGCCACGACGACATTGAAAAACCGCGCCGCATCATCGGCTTCAACCGCAAGAATGAGCCGGATATCGCAGAAGCCGGAGGCGAATAGACGCCTCACGGCGCGTGGTTCGTTTGCCGTGAGGCGTGGTTCGTATTTTAAAACGGGCTCGCTAGCGCATCGCTGTATGAAGAACCCCTCAGTCAGCATCGCTGACTGAGGGGTTCCCTGGCAGGCGATGCGCCAGCGAGCCCGTTTCGCAAACTGCAAGCTACGTCCGTTTCACCTTAAACCAGGCCGCGTACATGGTCGGCAGGACCAGCAGGGTCAGGACGGTGGCGACGAAGAGGCCACTGGCAATGGCGACGGCCAAGGGGCCCCAGAAGACGCTGCGCATGAGGGGAATCATGCCCAAAATGGCCGCAGCAGCCGTGAGCATGATGGGCCGGAAGCGCATGACCGCCGAGTCGATGACGGCATGCCACGGGTCTTCGCCGGCAACCATATGCTTCTGAATCTGGTCCAAGAGGATAATGGAGTTACGGATGATCATACCGCCCAGAGCCAGGATGCCCAAATCGGCGACGAAGCCCAGGGATTTCCCAAAGAGGAGCATCCCCCAGGAGACGCCGATGAGTCCCATAGGCGCCGTAATCAAAGCCAGGAACATGAGCGATGGACTGCGGAGCTGGAACATGAGCAGTGTCATGATAATGATGACCATGACCGGTACCGGTACCAGCAGGTACTTCAAAGACTTCTGGCTGTTTTCCAAAGCCCCGTCGACTTCGACAGTGTAGCCAAAGGGCATGTTTTCCCGGATATCGGCGATAGAATCGTAGGCTTTCTGCGTCGCATCGTTAGCTGTACCGGATTTGATGCCACCGTTAATGGTGATAGTCGGCTTCAAATCGCGGCGCCAGATGAGTCCATCTTCGCCTTTATAGGAAATGGTGGCAATCTGTTCCAGCGGCACATAACCGGCCGGGCCTACGTAGACAGGCAGGCTCTTGATTTTGGCCAGGTCATTACGGTCGCTGTCCTGAAGGCGCAGCTGAATGCCAATGGTCTTGTCAGCCGCATAGTATTGGGCCACTGTCGCCCCGGACAGTTCCGTATACAAAGTCTGGGCAATATCTTCACCGGAAATCCCCATGGCCCGCAGCTTATTCTGGTCCAAGTCGACGTGCATGATTTTATTCTTCTGATCCCAGTTGAGGAAGACATTTTCCGTATTCGGGTCCTTGGCAATGCGCGCCGCAATCTGCTGGGCATAGGCTTTGACCTTATCCGTATCGTAGCCGGATACGCGCAGCATAATAGGATAATCCGACGGCGGCCCTAAGGGCACGTTCTTGACGTTGCAGCGGACGTTCGGGAACTTGTCGACCATTTCTTCTTTGATGGACTGCGTCAATTCTTCCCTCATCTGTGTATCCTTGGCGACGACGACGAACTGGGCGTAATTATCAGCCGGCAAAACCGGTTCGATGGTCAAGACGAAACGCGGCGCCCCTTCACCGACGTAATAGGAATAATCCTTGAGTTTCGCCTGCTGACTGTCGAGATATTGGGCAAAGCGGGCCGCTTCTTTCTGCGTAGCCTGCATAGACGAACCTTCAGGCAGGGTCATTTCGACGATGAGTTCCGGCCGAAGGGAAGGCGGGAAAAATTCCTGAGGGATGAATTTCATCAGGCCGACGGACAAGATGAACATAGCGGCCGTACTGCCGATGACCAAGGCCCGGTGAGTCAGGCACCAAGTCAGGATTTTGCGGAAGAAGACATAAAACCGGCTCTGATATAAGGGCTCTGGCTCGGTTCCTTTGGCCACTTTCGGCTTAATCAGGTAATAGCCGAAGAGCGGCGCCACCATGACCGATACAATCCACGACAAGACCAGGGCTGCCGTGATGACAGGAAACAAATCTTTGCAGAATTCCGATGCCGCCCCGTCGGCAAAGGCGACGGGAATGAAACCGGAGCAAGTAATGAGAGTCCCTGTCAGCATGGGCTTAGCTGTCGCCTTGAAAGCATAGCAGGCCGCATCGACGCGGTTCATGCCTTTCTCCAGTTGGACCGTCATCATTTCGACGGCAATGATAGCGTCGTCGACGAGGAGGCCCAAGGCGATGATCAGCGAGCCTAATGAGACCTTATGCAAATCAATGCCGGCCACTTCCATGACGCAGAAGACGCCCGTCAAGACCAAGGGGATACAGAAAGCGACGACCAAGCCCGTACGCAGGCCCAGGCTGAGGAAGCTGATGACCAGGACGATGATGATGGCTTCGCGCAGGGTATCGGTAAAGTCACTGATAGACTCTTTGACGACTTGCGGCTGGTCCGATACCTGGTGGATTTCCATGCCTGCCGGCAAATCGGATTTGACGCTTTCCTGCAATTTCTTCAAGTTTTCGCCGAGCTGAAGGTTATTGCCGCCGCTCTTCATGGATAAAGCGATACCGACAGCGGGTTTGCCGTTATAGAACATCTTCGGGTCTGAAGGTTCCGTATAGCGCCGTTCTACCGTAGCGATATCGCCTAGGCGGAAAACGCGGCCATTGGCGTTGATAGGCAGGTTGCGGATGGCTTCGATATCTTCAAAGACACCGGACAAGCGCAGATAGACGTTGTCCGACTGGGTATCGACCATGCCAGCCGGCGTCATCTGGTTCTGGCCTTTAACAGCATTGGCAATAGCCGTCGGCGCAATCCCCAGTTCGGCCAGTTTGGAATTGGCCACTTCGATATAGACCTTTTCCGACTGTTCGCCGACCAGTTCGACTTTGCTGACATCGTCGACGGACATAATCATGCGGCGTATCTTTTCGGCTTTTTGGCGCAATTCTTCATAAGAATAACCATCGCCCGTAACGGCGTAAATAGAGCCATAGACGTCGTCGAAACGGTCATTATAATAAGGCCCATAGACGCCTTCAGGCAGGTCTTTCTTCATGTCTTCTGTCAAGTTCCGGACTTCATTCCAGGTGCTGCGGATGCTGTCGCGCGGCGCCTTATCGTCGAGGTAGACGTAGATGACCGACTGACCGGGCCGGGAATAACTTTTGATGTAATCCAGGTTCGGCGTATCTTGCAGTTTCTTTTCAATCTTGTCCGTCACCTGTTCCTGCATCTGTTCCGCCGTGGCACCGGGCCAGGCGACGGAGACGACCATAGTCCGAACAGTATACGTCGGATCTTCCATACGGCCCAGTTTCATGTAAGAAAAGATACCGGCAATGGCGATGAGGATGATGAAGTACCAGACGAGGACGCGGTTATGAATAGAGACTTCCGATAAATTTTTCATCAATCATCTTCCCCCTCTACGCGGACTTTTTGACCTTCACTGAGCATATGGACCCCGGCTGTGACGACGACATCGCCGCGGCTGAGACCCGTGACTTTGGCCGTATTATCGCCAAAATCCTGAACCGTTACGTCTTTCAAGGATAAGGTCTTGTCCTTGCCAACGATCCAGACCTGGGGCGTATCGCCAGTCTGATAGATAGCGGCCAGCGGCAGGACAAAAGTATCTTCCGCAACCGCCTGTTCACTGCCGTTAGCCACGGTAGCCGTCATGCCGAGCTGCATCCCGTCCGGCGGGTTAGGCAGAGAAATATTGACCTGATATGTCCGGGATGCCGCGTCGGCCATGGGCGCCACTTCGCGGACGACACCGGCAGCCTGCTGGTTCTGGAGAGCCCAGAACGTAACGGTCACGTTCTTGCCCACCGGGAAGTCAGCCAATTTATTTTCTGGCACGTTGACCTGGACTTCCAAGTCCCCTGAATGAACCAGGGTGACAACGGTCTGACCGGCAGCGACGACCTGGCCGACTTCCGCCGATACGGCAGCAATGACACCGTCTGCATCGGCCGTAAGCTGAGTGTAAGATAACTGGTTTTCCTGAGCCTGCTGAGCGGCCAGGGCCTGATTATATTGGGCCGAAGCCTGGTCATAAGCCGTCTGGTACTGGTCCAGGACGGATGCACTGATGGCATCCATATCGTATAATTGCTGATAACGGGTCAAATTGGACTGGGCCAGCTGGAGCTGGGCAGCAGCGGCGTCGACCTGAGCCTGCGTCTGATTGACAGCCTGGGCCACGTCTTTCGGGTCGACAGTCATCAAGACATCACCGGCATGGACCTGGGATCCGAGCTGGACGTTGCGGGCCGTAATGCGGCCGCCGGCCTGAAAGGATAAATTACTCTGATAGCGACCCTTGACGGTACCCGAATAGGTGCCGGCCGTCGTACCTGCCGTTTCACTGCCGATCTGGATGGCCTTGACCAACTGCGGCAGTTCGGCCTGTTGTGTCTGCTGGCCGCAGCCGGTCAGTCCCAAAACTGACACGATGGCGATGACAAGAGCCGTGTATTTCCAATCGCGTTTCATAGCTTCATCTCCTTTTGAGGATTAAGGGCGGCAATATTTGCTTCAGCAGCATTGTCGGCCACTTGATGCATGAGCTGCAAAGCCGGCCCCAGCGTCGCCTCATCGATGCCTTGGACGAGGACGTCGACCCATTTTTTCAAAATCGCTTCCATCGTATCCTGTAGTTCCCTGGCCTTCGGCGTCAAATACAGGTACTTGTAGCGCCGGTCCGTCCCCTGCTGGCGACGGCTGACGAATCCCTTTTCCTCGAGCGTCTTCAAGTTCCGGGCCACCAAGGCCTTATCAGCCTTCATAACCTGACAGAGCTCATGCTGCCGGCAGCCCTCGTGGCTGTACAGGCTCATGAGGGTCACGTGTTCCGAATAAGATAACTTCCACGGCCGACAGGCCTCGGTCACATAGGCTTGCGAACGCTGGTTTATCACGCTGAAATCATGGCTAACCTTTAAATAATCCATGCTCCGCATCCCCTTTTTCTCCGTAATTAGTTGATTTACTCAACTATCTGCTTGTAGTATAGCAAAAAGAATGGGAAAAAGCAAGGCGCTGTCGCATGAAGACAGCGCCTTTTGAGTTTGAAGTTGAAAGCTTGATGTGAATGGGACAAAATTTAAAAGCCATTGCCTAAAACATTTAAGAAAAAGGGCTCCGCATGATAGAAAAAACCTTCGTACGACAGCCCCGCAGTCCGCAGTCGCCGGTCGCCCTGTCTAAGGCGGCCCGCTACGCGCTGAGGGTATTCCGAAACGTCGTTGTTAGTTTGAGTTTGTCGCGGCGGAACGCCGCATCGTATTCCGATTCCATATGGGTATGTCCGGGCATCAGACCAGCACCCATGCGACAGCGATGACTGCACCACCGATGAGGCTCGCAAGCATACAGTTCGTCCCGATGAGCGTCACTTCCCCATCAGCGCCGATTTGCAGCATCTCTTTGACCGTTCCCGTCAAACCGAGGAATATAACCGCCACAGCGCAGGCCATCATGATGGCCTTTTGGAAACGCTCCGATATCAGCCGTCCGCCCCCCAGCCCCAAGAGCCCGCCACCGACAATTCCCAATACATTCGCTAAAATACCTATTCCTGGAAACAAAAAACTCCCGCCTTTTTAAACAAATAAAAACAGGTTCCGGCGCACTTCAAGGTATCCGCCGGCTCACTTTTTTCCCGATGACGGGAATCTTTTCGATATCTTCAGCCGTCAGGGCTCGGAAGACGACGAGGCCGATGAGGTAGACCAAGGCAGCCACCAAAATGGCAGCGATGGTAGCTACGGCGTTGCCAAAGAGGACGAACAGGGCTTGATGGACGAGCCAGGCCGTGCCGGCCATGGCGGCGCCAGCCAGGAAGAGTTTCCCGATGTAGCTCCACTGGACACGGTAAGCAATATATTTATGGGCAAAGTACAGATTGAGTGCCGTCGCGACGGCTAAATCGGCATTGGTCGCCCAAGCGGCGCCGACTTCGCCCAGCCAAGGAATGGCTGTCAGATGCCAGCTGAGGAGAATCTTGACGATGGCTGCGGCAGCCATGTTGTACAAGGGGACAGCTGTATGGCCCATGCCCTGCAAAAGGCCGCTGGTGATCTGCTGGAGGCCGACGAGGAAGACCGAAATAGAGAGGACGCAAATAGCCGGTCCCGCCGCCGGTGTCGCATAGAGGAGCCGGGAAATAGGTACGGCCAAGACGGCCAGGCCCAGGCAGGCCGGCACAGTAATGACATTGGCAATGCGCATGGCCGTGTTGGTCCGGTCGAGGATGACAGATCGATTGCGCTTAGAAAAGGCGGCCGATACAGCCGGGACGAGGCTTGTCGCCAAGGCAATGGTCAAGATAGCCGGCAACTGGACCAGGCCGTTGGCCATGCCCGTCAGGTACCCGTAAAGGGCTGTCGCCTGATGGGTGCTGTAACCGGCCGTTTCCAGGCGCCAGGGTACGATGAACAAGTCGATGCTGGCCACGGCTGGCAATAACATATTGGCCGCCGCTACGGGCACGGCCAGGACGATGAGCCGGCGGATGATGCGCCGCGGCGACTGGATGACGAAGACGCCATCGTCATCCGGCACGGGCTGGCGGCTGTGGCGGTAATAGAGGAAGGCGATGAGCAGCAACCCTGCTGCGGCTCCGGGGACAGCACCGAAGGCGGCACCGGCAGCGGCCCACTCCAACCCCCTGGGCAGCAAGAGCCAGGCCAAAACGAGCATGGTGCAAACCCGGACAAACTGATCCGCCATCTGGGACAAGGCGGTCGGCGTCATGAGCTGCAGACCCTGGAAATAACCGCGGAAGCAGCAGGCTATGACGGACAAAGTCAAAGCTGGCGCCAAGACGGCCAGGGTCGGGAAGGCCCGGCCATCGCGGACGATGCCCACTTCGACCAGGCCATGGGCGCCAAAAGGCAGGGCCAAGCCGCAAACGATAGCGACGACAGTCATAAAGGCCAGGGTCACATGGAAGATGCGGCGGACGCCACTGTAATGGCCTTTCGCCGCTTCTTCCGCAATCATGATGGACACGGCAATGGGAATCCCGGCGCCGATGATACTCAAGAGCAGGATATAGACGGGATAGGCCATCTGGTACAGGCCGATGCCTTCGCCCCCTAAGAGGCGCGATAAGAAGATACGGTTCAGCCCGCCTAGGATCTTGACAACGATACCGGCCACGGTGAGGACCATGGCACCCCGTAAAAAGGAGTTTTTACTCAAGGGAATTCCCCTTTCTCAATGATGAAAATGCCGTGAGCAACGTCTGGATGAAAAGTAGGACGTCGGAAATACCAGCCAAGGAGACGCGGACCATGACGGGCATGTTGGGTACCAGGCGGAAACGGCGGCGCAGGGACGGTTCCAATTTGGGAAGGTCCGGCATATCGGCGACACGCTGCCATTTCAGTTCCAAGACGTCTTTCTTCTGAGCGATGAGGACCAGCCCCAACGCTTTGGCATCGAGGCGCGTTTCCGTGACCTGCAGCAATTTTTCCACAGGCTGGCTCGGCTTGCCATAGCGGTCGGCCAGCTCCCGGCGCAGGTCGGCCAGTTCTTTTTTCGACGATAAAATGGCCAGGCGCTGGTACATTTCGATTTTCTGGCCGCCATTCTGGATATAGTCGTCGTCGATGAAGGCGTCGACGTGGACTTCCATGACCGTTTCCGGTGGCGGCGGCGCCACGTCCTTGCCGGTCTGGGCCTTGGCGATGGCGTCTTCCAACATATGACAGTACATGGCAAAGCCGACGCTGGCAATATTGCCGTGCTGTTCCCGGCCCAGGAGGTTGCCGGCACCGCGGATTTCCAGGTCCCGCATGGCAATTTTAAAGCCCGAACCGAGTTCGGTGAATTCCTTGATGGCCTGCAGCCGTTTTTCAGCCACTTCCGACAAGACCTTGTCGCGGCGATAGAGGAAATAGGCATAGGCCATGCGATGGCTCCGGCCGACGCGGCCGCGCATCTGATAGAGCTGGGACAGGCCGAAATGGTCGGCGTCATAAATGATAATCGTATTGGCATTGGCTACGTCCAAGCCGTTTTCGACGAGGCTCGAACAGAGGAGAACATCGTATTTTCC
The DNA here is from genome assembly GCF_020539865.1 of Megasphaera elsdenii. GTDB lineage: Bacteria > Bacillota > Negativicutes > Veillonellales > Megasphaeraceae > Megasphaera > Megasphaera elsdenii_A. Next base: position 41,379 of record NZ_JAJBQV010000001.1, on the reverse strand, counting down.
TTCGTAGAAATCGAACATGACCGATTCCAACAGGCTCCCGGCCATCTGACCATGGGCAATGCCAATGGTCACGTCCGGCAAGAGGGCCTGGAGTTCGTCTTTCATCTTTTCGATAGTCGCGACACGATTGTAAACGAAAAAGACCTGACCGCCCCGCCGTTTTTCGCGCATAATGGCATCGCTGACGATGCGGGCATCGTATTCGGTCACATAGGTCTGGACCGGGAAACGGTCTGTCGGCGGTGTTTCGATGACGCACATTTCCCGCAAGTTGACCAAGGACATATGCAGTGTCCGCGGAATAGGCGTCGCACTCAGGGACAGGACATCGATGTTGGCCGCCCAGGCCTTCCACTTTTCCTTCTGGGCTACGCCGAAGCGCTGTTCTTCATCGACGACTAACAGCCCCAGGTCCTTGAACTTGACCTTCTTGTTGAGCAAGCTGTGGGTCCCGATGAGGACGTCGATATCGCCGGTCAAAGTCCGGGCCAGGAGATCTTTCTTTTCCTTATACGAACGGAAGCGGTTGAGGACGTCGACGTGGACGCCAAAGGGGCCGAATCGTTCCATAAAGGTCTGGAAATGCTGCTGCGACAAGACCGTCGTCGGCACCAGGACGGCCACCTGCTTGCCTGCCGTGACGGCTTTGAAGATGGCCCGCATGGCCACTTCCGTCTTGCCGAAACCGACGTCGCCGCAAACCAGACAGTCCATCGGCGTCGGCCGTTCCATACTGGCCTTGATGTCGCGGACGGCTTTCAGCTGATCTTCCGTTTCTTCATAAGGAAAGGCTTCTTCAAATTCCTTTTGGAACGGCGTATCCGGCGGAAAAGCATAACCTTGGACGACTTCTCGCTTGGCATAGAGGGCGACGAGTTTCTCTGCCAGGTCGGTAATGGACTTCTGCGCCTTGGCCCGCGTCTTCTGCCAGTCGGAACCGCCCATTTTCTGTAATTTCGGCGTATCCCCTTCGTTACCGATATAGCGCTGCAACAGGGACAACTGGTCTGTCGGCACGTAGAGGATATCCTTGCCGGCATAGTGGATTTCCAAATAATCCTTGTGGACGCCATCCATTTCAATGGTCTTGATGCCGATGTAGCGGCCGATGCCGTGGGCTTCATGGACGACGTAATCGCCAGGCTTGAGGTCTGTAAAGACGCTGATTTCCTGGCCTTTGGCCACATGATGCCGCAGACGCCGCTTCTGCGTACCAAAGACATCCCGTTCGGCAACGACGACAATTTTAGCATAAGGCAGCTCGAAGCCGTCGTGGATTTCCCCTTCGACGATGTAGACGCCGCCTGGCACACTCTGGTCATCGTCATAGGCCTGGAACGGCAGTTCATGCTGTTTCATCCAGGCTTGGAGCGAGGCCTTGCGGTCGCGGCTGTTGATGACGAAGAGAATCGTGTTATCCAAGTCCCGCCAATGGTCCACTTCGTCTTCGAGGAGGTTGAACTGCTTCTGGAAGCTGGCCATCATCTTGGCGGCGAAGCTGGCCGACGTATCCATCATCATATCCGGCACGGACTGGGCCATGAGCGACAAGACGAGCTGCGGCCCCGGGCGCTGAGCCGTGACCAGATTTTTCCAGGACGCCAGGCGGCCCTTATAGTCGTCGGACTCCTTGAGGACTTTCTTCAGGCCTTCGCGGATGCGATTCGGCTCATCCCAGATGATGACGCCCTGTCCAGCATAGTCCAGGAGAGTATACTTTTCCTCCTCTTGGACGGTCAGGGAAATGGGCAGGATCCGCGCCTTTTCCCGCTGGCTCTGTGATTGCTGGCTATCGACATCGAAGGTGCGCAGACTGTCCAGTTCGTCGCCGAAGAATTCCAGGCGCAGCGGCTGCGGTTCATTAACGGCGTAGACATCGACGATATCACCGCGGACGGAAAAATGGCCGCGCCGTTCGACCATATCGACCCGTTCATAGCCGGCGTCGACGAGGTGCTGCAACAAGGCATCGCGGTCATATTCCTGATGGATGGCAACGTCCATCGCCGCTTCGTCGATACGCTGCGGCGCCATGACATATTGGGCGGCTTCTTCCGGTGTCGCCAGGATCAGGAGCCGGTCGCCCTGGCGCAGGCGTCCCAAAGCTTCCATCTGCCGGGCTATCCGGTCGAGACTCTTTGCCGTCGTCGTGAAGACAGCCTTATCAACGACGGGAAAATCCAGGACCGGCAGGTCCGGTGCCAAAAAGGCCAGGTCCGCCATCCAAGCCGTTGCCTGTTCCCGCGAGGGGGCGACGATGATGGCCTGTCCCGGCTTTTCCGTCAGGGCCTTGGCGACGAGGGCACTCTTGACCGAGCCGTTGAGGCCATAGATACTATGACAGCCGGGTTGGGAAAAAGCCGCCACGGTAGTACGGATATTTTCATCTTGATTCATCCATTGAAAGAATTGCTTCATATCTTTTTTTACCTCATGACAAATTGGGGCTGTCGCATGGCCCCCTTGGAAACAAGGCATCCCATGCGCAGCCCTTATCGTGATTTAACTGCAACTGTTTAATTATATCATAGTTCACTGGCCCCTGCCAGTAGCGATTAGAAGACCGATGCGCCCTGCATGATGATGGCTTCCCGTTCTTTCCGGCTCATCTTGAGGAAATTCGTCTTCTTCAGCTTATCTTCATAGGACGAATCCATCCCATTCATCTGCTGAGCGACATCCTTGCGGATCTGCGGCAGCAGGCTGTAGAGATGGCGGCCCGGGCAGTCCGTGCTGTTGACGTCGCGATGGCCGACGATTGTAGACGGCCCCGGCACGATACTGTAGATCTTGCAAATCCAGGCGGCCAGACTTTCCAGGGAGTGGATCTGAGCCGGCGTCGGGATTTCCTTTTCAAAGTTGCCTGTCACATTGATACCGACAGTATGGTAGTTCTGCCCTTCGGCGTGAGCACCGACCGTAGCCAGCGGGCGGCCCCGTTCAATGGTTCCGTCCTTACGGATGACATAATGGTAGCCAATACCCGCCCAGCCGTTGGCCAAATGAGCGCGGTGGATAGCCGCTGCCGACGTATCGCCATCGGGGATGCCGACATGATGGATAACGATCATATCCGTCTTAGGCCGCAAGAGCAGCGTTTCGCGGAACTGGAAATGTGTTTCCTTAATAGCCATCGGTTCGGCCGGTGCCGCATCGGTGACGGGATTATAATTGCGCATGACCCCCCGCGCTCCGGCTGGTTTCGCCGTCCGCGGTACACTAGCCGCTGCTACCGGTCTGGCTGCGGCTGCCGGACTAGCCGATGTGCCCCGTACCTTCTTGCCAGCTTGATCTTTTTCTACCTTCCCCGCTTTCTTGGCAGCCTTAGCGGCTTTCGCCTTAGCCTTGGCTACAGCATCCATGTGCTGATCAACACTGGCTACGCCCGTCGTATAGGCGGCCCCTTCTTCACGGACAGGACTTGCGAAAGAACCTGTCGTCATGCCCAAGGCCAGACAAACCGTCAAGGCCAGGGCAGATATCATTTTTTTCGTTTTCACGATACATACACTTCCCCATGTTGTTGTTTGATTTTTTGACAGAGCTGGTCCCACAGGATCTGCGGTTCTGGATGACCGTAAGTGCCGAGCTGGATGTGCGGCTTGGCCCGGCCGTGGTAGTCGCTGCCCAAGGTCGCCATCAAGCCGTATTCGTCGGCGATGCGTCGGTAAAAGACACTCGTTTCTTCATCATGATAACTGCAATAAGCCTCGATGCCATCAAGGCCCGTCGCGATGAGCTGTTCCGTCAGCGGACGGTTCTGCTTCATATTAGCGCCGGGATGGGCCAATACGGCAACGCCGCCGTGGTCGTGGATGATGGCGACGGCTTTGGCAAAATCCATAAAGGTCATGGGCACGAAAGCCGGCCCCCCTTGGCCGCAGATATCCCAGCCAAAATTGACGTATGGCGCATCGCTCCGCGCCCCACCCGGCCGGTACGGAGCCAGGACGGGACAGTTTGCATTACGCGAATCTTCCAAAGCGACGCGGGCGATATGGACGGACGCAATGGCATCGCCGCTGCAGAACTTCCAAATGGCCGGCCGGTCGAGAACGATGCCCAAGGCTTCGACGGCGTCGAGGACTTTTTCTGAAATCGCCCGGCGCTGGCCATACACGTCCTTTTCAATGGCTGCAAAAACGGGAGCCTCAGCATGGATGCCATAGCCGAGGAGATGGAAATTCTTTTCTTTATATTGGCAGCTGATTTCGATTCCCGGCACTAGATTCACTCCTAGCCGGGCCGCTTCCTGCCGAGCTTCCGGGATGGCCCGGACTGAATCGTGATCGGTCACGGCGACTGTTGTCACGCCGGCATCGGCGCATTGGCGCATCAAGTCGGCTGGCTCAAACTGCCCGTCCATACTATATTTGGTATGCATATGTAAATCAAGCCATGTTTCCATATATGCACTTCCTTTCTTCAAATGTCGTCCTTATTATACTACGCTTCTGCCGTCCCTGCCAGTCAGGTGCAAGTCAATAATTCGTTTTTCGAATTTTATTGTTTTGAAATACTTATTACTAATTTTTTAAGTTTTTATTTACATTTTTCGAAAAATTTTCTATAATAACTCCAGCGGATGCAAACCTCATGGAAATGCATCCATCGACTACCTCACACAATAAAATATTCATTCAAAGGAGAATCCATTATGACAGAAATGCAGCAATATGTAGAAGACGTGCTGGCCATCATCCAGCGCCGTGACCCGGAACAAACGGAATTCCAGAATGCAGCCCGCGAAGTACTGACATCCATCGTGCCCATGCTGGAAAAAGAACCGAAATATAAACAGCATCACATCTTGGAACGCATCATCGAACCGGAACGCGTCATCATTTTCCGCGTCCCCTGGGAAGATGATAACGGCGTCTTCCACGTCAACCGCGGCTACCGCGTCCAAGCCAACAGCGCTATTGGGCCTTACAAAGGCGGCCTGCGCTTCCATAAGAGCGTCAACTTGAGCATTTTGAAATTCTTGGCTTTTGAACAGATTTTCAAGAACGCTTTGACAGGCCTTCCTATTGGCGGTGGCAAAGGCGGCTCGGACTTCGACCCGAAAGGCAAATCGGACCGGGAAGTCATGCATTTCTGCCAGAGCTTCATGACCGAACTGTGCCGTCACATCGGCCCCAACATCGACGTACCGGCTGGTGACATCGGCGTCGGCGCCCGTGAAATCGGCTTCCTCTACGGCCAGTACAAACGCATCCAGGACGCTTTCGATGCCGGCGTACTCACCGGTAAAGGCATTGATTACGGCGGAAGCTTTGCCCGTACCGAAGCTACTGGCTATGGTCTCCTCTATTTCGTCAAAGATATGCTGGACAACAAGAACATCGACATCAAAGGCAAAACGGTCATCGTCTCCGGTTCGGGCAACGTTGCCATCTACGCCATCGAAAAAGCCCAGGCCATGGGCGCCAATGTCGTCACCTGCTCCGACTCCAACGGCTATATCTATGACCCTAATGGTATCGACGTCGCAGCCGTCAAGGACATCAAAGAAGTCCGCCGCGGCCGCATCAAAGAATACATCGAAACCCATCCGAACGCAGAATACCACGAAAACAGCCGCGATATGTGGAAAATCCCGGCCTTCATCGCCCTCCCCTGCGCTACACAGGGCGAAATCGATTTGGAATCGGCCAAAACCCTCGTCCAGAACGGCGTAAAAGCCATCGGCGAAGGCGCCAACATGCCGTCGACCCTCGACGCCATGGCTTTCTTCCAGGAACACGGTGTCCTCTTTGCGCCGGCTAAAGCCGCAAATGCCGGCGGCGTCGCCGTATCGGCCCTGGAAATGGCCCAGAACTCGGAACGCCTGTCCTGGTCCTTTGAAAAAGTCGACGATACCCTCAAAGACATCATGCGCAACATCTTTGAAGAATCCCGTGACAACGCTGCCAAATATGGCGTCTCTGACAACTACGTAGCCGGTGCCAACATCACGGCCTTTATGAAAGTTGCCGACGTCATGATTGAACAAGGCTTAGTTTAATTGATTTTTATATAGAAAAAAGGCTGTCTCATGAAGGCAGCCTTTTTTATGTTGAACGAAGACATCTCCTAGTCTTCTGGATGGAGTAGTTTATGGATGGCCGTGCTGGTCGGCAAGGTTTCCGTTTCTTCACCGTCCGTCGTGTAGAGCAAGGGCGCACCGAAAGTCTGGCCCTGGAGCATCGCTTCCTTAGCGATTTTGCCGATAGGATGAGGAATGACGGTTGCATCGTGGTGAGCCTCATGGAAGGCTTTGGCTGCGTCTTCCAAGGCCTGGATATCTTCCTTCGTCTGAACAGGGACAGCCAATTCAAACGTCTTGGCTTCTAAATCCCAACGGTTTTCCATCTTCTGGACCAGTTCGTCGGCTTTGGCACCTTGGTCGGCGCGGATGACGATGATCGGAACACTGCCCAAATCGACGGCCTGACCAGCAATGTCGTCGATATCATCTTCATCGAGACTGCCTTCGATTTTGACGGCATCGATGAGGGCCGAGCGGATGGCAAAGCGCAAAATCGTCGCATAGTCATCATCAGTCTGATACATTTCCGGCAACTGGCTCTTATCACACGAAAAAAGGACAGACGGCTGCTCAGCATCACGGGCAATGAACAGCAAAGCGTTCCAGAGCTGGGACAAATTGATGGTCCCATTGAAACAGCCCGCATCAAAGGCAATCATATCGTATGGCTTTTGTAAGATTTCGTCGATCCGATTCTGCAAATCTTCGATGGTTTCACATTCCAGGGGAACGGCGATGAAGGGATGGTCCGATTCAAAATGAATACTCATTGCACTAGGCATATCTATTACCTCCTAAGTCGTATTACCTTTATTGTACTCGGATTATGACCTATTGGCAATGGTCCAAAAAAGCGTTGACAAATCGTCTCGTTTCTTGTATAATATTTTTTGTTGGCGGGGCATAGCGCAGTTTGGTAGCGCACCTGGCTTGGGACCAGGGGGTCGCAGGTTCAAATCCTGCTGCTCCGACCATTACCAACGAATGCGGGTGTAGCTCAGTGGTAGAGCGCCAGCCTTCCAAGCTGGTTATGTGGGTTCGATTCCCATCACCCGCTCCATTTTTTGAGACTCAGTAGCTCAGCTGGATAGAGCAACAGCCTTCTAAGCTGTGGGTCTAGGGTTCGAATCCCTACTGGGTCACCACTTACTTGCGCCTATAGCTCAGGGGATAGAGCACCGGTCTCCGGAACCGGGTGCGAAGGTTCGAATCCTTCTAGGCGCACCATACTTGATTTGTTAGAACCCCGCATAATGACGGGGTTTTCTAGTACATGAAGGTTCTTATAGAACGTATACTGTATAGCAATATAGTTCGTAAAAACCGTGATACGGCGGATGAAAGTCTGGAAAATTTCAGACGATTGTCCGTCGTCTTTTTTTTGTTTGTAAATTTTTTCTAAAAAATAACTGATGAAATCTTCCGAAATGCAGACCGGATTAGATAATAATTTTTCGCCATGAATCTTGGCATCCAGTTTCTTGATGTCTTTTTCATACTTGCAGATATTATCCGAGATTGTCTGCGAGAAAACACCCGATTCGATGGCCTGGATGGAATTATCCAATTTATGCTGTAAGTCTTTCCGGACGGCTTCCATCTGTTTCAGGTGTGGCGACTCGGTTTGAGAGGCTTGCTGATGGACGGCACATTTTTGGGCGATTTCTTCCCGCGTATCCGAATCATAGAGAATCTGGAGCGTGACCTGGAGTACCTGGAATTCCAGCCAGTCCGCCCGTATATTCCGGAACTTACACGGGATATACGTCTGACGGTCCAGGATATGGGTCCGGCTGGCGCACATGTAGTACAGATACCGGACGCCGGCATGGGACGTCCCGCTGGTCCCGACGAGGTGGTTCCCGCAAAGACCGCAAAAAGCCTTGCCAACCAGGGAGAAATCCTGCCCATGAGGGACGACGTGTTTGTATTCATGCCGATTTAAGAGCGCCTGGACTTGATAGAAGAGTTGCTCCGTCAGCAAAGGCGGTGCGAAATGCGGGTATTGTTCCCCTTTGTAGCGGAAGGTCCCGATGTAAATCGGATTCCGCAGGATCCGATGGATGCTGGTCCGGGTGAACGGCCGGCCGACGGACGTCCGGTAGCCTTCTGCGTTCAGCTTACGGATGATACGGACTTCGTTCAGGCCCTGGAGATACCATTCATAGATTTTCTGTACCGTCGGGACGTCCTCCGGCGTCAGAATCAAGCGGTGATCACCGTCCAGCTGGTATCCTAAAGGCAGGTGGCCGCCGGGCCATTTCCCTTCGAGGACGTTCTGTAGCATGCCCCGGGTCACTTTCTGGGACAGTTCGGCCGAATACAGTTCAGCGTTGGCCTCGATCAGGGCTTCCAGGAGGATGCCCGTCGGATCCGTCGTGATGTGTTCCTTGGCGGAGAGGACCCGGACTCCGTTCTTCTGGAGCCGGTGCTTATACACGGCACTGTCATAGCGGCTGCGCGAAAAACGGTCCAGCTGATAGACGATGACGTAGCTAAAGAGCTGCTTGTCGCTGTCCTGGATCATCTGCAAAAAAGACGGGCGCTGATCCGTACGGGCCGACATGGCCCGGTCGATGTATTCATGGATGACCGTCAGCCCTTCCTCTTCGGCAAAGGCATGACATTCCCTAAGCTGTGCCGAAATACTTTCTTCTCGTTGTTTACTGCTCGAAAAACGGGCGTAGATGACAGCTTCTTTCATAGTAATCCTTCCTTTCCTCGTCAGCCGGTCATTGCACGGCTGGCTTTTTTCTATGAGGCCCCTTCCCTACTGTGAAGCCTATGATTTCTTCTTGGGCTCGAAAGATATCTTTAGGACCATGTCCATCCCTTCTGCCAGGCGTTGCAAAATCTTTAGGGATGGATTCCGGGTGCCGTTTTCAATCCGGCTGATTTCGGTCTGTGCGATCCCTGTCCTTTTTGCCAATTCCTGCTGGGTGAGGTGCTGCGTAAGCCTTGCATTGACGATGGCACGAGTGAGGCTCATTTGTGGTTCTAATTCGGTATACGCCGTCGCAAAATCGTGGTCCTTCATCTGTTCGGCTTTGAATTGTTTCAAGGTTTTCATTTTTTCGTCCTTCCCCTGTTCTATAAAAAATCATTCAGCATCTATGGCTTTCTCTTTACGTATATTCTATGAGGTATAGCTCATTGAGTCAATAGGCGCCTGTTGGCGATGGAACTTAGGCAAGGGGCGCTTTGTTCATAGATATGGAATCGTTTGGCCGACCGGGAACCCAATTATAGTTTCTATGCGAAAAAATAAAAGTGCGATGTACACCGTAAAATAGCCCGTAGACGATATACACATACACATACACATGTGTATGTGTATGTGTATATCGCCCGTTCCGACTTTCCTGTTTATTTTAATCATTATGTAAGCATAAAAATTTTTCCATAAAAATTGACAAAAATACCTTTAGAGCCGATGGAAAGACGCAAAAAAGCGCTGCATAAAGCAGCGCTTTTTATCGATAAAACGGTATCTTTCCATATACTAAAAAAGGTGTTGTCAAGCAAGGCGGTTAATTATGCCCCGGAAATGGGGTGAAGCCCATGGATAATCTGAATGTAACTATTTTACTTTTGATTGTCTTGATTGCGGTTTTGTATAAAAAATAATCGCCCGTAGCTCCAACTGTAGGCGATTATTTCAACTTATCTTGGGGCTGACCGATTGGCAGCACCTTTTTCTATGCTCATTATACGAAAAAAACACCCGGCTCGTCAAGAAAAAGCATGGCTCAGCAGCAACGCTTTTCTAGGCTATTCCTTTATCTCCCTTTTGAGCCGCGCCAAATAATCGCCCTCCGGCTTCTTATCTCCTACTTCCCGCTCCGGCAGGACGGGGCATCCGGCGCGATACCAGGCCATCAGCAGTGCCCTCGCTTCGTCGGTCGGGTGCTGTGCTCCGTTTTCCCACTGCTGGAGTGAGGAAAGGGATACCCCTGTACGATCATGGACCGTCTGGCGCGTCACACACGCCCTTTCCCTGGCGTCTCGCAGCTCTTTATCGGGAATGATCGCCGGCTTCTTCTTGGCCGGGGCTTTTTCGAGGAGTGGCTCGATGTACAGCTCTTCCAGCATCTTCCGATACTCTATCGCTTCTTCGAGCGTATCGAAGCGTTTTTTCTTTTCGACTCCTTTGACTTTGATACCGCCTACCCATTTTTTGCGCGTGTTATCCCGTGATACGCCACGGACGCCGCTTGTATTGTCGCTCCTCGGTTTCTTGCTCGCCAGCATACTGAGATTCGTGCCGTCTTTGGATAGCAATTTTATATCACTGTGACTTGGCACAGTCTCCCTACGCAGGCATCCGCAGGAATGGATGCCACCTTGCATGAGCAACCACTTTCTGATCTTTTTATCCTTGCCACAATCGCAGTGACACATGACGTACCCGTGCCCCAGTTCTTCCGTCACGACGAGTCTGCCGTAGCGTTTGCCGACGATGTTCTTCCGCACGTCCTTGTTATGGATGAGGCAGCCGCATGACAGGCGTTTGCCTGCTCGAAGCTGAGAGTCCATTAATTCAACCGTGTTGCCGCAGTCACACCGCAATAAGGACCGCCCTTTCGATATTTTCTTGATGACGACTAAGCGGCCAAAGCGGTCGCCAACTTTTATCTCTCGCATAGGCTCACCTCCTGCAAAAAGCGTTGATTACACAGTGAGAAGCCCTTTACTTGTTTCTCTGCTCACTCTTCGATAATCGTTCTGACATCTTCAAACGTCAGCCCGGTTTCCTCTAAATACTTATCTAAGGCCTCACCAGCTAAGGCCTCATGTTCGTCTGTTTCCGGCAGACCACAATTTTCGATATAGTCTGTCAGACTCTTTTCCATGTCCGTCTCTGTGCCTTCCGGGAAGTTTTGCAACGTCTTTTCCCAAATAAGATCCAGTGTCTTTCTTTCTTCTTCGTTGATGTTGTACTTCGTATTACTCTTACTCCTTTCTACTTTTTACACAGTGAAATAGCCGCTTGATGATATACACATACACATGTGTATGTGTAGCTAGCGTTTCCCACTTTCATGCTCATCTCCTTCATTATATAAGCACGAAAGTGGGTGACTTTCTTTATCGTTCGAACGACTGGCTGGAATCCTTTTTAGGAGACAGAATATGTCGTTTTTGCTGGAACCGCTTTTTCTCTTGTTCCTTTTCCTTATATAAGGCCATGACCTGTTGTGCCCGTTGCCGGACAAAGGCCGTCAGGTACTGCAAGGTTTTAGGCGGCAACGGACAAGTCGGATGGTTTTCGAAAGAAAAAGCAGCTAATTTCCGCAATCCTTCCCTATGCCTTTTCTCTACAAACAGCTTGGCCTGCGTATCGAACCGAAGGGACGCTCCCTGGCCGCCAGCCCCCTGCATATATTCGTCCAAATGGGCTAAATCATAGCTACTGGCGTCATATAAGAGAGAGCGGCCGTTATCGAAAATCGGGGCAGGCCTAAGGAATCGGCCGGTGTCATTGTCTACCAGGTATCCGAAATTTGCAAAATGCCGGTCTTTATTACAAATCAGGCTGTCGAAGACCATCATGTCCGCGTACTCCTTCGGTCCATAAATGTTTGCCATTTTAACCTGATTTTCCAAATCGCTGTCATCTAATTCCTGCATATCCAGCCCCTTACAGGAGAAATAGGTATAGGCGTCTACGTATCCTTCCTTGTCACTGGTAAACAATTTACACAGACTGACGGTTTCCTGGATGCCGTCTGAATGGGTATATCTTTCCAGCTGGTAGTCTACGTGGGGAATCTTCATGATCTGCGCCACTTGCGCCGCATACCATTCGAGGGAGGCCTGCGTCCGTCCATCTGAACGGGGCATGAAGTCATCGCCCTTCATGAGGTAGATGTCCCCTTTACGCCTGGTCCAGCATTTTTTCAGGGCTCCGCTGGAAGTGGTTTCCGGCGTGGTGATAATGCCTGGAACTTTGACACTGTAGCCGGTGAAAGCTACCATCGCCAGCCGTTCGTTGAACGGATGGTCGTATAAGTTGCAATCCGCCCATTTTTGCGGGAAATCCTTGGCGGTGATCCAATAGGCATCATTTACTGACAAAGCCTGCGTTACATCGGCATATCGTAACGGGTTCTGGTCATCGTTGATAGAGCTTAGAATATTTTCGACGAACTGCCGATTCTTTGGGGCCTTCCGCTTTTGGATCCATCGGTAGAGCTGTTGTTCCGTAACCGTTTTTTCCATGGAGAAAGATTTCGGCCATAAGGCGGCATTTTCTTCGTAAATCTTGTCTATATGGATTTGATAGGTCGTATTCTGCGTATAATTGATGACTTGTTCTTTCTTATATAGTGAAAATTCGATTAGAGGGATATCCTTGGATTGCAAGGTATACTCTCTTACTTTTTCAATAGCCATCGCATGTCCTCCTTTCCTTCTATCCTACACATGTGTATAGTATATCATATTATACACATGTGTAGGTTTCTCGTTTCTCATTTCCCTTTTCCCGGATCCGTCAAAGCCCCGAACAGGGCATAGGCCTTCTTGATTTTGGCCGTGCTCTCCGTTAAGATATTCATGGCCTTGTCGACGTCCTGGATGACGGACTGGCTCGTCCCGGATTTCAGCAGCTTTGTTATCTGCTGGGCCGTTTTAAGGGTCGCCAGGACTTCCGGGGTATTCTTCCCGGTGAGGTCGATCCCTGTTTCTTTTTTTAGGGTATCCAGTTCGTCCGTCAGTTCTTTCAGGTGCTTCAAGTCGTCCTGTATCCACCAGGGAAGGCGCCCTTCGATTTCGTTTTGAAGCATTTTTTGATGGAATTCGTAGGTCCTTTGGGCTTCAAGGGCGTCCATGCGCTGGCGCCTTTGATGAAGGCCATCATGAAGCCTTTCGTCAGTTTCGCTTCGTGCCAGGCGGCCCGCCGTTTCTGCCGCAGTTTCCCGTCTATATATTCCAGGATTCCCCACCGGATCGGGATGTCCATGTCTTTCGTCAATCCCTTGGGGACGACGAGGAACCATTCGTTAACGAATGAGTACATAGCCTCGCACTTTTTCGGGTCCTTTAATTCCCGCATGAGATCGGACCGGCTCACCTTGATTTCAAAGCCGACGGTCTCGAAGGCCCGGGACGGATACGGGCAGATAGCGACAGCGTCGGCATGGCGGACGACTTCACTGCCGCAGCTGTTGGCGACTTCGAAGCCTAAGTACCATTCCGGCTCCGTATACCGAGCCATGAGGGCATCGTGGATGTCATCGGTCGTGATGTTGGGTGTATCTTTCATGAGAATCCTCCTCGAATGTTATGAATGAAACCTAGCGCTTCCTAATGATTGACTCATCAGAGCTGCTTTTTCCATAGTCCCGGAGGGGCCCTCCGGGACTATCCTTTGTCAGCTCTGAGGAAGTAAAGGTTAGGTCTTTTTATTTCGTTAGGACTTTCCCGACTAACGAAAAAGCCGCTACACAGGCAACGGGCGCGGCTTTCTACATATATTCCCTTACACTTTTCTTTTTAGAAGGCCTTTCAGTTCGCCACAGATTCTGCTTGCGCCACTTCATTCAGGCGCCGATAAGCGTCCAGGACGGCCTTTTCTTCGGGCGTACCCGATATACGGTTCGTGGAACAGTTCAGCAACCGGGTCGCGACATAGGAACATTTGGATTGCTATCAGGTACATGAAGAGACGCTTGTCATGGACGATGACAGGCGTCTCTTTGTGTATATTGGGCTGATGGAATATAGTTATGAATTGGTTTGTTGATTGTAATAGTCTGTCGCGGCTTGTAAATATGCTTTGTGGAAACCTGACGGATTTGTTTCTGTATGGTATATATCGGCTTCTCGAACAAAAGATTGGATAGAAGCGTTTTTTATATCAAATATATATGTGCTTGTAGAATCGCCGTAGTGTTCAGAATGACTTTTCCCATATGCATATACCAGTCCACGAGCTTTATCGCATCGGATGTTATTCATATCTATATAGTACCAAATGGTATCATATGAGAATGTTAATTTTGTAACATATTTCCATTTTGCATCCTTGTTTACAGGGGCATTTACAATCCCCAAATACTTGTATACGGCCTTCTGATATGTTTCGGCCCAGGAATCAGGTTCAATAGGTTCTAGTTTGATCGACGAACCGCCTTTAAGATGTTCTGGTGGCCTGTTATCGGGTGAATATCCTATAGATTCCACGCGGAAAATTTTATTCTCGTTTGCGTATATTTTCATTTTCGATATGATTTTATAACCTGTCGTTTGGTTTACCTCGGTTACGGTGAAGGCAATGATTTGGGCATGCTTATCGTAATCAATGGAATCTTTATCAATTCCGGTTCGCCAGCCATTTCTTACATTAACAGGAATTTCTGGCTGATCCGTATTTAAATCGGTATAAGCGATGTAACTATTTTTAGAAACAGCATGATCTATCGCTTGAGCAGGGAATATGCCTGGATAGGCTATCAAATACATTCCCAGGATTGGAATCATTGCATATTTTTTGTTCAAAATCAAGTCCCCTTTTTGAAATAAAAGGCAAATTCAAGTGAATTGGATAACCAGCTGGGAGGCTGGCGAACGGAAAATGCGGAATCCCCCGCCTGGATTTTCCAGCAAGGCCGTTCTTTCCGTATCGTCATAAATCCACAGCCAGGACCATTCGATGTCGCGTTCTAATTCGTACCCTACGGGGATGGGCGTATCATTTAGGACGGCTAGGGCGAGGCTTTGTCCCGGATGGGGCATATCTACGGCAAAGACGCTGGTGCCGGCCCGGAAGGTAAAGGAGGCGATGGCCGATGTCCCTAAGGAGAAGGAGTACCCTTTCCCGTCGATGCTTTTTTCATTACCGCCCAGGATGTCGTGGGCCAGGATAAGGTTTGGATGAATACGTATCATGACTTATCTCCTTTCGTGTTCTCTTTGATGTGGGCTACTTTTTGCGCCTTTTCTTTGAAATAATGCTGCTCGGCGGCCTTTCGGGCCTGTTTGGCGTCTTCGAGACTTTCGAAACATCCCAGATGGATCTGTTTCCCGTTGACGTTGATCTGGGCCCGGTAGCGGGGCGGGGCCGATTTCGAAGAGGTCGGTATGAGCGAGACGCCGGGGACGCCGGTCGTCGAGTTGCGGCTGACCTTCCGCCCGAAGCCGGCGTATTTCGGGGCCAGGTGCGCCTGGTGGATGCTGCTTATGACGCGTTTTCCCTTCTCTTTCCCGGCTATCTGCTGTGCGTTGGCCCGTTCGTGGCGCCGGCAGCCGCAGGATCTCGACGTGCCGTTGGTCAGGGTCTGGCGGTAGATCCACCGGATGGTCCCGCATACACAGCGGCAACGGATTTTGTTCTTATGTTCCGGCTCCCCGTCGGGAAGGCCGATGATCGTCCAGTGGCCAATCTGCTGGCCGAGGGTGAATCGATGACGCATGGCTGTTCCTCCTTTCGCTATACACATACACATACATATACGCACACAGGGCAAAGAAAGGGGGCTGCTTTTTGGCAGCCCGCCTTTTTCCTTATTGTATCATCGCCCGGCCGTCTCTACAAGCGCCCTACATCTCGTCGAGGTCGATGACCTCGTTCGACTGGACGGCCTGGATGGCTATCGGATGGCTTTCATCGCTGATCCAAGTCGTTCCGTCGGTATACTGGATATCGTAAAGGCTGGCCTTATATGTATATCCACCGGGAAAGCCTGGCAAGCGCCAATAGAAGTCGTTTTCTGCCTGGCTCCTAGGTGCTACCTGGTATTGGCTCATAAGCTTGGCGTACGGTTCCCCGTCGCCTTCGTGCCGTATCTGGCGGCCGGATTCATCCGTGATGGTCAGTAAGAATCGGACTTGATCGAGGGTCTTATCGCTGTCGTTTTTTACGTTGACGGTGATGACCGGGATACCGTCTTTATCTTTATCTACGGTGAATTTCGTGATAGCGAGCGGCGCGGCCGTAGCCTGGCTGCTCCTAGATTGCGGCTTTTCCGTAACCTTGGGAGCCGCTTTCGGGGCTTCCTTGGTTGTCGTGACAGCTGACTGTGGGGCTGGCTGTGACGGTTCCGGTTCGTTGCTCCCCAGGAGTGAACTGCTGGCCGCAATGACGATGATCATGAGAATCCCGCCTGCCATGACGCCGAGTTCTTTCGGAGTACGTTTCCGCCTTTTGGGCGGCTTTCCGGTGTTTCCTGGATTTGTGGGGAACGGCTTTTCTTTCATCGGACCCGGTTTGGGCTTCTTTTCTTTTTCCGGTTGGTCCTTCGTGCTGTTCGGGGCGCCGCAGAAGGGGCAGAAATCATAGGTATCCGGGAATTCCTTCCCACACTTTACGCAAAACATAGTCTCGCTTCCTTTCTATGGATTCATTCTTCGCTTTTTTTTGAAAATTTCCCTGCGTCCTGCTTTTCTTTTTCGGCCAGGGCCTTATACTTTGCCAGCGTCGACCGGCTGATACCGGTGATGGCGCTGACTTCCCGGTAGGTACGCGTTTCGAGCAGCTCCAGGGCATGGTCTATCTTTATCCTCGATATGGGCGGGCGGCCTTCCCGGAATCCATTCCGGGTCCTGGCGATGGCTTTTCCTGCGGCGGTCCGTTCGATGATCTGCGCCCGTTCGAATTCGGCGACGGCCAGGAGGACTTCGTACTGGAGCTTTCCGATGGCTGAATTATCGAAGGGGTGCCGGTTTCCGCCGATGTTCAGGATGTACACCGCGACGTTCCGTTCGGTCAGTTCCCGGATGACCCGCTGGCCTTCTTCGGCGTTGCGGGCGAACCGATCGAGCTTGGTGCAGAATAGTTCGTCGCCGCTTTGGAGCTTGGCGATGAGCTCCTGAAATTTGGGTCGGCTCGTCGTTTTACCGGAATACTGTTCGGTGACGATGTTCTCTTCGGGGACGCCGGCTTCTTTCAGCTTCTGGCGCTGGTCTTCCAATGAGTTTCCTTTGAGCTGTACCAGAGTCGAGACCCTGGCGTATCCGTATTTCATGGCCTTCCTCCTTAGTGGCACAGATTCATAAACTGCATGGCGATATAGGACAGGATGCCGGCCGTGGCGCCCAGCATGGGGAACACCCCGCCGTGATGGCGGAGCAGCCGGGCCTGCTCGCTCCGATGGCCGGCGAAAAACAGGCAGAGGGCGGACAGGCTGGCCGACATGACGACTTCTATGGTCTCGAAGGAGCAGAACGTCTGCCGGCCCTGGGCGTCGACAATGACCCAGGCCAGGGTCACGCCGAAGCATCCCCAGACCCAGGCATCGATGACGGCGAGAATGAAGATATCCGGGATCTTCTGCCCGGCGAAGGCTCTTCCTTTATATACGCTTTTCAGTGTCAGCCATAAGGCTTTACGGGTATTATGTGATTCCATCTAAATCGTGGCGTGGGGACTCTGTTTTCTACAAAGCAGAGGGGAACGCCACTTCTCTCCTTTCTTACGGCGTTGGCGGGGTGACGAACAACCGTTCCTTAATTCGATTTTTTCTTTTAGACCTATGCCACCCTCTTCTGCCTCTTTTCCACAACGGTCGTACGCTATATTCATTTTTCTTTTTATCCTTTTGTTCTTTCGCTTTTCTGCTTTTTTGTTCTTTTCTCCTTTCGATTTTTCCGATTTTGGCCCTTTTTCGGCTTATCGTTTTCGGATGAGTTTTCGGACACCTTGACAGGGCAGTTTTTGGTGCTCTTTCTGACCGTCCGAAAACTTGTAAGTTTCTAGGCACTGGCAGGTACAAAAAAAGCCAGGCCTAATTTGTGAGCCTGGTTTTTTTGGGGAGACTTCATTCAACAATGATATGCCTTAACGATGATGAAAAAATAGTGACTGAGAAATAACGATTAGAAAATCAAATGAGCTATTTGGTCTATATTGCTACAAAGGAGCTGTGCAGAGCTTTATGGCTCGCTATCATTATCGCATTTTTTACCGCTTTTGTCAATTCAAAATCGCATTTTTCAGTATGTTTCCCTTTGACGCATCTCGCTTATATCCGTCATTTTTCTGATGTTTTCCTTGGGTCATTCGAGGTACGCAGCGGGAATCTTGGGTATTATTTTATATCGCAAAAAAGGATATCCGTTTCGGCCTTTGCGGATATCCTTTTTTGCTGTGAATGTGATTTGATTTTGAAAGGAATACTTGATGTCTTCCCTCTCTTATGGTACACCTTTTGGCGAAAAATGCAAGTATGAAAAAACACCGGAATGGCTGGTTCCGGTGTTTTTCCATAGGGAGTCTTTGTTTTCTAGTTGACATCAAAAAAAGTAAGCAACGAGCACTTTGCCTCTTTTCCTCGGTTCCTATTATCCCTCTTTTGCCTATCGCTGTCAAGGTATTTTTCTTTGTATCGTGAATCAAATATGCTATAATAATAGCATAAATTGTTCTTTTTTGGAATCAAAAAGAGGTCTTTCTTTCATGTCATTCGATTTCACTATCTACAACCAGAATTTCGCCAATCCCTTCGAGTACGATATCCCGAAAGGGACGCCCTTCGTCCAGCTCATGGATCTCGATGAAAACCATTTGTACCGCCTGCGCCAGATTTACATCAATCCTAAGGCTAAATACGGTCCCCATCCCGTAGCCGGTATCGAGTTCGATAACGAATATAGTGCCCTGTGGGTCTCCCTGCCGGCCCGCATGGTCCAGGCCGTCGAAAATTTACTGAGCCGGGAAGAAGCCATCCAGGCCATCAATCAGGGCAAATGCGGTTTCCGGATCCGTAACTTCCACTCTGAAAAATACGACAAGGATGGTACGGCCCTGAATTTCGTCAATATTACCGCCGATGCGCCGGTATCCCGGACACTCTCCCATCCGGTTCCGGATTCGTCCCATAGCGTTCAGGGTGCGGCTCCTTCGGGAGAAGTACACAGTCAGAATGCCTTTTCGGCGTCTACGACGTCCACTACGAGCCCCGCGGCGCAGGCCCATCGGCCGGCACCTGAAAGTTCCGGCGGCTGTGGGGCTGGCGGTTCCGGCTATAACACGTATAACCCGAATTACCGTTAACCGCTTTTTATCCGAAAAATCCTCCTGTCATTATATGGCGGGAGGATTTTTGGGTTAGCTGCCTAAATGTTTTAGAGTGATGTCTGGATATCCAGCGGCTCGTTAGAAAGCCGGGGTGGCCGGCGTATCGGCCGTGTCCGGGAACGGAGCGTCTCCGGCTGTTTCTTCGGAAGTTTCTTCGGCTTCTTCTGCTTCGTCGTCAGTATCTTCTTCGTCGTCGTAGGTGTCCGGGGCTGGCGCTTTGATATTCGAGAAGCAGAAACTCTTGGCCTGTGGTTTCGGTTCGAATTTCTTCTTTTCTAAAGCGACGGCCTGTTCCAGGGCGTCGAAGATCTGCTGGGTATGTTCCGGCGTATAGTGATACGTGGACGGGTTTGCCAGGTTGCCGATCAGTTCGATGGCGTGGAGCGCGTTCTGGACGCGTTTCTGGGCAATGGTTTCGAATTTGACCATCTTTTCGTCTTTCATCGTATCTTCCATAGCTATCACCTCCTTTCGCGGAATAAGCGCTATGTATCGAGTTCGAAGGTCTCGGCCAGGAGCACGTCACATAAGTGGTTCCGGCAGCCCTTACAGAGTGCCAGCGAGGCGTTTTCAGCACCGGTATCACCGAAGATGATGAGCTTGACGTCGTCCTGGCTTTTACAGTTATCACAGTTCTTTTCCTTATCTGGCTTTACGATCTTTATCATAATTTCTCCTTAGATGTTACGGATGGCATGGATGAGGCCTACGAGGAGGCTGTACAGGTAGCCTTTCGGGAGTCTGTACTCTTTTCCCTCGAACCACTTCTTCCGGACGGCCGGGAAGAAGCCTGTCAGGTGATAGACGAGGTACCGGCCTAATTTAAAGAGCCGGTAGAAGAACAGGCCGCCGGTTACAAGCTCCAAGGCGGCCAGCCGGTACCAGGCGGACGGGTCGAACAAGGGCCCCATGAATTCCGTGACGGACAGCATCATCGAAGAGACCCAGCAGACGAGGCCCAAGAACAGGGTCTCCGCCAGCATGATAAGGGTCCGGCAGAAGATGCCGATGCTTCTCATAGCGTATCGCCTCCTTTACCTTCAATTTCTTCGTCTAAGTGCCGGCTGAGGTTCTCGTAGAATTTCCTCTGTTCGTCCCACCAGCTCTGCTGGCGGGCTTCATATTCCCGTTTCCACCATTTCCGGCATCCCAGGCGGAAGAAGGCCAGCTGCTGCTCCCGGTTGAGGGGCAGGGCGTCCTTGCGGAGCTTGGCCCGCTGGAAGACGAAAGGAAGGCCCGTCGCATCCCGGCCGGAGACGATCATGATGCCGGCTTTGGGGTTCTTCTCTCCTAACAGCTCGATAATGGATTGCTGCCGTTCGTCCCACAGGGTATGCGGGAAGGCGTAGTAGAAGCCCCGTATCTGGCGCGACGTATGGTATTTTTCTTTCTCGAAGTCCTTCTTGAAGTCGTTGAAGCTTGTCTTTATCTCGACTTCGAAGAGATAGCCGTTGCCCCTGAAATACACGAGGTCGGCTTCGTACCAGCCGCGCCCGTCCCCGGCGTCCAGGAGGACGTTCGGGATGGCATTCACGTTCATGCCAAGGGAGCTTGCGATCCACATCTGCATTTCCTGTTCCGTCATCGTACCTCTCCTTTCGTGTCCTTCTGCTTTCCGTTTTTCTCTAGGTCGTAGGCGCAGGCCGGGCAGTACCAGGCCCCGCTACGGTATACCGCCGGGGCTCCGCTACGCTGTACGTCCTTCCAGGTGATGATGGCCTGGCAGCCATGGCTTTCCTGCCAGCGGCCGGTAAGGATGAGGCCGTCGCTCCGTTTTAGGAGCTCTAACGTCTGACTTAGGATGGTATCGTAGTCCAGGAGGTGTTCCAGCGGCTTCATGGCGTCGATGGGGCTCAAGAAGACGTACTGCGGGAACATGCTTCCCAGGAGCTACACGAGTTTCGTCGTTTCCATCCGGTTCTTTTCTTCGTTCCCCGTGAAGGGATGGGATAGATAGAATACTTTCATAGATGCCTCCTAACTGTCCCAGCGTATCATCAACTGCTCGATGGTCCGATCGACCCGGCGCAGATGGCGGACGAGCTGGAGCTGTGAATAGGGCATGCCGACGGAATGGGCGACATTGGCCCGGAAAAGATGGAGCAACACGACCAGATGGGCCCGTTCGCTTTGCTTGAGCCGGGCCTGTCGGCAGGGCAGGTCCTGGTAAGACTGAAAGAAAGACGACTGCTTGAAGCGCTCGTAGAGATCCTGGGCGGCTTCATCGTAAAAGACGTAGCCCGGATCGTCTTCCAGGTCCTGGAGCTGCTGGATGATCCGGCGCTCGGCAGCGGTCACGACGAATTCGGTATAGGGGATGGGCGATACGCCGGTCAGCCAGTCCAAGGAGACGGAGAACGTCAGCCCTAAATTCATGAGCTTTTCGACGGACGGACTGCCCTTCCCGGTTTCCCAGGCGGACACATTGGCCTGGTGGAGGTCCAGGAGATGGCAGAATTGGATCTGCGTCAGCCCGTAGCGGACCCGCAGGCGGTGGATCCGTTCCCCGAGCGTCGTATATAAGGTATCTTCCTGCATGGTTCCCTCCTAGGTGAGTCGGCTGGCGATGATAGCAATCAGGGCGGCCCAGATGACGAGGCAGGTTCCTAGGAAGAGCCGTTTCGCCGTATCTTCCAGCGTTTCTTTTTGTTCTTTACTTAGCATGGGCTTCCTCTTTCTGCCAGAAGGCGAAAATCAGATGGAGGTGCGGGATTTCCGTCCCGTCTCCGCTCTCTTCGCGCGGATGGAAGACGATAGAAAGGGGCTTTGTTTCTACGTCGATCCAGGTGCGGCCCTGCTGTTTCCGGGTCTCGGCCAGGATGACGTCGGTGGCGTAGTGATAGAGGATACTGCCGATGTTCAGCAGATCGTCGATGTCGCTATCCGTTAGGATGCCCCCGGTCCAGATGACCGGCGCTTTGTCGCCGGTTTCCCCTTTCTTTGGGATCCGGCAGAAGTAGACCCGTAAAGCTCCGACCTGCCCGCTGGTTTCGTAGACGTCCTGGATGGTCCGGTACAGTGTTTCGATGCAGGCCGTCTTTATTTCTATCGTGTGCAGGGTATGGATCTTCTTTTCTTTTACCTGTAAGAGTTCCGGGACCTGCGGCGAGCCCGAGATGACACCGTCGATAAAGAGAAGCTGGGCGATGTCGCCAGAAGACGAACGGATCCGGCAGATCTTTCGCAAGAAATGGGATATTCTTACCTGGTAGGGAATCGTACTGCGCGGCCCTTTCCAGATGTCTGCGGCACTGATCATGCCTTCATCCCATAGCCGGGCCAGGATGCCCGGATTTCGTTTCGGTTGCATAATGCGGGGCGACCCGTGGGGTTCCCCTTCCCTCCTTTCCGGAGAATATCTTTTATCTTCGTACACAGATTTTGTGTGTTGATGACGGCTGGTTTCGCCGGCCGCTTTTTTTCATATCGTTTGTTCCAACTCGTACCTGCACACAGATTACGAGCTATACGGATTGCGAGTAATTTCCTTCGGCAGTCATTTTAACTCGCCCCTGTATACGGATTGCGAGTTTGGTTTGCCAGTTGCTGACACCTTTCCAACCGTATTTCAACTCGCCCCTGTATACGGATTGCGAGGCCTGAATAAAGGGACGAAGTATTTCCGGATTATTCGAATTTCAACTCGCCCCTGTATACGGATTGCGAGGGGCCTGGGATACTTTCCCCGCCCTGTCTGACCTCGTGCTGCCTTTTTCGCGAACCTCTTTTGGAAGCCCGTTCCGGAGGCGTACACCGCGAGGCTTCGCGCCCCGTGAGGTGAGCTGCTGGACTTATTTTTTGCCAGGCTTTTGCCGAGCGGTACCGGTGATTTCGACGCCGGCCCTTCTCAGCTTAGGGAGAAGCAAACGAACCCGATTATGTTGTTACCCTATCCTTTGACGGGGCGTTTCTTTTCTTTGATTACATGGACCAGCCCTGGTAGAGTTCTTCTTCCGTCCGTTCCATTTCTGTCTTCTTGGTATAACGGCGTTCGTCGTCCTGCCAATGGATGTTTACGCGTCCGGTTTCGCTCTTTGTCGCTTCGTCCATGAGGGCATTCAGCTTCTGGACGGCCGCCTTGGCGATGGGCCGCGGTGGTGTCGGGGAGGCGCCCTTGAAGGGCTTTTCCGGTCCCTTAGTATGCCCTACGGCTTTCTGGAATTTCCCATTTTGGCAACGCGGC
Organism: Megasphaera elsdenii; assembly: GCF_020539865.1. Taxonomy (GTDB): domain Bacteria; phylum Bacillota; class Negativicutes; order Veillonellales; family Megasphaeraceae; genus Megasphaera; species Megasphaera elsdenii_A. The sequence goes on along the minus strand of NZ_JAJBQV010000001.1, from coordinate 18,147 downwards.
CGGTCCGTGTGGAGTTCCTTATACATGGCGATCTTTTCCTTCGTCGGTTTGGCTTCGACGATGGCGATGTCCTGCTCCGGTCCTTCCTCACGAAGGAGGACTTGATACACCGGGGCTTTGCCTCGATCCATGTCGTCGCCGACGCGGATGGCAAGGCCTTTCCATTCCCGCTTTTCGGGATTGAAATGGATTTCGCCGGTCAGGTAATATTCCTTTCCCTGGTAGGGACCATGCATCAGATCCTTGAGCGGCTGACGGCCGAGGACCTTACCATAGGGCTGGACTTTCCGGGCCAGTTTTTCCGCGAACAGGATGTCATCCGGCTCGTAATTCGCCTTTAGAAGGACCCGTTTGTTTTGGAAGGCCCGGAGCTGTTTTTCCTTCCGTTTCAGGTCGCCGTAGGCCTTGTTGGAGGTCTTCCGGCGGGCGTCGTTGGCCGCCTTCAAGGACGCATAGATCGTATCGATGTCGCCTTGTTTGTCGGCTTGCAGTTTATCCCACTGGGCCATCTTTTTCCGGCAGTCATCATAGGCTGTCATGACGCGGCGGTTCCTTCTGAGGAAGGCTTTTTCTTCCTCTGGGGTCCGCTGGTCGTACAGGTGTCTCCGGATGGCTTTCAGCGTTCCCTGGAGTCCCAGGAGACGCTGTTTTTCCTTATGCCAATCTTCCCCAAGGACGCTCGTGATGGCTTCGTCTTGGAGTGGTTTTTCTTCCCAGACTTCGCAGCGGGCCTTGCGGTAAGTTTCCTTGGCGTCGTCGACGAGCTGCTTCAAGCGGAGCTCTTCTTCTTCCATCTTGAGATCCAGGTCGCTGGCGGTGATGATGAGAGGATCGCTGACTTCCTTGCCTTCGGCTTGACTGATTTCTTTGGCCCGTCTTTCTTTGAGTCGTTCCTGCTGGAGGACTCTTGCCAGACGGCGGATTTGGAGGTCATTCACGAAGAGGATCAGCATCTGTTCCTGCTTGGATTTTTCCGCAAAGGCTTTCACTCTTTCTTCCATTTCAGCCTGTTCGGCTTCTTGGGATGTGTCGGGATCGATGTCGTTGAGGGCCCGATTGTCACGGGCCATCTCTTCTTCTTCCATGTCCCGTAGTTTTGCCATGATAGCGTCATTCCGGTAGGCCCTTCCAAGGTGGGGAGCCGCCGTCCGGTTCACTGATTCGGCTTCTTCGTAACGCCCCTGCTCGACGAGTTCGTCGTAGCGGTCGGCGTTATTTTTTTCGGTGATTTCGGCGTCGATGCCGCAGGCCTTGAACATTTCATTGACCCGTTCGGCCCAGCGCTTGCGCATGGTACACAGCATCTTTTTATCCCGGTAGTCCTGGCTGCTCTTGTAGCCTCCGGTTTTTTCCCCGCTTTCCGTTTCGCGGTAGCGCTGAAAGAACTTATCCGGGCCGAGCGGCCGGTCCACTTCCTGGATCTTTTCGCAGAACATCAGGTGCGCGTGGATGTTGGTGTGACCTTGTTCGAGTGTGGAGTCCTTACTGTGTACCGCAAACGTATAAGCATAACGGTCGATGTGGAACTCTTCCATGAACCCCTTTAGTAAAGCCACATTATCTTCCAGCGACAATTCTTCCTGGAGCCCGAGTTCGATTTCCCGGTAGGCCGTGCCTTTGGGGCTCCGATGGGCTTCGGCTTCGTCCCAGAAGGTGCCAGCGTTGCCATGGGCCCAGGCTGGGAGGTTGCCGCTTTCCGCAAGGACGAAGTCTTCCTGACGGCCTTTCATATGGGCGTACTGGTTCTGGCGGGCGATATAGTCATAATGCGATTTCGCCGACAGTTTCCCGCCGTCCTTTCGGCGTGGCTGGGCTTTCATACTGAGATGGAAATGAGCCATACCGGCTTCCTCCTTTCAGGATTTACAAAAAAAATCGAAGAAACTGAGATTTTTTTCAGGGTTTCTTTGGGCCTCTTTTTGGGCCTTTAGGGCCCAAGCCGTAGGCTTCCGCGACGGGTCGCGGCCCCCCCCTCTTCCGCGAGGCGGAAGCGCACCTATTCGGGACGAATAGTTAAGTGCGCATTTGTGAGTCTTTTGATTCGCTTCGCTTATCAAATTATAACATATCCTTTGGTTTTTTACCATCAATATAGCAAATTTACTATAAAGATTTTTTTGGAAACTCGTTTTTAAAGTGCCGTTTTAAGCCATTTATAGATATTGTATTTAAAAATAAAATATGCTATTTTTGTGTTAATCTCGACAGAAAGGAGATGAAATATGTGTTCCCTAATCATTCCACCCCGCCGAAAGGCAATCCGACGGACCCGCTGGAAAAGACCTACCATGGTCACTACGGAGACGATATCGCGAACGCCCTGCGGGATCTGACCCATGCCCGGAAGCTCAACCGGTACCTTAGTATCCTCTGCGGCATCTGCGTCGTAGCGACGGTGCTGGTAGCAACGACGTACAACTACAAGACCTATGTCGTCCGCGTCGATAATGCCACCGGCCAGGTCGAAACAGGCGGCCAGCTCAAGGCGACGAACTACTCGCCGCGTGAAGCAGAGATCACCCATTTTCTGGGTCAGTTCATCATGGACACCCGCGGCGTCCCCATGGACCCCGTCCAGTACAAGAACAACTGGGACAAGGCGCAGCACTTCCTGACGCAGGAAGGCGGTGCGAAACTCACGGCCCTCTACAAGCAGGACAACCCGACGACGAAGCTCGGTAAGATGACGGTCCAGCCGGTCATCACTTCTATCCAGCTCCAGCCGGGGACGAAGAACGTCTACCAGGTCCGCTGGGTCGAACGGGATTTCTCGATCACTGGTGGCAGTGAAGTGGCGCCCGATAAGCAGAAACATTACGTCGCCCTTTTCACGGTCATCGTCGATCCGCCTACGAAAGAACAGGAATTACTCATTAATCCGCTCGGGCTCAAGATCAAGGACATGACCTTTGCCCTGGAAGCTGCGACGGACGTTAAGGAGGCCGCAAAATGACACATACCCTAAAGACCGGGCTGGTGCTGGCGGCCTGCCTTGGCTGTCTTTCGACGAGCTTTGCCATGGATAAGTCGACGTATGAAGCCAGCGACGGCGACTGCCAGGCTGCCAAGGTCGTCTACACCTATAAACCCGATTCCCTTTTTGAAGTCCATACCCATGTCGGCTACCTGTCCGACATCACCCTTCGCGCCGGAGAGAAGGTCACGTTCATCGGCGGCGGCGATACGAAACGCTGGCTCATCGATCAGTCGAATGTGGGCAATGTGACCCACATCTACATCAAGCCTTTGCGCTCTGGGATCGCCACCAATATGATCATCAATACCGATCAGCACAGCTACCGGTTATATGTCGTAGCCAACGATGGGGACTACACGCCTATCGTCGAATGGGAGTTCCCGGAAGACGTCAGCTTCAAGAAGCTCGTCGACCATCCCCTGCCCTACAAGAACAAGGCCGAAAAGAACTTCCTCGATATGTACACGGTGAAGAAGGGCGACACGTACGTCCTCAAATCCATCAACCGGAATTATAAATTGAAGAAGCACGGCAAGCTCACGAGCGACGTCCTGCCGACGGAAATCTTCGACGATGGGACCCGCACGTACATCCACATGCCGAAGTCTAATAAGTACGATCAGCCGACGCTCTATCGCGTGAACGATCGCAATAAGGAAGAGCTCGTCAATTACCGCTACCGAGACGGATATTTCATCGCCGATCGCGTCTTCACCCACGCCCGGCTCCGCTACTCCAGTGAGTCCTATGTCGATATCTATCCGTCGGACAAAAACGACTTGTATCAGCCGGTATTACAACCAGGAGGAGGTGACACGAAATGAACCTGAACCATAACCTGCCAGGCCCGCTCCTCGACATCCTAGAACGGTGCCGGAAGAAGGTGAACCACTTCCGCCACCGCGACGAAGAAGGCGAGTTCCAGGACACGGTAGAGCTCCAGAAACTGACCCAAGAGGACCTCGATCGGTCGTACGTCACACCGGATTATGACCCGGAAGAAGAGGACGATATGGAGATGCCGGAAGACGAGGAAGAAGAAGGCAGCAATGCCAAGATGCTCAAGCGTAAGACCATCCTCGGGGCCGGCGCGGCCGTCGCCGTCGTCGCCGTCGGGGCGGTCCTCGCGAACACCATGTTCAGCTCGTCTGGCACATCTGCGAAGAAGCAGACTAATACAAAACAGGTCGCCCAGGTCTCGCCGAACGGGCTCCCAGGATCGTACGGCGAAATCTCGAAGTACGAAGATCAAAAGGCCGCGAAAGACGCCAAAGCGAACGGCCAGCCCAAAGCCCCTCAGGGGGCCAACCACGGCTACGGCACGACAACGAAACCCGTCACGGCCACCGCGGCCGCCGCCCGTCCTGCAGGGACGAACTATAAAGAAAAATACGCGAACACCTCATCGGCTCCGGCCGCCACGCCGGCTGTCCGAAGCAGTGCCGCAAGTGCCCCGGCGGGTTCCTATTCGTCCGCGCCGGCCGCAGCTCCCGCGCCGGCTCGTCCGTCTTCTTCTGCGGCCAGCGTCAGCATCACCAAGGAGTCCGCGGCGGACAAGGCCGCCCAGGAAGCTGCCAAGGCTGAGGCCGAAGCCATGAATAGTTCCATCGCCTTCAAGACCGCCGTCCAGGCAACGCAGGCCATGCTGAAACAGGCCAGTGCCACCGGGACGAACGTCACCGGCTCGGCGCCTTCGGCAGACGCTTCGAAGGCTTCGTCTTCCGATGCGACGTACCTCGAAAATGATGCCGGATTGGGCGGTGCTATGTGTGCCCTCCGTGCCGGATCGGTCATCCCGGCGACGCTCCTTACGGGGATCACCAGTGACGTCCCGGGAAGCGATGTCGTCGCCGAAGTCCGTCAGGATGTCTACGACAGCCAGACGGGCATGCACCTATTGATTCCGCAGGGAAGCCGTATCATCGGCACGTCCGGCAAGGCCGGCAGCCGCGGCAACGCGCGTATCGGTGTCGTCTTCAACCGGATCATTTTACCGGACGGCACGAGCATCCAACTCCCGAACCAGAACGCCATCGACGGGACAGGCATGCCGGGCATGAAGGACCAGTATACACAGCACTCGGGATCCATTTTCCGCAGCGCTTTCTTGACCAGTATCCTCGGGGCCGCCGCCCAGTCCGCGACGGGCAACACCTCCGGTGATGACAACCGCAGTCCCGGCCAGGAAGCCGTATCGGGTGCCGTCGCCCAGGTCATGCAGGCGGCGAGCAAGCTCGTCGATCGCGCGGCCGATCAGGAAGCGACGATCACCATCCGTCCGGGCACGGCCTTTAGCATCTTCATCAATCAGGACCTCATGCTCCGTGATCTGAATGAATAAGGGAACGATTTTTCTCCTCTCTCTCCTCTGCCCCTTCGGGGGCACCTGGATGGCGACGCAGTCGCTCGCTGAGAAGGTCCATTACGACGTCCAGTTCCTGGGGGAACCGCTCCTTACGATGGGTGGCTCTCCCGTCTACGGACCGTTCCAGATCTTCTCGTGGTACCGGCTGTACCATCCGTACATCCCGCACCTTTTCCAAAGTAGTCTGCTCTGGATCTTCGGCGGGGCGCTCCTTATGCTGGCGATCCTGTTCCTCTTCCGGCCGAAGGCGCCGCTTACGAGTCACGGCAGTGCCCGCTGGGCGAAGTACCCGGATCTCCTCAAGATGGATCTCATCTCCGGATCCGGCGTCGTCATCGGGCTCTACGACTCGTCGTGGAAACGGAATCTCACGAAGCTTTTACGTAAGCTCGAGATCCGGAAGAAGGAAAAGGAAAGCTTCGCGGAAATGGATTTCGACAAGAAGCGCGACAAGAAGCGCGACAAGGAAGCCGAAAAGCTCGCGCACCTGCGGGCAAGACTCGACGAGACGGACAGCACTCCCGTAAAGAAGCGCCTCCAGAAAGCCATCTTGGCGGAAGAAGCAAAAGTCACGGAGCTCTCCCGGAGCTACGACGCCAAGAAGGACGACAAGTTCACGTATTACTTCTACAGCCTGCCGTATAAGAAATGCTTCTCGTGGTACACGCACCTGTCGCACTTCTACCTGCGCGACAATTCCAACAAGCACCTGGCCGTCATCGCACCGACCCGTTCCGGGAAAGGCGTCGGCCTCATCGTTCCGACGCTCCTCGGCGGCTGGAAGGCGAGCACCATCGTCAACGACATCAAGTCCGAAAACTGGGGCATCACCGCCGGCTACCGGCACTACCGCATGGGCCAGAAGACGATCAAGTTCGAGCCGACGGCCGACGACGGATCGAGTGCCCGCTGGAACCCGCTGGATGAGATCCGGATCGGCGATCCCATGGAAGTCTCCATGGCCCAGAACCTCGCCGCCGTCCTTGCCGACTACGAAGGCAAGGGCAAGCCCGACCACTGGACGGCGAACGCCGCCAACGTCATCATGGCCGTCATCCTGCATTTAAAGTACGCCCACTTCTCGCGGCCGGATCTCTATCCGAACCCGCCGAATCTGTACACGGTGGCAAGCTTCCTGAAAGCCGTGTCGGCGCCGACGATGAAGGAGGACGACGAGGGCAATCCCTATTACGACGAAGAGGAAATCTCCGTCCAGGATTTCGTCACGGCCATCCAGACCCTGACGGATTTCGAGCACGTCCCGAAGGACGGCATCGAAATCGACGAATGGGACACGAAGAGTTGCCAGTACGTCAAGCGCCGGTTCACGCCGGACGATCTCCATCAGCTCTATCCCGGAGCGAATTTCAAGGAAAACCCCTATACCCATCCCATCGTCGGCCAGGCGTTCATCGAAATCTCGAAGAAGCCCGATAACGAACTGGGAAGCATCGTCTCGACGGCCAACACGGCCCTCAAGGAGTACCTGGATCCGGTCCTTTCCATGAATACGTCGGTGAGTGATTTCTGCATCGACGACATCATGAACTATAAGAAGCCCGTCAGCTTGTACCTGGTCACGCCGCCGTCGGACCTCTTGCGTCTGGCGCCGATCTTCCGCCTCTTCTTTGAAATGATGGTCCGCCATCACGCCCGGAGCATCGGCGAATACAAGAACGGCCAGGCGAAGGCCAAGTATAAGCATAAGTGCTTGTTCCTTATGGACGAATTCTCCTCCTTGGGGAACCTCCAGAGCTTCGCCGCAACGCTTTCCTACATTGCCGGCTATGGCATGAAGGTCTTCCTCATCAACCAGGGCCTGCCGCAGATCAATGGCATCTACGGCAAGGACAACCAGATTCTCATGAACTGCCATTTGCAAATCTTCTACGCGCCGAACGATAACGACACGGGCAAGTACGCTGAACAGCTCCTCGGCAACGAGACCATCGAAGTCGAGTCGGAATCGAAATCCGACGGCCAGGGGTTCTTCGGCAATACGAGCCACAGCACGTCCCAGACGGGACGTGCCCTCATGACGGCGGACGAACTGAAACGCCTGGGCGATCAGGAAATCATCGTCGCTTCGGGTTCGCCGCCGGTTTTAACCGATAAGATCAAATATTACGAAAATAAATTCTTCACGAAGAAACTGATGGACGCCCCGCCGGTCTCCGACGTCATCCGGGTGGATCCGGAGCATAACGCCAACCCCAAACGGGAGGAAAAGCTCCGGGCCATCCGGGAGGCGAAGAAGCCAAAGAAGGCTCCGAAGGCGGCTTCTTTGGACGCCGCTCCTTCTACGCCGGCCCTTCACTACCAGACCGTAGCCGAGCAGGAAAAGGCCAAGCAGAAACAGGCCGCGCCCCCGCCCTCTTCGGGAGAATCCCAGTAGAAAGGAGGTACCCTCATGGGTCAACAAATCAGCGCCAGCCAGCTGGATAAGATCCGTAACCAGATACGGAAACGGCAGAACGAACAGGAACGGTTCCAGCAGAAGATGTCCGACAACCACCGCGAGATGGAACGGCTCTCCCGTCAGCTGAAAGACGGCGAGTACCAGTACCTGACCCAGCTCGTCCAGTGGACGGACTTTCCGACAAAGCGGCAGGATCTGCTCATCGGCTGTATCCTCGAATGCAAGGACTTCCTCGCATCGACGCCGGATATTACGATGAATGAACGCTGCCAGGGCTGGCGGCAGCGCTACGTCCAGTTCTGCAAGGGACGTAAGATCCAGCCGATCCCCGAAGGGGATCCGGCTTTGGATGAAACGCCGGCGGATGCTCCTGCCGAAATGCCACAAAGTCCCTCTTTGGAAGGAAGTGAAGCTGTATAGTGTCACACGCAGATACCACGGCCCTCGACGGGATTATCCCGAACCCCATCGTCCGGCTGGTCCGCCGCAAGGACATCACCGAAATCTATATCAACGACGACGGGTACCTCCGTTACCAGTCGCAGACGGAAGGCAAAGTCAAGACGAACTGCTACATGCCGCCGGATGAGGTCCGGGCCTTCATCGAATTCGTCGCCGGTCACGGCGGCAAGGTCGTCAATGAAGAGATCCCGTCGGTATCGACGGAAATCCGGGAGTACCGCTCCCGTTTCCAGGGCGAGCTTCCGCCGATCGTCCGTAATCCACAGTTCAATCTGCGTAAACAGGCCCTTAAGATTTTCACGCTTTCCGATTATGTCGAAAATGGGACGCTGACGCCGTATTACAAGGAATATCTCGAAAAGGCCATCGCCAAGCGGAAGAATATCCTCATTGTCGGCGGGACCGGCACGGGGAAGACGACCTTCCTGAACGCCATCCTCGATGCCATCGCACGGATCTCGCCGTACCACCGGATCATCAGCCTGGAGGATCTCCCTGAACTCCAGTGCCCGGCCGATGATTATTCGCCCATGTTCACGAAACAGGAAACGAACAAGCAGGGTATCAAGTACAACATGACGAGGCTCCTCATGGACTGCATGCGCCGGAGCCCGGATCGCATCGTCGTCGGCGAAGTCCGCGACGGGGCGGCTTATACCATGCTCAAGGCTTGGAATACCGGCCATGAAGGCGGGGCCTGCACGGTCCACGCCAACTCGGCCGAACAGGGCCTGTCCCGTATCAAAAGCCTCGCCCAGGAAGACCCGGATTCGTCGGGGGATCTAAAGGACCTCATCGGCGAAGCCATCGACGTCGTCGTCGGGATTTCCCATGTCGATCTCGGCGGCGGCCGCAAGGGCCGCGTCGTGAACGACATCATCGAAGTCGATCGCTATGACGACGCCAGCCAGCAGTACCTCATCCGGCATGTCCCTAAGGACGGGCCGGATGCCGCGTAGTTTTCATCTTTTCTCTTTTATCCCTTATCTATCTCTTGAAGGAGGATTTTATCATGAAACGCAACCAAGCTACCCGCGTATGGAGCCGCCTCCGGGAAGGCTACCTCGCTAAGACGGCCGCCGCGGCTGCCTTTATCTCCTGCTCGCCAGTTCTGTCAGCTTTTGCCCAAGATGACGGTACATACACAGCGAGTGATTGGGACTGGCCTTGGACTAAATTCCTGAAAAACTTAGCCGGCCAGCTGTCTGGCCCTATTCCGATGGTCCTCGGCATCCTCGGCATCGTCGGTGCCGGTCTTGCCCTCTTTTCCGGCAACCACGGCGGCGGTACGCAGAAGTTCATCGTCCTAATCTTTGCTATCTCCATCTGCCTCTTTGCCCCGACGTTTATCACGTATGTCAGCGACAGTGCGAATACGGCTGGTCTTACGATTTTCCCGTAAGGAGGCCGGTGTGTCATGGCTGAACAAAAAGAAGCCCCGGCACCGGGATACATGGCGCCGCTCCACCGCAGCCTGACGCAGCCTATCTATTGGATGGGGGTTCCTCGGAACCTCCTTCTGATAGAGGCCTTCGTGGCGGTTTTCGGTGGCATTATTTTAAAGACTTTCACAGTTCCTGCCCTGTGCGTCCTGGTTCATTTTCTCTTCCGGTTCCTCGGCCAGCAGGACAAGCTCTTCCACCAGGTCTTCTGGCGGAACAAGGACTATAAGAGTTATTACGATCCCTAAGTTTTAGGAGGTGAACCTGGTTGTTCGATTTATTTGGTTCCCAGAAACGAAAGAAGAAGAAAAGAGCCGTCCCTAAGACGGCCTATACCCATGAAATCGGGGCCTTCCGGGAACGGCCGCGGCTGGAGTACCTGCTCCCGTGGAAGTTCATCGAGCCCGATACGGGCGTTGTCTTCAATAAGGACAATTCCATGTTCTGCGTCTACGGCTTCCGTGGGCCTGATATGGAAAGCAGTACGAAGAGCGAACTCGGCCAGTTCTGCCTGCGCCTCAATAACGCCTTCACCCGCCTTGGGACGGGCTTTTCCATCTATCTCGAGTCCCAGCGCCGCGTCTCGTCCCAGTACGACGCGTCGGTCATGCCGACGCCGCTATTACAGCAGTGCGAGGACGAACGGAAGGCCTACTACGAATCCAGCAGTCATTATGAATCCCAGTATTACCTGGTCCTGGCCCACGTCCCACCGGCCCAGACGCGAAGCAAGATCCAGCAGTTCTTCATCCAGGATGCCGAAGCGAAAAAGCAAGGCGGCGACAAGGACGCCAAGCTCTTCATCAAGCTCTGCGATACGTTCCTTGCCAACTGCGATCTCATCGCCGGGCTCCTCGGCAATTTCCTCACCAATATCGAACGGCTCTCCGTCGAGGAGACGCTCCGTTATCTCCATAACATGGTCTCCGATCATGACATGGAAATCCACTACAATCCCGATCAGTATCTGTGCGATTACCTGGCAGACTGCGGCCTTCTCTGCGGCCGTGAGCCGCGGCTGGGGAAAAAGTGGTTCCGGGCCATCGGCTTCATCGAATATGTCCCCTTCACCCACGCCGGGATGCTCGATGCCCTCAATAGCCTCAATATCGAGTACCGCTGGTCGTGCCGGTTCGAATGCCTGTCGACGATGGACGCCAAGAAGGTCCTCTCGGGCTATCAGAAATATTGGGGCCAGTCGGCGAAATCCCTGCCGACGATGCTCCGCGAAGCCATCACCCAGCGGGAAAGCCAGGACGCCCTCGATACGGACGCCCTCATGAACCGTGACGACGCGTCCCAGGCGCTGGAGGAACTGGCGAGCGGGGCCGTCACCTACGGCTATTACACGCCGGTCGTCATCGTCATGGACGAGGACAAGGAAAAATGTGACGAAAAGGCCCACCGGGTCCTGAACGCCATCAACAGCCTCGGCTTTACCGCCCGGATCGAGACGGATAACTCCATCGAAGCCTGGCGCGGGACGATTCCCGGGTGCTTCCGTTGTAACGTCCGGCTCCCTCCGGTCAGCTCGTTAAATTTTTGCCACCTTGCCCCGGCTACTGCGATCTGGCCTGGAGACAAAAAGAATAAGCACTTAAAGGGGCCTGTGCTGCTCTATACCGATAGCAACGGCTATACGCCGTTCCGGTTGTCCCTGCACGTCGGGGATCTAGGGCACACGATGATTGTCGGACCGTCCGGGTCCGGGAAGTCGGTACTCCTCAATACGCTCGAAGCGCATTTCATGAAGTACCCGAATGCCAACGTCTACATCTTCGATAAGGCGGCGTCCAGCCGGGCGCTCACCTATGCCTTGGGCGGCCATTTCTATAACCTGGCGGCCGAAGGGAGCAGCGAGCTGTCCTTCCAGCCGCTGGCGCATATCGACGACGTAGAGGAACGCAAATGGGCCAAGGACTGGATCCTGGCCTACCTCATCAGTAAGAACATGACCATTACGCCGGTCGAGGACAACTATGTCTGGAATGCCCTCCAGTCGATGCAGAAATTCGGCGAGAAGCAGCGTACCATGACAATCTTCTGCGAAATGGTCCAGAGCGAGGACATCCGTGAGGCCCTCCGGCCGCTTACGAAGAAGGGCAGCTACGGCGGCCTCTTCGATAACGATACGGATTTTGCCGGTTCCGGCCATTGGCAGGTCTACGAAATGGAAACGCTCATGAATACGCCGGGCATCGTCCCGCCGACGCTCGACTACCTCTTCCATCGCATCGAGAACAGCATCAAGGACGCCAAGGGGCCGAGCATGATCCTCCTCGATGAATGCTGGATGTTCTTCGATAACCCGGCGTTCAAGGCCAAGCTACGCGAGTATTTTAAGGATATGCGCAAGAAGAACACGTCTATCATCTTCGCCACGCAGAACCTTTCGGATATCGCCTCGAAAGAGGACCTCATGACGACGGTCATGGAAAACTGCCCGAACCGGATCTATCTTCCGAACGCCAATGCCATGAACCAGCAGAACATGGAGATGTACCGCATGTTCGGCTGTAACGACCGGCAGATCCAGATTATCTCGGAAATCACGCCGAAGCAGGATTATTATTACAGTTCGGAAAAGGGCAACCGGATCTTCTCCCTCGCCCTCCAGCCGGCGGAACTGCCCTTCGTGACGGCTACCGGCAAGAGCGATCAACAGAAGATCAACCAGATTCTCGCCGCCGGCCGTAAGGACCACTTCATCGAGGACTGGTTCAAGTTCAAGGATGCCGAAGAGGAATGGGAAAAGTACCAGACGTACCTGACGGCATCGAACGCGAATGGAGCGGAAACGCATGAATGACGAAACAAGATACATCCCCCCTAAGAATACGCCCTTAGACCTCCTTCAATCGTATGAGGACGCGCCGTACACGGCATCCGATGCACCGGGGGGCGTCAAGACGCCGATGGATGCCCTCCGGGACTACGAAATGGGCCCGGAGGCAGTAGAAGAAGCCCCCATAGCCTGGCAGATTCTCTGCTGGGGGAGCGCTGAACCGAACGTCCCGCCGATCGGGCAGGACGTCCTCTTGGAACTCATCGAACAGGGACGCCGGGTCCACCTCGTCGGAAGGTTTTCCGGCTGGATCGCGGCGACGCCGCGGCGGGTCCCGCTCTGGGTCGTCCAGACACCGGACGGACCCCAGACACTGCTCACGCCGGAAGTCCATGCCTGGCATCCCTTCCCGCGCCCGACGTATTAGGACAGCTATGTACACAGAAAGGAGCTTAGTATGTACCTTCCCTCTCCCGTATGCCCGCTTACGGGCGATCAGTTCACGGCGCGCGGCTGGAATATGGTCTATCGGCTCACGGACCTGCCGCCTATAGGCCAACCGGTCCTCCTCCGGGTCCTTACGGAAGATGAAGGGCCGGATTGTGATAATGTCTTTTATCACTATGAAACTGTTTCATACTACGTCGGGCGGCTGTCCCGGCTGGTACCGGTCTTCCGGTACACGAAGGATATCCCGGAAGATAAGTTAACCCCGTTTATGGATAGCTTCGTGAAGCCTGAATACTATATCCACCTCCCCCATGACGGCGTGTATTGCCAGGATCTTCGAGTCTCGGCCTGGAAGGAACTGCCGGCGCGAAATGCTCCGTGCTGGAAGTTCCTCAGTGATAAGGTCGCTGGAATGATTCCCCGCGTACCCATTGTCATAGAAGAACTCGTTGAAAAATCAGGATGCTTTCTCCCTTACTTTTACGCCGTTCAGCCTATGGCTGTTCAAGTTGGATTTAAGTTACAAAAAGATGAATACGGGGAAAGCTATTGTGATGAAGGTGAGCCACAACAGGTCTTACTTTCGACGATATACCACCCGGACGGGAAGGACCCCGAAACGAAATATATCCCTTTATATGGCGAGATGACATACTATGTACCGGAATTTCCGGAGACGGTCCTTACGCACCGGATCCTTACGAAATGATTTTTTCTTTATCTGAAACTATTACTACAAAGAAACACGTATCACACTGCTAAGAAAATTCTACAACAAAGAAATATTTGATTTATCACGCCATCATTGGCGGAAAAGGAGCACTTATGAAACACGTAAATATCTTATGGACCGGCGGCTGGGACTCGACGTTTCGGCTCTGCCAGCTATCCCGCATGGACGGGGTAGAAGTTCAACCGGTGTACTTTTATAAAGAAGGTGTCTCAGACCGGACGAACTGGAAAAAGGAAATACAGGCACAAAATACGCTTCTTCCCCTGCTCCGGCAGAAAAAAGCTACAAAGGCTTGTATTTTGAATCCTATCCGATTAACGGAAAAGGATTTGCCACAGAGCAAGAATTTTGACCAGGCTTTTGAAAAGTGGAAATCGTCCCCGCTGATGCCTGGACAGCTCCATTTCTTAGGGAAGCTGCCAATGTTGTTCCCGAAGCTTGAATACTGCATCGAAGGGCCGACGCTGAAACGGCGCCAGCAGGGTTTCAAATTGGGCAAGACCCAGGTTTTCCTGGAAGAACACGGCTTCCGGTTCCATTTCCGGCCCGACGGCTATGCCGATATGGATACGTCCCAGGCCGACCCGGAATTAAAGCTCCTCTGGGGCGGGTTCACCTTCCCCATCCTGGGCATCACTGAAATGGCCATGGTGCCGATCATCCGCGGCTGGGGTTATGAAGGCCTCTTCAAGCACACCTGGACCTGTGATTACGATGGCGAAGAACTGTGCGGCGTCTGCCACAACTGTGAAACTAAGTGGGCATCGGGCCTCAAGAACTTCTTCCCACCGTCTGCCATCCGGAATCATGAAATCAAGGCGTACTTAGAGAAACTGGAAAAGCCTAAATCTTCACCATTCGCCGTTGATTTCGCGGAACCGGGGATTACCCAGCGGTTCATGGATTACGTCCATCACGGCTACCACGTCGTCGATGTCGCCAACGTCCTGACCCTGCCTTATGCGTTACAGCCCATCATCGCCAGGGTCCAGTCGAACCACAACGCCGAACTCCAGCGTTACTTCGACCGTCTCGTCGCTGACTGGGACGCTAAGAAAGGGCAGGTGGGTTAAATGCTTCCGATGCTTGATTATAACGTCGTCAATCCAGAAACGACGCGCTATAAACGGACACATAACACGGCTGTCGCCCAGACGGAAGAGCAGCTCCGTGCCCTTTACGGGGCTTGGAAGGTCATCCTCTGCAACTGCGGCCTGGAAGCCCTTAATACAGCACTGGATCTCGTCCAGCCTCGGACGGTCATCGTCGATGACGAAACCTACTTCGAGCTCCGGCAGAATCTTCAGTACCATCAGGACTGGTGCCGCTACCATTACATCCAGCTTCCTGACCTCAACGATATGGGGGCACTGGAACAAGCCCTCCAGGGGGCCGAAAAGCCGGTCATCGTCTGCGGGGACAATCCGACGATCTTTGGCAGCTGGAAGGACGTCAAAGCGATTTCCGACATGGCCCATCGTTACGGGGCCTACGTCATGATGGATAACTCCATCGTGTCCCTGTATTACTCGAATCCCCTGAAAGCCGGCGCCGACATTGTCGTCGAATCGTATACCAAATTCGTCACCGGCCAGGGCGACACCTTCGCCGGCGGCATCGCGCTGGCGCCGTCCATGGCTTGGCTCGATGAAAAGGAAGTCCCCTCAGCCGTACCGGGCATGAAATCCATCATGTGGGTCGTATCCCGCCGGGGCAACATCGCCCATCCCCGCTCGGCATACAACGTCTCGAAAGGGCTGGAAACGCTGAGTCTCCGTATGGAACGCCATACCCGGTCCGCCCGGTTCATCGCCAAAACGCTGAAAGCGGCCGGATTGAACGTCCGCTATCCCGGCGTCGGCGGCCTCATCACACTGCTGGGCATGAAGCCGGACTTTTGCAGCCGGTTCCAGCATTTCGTCACCGTCGGGACCTTCGGCTGTGCTTACAGCAACGCCGATTTCTTCCGCAGTGACGCCTTTTATAAGACCGGTATCTGCACAAGGCTTTCCATCGGCCTTGAAGACCCGGATATCCTCATCCGGGATATCGAACAGGCCATGCAGATACCGCTCTGGAACAAATATCTCAACGTAAGGGGTGAAGATGATGCGTAAGTTCCTGAAAGTCCCCAGTATCCCCATTCAGCTCATGGGCGCTGTCGTCCTGGCTATCGTCGGGGCCGTTGCCTTCGGCCCTCTGCCGGCTCTGGATTATTCCATGAAGCAGGTCGGCGGCATCTTCATGGATGCCCTGAAAATGCTCGTCGTCCCCCTGGCCTTCGTGTCCATCACGGCCGCTACCGTCCAGATGGGGGCCGAACGGCTCTGCCGGCTTTCTTCCCGGTTCCTGCTGCTCATGACGGCCATGTGTCTCATCGGCTTTACCCTGGGCTACGTGCTCATGAGTCTCATGCCCGTCGCTCCCTTTGAAATCGACGATGCCGCCGTCAAGGCCGTCTCGGCCCCGTCGGCGCTGGAGTTCATCCGTAACTGCATCCCCGTCAATCCGTTCCAGTCCCTCGCTTCGAGGAACATGCTCCAGATTATCGTCTTATCCTTCTTTATTGGCCTGGCCTGCCTGAAACTCGACGAAAAGGAACGTATCGTCCATGGTTTCGAGACAGCCCAGCAAATCTGTATCCGCATTGCCAACTTGGTCATGCACCTGGCCCCACTCGGCGTTTTCTGCCTCTTATATCCCGTCGTTGCCAGGAACCTGTCCGGTGTCGTCACGGCGTATATCCAGATGACGGCCATGCTCCTCGTTGGCCTTGCTCTCTATATGGCTTTCTGCTCCCTGCCGCTCCTCTTCCTGTTCAAGGTCGATAAGCCTTTCGCTTATTTCAAGACCATCATCTTAGGGGACATCATCGGAGCGATTGCCGGCGGTTCCATGACCTATATGGCTCCCCGAATCGCCAACTTGAAGAAGCATACGGCTCTGAATCCCGACGTCATCGACTTCTTCATTCCCATTACGGCCGTACTGACCCGCATGGGGTCCTGTATCTGCGTCGGGATCTACACCGTCTTCGCCGCGTCGATTTTCCATGTCACCCTGTCGTGGGAGCAGCTGATCGTCTGTGCTTTCCTGACCATCATCGCTCTCATGTGTGCGCCCGGTATCATCGGCGGGACGCTCATGGACTGTGCCATCATCTGGTCAGCCATCGGCATCCCCATCGAGGCCATCGCCTATATTGCGGGTATCGACTATATCATCGACGTTATCCGGACGGTCCTCAATATCCAGGGAGGTGAAATCATCACAGCTTGTATGAACCATTTTTCCAGTATCCAGGATTTCTCTTATGAAAAAGGAAGGGATGTAAGTTATGAATAAGATTTATAAAGTCATCTTCAATAAAACGAAAGGCGTCTATGAAGTTGTCAGCGAACTGGCTCATAGCCATTCAAAACCTCAAAGCATTAGTTTATTTAAATTTAATTTATCGAAAATATTATATTTTTTCTTAACCTTTGTTTCCTTATTTAATATAAATTTAGTTTATGCAAAGAGTACTACTCATAATATTACATTGCAGGATTTGCAGGGAGGAACTTTTCCTTTTGGAGCACCAACTCAAAGATTAATCTATGCTTCCTCCACATCAAAAAATTTAATAGCCGGCCATTGGTATTTTTATGGTTCTACTCATTCGTCTGATCATGAAACAGGGATTTCAGATGACACTAATTACTATGTAGATTTAGGGACTTCCCCCTTTGGAGAAGGCAGTACGCTTAGTGATGAACAGAAGCAGATTGTCAAAGATTTGATTAAGAATGTCGACGGCGACCAGACGGTCAATGGTAATCAGACGACGACCGGTAGCTCCGAAACGAAAGGCAATTCCACAACCGACGGCTCTTCTACGGTCAAAGGCGACCAGACCGTCGGCGGCACGACGAATACGACGAACCTCAACGTATCCGGTGACACGAATCTGCACAATACGACGATTACTGGCGATTCCCACGTCACGAATAACCAGACTGTCGACGGTTCCAGCACGGTCAAAGGTGATTCTAATGTCGGCGGTAATGAAAACGTAAGCGGTACAACGACGACCAAAGAACTGCACGTCACGGATTCCTCTACCATTGATAAGAACCAGACGGTCAAAGGCGATCAGACCGTCGGCGGCACGACGAATACGACGAACCTCAACGTATCCGGTGACACGAATCTGCACAATACGACGATTACCGGCGATTCCCACGTCACGAATAACCAGACTGTCGACGGTTCCAGCACGGTCAAAGGTGATTCTAATGTCGGCGGTAATGAAAACGTAAGCGGTACAACGACGACCAAAGAACTGCACGTCACGGATTCCTCCACCATTGATAAGAACCAGACGGTCAAAGGCGATCAGACCGTCGGCGGCACAACGAATACGACGAACCTTAACGTATCCGGTGACACGAATCTGCACAATACGACGATTACCGGTGATTCCCACGTCACGAATAACCAGACTGTCGACGGTTCCAGCACGGTCAAAGGTG